>CACYZM010000018.1 GCA_902778855.1 uncultured Bacteroidia bacterium
CACCCGCAAGGGCAATGCCCAGATGCTGCGGCTTCTCACGGTTGTCGTGCTGTTGCTCCTGCTGTCAGCGGTTTTCAATTATGTAAACCTGAGCCTGGCGCTTACGGGCAAGCGGGCCAAAGAAATGGCCACCCGGCGGCTTCTCGGGGCCGACAAGGCCGGCATCCTGTGGAAGTACATAGCCGAATCCGTGGCTTTCACCGCCGTGTGCTTCGCGGCGGCCCTGCTGCTGGCCGATCTCCTGGTCCCGATGATGAACAACCTGGTTTCCACCAGCGATCCGGACGAACTGATGCTGGGCATCGATACAAGCGTACGGCTTTCCTTTATGTTGACGCCCGGTTATATCCTGGCATACTTCGCCTGCATCCTGGTTCTGGGCATCATCAACGGATTGCTCCCGGCTGTCGCCGCATCCCGTTACCAACCCATCGACGTCATCAAAGGCACGCTCCGCCGCCGGAACAAGATGGTCCTGAGCAAAGTGTTCATCGTGGTGCAGAACGTCCTTTCGGTATTCCTGATCTCCCTCGCCCTGGTGATGGAGGTGCAGATGCAACATATGCTTACCCGGCCGATGCATGCCGCGACGAAAAACCTCTACTACATCGAGTACTCCGCCCGGGACTATGATATGATGAAGATCTTCAAGGACAAGGTGGAGCAACTGCCCTTTGTGACAAAGGCGGGTGTGGGGCGTGGCATTCCGGGACACATCAATATGACCATGGGTGTACGGGTCGACGAAGAACATCGCGTGAATATGCCCCTCATCCTCTGCGATACGACGTATTTCAACCTGCTGGGACTGGAGGTGGAAGAAGATTTCGGCCATCCGCTGACGCATTCCCTTTGGATGAGCCGCAGTGCTTTCAATGCCGCTGCGGTATCGGATACGTCTACCGTATTCCCTCGGAGAATCAATGCGAACGGCGCCAAGCCGGAGTTCATCGGCGGCGTCGTGCACGATTTCCCGACGGCACCGGCCTCTCAGGACGAATTCAATCCGAACGGCGGCGTCGTCGTGACCCGGGCCGAGGAACTCGAATATGCCAACTGTATGCTCATCGGTACCACGGGAGAAGACAAGTCTTACGATGAAGCCATCCGGCAAGCGTACAGGGAATACCGGCTGGAAACCGCCGGAGTGGAAGAACCCGCCTGGATGTACGGTTTCAGTTGGCCCTGGTGCGCAGGACCCTGCGCCTGGTGGAACTCTTTGCGTTTTTAGCGGTGCTCATCTCCCTGCTGGGCCTGCTGGCGATGAGTACCTATTTCGCCGATGAAAACACGAAACAGATCGCCGTTCGGAAGGTCTTCGGCGCCGATGTCAACAGCGAAACCTGGCGGAATGTCCGCAGCTATATGGTTCTGACCGGCATCGCCTGCCTGATCGGCATTCCGTTTGCGGTCTGGGCCGCCCGCGTCTATCTGGAGCGTTTCGCCTACCGGATCGAAAACTACGGTTGGGTATTCGCCGTCGCGGCACTCGTCGCCCTGGCCATCGCCTTCGGCACTGTCCTTTGGCAGACGATGAAGGCCGCACGGACGAATCCGGCGACTGAAGTCAGATTCCCAGTGGAGCAACCATTCCTTGCGGTCGAGGCCGGCGGCGTAGCCGGTCAGGCTGCCGTCGGCACCGATGACGCGGTGGCAGGGCACGATGATCGCGATCGGGTTGTGGCCCACGGCGCCGCCGACCGCCTGGGCGGACATCCGGCCGAGGCCGCGGTCGGCGGCCACCCGCGCGGCAATCGCGCCGTATGTCATCGTGGCTCCGTAAGGGATCTCCTGAAGAATCTCCCAGACCGCCAGCCGGAAAGGCGTCCCCTGCAGGGCCAGCGGCGGCGTAAAATCGGGCAGATATCCCCCGAAATAGCATTCGAGCCAGCGACAAGTCTCGTCAAAGACCGGAAGCCAGCGCACAGACGCATCTCCGGCAGAGGCCGGGGCTGGGGCGAACTGCTGCCTTTCGAACCAAAGCCCGGTGAGCGACTTTCCGTCCCCCGCCATCCACATTCTCCCCAAGGGGGAGTCATAATGCCATATTGAATCCATCTCTGCAAAGTTAACACATAATTGACAATGAAAACGTACCTTCGATTCCTTCGCAACCACAAGCTATATACGCTGATCGAATTCCTGGGCATCAGCGTGGCGCTTGCGTTCATCATTCCGCTGATGAGCTATGTGAACGATTTGTGGAACGTCGACCACGGGAATCGGGATTATGACCGGATCTACACGTTTACCCTCTATGGGGAGTATTTGTCCGGATGCTTCGATCAGCCGGAATTCCTGAAGAAGAACATTCCGGAGGTGGAGCAGACGACGCTCTTCAGCGCCACGCGTCCGGCCGACATCAAAGTGGGCGACGAGAGCTACAGCATCGAACTGCTGCTCTGCGACCTCGATTACTTCGATTTCTTTCCGACCCGTTTTCTCTCCGGCAGCCGGGAAGTGTTGCAGGACAACACGAATGCCCTGGTTTCGGAGTCTTTTGCCAAGAAGATCGGGTATGGCCGGGATGCCGTCGGAAAGCATTTCATCCTGGACTCTCTGGAATATACCATCGAGGGAATTGTCGATGACTATGACTGCGCCCTGATGCGCCCGCACGACGTGTTCATCAACATTGCAGGGCCTACGCTCCAGTACTATTGGAAGAATCCGCAGCGGATGCACTATAAAGACCTGTGTTTTTTCAAGGTGAAGCCCGGTACCGACCGGGAAGAGCTGGCCGAAAAAATCCGCCGGGCGGCCCGGGTCAATTACGCTTTTTTCGAGGGGCTGCCGAAGGAGCAGGAAGAGGAAACGCTTCGGAATAACGTGCGTCTGTACCGCTACGATGAAGTGTCCGGCGTCGGGGGCGGTGCGTTGGCCAGTTCCAACAAATATGTCTTCCGTGTCGTCCTGATCCTGAGTCTGGTGCTGCTGCTCTTCGCCTTGTTCAATTACATTGCGCTCAATGTGGCGATGGGGACATTCCGGGCCAAGGAGATGGCCACGCGCCGGCTCCTGGGCTCTACCCGCGGGGAGATTATCGGCAAGCTGCTGGTGGAATCCCTTTGTTTGACGACAGCCTGCTTCCTGCTGGGCCTGCTGCTTTCCTACGCGATCGTTCCGGAAATCAATGCCCTTTTCCAGGCGAACAGTGAACTGGGCTTCAATGTGCGTGTCGCCTTTACGGGGAGAAGCTGGCTGTATTATCTCCTGTTGGTCCTCTTTGTGGGGCTGATTGCGGGCCTCATCCCGTCCCTGATCATTTCCCGCCCCCAGGCCATCGATGTCATCAAGGGGGAGGTGCGGATGCAGAACAAGATGGTGTTCAGCAAGGTGTTCATCTTTGTGCAGTGCTTTGTCACGATGGTTTTGCTCGTCTGCTTCCTTACTTATGCGGCGCAGTATCGGAAAACGGTCAGACAACCGCTTGGCGTGGACGTGGAGGATGTCTATTGGTTCTATGGTCCCTACGCCCACCACGAACTCGACCCTTGTCTGGAGGCATTGCGCCGCCTGCCCTGCGTGACGGAGCTGGGATACTGCGATGACCGACCCGGTTGGTGCAATATAGGCATATTCCTGCCTTTGGAAGGCGGTTCCTCTTCGATACGGATGAGAGATGAGAACGGGGATGATACGTATATGGAAGGCAACTATTTCTCAAAATTGTATTGCAGTCGGGGCGCTTTTGATGCCTACGGTTTCAAGATCATCCGCGATTATCACCGGGAAGGGGAAAGGGTGGCCTGGCTGACCGAATCGTTCGTAAAAGATATGCAACTCGACCCGGTCGACCCGCGTCTGACCGCCGAACAGATGGACTGGATGGGCGTCACGGCGATTGGCGGCATTGTCGCTGATTTCCGTTCCGGCTATAACCGTGATCAAGCTTCATTCATCTCCTTGCAGGAGGACTGGTACGAGAGTCCGGTCGCCTATTACAAATCGTTCGCCATCCGGACGGTCGGTCCGCACGGAGCAGCGGAGAAAGCCATCCTCGATTGTATGAAAGAGACGCTCGACCGTTCGTGGGGCGTGTACAAGGAGCCGCATATCAAGGGTTATATTCCGGAACTCAACAAGAGCCTCTTGCAGAGCGAAAGGGCGTCGATGAAGGTCATCGCACTGTTTACCGTCCTGATGCTTGTCCTGTCCCTGTTGGGCATGACCGGGCTGAGCAGTTGGTTCGTTTCCCTCAAGGAGCACGATATCGCCATCCGGAAGGTCTTCGGAGCCACGGTGAACGAAGAGACCTGGAAGAACAGCCGGAGCTATGTCTGGATTGTGCTGGCAGCCTGCGTGTGTGGCATCCCTGTCGCTTTCTGGCTCAGCGACTTGTTACTCCGGCCTTTTGCCCATCGGATTACGGTCGGTCCGCTGTATTTTATCGGAGCCACGCTTTTGATCGTCGGTTTCTCCCTGCTGGCCGTCTGGGTGCAGACCCGGCGCGTCACGCGCCTGAATCCGGCAGGAACATTAAAGAAGGAATAACAATAAAGAAAATACGATGAACAGTTACCTGAAGTTTTTGAGCCGTAACAAGCTCTATACCGCCATCGAGGCGGTGGGGTTGGCCGTGAGCCTGGCGTTTGTGATCCTGATCGGATCGTATGCGTGGCAGCAGTGGTCGGTGACGCGGGAGCACCCGGAGCGGGAGCATATCTACAACTTCGGAATGCCCGATTTCCCGGGATTGACCTACGGGTTCACCGATGCCGTGATGCAGCAGGTGCCGGAGGCGCAGCTGGCGGTGCGGTACGCCAACAATATGCTGCTGCGGACGCAGATCGGGGAGGAGAAGTTTGATTGCGATGCGGCGGCGGCCGTAGGGAGCGATTTCTTCAAGATGTTCCCGTACTACCGCTTCGTGGAAGGCGGCCCGGAAGCGTTTGACGACATTTCGAATGTCGTGGTTTCCGAGAGCTTCGCCCGGGCGCACGAGCTGAAAGTCGGGCAGATGATCCTCGTCAATGAGACGGAGCACACGGTGGCGGGCATCCTGCAGGATTTCCAGGGTACGCTGTTCAAAAACGCGGATATCTGGGGCAGCGAGAAGGATCCCAGGATCAACGGCAATGCGCTCTCCGCCCCTTACGATCATTTCGGTTCCTCATACGTGTTCGTGAAGTTTGCGTCGGATACCGATCCGGGTGTCATCTACGACAAGGTGGAACAGGTCTGCCGGAAAATCTATGGGGACGACCTCTACGGGACCGGTTTCTTCGAGAAACTCGATATGACGCGGCTCGACGAATTGTTTTTCAAGAAGTTCGATTTCACACCCTTCTGCCACGGCGATACGGATACCCTGCGGCTGCTGGCCATCGTCGGCCTGCTGCTGCTCTTTTCGGCCATCTTCAATTACATCAATCTTTCCTTCGCCCTCACGGGCAAGCGGGCCCGGGAGATGGCGATGCGGCGGCTGCTCGGCGCGGAGAAGCGTGCCGTCATCGGGAAATACATCGCCGAATCCATTCTGTTTACCGCCGTGTGCTTCGCCCTCGGCCTGCTGCTGGCCTACGCCTTTGCGCCGGCCATCAACAGCCTGCTGAACAATCCCGACGTGCCCATCCGCGTGCATCTGACCCCGGGCTATCTGCTGGTCTATGCGCTGCTGATCGGGGTGGTCGGCGCTCTCGCCGGCCTGCTCCCGGCCCTGTTGGCCGGGCGCTACAAGCCCGTCGACATCGTGCGCGGCTCCTTCCGCCGCTCTACGAAAATGACCTTCAGCAAGATCTTCATCGTGCTGCAGAATGCCCTGGCCGTGTTCTTGATCGCGATGGCGCTGATCATGGAGGCGCAGTACCGCACCTCGCTCCACCGCCCGCTGCACGCGAACATCCAGAACATGGTTCTGGTGCGGGCCCTGGCGCAGTCCGGGACGGATGCGCTCGAGGCATCGCTGGCCGCCCTGCCGTGCGTCCGGCAAATGGGACACGCCAACGCAGTCCCGCTCAGCAGTTCGCAGGGGCAGTATTCCACAGCCCGGGACGGCCGCGACATCCTGTATCGCTATTATCGGGTCGATTCCTCGGCTTTCCGGATGCTGGGATTCGAAGTGCAGAAAGACTATCATACGCCACTGACCGGCGGCGTCTGGTTCGGCGAGACGGCCTTCGCCTCGACCGGGCTTACGGACGAAGACCTGTCCATCGATATGCTCTCCCAGCGCACGGGCGGCGACTGCGACCACGTGGCCGGCATCATCGCGGATTTCCCCGTGGAAGCCGACAATATGGGCGCCGTCGATCTTGTGATCGTGACGGTCAGGCCCGCGGAAGAACTGCAGGGATACCTGATGGAAATCTCCGGCGATCCGGCAGAAGCCCGGCGTGCCATCCAGGAAACGCTGGAAAGCTGGAAGCAGACGACGCAAGTCTATTATTCGGATTTCACGTTCGTGGAAGACAGCCTCCGCGAAGGCCTGCGGCCGGTCCGCAACAATATGCGCCTGCTGGAGGTCTTTATGATCCTGGCGGTCATCATCTCGCTCCTCGGCCTCGTGGCGATGAGTACCTATTACGCCGGGGAACGGGCCTCTGCCATTGCCGTCCGGAAAGTCTTCGGCGGTACCGTGGAGACGGAACTCCGCCGCGGCGTGCGCGACTATATGATTATGGTGGCCGTCGCCTGCGCCATCGGCATCCCCCTCGCCGTCTGGGCCGCCGGCCAGTACCTCCAGCAATTCACCGTCCGCCTCGAGAACTACGCCTGGATCTTCGTCCTCGCCGTCATCATCGCCGTCGCCATCGCCTTCCTCTCCGTCCTCTGGCAAACCCTCAAATCCGCCCAAACCAACCCCGCCATCACGCTGAAAAAAGACTAGGCCTGCATTAAACAAAAAGCATTACATTTGTAGGAGACAACGCCCGCAGACCTATGAAAAAAACCGTATTGCTTTTGGTTGCGCTCTGGATGGCGACTACTCTCTCGGCGCAAGTGTATGTCGGAGGCGGAATGGGCTTCCACCTGGGGCTTTTTGGCCGGGGGAGCCACAACGCGCAGCTCAGCGTGATGCCGGAAATCGGCTACCGCGTCAACAACTGGCTGTCCGTCGGGACATCTGTCGGCTATCACTGGCAGGAAGAAGGGACGAGCCGGCTTTCCGTGGCGCCTTACGCCCGGGCCTATCTTCCGTTGGGGCAGTATGTCGGCCTTTTTGCGGATGCGTTGTATTCCTATTCCTATTATCTGGATGACTCCTACCGTTCCTGGCGGGCCGGTATCTGCCCGGGCATCCATATCTCCCTTTCCCCGCGCTTCGGCCTGGTCTCCCGCGTGGCCTTCCTGGGCTACCGCTCCGTCAACGGAGAAGGCTATTTCGATGCCGACCTGAGTATCACCAATTCGGCCTCCCTAGGCTTCTACTACGCTTTCTGAGAACAGTTTCGTTGTCATCTACTTTTGCCGCGACAGGACTAAGAACGACTTGCCAATCCTGTCGCCGTCGCCTTGAAGAAAGAATGAGCGGGATTCGCGAGGCTCTCGCCAAACAGGCGCAAAGTTACGTACTGTAACTAGCTGATAATGAGTGCTATTTTGCTTATGTCTTGGCGCCATAGCCCGAAATCGGCCTGTGGCGCAAAGTAATCTGCCTCTCACGCGCTGAGGGAACAATCCTTTTGCGCCTGATTGGCGAAAACAGGGGGAATGGCGCCTTAGTCACGGCCCGTCTGCCAGATCTCCCTCCCGTTCTGGTGTAGGTCGGCTCAAAAATGCCTGACCTAGCCTCTCCGTGAGCAGAATGGCCGGATTTGCACACCGAAAGGCGTCGTTCGGGGAAGAGAAAGCGAAAGCCCGCTTCAGCGGGCTGCGCCAAAGGCGCGAGGGGTCTGGGGGCTGTGCCCCCAGTAGAAAACAGTGCCTTCAGGCACCTCCAATAAAAAAGCGAAGCCGTAAGCTTCGCTTTTTTATTGGAGGTGCCTAGCGGAATTGAACCGCTCTACCTGGTTTTGCAGACCAGTGCCTAACCTCCCGGCCCAGGCACCAAAGGACTACAAAGGTAGAGATTCTTTTTGGAAAACCAAAGTTTTTTTACTCCTCTTCGTAATCGAACCCCTGGAACGCGGCTTTTCCGAGGCGGCAGTAGGGGCCGACGGTCACGCCGGTGAAGCCGCCGGCCATCTCGGTGCTGACGAGTTTGGTGTCCACGCGGGTGATTTCGCGGCCGTTGAGCAGAAAATCATAGTGCTCGCCGTGGGCCTGGACTTCCAGCCGGGCTTCGGCTTTCGGGAGCGGCACGGCGGCCTGCTCGTGCAGGATGCTGTGCAGGCGTACGCGGACGACGGCCTGCGAACGGCCTTTCTCCCGGCGGACGAAGAATTCGATGTGGCCGTTGTGTGACTGGTAGATGGCCAGGCCGGCTTCGCCGTCGCCCTGCAAGGCGACGCGGGTGCCGAAGCGGCACTCGGCGCTTTCCTGGCGACGGAGCAGGGCGGTGGGATGCCAGCCGCCCCAGTCGAAGCCGTCGCCGTTGCCCGTGAGGGTGAGTATGCCGTCGCGGACGGCGTAATTCTCGGCAATTGGATGCTGGATGTGCATCCACGCCGGACCGATGACGGAGAAGTCTTCGTGGACGGGCGCGGGTTGCGGCTGGGCGGGAACGTCGGGCAGACGGACGGTCATCCGTTCGGCCACCGGCTGGTTGCCATTGATGACCGGCCAGCCGTTTTCCCAGGTCACGGGCGCCAGGAAAGTTTCCCGGCCCAGATGATGGAAGTCGCCGCCGTAGCGCCGGTAGGCCAGGAAAACCGTCCACCAGGAACCGTCGGCGGCCTGGAAGAAGTCTGCGTGGCCCGTGCCCTGGATGTTGCTGTCCTGGGCTGCAAGCGAGCAGTGCGTGAAGATGGGATTGGCGGGATTGGCTTCGTAGGGGCCGTAGATGTGGCGGCTGCGGGCCACGGTCAGTTTGTGGGCCAGTTCGGTGCCGCCTTCGGAGATGAGCAGGTAGTACCAGCCGTCGTGTTTGTAGATGTGGGGTCCTTCCGGGTAACGGCCGCCCGTGCCGCGCCAGAGCGCCTTGCCCGGACTCAGGGTGGCGCCGGTGGCCGGGTCGATCTCACACAGGGTGATCGTGGCGTCCGGATTGGAGACCATATAGCATTTGCCGTCCTCGAAATAGAGTGACGGGTCGATGCCGCCCTGCTGCAGCCAGAGCGGCTCGCTCCAGGGGCCGGCCGGATCCGTGGCGGTCACCATGAAGTTGCCGCCGCCGCCCACGTTGGTGGTGATCATATAGAAGGTGCCCTCGTGGTAGCGGATCGTGGGCGCATAAATGCCCAGCGAGGCGTTTGATTTTTCCAGAGGAAGTTGGGAAGGGCGGTCCAGTACGTTGCCGATCTGCTCCCAGTTCTGCAGGTCGCGGCTGTGATACACGGGGACGCCGGGGAAATAGTGGAAAGAAGAGTTGATCAGATAATAGTCTGCTCCCACCGCCACGACCGACGGGTCCGGATGGAAACCGGGCAGGATGGGATTCCGGAGTTCCACTTCAACGCCGCCGACAGGGGCGCTTTGCGGGCGGGTGCAGGCAAAGGGAATGGCCAGGAGGAGGGCGGCCAGAATTGGCAGGGCTTTTCTCATAGTCTTCGGATTTTTATTGAAAATCGGATTCGAACGTCATTCTTCGGCCGTCGGCCGGGTGCCGGAAACTCAGGTAAGCGGCGTGGAGCATCAGGCGGGGTGCGTCTTCTCCGCCGTAGAGGCGGTCGCCGAGGATGGGGCGGCCGAGGCCGGCGGGGTGGGCGCAGTGGACACGGAGCTGGTGGGTGCGGCCGGTGTAGGGGATGAGCCGGACGAAGGCCGTGCCGTCGGGACGGACGTCCAGCACCTCGTAGTCGGTGACGGCCGGCTTGCCGTGCTCCGGGTCGGCCATCTGCCGCGGCCGGTCGTACCAGTCGGGGGCGAGCGGCAGCGAAATCTTGCCCCGGTCGCCGACGGCGAGGCTGGAGCAGTCAGCCGCCCCGTCCACGGCGGCCTCGTCCGCCGGAATCCGGGCTAGATAGGCCTTCGAGACCTCGCGGTTCTCAAACTGCCGTTGCAAGGCGGCCTGGGCCTCCGGGGTCTTGGCAAAGACCATCAGGCCGGAGGTATCCATATCAAGCCGGTGGCAGGCGAAGACCGTCTGGCCGCAATAATCGGCCAGCCAGTCCTGGAGCGAGCGACGCGGTGTGACACCGGGCACCGGGCGCCCGGGCACGGCCAGCATGCCGGCCGGTTTCTCGGCCACGATGAGGTCGGCATCTTCATACCGCACGACCGGATCGGTCAGCAGCCAGTGCGCGTCGCTCTCCAAAGGATTCGGCTCGACGTCGACGCCCTGCAGCATATAGCCGAGCAGCGGCCCGCACTTGCCGGTGCAGGCGGGGTAGAACGCCCCGCTGCGCCGCACTTCGCGGGCCGGGGAGGCGCCGTACCAGAATTCGCCGATGGCCAGCGGCTTGAGCCCGTGCTGCAAGGCGTATTGCAGCAGCTTCGGCGCCGCGCAGTCGCCCGTGCCGCCCGGCGGGACAAGCCCCCGGTCGGCAAAGATCTGCCGGATCGAGCGTCGCTCGCCCCGGCCGTTAAGCACGACATACTGCTCGAACAGCCAGTCCTGCAACCGCCGCGACTCCTCAGCCGAGGAACTGACGATGTCCTCCGGCTTCCAGGCGAAAATCGGCGGCACGAACCCCTCGACGAAGGCGCTTCCTCCGGCGAGGCCGGAGAAGGCGTAGAGGAATTGGGAACCCTCTACCTCTAGGATGCCGAGCATCTTGCCTTCGGCGAAAATCTTCCGCAAACCGGGGTCTGCGTCGATGCGGTCAATCAGCGCGCGGGCGGCGGCGACGATCGACGGGGAAGGGGTGTAGCAGAAAGGGTTATTCAACATAGAGGACCAGGCCTTTGAGGTAGGCCCCCTCGGGATGGAAAATGTTGACGGCGTGGTCGGCGGGCTGGTTGAGGCGGTCGATGATGCGGACGCGGCGGCCGGCATCGGCGGCGGCGCTGAAGACGGCCAGCGCGAAGGTCTCGCGGTCGACGACCTGCGAGCAGCTGAAGGTGAATACGAGCCCGCCCGGCGCGACGGCCGAAATGGCCGCGGCGTTGAGGCGCTGATAGGCGCGCAGCGCGTTGTTCAGGGCGCCGCGGTGCTTGGCGAAGGCCGGCGGATCGACGATCATCAGGTCGTAGGCGTCTTTCGGCGCGTCTTTTACGAAATCGATGGCATCGGCGCAGATGGCGCGGTGCGGCGCGTCCGCGCCGAAATTGAGGGTGATATTCTTCTCCACCAGCTCGACTGCCCGGCCCGAGCTGTCGACCGAATCGACGGAGACGGCGCCGCCGGCGAGGGCGTAGACGCTGAAACCGCCGGTGTAGCAGAACAGGTTCAGGACCCGACGGCCGCGGGCGTAACGCTCCACGAGCGCGCGGTTCTCGCGCTGGTCGAGGAAAAAGCCGGTTTTCTGCCCGTTTTCCCAGTCGACGAGGAAACGGTGTCCGTTTTCCAGAACGGTGCGGGGACACAGCCCCTGCGGAGCGGAGGCGGGATAGAGATAGCCGTCGCCCAGGTCGAGCCCGGCCTTGAACGGCGCGGTGCCTTCGCTTTTATCGTAAACGGCCTGCAGCTGGTCTCCGTAGACGGCCTGCAGCGCTTCGGCAATCATCTTCCGGGCCCGGAACATACCGGCCGAATGGGCCTGCATCACACAGACGCCGTCGTACCAGTCGATAATCAGGCCGGGCAGCGAGTCGCCTTCACCGTGGACGAGGCGGTAACAGTTCGTGGTTGCGAAGCCGGCGAGCCCGAACGCGCGGCGGGCCTGCAGGCATCCCTGCAGCCGCGCGGTCCAAAAGGCCAAGTCCGGCCCGCCGGCGGGCATATCGTCGGCGAAGCTGAGCATCCGGACGGCGATCGAGCCGATCTGGTAGTGGCCCCAGCCCAGGAATTCCTTGCGGGCCGAGTAGACGGCGACCACGTCGCCTTCTTCCGGGTCGGGCCCCTCGAGGCCGAAGACGGCGCCCGAGAAAACCCAGGGATGGAAACGGAGGAGCGATTCCTCGCGTCCTTTTTTGAGATAGAGTTTTGTCATGGCCGGGGTCGTCTAAAGCTGGCGCGGGGTGGCCAGCAGGGCCTTGTACATCATTACGCAGATCCAGGCGTCGGTGGCGGCGTAGATCTGCTGGGCTTCCGAGAGGGGATCCGCCTCCCAGTTGGAGCACTGCTGGGCCTTCGACACTTTCCGGCCCAGGATGATGGCCGCCATCTTGCGCACGCTCTTCTCCTTGATGCCGAAGCGTTCGCCGAACGACTGCAGGTCCAGGAAACGCTGCGCTTCGAAACGGCAGTAGTGCTGCAGCCCATGGATGTCTTCGCCCACGGCGGCGCCGATCTTGGTGATGTAAGGCGAAGCCATGATGTCGGCGATTTCCTGCGGCAGTCCGAGCGGGTGGAGCCGGAACAGGAAGGCTTCCGTCTCGCTGGACAGTTGCAGCAGCGCGGTATGGTTGCGGGGCTGGTGGGCCTGGAAGATGGGTTTGGTCTCGGTGTCGAAGCCGATCAGCCGCTGGCTGCCCAGATGCGCGATGGCGTGGTCCAGTTCAGGACCGGGCTGGGAGATGACGGTGATCGGGCCGGGGAAGGCGGCCAGTTCGAGCGGTTCTATTTCTTCGGGCGTAATGGTTTCTTTGTACATCAAGGCTTATTTGAGCGAAGGGGCGATCAGTCCGTACGAATAGGGGAGCCGCTCCTCGATCCGCTGGAGGTTGTTGCTGTCGATGTTCTTGAGCGAGAAGGGCACCTGTTTGGTGGTCTGGTCTTCCGTACCGGGTTTGCGGCCGTACTTGTAGTCGTGGGTGAGCATGCCTTCCGAGGTCAGGCAGGTGTCCTCGAGGAGGTTGCTCGGCACGGAGATGTAGGCCTCGACCTTGGTGGGGGAGATGCGGTAGGCCAGGTTGCCGTCCTGCCGGAGGGTGTTGTAGCACTCGATGGCGGTGTATACGGCCGGGTCGATGAAGGTGATTTCGTCGGCGATCAGATCGCGGTAGGGATAGCGGCCGTCCTCGCGGTAGTCCTTGAGTTCGGCAAGCGTTTCGTTGAGGGTTTCCAGGTGGAAAGGATAGTGGGTGCAGCCCAGGATGATGGCGCGGATGGGCGTGCCGGTGCCGCTCTGGCGGTGCCGCTCGAGGAGCGAGACCATATTGAAGCGGGCGTAGTTCTCCGCGCTATTGAGCTGGAGCGACGCATACCCGCCGTCGGGGCTGCGGCGCGCGAGCATCTTGTTGTCGGAAAAGTCGAAATTGTAGGCTTTGAGCAGTTCCTGCTTGATGCTGCCGTCGGCTTCACCGAGGGCCGGGCCGCGGTATGTGCTGCGGGGAGCGAAGAGCAGGGGATTGACGTAGTCGGGGTCGGAATCCACGGCTTCGGCGAAGCCGTAGCCGCTCTGGTTGACGATGTCGATCGGGGTGGTGATGCCCCGGCGGGCGATCTCTTCGCGGAGGGTGCGTTCATAGGCGCCCGAAGCGATGGTGCCGGGCGTAGCCAGCACGCCGATGGCGAAGGGGGCGTCGCCGGGCTTGACGTTCAACTCGTCGAGCGTGGCGGAGACGCCGGCGTTGATCACGCCGATCACCTTCACGCCGGTGCCCGTCTGGTCCAGCATTTTCTCGATGAGGTCGAGGCCGTAGGCCGTGGCGGTGTTGCAGGCCACCACGATGATCTTGACGCGGGATTTCTTGCCCGTAGGCGTCTCTTCGATGGGGTTGGCGAAATAGTCGTCGTCCATCAGGAAGAGGGCGTCCTTAAGGACGAGCTCCTGCAGGTATTCGCTGTTGCCTTCGGCTTCGTAGTTGCCGTATGGCATGTTGGCCTGGTCGGCGAGATACACGAAGTGTTCGCCCGCGAAGTCGAGGATGCTGTCGCGGCCGGCCTGGCCCGTGATGTTGTCGAAGGCGTCGAGGCTCAGCAGTTTCTCCAGGACGGTGAGGCCGCCGGTGCCCGAGTCGAAGATGCCGATCGGGAGATTGCGCATTTCGGCGGGATATTCGTTGAATTCCACGTAGAAATTGGAGGCGGTGTCGTAGAGCGCCTTGGTCACGACAACGGGGTTGTCGGCGGGCAGTTCCTGCTTGTGGCAGCCGATGGCGGAGAGGAGCGCGACGAAAGTCGCGAGTCCGGCGGCGATGATGGAAAACCTGCGGTGCATATTTTTGTATTTAGGTGGCAAATTTACTAAATTTGTAAGACATATTGCAAGCGGATATGAAAAAGACTCTTTTGATCGCCCTGACGCTCATTCCGTTGATGAGCCTGGCCCAGAACCGTGTCCAGAACTACATCGACCAGCGGATGAAAACCGACTCCCTGCTGATCAACGCCGTCGTCGGCATCCTCGCCGTCGACAGCCAGGGGCGGGAAATCGCCGCCTGGAATCCCGACATGCCCCTTCTGACGGCCTCCACGATGAAGACCATCACCACCGGCCTGGGCTACGAAGTGCTCGGACCCGGCTACCGCTTCTCTACGCGCGTCGCCTATGACGGCCGCATCGAAAACGGCGTCCTCCACGGCAATCTCTATATCGTCGGCGGCGCCGATCCCACCCTGGGCTCGCGCGACACGATCGCCTTCCCGATCGATTCCATCTTCGGCATCTGGGCCGATGCCGTCAAGAAAGCGGGCATCCGCCGCATCAACGGCCGCATCGTCGGCGACGACCGCATCTATGATGAAGAGAACATCCCCTCCAGCTGGTCGTACGGCAACATCGGCTACGACTACGGCAGCGGCACCTCCGGCCTGTCGTTCTGCGAGAACCTGTCCTACTTCGACATCGAAGCGGGCGAAGCCGTGGGCGATCCCGTCCGCATTACGCCCGTCGGCCCGTATTCCCCGTATATGACCTTCATCAACGAAGTGACCACCGGAGAAAAGGGCGACGGCGACAACACCGAATACTACGCCTCGAGCCTCACCCCGATCGGCAAGTTCGTCGGTAGCTTCGGCATCGACGCCAAGCCGCGCACCCTGGCCCAGTCCAACAAGTACGGTCCGGCCACCTGCGCCGCCTCCTTCTCCGATTTCCTGCGCGAGCGCGGCATCGGCTGCAAGGGCGTCTCCGACGTCCGCTCCATCGCCTACGACTACGCCGTCCCCCCGCAGGCCTCGCTGCATTACATCGCCGAAACCTTCTCGCCCGAACTCCGCAAGATCGTGAAGGTGACCAATACCATCAGCAACAACTTCTTCGCCGAGACCATCTTCAAAATGGTGGGCAAAGCCCTCGTCGAGCGGAAGACCGGCGAGCCCTGCCTGGGCATCTCCTATTCCCGCGCCAGCCGGGTCATCGAGGATTATCTCCACGAACGCGGTGTGTCGACCTACGGCTACACCCAGGAAGACGGCAGCGGCCTCTCCCGCCAGAACTACGTATCCCCGCGCTTCTTCACCCGCTTCTATGCGATGATGGCCGCCAGCCCCAACTTCCGGGAGTATATCGAAACCTTCCCGGGTCCCGGCCGCCCCGGCACGCTGCGGACGGTCCTGGCCAAGGCCGACCCCGACCTGAAGAAGACGATCTTCGCCAAGAGCGGCTCGCTTTCCAGCGTGCGCTGCTACGCCGGCTATGTGGATTCGAAACGCGGCCTCATCCGCTTCGCGATCCTGGTCAACAACTATGCGTGCCCGACCAGCCAGGTGCAGCCCAAGATCGAGGGCTTTATGGAAGAACTCGCCAAATACGGCGCAAAACTGTAATCTCTGTTTAATTCACCCAATAATGCTTACACTCTCCAAAAAGGCGCAGGCCATGCCTGCCTCGCCGATCCGCAAACTGGTCCCGTACGCGGACGCAGCCAAGAAACGCGGAATCAAAGTCTATCACCTCAATATCGGACAGCCCGACATCGAATCGCCGCAGGAGGCCCTCGATGCCGTGAAGAACAACCAGCTCAAGGTCGTGGCCTATGCCAAGAGCGGCGGCAACGACTCGCTCCGCGAAGGCGTCGCCCGCTACTACCAGGGCATCGGCATCAACGTGGAAGCTGCCGACATCAACATCACCAATGGTGGCAGCGAGGCGCTCCAGATCGCCCTTTCGGTGACCTGCAACCCCGACGACGAGGTGATCGTCTTCGAACCCTTCTATACCAACTACAACTCCTTCGCGCTGCAGAACGACGTGAAGCTCGTGCCCATCACCACCCACATCGAAGACGGCTTCGCGCTGCCGCCGATGAAGGAAGTGGAGAAGCACATCACCGCCAAGACCAAAGGCGTGGTGATCTGCAATCCGGGCAACCCCACCGGCTGCCTCTACACGAAGGAAGCGCTGCTCGAACTGGGCGAGATCGCCAAGAAGTACGGCCTGTTCATCTTCGCCGACGAGGTGTACCGCGAATTCTGCTACACCGACGCCCCGCACTTCTCCTGCATGCACATCCCCGGCCTCGAGCAGAACGTCATCCTGCTCGACTCCGTGTCGAAGCGCTACAGCCTCTGCGGCGCGCGCATCGGCTATCTCGTCTCCCGCAACAAGGAGGTGATGGCCGCCGTGATGCGCTACGCCCAGGCCCGCCTCTGCTCGCCTTCCTACGGCCAGATTGCCGCCGAAGGCGCACTCGACGCCCCGGCCTCCTATTTCAAGGCCGTCCGTGACGAGTACATCCACCGCCGCGACGTGCTGATCGACGGCCTGCAGAAAATGAAGGGCGTCGTCGCCCCTCGCCCGATGGGCGCCTTCTATGCCGCCGCCCAGCTGCCGGTCGACGACTCCGAGAAATTCGCCAAATGGCTGCTCGAAGAGTTCAGCTACAACGGCGAGACCGTGATGGTCGCCCCGATGGCCGGCTTCTATGCCACCCCCGGCCTGGGCCGCAACCAGATCCGCCTGGCCTACGTGCTCAAGGAAGAAGACCTCCGACACGCGCTGGTCTGTCTCGAGAAAGCCTTGGAAACCTATCCGGGGCGCACGATATAATTTAATGGAAAGGCCGGTTCATCCGGCCTTTTTGTATGGAAAGAATCAACCAAACAAATAATGCCGATGAAAAACACCCTTTGTTACAAGTGCCTGCTGCTGTTGTCAGCGCTGCTGATCACGCTGCCGGCGCTTGCCGTTCCGGGAGGACAGGACTTCCGGAACCGGGTCTCCGGTACGGTCGTCGACACCCAGAACGAACCCCTGATCGGGGTGACCGTTCACAACGAGGTGTCGGGACAGTACACGACGACCGACGTCGGCGGCAACTATGAGATTGCCGCCAAAGCCGGCGACCGCCTCACGTTCACCTGCATCGGAATGGAGACGCAGACCGTTGACGTGGCCGGCCGCAGCCTGATCAACATCATCATGGCCAACGATGCCGAATTCCTGGAGGAAACCATCGTGGTCGGTTACGGTACCGCCAAGAAGATCAGTTCGGTGGTCGGTGCCTCCACGCTCGTCAAGTCCGACGCTTTCACCAAGATTCCGGCGGCCAGCGCCGGCGACGCCCTGCAGGGCAAGGTCGCCGGTCTGCAGGTCTACACCAGTTCCGGTGAGCCGAGCGCGACCGTGTCGATGCGCCTCCGTGGTGTCAACTCGATCAACGCCTCGAATACGCCGCTGTTCATCCTCGACGGTACGCCGGTCGACGTGGCCATCTTCACGGCCTTGAACCCCAACGACATCGAGAACGTGACGGTGATGAAGGACGCATCCTCCACCGCCATCTACGGTTCCCGCGCCGCCAACGGCGTGGTGTACATCACCACGAAGAAGGGTACCGGCGAGAAGCCGACCGTGACGGTCAGCGGATCCTACGGTATCTCCAACCTGGCGCAGTTCCCGATGCCGCTGATGAACGCCGAGGAGTGGTTCGCCTTCCGCGAACTGGCCGATCCGAGCCTCAAGGAGAACGCCCAGTTCCAGGAGTTGAAGGACTTCCGCCTCAAGAACAACATCCATACGGACTGGCGCGAGTGGATCCTCAACGAGAATGCTCCGACCTGGAAGGCCGACCTGAGCGTCTCGGGCCGCAGCCAGCGCAGCGACTACTACATCTCGCTGGGCGCCTTCGACCGCCAGGGTATCGAGCCGTACTCCGATATGGAGCGCTACTCGGTCCGTTCGAACGTCAACAGCAAGATCGCCGATTGGCTCAAGATCGGCATCAACCTGAACCTCACCTGGCAGTCGCACCATACGGCAGGCTATTCGACCACGAGCACGGGTTACTACAACCCGATGAACATCGTGGCCTGGGGTCTTCCGTACGCCACGCCGTATGAGATCATCACCGACGCCAACGGCAATTTCATGGGTTACGGCGACGAGCCCGACTACATCACCGACCTCGGTATGTGGAACTATTTCCGCCGGATGGAGGCCCAGCCCACCAAACGGCAGACGGCCCGCCTGAACGGCAACCTCTATCAGGAAATCACCCCGTTCAAGGGATTCACCATCCGCACCGTCCAGGCCATCGAAGGAATGGACTACCGCTACACCGGCAAGGTGCTTCCCAACAAGATCAACCTGGCGACCGTCACGGAAGAATCGTTCGAGCGCTTCTTCCGCCTGACCTCCACCAACACGGCCGAATACAAGTTCGCCATCGCGAAGGACCATCACTTCATCCTTCTGGCCGGCCACGAGTCGATCTACTCGCAGGACACCTATTTCTCCACCTGGACCAACGGCCAGACCGACGAGCGCCTGACCAACGTCAACCACGGTACGCAGGCCAACCTGCCTTCGTACACCTTCTCGGAGACCGCCTACAACTCCTTCTTCTCCCGGTTCTCCTACGACTACGCCGACAAGTATTTCCTCGACCTGACCTACCGTATCGACGGTTCCTCGCTCTTCGGCGCGAACCGCCGCTACGCCAGCTTCTGGTCGGTCGGCGCGATGTGGAACATCGGCAAGGAGAAATTCATCCAGGATGTGGACTGGATCGACGCCCTGCAGCTGAAGGCCTCCTACGGTACGATGGGTAACTCGGGCATCAGCAACTACCGTGCGTACGGTCTGACCTCCACGGGCCGGCTCTACGACGGCCAGACCTCCTGGTACATCTCCTCGCTGAGCAACCCGAACCTGACCTGGGAAACCCTCGAGGCGCTCAACGTCGGCCTTAACGGCCGCCTGTTCAACCGCTTGAGCTTCAACGTCGAGTTCTACAACAAGAACACCCGCGACATGCTGATGTACATCCCGTATTCCTATATCTCCGGCTTCTCCGGCGGTTGGGGCAACGTGGGTTCGATGCGCAACCGCGGTGTCGACGTGGAACTGAAGTTCGACGTGGTCAATACCAAGGACTGGTATTTCGGCCTGGGCTTCAACATGAACTACAACAAGAACGTCATCACCGAGCTCTATGACGGCCGCGACGAATTCGTGGACGGCAGCTCCGGCCTGAAGTTCCAGGTGGGCCACGCCTACGGCGAGTTCTTCCTGGTCGACTTCGCCGGTGTCGACCCGGCCAACGGCAAGTCGCTCTGGCGCAACGCCGACGGCTCGCTCACCAGCACCTACACGGAAAGCAACGCCGTGTTCCTCGGTAAGAACCGTTTCGCCCCCTGGTCGGGCGGCGCCTCGGTCGATGCCAGCTGGAAGGGCCTTTCCTTCAACGCCACCTTCTCGGGCGTGATCGGCAAGTATATGGAGAACTACGACCGCTACTTCGTGGAGAATCCCGCCTTCGCCGACGAGTCGAACATGACCAAACGGATGATGAACATCTGGACGACGCCCGGCCAGATCACCGACATTCCGAAGGCCGGTGAAGCGGTGCGCCACGACAGCCGTTTCATCGACAACGCCTCGTTCGTCCGCCTGAAGAACGTCCAGCTCTCCTACGAGTTCCCGAAGAAACTGATGCAGAGCACCGGCTTCCTCGGCGGAGCGAAGATCTATGTATCCGGCCGCAACCTGCTGACCTTTACCAAGTACACAGGCTGGGACCCGGAAATCGACGCCATTACGGCCATGGGTAACTATCCGAACACGAAGCAGTACGTCTTCGGTGTCGAATTGACATTCTAATCAAGGAGGATACGCTATGAAAAAGATATTATTCAGCCTTTGCACCCTCACGCTGCTGCTTGTGACGGCCTGCAACCTTGACCTGAAGCCCACGAGCTCGATCTCGACGGAAGAAGCGCTCCGTTCGATGGACGACGCGCAGAAACTCCGCCGCGACATCTATATCACGATGCGCAACAGCCTGAATTCGGGCGCGCCCGTCTACCTGATGGAACTGATGGCCGATTCGTTCCACGGCTCGATCACCTACGGCAACCGCAACGGTGAGTACTACAAGTGGGAGATGCGTTCCACGTTCGGCAACGTCGAATCCCTCTGGTCGAGCGCCTACTACCTGGTGATGCTGGCCAACTTCCTGGAAGGCGGCATTCCCGCCCTGCAGGCGGAAGCCTCCGCGGCCGAGAAAGCGCAGTACGACGTGATCCTGGGCGAAAGCGCCTTTGCCAAGGCGTATGCGATGTTCATCCTCACGGAACTCTTCTGCAAGAACTACTCGTCCAACGCTTCGTCCGACTACGGCGTGATGCTCTCCGACGCGACGTTCGCCACGCCGAGCGACCAGTCCACGTATGTGGGCCGTAGCTCCTTGGCCGACACCTATGCCTACATCGAGAAGAACCTCGACAAGGCCGCCCAGCTCCTGGGCTCCGTGACCGGCGCCGAAGGTTCGATCTACCTTACGGCCGACGCCGTGAAGGCCCTGCAGGCCCGCGTCGCCCTGACCAAGGGCGAATACGCCAAGGCCGCCGGCCTGGCCGCCGAACTGATCAATGGCGGCCGCTATCCGCTGCTCAACACGCAGGACGATTTCACCGCCCTGTGGACCAACGACAGCGGCAAGGAATGCATCACCCAGTTCTGGGCCAGCTTCGATTCGACGCCCAGTACCAACGACTACGGGTACATCCAGTACACGGGCGGTCTCTATGCGCCGAACTACATTCCGGAGAAATGGATCGTCGAGTCCTATGACAAGAACGACCTGCGCTTCACGACCTGGTTCCGCCGGACCCAGGTCAACCTGGGCAACTTCTCGGGCACCGTCTATCTCTGCTTCAAGTTCCCCGGCAACCCGGCACTGATGGCCTCGACGGGCGCTTCGACCTACATCCAGAAGATCAAGCCGTTCCGCATCGCGGAGCAGTACCTGATCGCGGCCGAGGGCTACGCCATGGCCGGCCAGGCCGACCAGGCCTGCACCTATCTGAACCTGCTTCGCGCCAGCCGCATCCCGGGCTACGCCGACCGCCACTACACCGGCGACGAGCTGATGGCCCAGATCAAACTGGAGCGTGCACGGGAACTCTACGGCGAAGGTTTCCGCTTCAAGGACCTCAAGCGTTGGAACCAGGGCTTCGCGCGCAGCGAGGCGCAGGACAAGAACCTGGTGATCGACGCGGGCAGCACCTACACGGAACTGCTCTCCCGCGATGCGTCCGATCCCTTCTTCGTATGGCCGATCCCGCAGGCCGAGATCGACTCCAATCCGCAGATCCGCAGCCAGCAGAACCCCGGTTATTAATCGATAAAGTGAACGTATCATGAAAAAGATCATAAGCTTTTTTGCCGCCTGTCTGGTCGCCCTTTCCGCGCTGGTTTCCTGCGAACAGGATACCTACCTCTATCAACCGACCAACGAGTGCCTGACCTTCAGCGCCAACAGCGGGGCCTGGCTCTTCACAGACGAACCCGTGATCGAGTTCCAGCTCATCCGGGGTGTGCTTACCTCCGACCTGACGGTCAACCTGACCCTCAGCGGTGACGGACTCTTCGCGCTGGAGACGCCCGCCCAGGTCCATTTTGCTCCGGGCGAGTCGTCGGCGACGGTCCGGGTCGGCTATGACGCCGACCAGGCCGAAGCGGGTGAGTCCTACAGCTTCACCGTGTCGTTCGACAAGGAGAAAGTCTCTCCCGCCGGCTGGAACGAGTTCTCCGGCATCCTGACGATGCCGGGCGGCGACGATTCCGAGTTCGTGGACTATGCCACGGTGGAATTCTACCAGGGTAAGATGAACAGCTCGGTCAGCTTGTTCGACGAGCAGTATTCGACGCTCCAGGTCTCCAAGTACGACAAGGAGAAATACCGCATCCGCAATGCGATGAACTCGGGCATCGACCTCGACTTCACGCTGGGATCCGACGGTGTGGTCTACCTGCTCAACGAGACGGTCGAATGCCCGTACGACGGCGAGCAGTACATCAAGGTTCCGAGCACCATCGAGTACGAGGGCGAAATGGTTACCTTCTGGATCGACCCGAACCCGAAGTACAACAAGGTGGCCGAGAACATCGGTACCGGCGAGTACACCATGGACATGACGGCCGACGGCGGTACGTCCATCACCTGGTATGTGTGGATGGAAACCGCTTCACGCGGCATCCTGACCTTCGGTGACGGCGACGACGGCTGGTGGCGCATGTATTACGACGTGGTCAACCTGAACCCGCGTCCGAACCCCGACGCCGACTATATGAAGCTGGGCAAGGTGGAATTCTACCAGGGCAAGATGAACGCGAGCGTCACCTCCGAGAAGGTGCTCCATTCGCTGCTGCTGGTCAACAAGTACGATCCCGCCAAGTTCCGCATCAAGAACGCCATCAACTCGGGCATCGACCTCGACTTCACGATTTCCGCCGAAGGCGTGGTCTATCTGCTCAACGAGACGGAGGAATGCCCGTATGACGGCGAACAGTACATCAAGCTCCCGAGCTCCATCCTCTACGACGGGGAAGCGGTCACCTTCTGGATCGACCCGAACCCGAAGTACAACAAGGTGGCCGAGAACATCGGCACCGGCCCGTACCTGATGGACATGACGCCCGACGGCGGCACCTCCATCACCTGGTACGTGTGGATGGAAACCGCTTCTCGCGGCATCCTGACCTTCAGCGATGACGACGACGGCTGGTGGCGTATGTACTACGACGTAACCGAAGTCTACTACTAGCGATGGGAAGGATTGGCGCAAAGTTCTGGGCAGCCTGCCTGCTGCTGGCGGCGCTCCTTTCCTGCACGCCGGAAGGTGAACGGTATCTCTGCAACTACCGGGTTGCGGAGATATCGACCACCGACAGCACCGTCCTGGCCGGTTTCGCGGCCAGGAACGGGCTGTCGGACGGCGTCCATCGCGACCTGATGAGCCATTGCCTGGTGCTTCAGAAGAACGGCGAGAAGATCTGCATCATCTCCAACGACCTGATGGAGGTCGGCATCGAGACGGCCGACGAGATCCGGAAAGCCATTTCCGAACAGTCCGGCCTGCCGATGGACCACATCCTGATGCACTGCATCCACACGCACTCCGCGCCGCGGACCGGCGGCTGGTGCGCCAAGGAAGGCCAGCCCAACTACGCGTACGCGCAGAAAGTGCGCCGCGTGGTGGTGGAGAACGCCGTGGCGGCGATTGCCGACGATGCGGCGTTCCGCCCCTTCGAGATGGAATTCGGCCAGGGCACGAGCGACATCAACTACAACCGCTGCGACAAGGACGGCTTCTGCAACAAGGACGCCTACGTGCTGCGGCTGGTGGACCCGAAGAGCCGCAAGCCCATCGTGTCGATGGTCAACTATTCGTGCCATCCGGTGAGCCTCGGCCCCGGCAGCTACAAGGTCTCGACCGATTTCCCGGGCTTCTCCTGCGATTCGCTCTCGAAGGCCTGGGGCGGGGAAGTGGTGCACTTCACCTCCGCCAGCGGCAACGCCGACCCGGCCTACGGCATCAAGAAGGATGTCGAGGCCGCCGAGCGCAACGGCTGGCAGCTGGCAACCGACCTGAAGGACATCTCCTTCCGGAAGATTCCCTTCGACGGGAGCTTCACCCTGAAGACCAGTCGGATCGACCTGCCTTACCGGGCCGACACCATCACGGTCGACCTGATCCGGCAGCACGTGGCCGAGGTGACGCAGTGGAAGAACACGGTCTCCGCCTCGTGGGTGGACGACGTGAACTACTGGGCCAAATACACCATCGAGGACATCGAGGCCGGCCTGGTGGAGAACACGCTTCCGTTCTATGTGGAGGCGGTCAACCTGGGCGGCGTCGTGCTCTTCTTCACGCAGGGCGAGCCCTTCATGGAGTACCAGGTGGCCCTCCGCGAGCGTTTCCCGGATACCCCGCTGCTGTTCATCGCCTATACCAACGGCCAGAATTCCTATCTGCCGAGCAAGACGGCCTTTGAAGACACCAGCGGCAAGTACGACTACGAGGTCAAGCAGATGCACGTCTATATCGGCGCCCCGTATCCGCTGTCCGAACGGATGCCCGACGTCTATCTTGACGGCATCACCGACATCGTGCGGGAAGTCCTTCAGCCTGCAGAAAGCGGGCTGACATCTTCTATCATCCCCAAGCCCCTTCATTTCGAGGGGGCTTCGGGTTGCTTTACGTTCGGAAAAGGCGGCGCCGTGGCCGTGGAGGCCACGGACCCGCTTTTCCGCGAGGTTGCCGGCGATTTCGCCGCGACCCTCCGGCTGCCCGTTGCGCAGGCGGGCAATGTCACGATCCGGCAGGTGGACGGCCTCGCGACCGAGGCCTACCGGCTGACCGTTTCTCCCGAAGCCGTCACCATCGAGGCTTCCGCCCCCAACGGGGCTTTTTACGGCACGCGGAGCCTGCTCCAGCTGCTTCCGCCGCAGGCGATGCAGCGGGGCGCTGCCGGCTGCACCGTGCCTTGCTGCCGCATCGACGATGCGCCCGCGATGGAATACCGGGCCATCATGGCCGACGTGGCGCGCCATTTCCAGAGCCGCGAAGAGATCGAGAAAGTCATCGACATCCTGGCCCTGCACAAGATCAATACGTTCCACTGGCACCTGACCGACGACCAGGGCTGGCGGATTGAAAGCAAGAAATATCCCGACCTGGTGAAAGCCGGGCCCTATTATACGCAGGAAGACCTGCGCGCGGTGGTGGAATACGCCCGCCGCCGCTATGTGACGGTCGTGCCGGAAGTCGAACTGCCCGGTCACGCTCTGGCCGCCCTGTCGGCCTATCCCGTCTTTTCCTACCACCCTGATTCGACGATCGCCATCGCGACCGATCTGGGCATCTACGACGAAATCTTCTGTCCGAGCGACACCACCTATACTTTCTTCACCGATATCTTCGGCGAACTCTTCGACATCTTCCCGTCGAAATACTACCACATCGGCGGCGACGAATGCCCGCCCGACGACGGCAGTCAGGCCGCATTCATCGTCCGCATCACGGAATTCCTCCAGGCCCACGGCAAAGAGGTGATCGCCTGGGACGAAGTGGTGGACCGCGGCGCCACGCCCGGCACCATCGCGCTCTCGTACCGCGGCCACGCGCCCGGCAGGCGGGCGCTGGACAAAGGCATGCGGACGGTCTTCACGCCGAACCGCTGGTGCTATCTCGACTATTACCAGGAGGAAGGCGACGGGTATCCGTCCCAGCCGTATTTCCTTCCCCTGTCCAAGGTATACAACTATTATCCGATCAGCGATACGGTCTCCGCGGCGGTGCGGCCGCGCATTCTGGGCGTCGAGGGCTGTCTCTGGACCGAATTCGTGGAGACGCCGGAGCATTTCGAACATATGCTCTTCCCCCGCGCCCTGGCGCTGGCCGAGACGGGCTGGACGCCCAAGTACGACCGGAATTACGCCGATTTCTGCCGCCGGCTCCTGACCGACCTGCCGCGGCTGGATGATGCCGGCGTCCATTACAGCCGGGCTTTCGGGAACGTGCTTTTCATGCACGATGATTTCGAAGAAGACCGTTACGACAACGACCGCCTGAATCTCCAGTTCGATTATCCTGACGGGGAAATCCGCTATACCACCGACGGCTCCGTCCCGACCCGGTCATCCCGCCTGTATACCGGCCCGGCCGGCCGGATTGCGCCGGGTACGACCGTCAAGGCGCAGGGCTTCGACCGGCAGACGGGTAAGAAAGTCGGCCGGCTCGCCGAAAAAACTTTCGGCATTGCCGGCCTGTTGCCGCAGCCGGAGAAAGTCGAGGTCCGCAAGGGGACCTTCCGCCTGCGCCGTTCGACCACAGTGACGGTTGAAGACGGTGACAGCAGCTTTGTGTCGCAGGTCAACTACCTGACCGGTCGCGTCGACCTGCGCGTGGCGGAGACCGCTCCCGAGAAGAACTATCTGAAGATTCGCAAAGGCCGCAACAACATCCCGCGCGAAGGCTATGTGATGGAGGTCGCGCCCGAGGGCATCACCATCTGGTGCTCCGCTCCCAACGGGGCATTCTATGCCCTCCAGACGCTGTTCCAGCTGATGCCAGACGCCGTCTTTGCCGGCCGGTTCTCCGGCAAGGCCGACATCCCTTGCTGCCGCATCGAGGATGCGCCCCGCTTTGAATACCGGGGCATGCATCTGGATGTCTGCAGTCATTTCTTCGGGGTGGATTTCATCAAGAAATACCTCGATGAACTGGCCATGCACAAATTCAACGTGTTCCACTGGCACCTGACCGAAGACCAGGGCTGGCGCATCGAGATCAGGAAATACCCGAAACTGACTGAAAAAGGTTCCGTCCGGCCGTATACGGTGGTGGGCGACCTGCATTCCCCGATCAATGACGGGACGCCTCACGGCGGCTTCTATACGCAGGACGAAATCCGGGAAATCGTGCGCTATGCCGCGGAGCGGTATATCACCGTGCTGCCCGAAATCGAGATGCCGGGCCACGCCCGCGCCGCCATCACCTGTTTCCCGGAGCTGAGCTGTTTCCCTGAGCAGGAGCATTCGCTGGCCACCAAATGGGGCGTGTTCCGCGACGTGTACTGTCCCCGCGAGGAAACCTTCGCCTTCCTGGAAGACGTGCTTACGGAAGTGATGGAACTCTTCCCTTCGCCGCTGATCCACATCGGCGGCGACGAGTGCCCGAAGTACAACTGGCAGCACAGCGAATTCTGCCAGCAGCTGATGCGCCGCGAAGGGCTGAAGAACGAGGAGGAACTGCAGAGCTGGTTCATCCGCCGCATCGAGCGTTTCCTCAACGGCAAGGGCCGCAACATCATCGGCTGGGACGAGATCCTGCAGGGCGGCCTGGCGCCGAACGCGGCCGTCATGTCGTGGCTCGGCGAGCAGGGCGGTATCGCGGCGGCGCGGCAGCACCACAAAGTGGTGATGTGCCCGTACCAGCGCTACTATCTGGACTATTATCAGGTCGATCCCACGGAAGACGCCATCTCGATGGGCCATCTGGTCCCGCTCAAGGTGGTTTACGACTATGAGCCGGTGCCGGCCGTCCTCACGGAAGAGGAAAAGGAATATATCATCGGCGTGGAAGGGACGGTCTGGACGGAATACATCAAGAATCCGGCGCGGGCCGAGTATATGGCTTTCCCGCGGGCCCTGGCCATCGCCGAGGCCGGCTGGACCCGCGGCCACGCGAAGGATTTCGACGGGTTCACGCAGCGGATGGAACGCCACTTCGCCCGCCTCGACGCCGCCGGCGTCAACTATTGCAGAAATTGGAATGTAACAGCATATCAAGATGAGACTTACGGAACAGCCTTCTAAGTACGACAACTTGGAAAAGAAATCCGTGATGGAGATCATCACGGACATCAACAACGAAGACAAGACGGTGGCCTATGCCATCGAAAAGGTGCTGCCCGACCTGGAGCGGCTCATAACGGCGATTGAAAAGCAGCTGAAGGCCGGCGGCCGGATGTTTTACGTCGGCTGCGGCACCGGCGGCCGCCTTTCGGTCCTCGACGTGGTGGAACTCCCCAATACCTACGGCATCGATCCGGAAATGATCCAGACGGTGCTGGCCGGCGGCGTGGAGAACCTGGTGCTGGCTCTGGAAGAGGCCGAGGACGACATCGAGGAAGGGTGGCGCACGCTGGTGGAAAAGCACCACGTCACCCCGAAGGACATCGTGGTCGGTATCTCGGCCAGCGGCACGACGCCCTACGTGCTCCATACGCTGCGGCACTGCCGGGAAAACGGCATCCCGACCGGCAGTTTCGTCAACAATCCGCAGTCGCCCATTTCCGAGTATTCGGACTATCCCGTCGAGGTGATCACGGGCACGGAATACATCACCGGCAGCACCCGGATGAAATGCGGCACCGCCCAGAAGATGATCTGCGACATGATCAGTTCGACCGTCCTGATCCGGCTGGGCCGGATCGAGGGCAACCGCATGGTCAACGTCCGCCTGATCAACGACAAGGTGGTGGACCGTTCCGTCCGGATGTTTATGGAACGCAACCCGTCGATCACCGATTACGAGTACGTGAAGGAGATCATCGTCAAGACCGGCACCGTCAAGAAGGCGGAGGCCTATCTCAAGGAAAAAGGAGAACTATGATTCTGATTGCAGACAGCGGTGCCACCACCACCACGTGGTGTGCCCTGGACCGCGGCAGCGTTGTCGCCCGGTTCGAGAGCGAGGGGTATAACCCCAATTACATCACGCTCGACTATATGGTGGCAGATATTCGCAAAGCCCTACCAGCGGACTTCGAACCCCGGGCTGTGGATCACGTGTATTTCTACGGTGCGGGCGTGACGGAACTGCAGTACGGTTTCGTGCGCGAAGCGATCGCGCAGGTGATGCCGAATGCGGAGACCTTTGTGGCGATGGACCTGCTGGCTTCCGCGCGGGCCCTGCTCGGCCACAAGGCCGGTTTCGCAGCCATCCTGGGCACGGGTACCAACAGCTGTCTGTATGACGGCGAGCGGATCACGCTCAACATCGACTCCCTGGGCTTCATCCTCGGCGACGAAGGAAGCGGCGCCTATATGGGCAAGCGGATGCTCGTCGATTACGTTCGCGGCCGGGTTTCCGACGCGGCGCGCAGCGTGATCGAGGCGGCCGTTCCCTACAACGGCGACGAGATCATCGATATCATTTACACCAAGCCGTTCCCGAACCGCTTTTGCGGGCAGTACGGCAAACTGATTCACGACAATCTGTCGATCCCGTATTTCCACGACCTGGCCGAAGATTCCTTCTGCCAGCTGTTCGAGCAGATCATATCCCTGTATCCCGACTACCGGTCCTACGCGTTCAACTGCGTGGGCTCGGTCGGCTGGTATTTCCAGGACATCCTCAAGCCCGTCGTCCGCCGCTACGGGATGGAGGTGGGGACGCTGCTCCGGACGCCGATGGAAGGCTTGATTCACTATCATCAGGAAGATTAGCTTATGAAAAGACTGTGCTTATTGCTGCTGGCCGCCCTGGTCGCGTTCCCGACCGGGTCGGAAGCCTGTACGACCGCCATCGTATCGGCCGAAGCCAGCGCGACCGGCCGGCCGCTGATCTGGAAACAGCGCGACACCGAGAATCCCCACAACGTCCTTCAGTATGTCACGGGGGGGCAGTATGCCTACACGGCGGTGTTCAACGCCTCCGACAAGAAGCGTCGGAGCGCTTATGCCGGCGCCAACGAAGTGGGCTTCGTCATTATGAACAATCTTTCCTACAATCTGGCCGAAGGGACGTATGAGTCTGTCGTGAACGGGCGCGTCATCTCGGAAGCGCTGGCCACGTGCCGGACGTTGGAAGACTTCGAGCGGATGCTGGAGGAATGGCCGAAGCCTCGTAAGATCGAGGCGAACTTCGGTGTGGCCGACGCCTTCGGCGGCATCGCCTATTTCGAGGTGGGCGACACGAAGGTGGTCCGTTTCGACGTGGAGCCCGGCAGCTGGCTCGTGCGCACCAATTTCTCGCTGGCCGGCAGGGACGGGGAGGGCTCCGGCATGGCCCGCTATGAGACGGCGGAGTACCTGATGTCGCAGCACACCGGCAAGTTCACGCCGGAATTCCTGATCGACGGGCTGGGCCGCAGTTTCTACAACGCGGAGCTGGGCGCCGATATGCAGGCCGCTTCGCCGGCGGGCGTGGCGGTCGACCTCGACTTCATTCCGCGCTATACTTCGGTGTCGAGCGTCTGCATCGAGGGCGTCGGCCCGGGCGACGATCCGGCTTCCGCCGTTCTCTGGACGGCCATCGGCTATACGCCGACGTGCTATGCCGTACCTGTCTGGGTCGCGGGCGGGGAGGAGATTCCCGCTTTCCTGCTGCCCGATCCGCAGACGGAGACCGGTTATGCGCCGGCGAATGCGCTGGCCGAAGAACTGATGCATTATGTCCATCCGGCCGACCGCGACGCGAAGTCGAAATACATCGATTTCCGCCGGCTTAACCCCGTTCTGGCAGCCGTCCGGGCGGCGGAGGCCGCGGAAGTCGCGGCCGGCCGCGAACTGGGCGGCCGGATGCGCCGCACGGGCTTCGACGCCGAAGCCGTGCGCCGCTACAACCGCGAAGCGGAAAGCCGCTTCGCTGCTTTCCGGACCGCCATGGATCCGAAAGCGCTTGAACAGGCCTTTGTGGGTCCTGAACGGGACCAGACCGTGACGCCGGCGCTGCTGGACCGCCTTGCCGCAAAGGCGAAGGACGTCCCGGAACGGGTCGGCGACCGTTTCCTGACGCAGGATCTGTACAAGGCTTCGCTCAATCAGGCCGTCGCCGCGGCGATGGATACGACGTGCACGTATTTCGTTCCCTCGCGGGGCATTACCGACCAGGATGAGTCGGGCCGCTGCTGGCTGTTCTCGACGCTCAACATCCTGCGGGCCGAAATGATTGCCCGCTACGATCTGGGCCCGTTCCAGTTCTCCCAGACCTTCGGCCAGTTCTACGACATCCTGGAGAAGGCCAACCGCTGCCTGGAAAATGTCATCGCCCATCGCAATGAGCCGATGGAAAGCCGCTACAACACCTGGCTCTTCAACAAGCCGATCGGCGACGGCGGCCATTTCGCCAATGCGGCCCACATCATCGCCAAATACGGCATGGTGCCGCAGGAGGTGATGCCCGAACGCTTCAGCAGCACCGACAACGTGTCGCTGATGAAGACCGTCACGCGGCTGCTCCGCCGCTACGGCCTGGAGCTGCGCGATGCTTCCGCCGAGGAGGTCCAATCCGTCAAGGAGCAGGCCCTGGCCGACATCTACCGCCTGCTGGTCGCCACGCTGGGCGAACCGCCGCAGGAATTCGACTATACGCTGCGCGACAAGAACGGCCGCGTGCTCTCGGTGGCGCATTATACGCCGCAGTCGTTCCGCGATATCTATATCCCGCACGACCTGGAGGCCGACTACGCCATCTTTATGGACGATCCCACGCTGCCGTATTACCGGATGTACGAAGTGGCGGAGAGCCGCAACTGCTACGAGTACGCCAACTGGCGTTTCCTGAATGTGCCGATGTCCGACATCCGGAAGATGGGTGTCGCCTCGCTCGCGGGCGGCCGCCGTTTCTACATCTCGGCTGATACGATGCACGATTACCTGATGACGGAGGGCATCTATGATACGGAGCTCTTCGCGCTGGATTCGCTGCTGGGCATCCACACCGATATGCCGAAAGAAATGCAGGTCCGCAGCGCGGAGACGCGATCGGTCCACGCCATCGCCGTGGCCGGCGTGAAACTCGATGCGGCCGGCGAACCCGTGAAATGGGTGATCGAGAACAGCTACGGCCTGGTCCGCGGCTGGGGTGGCTACGTGGCCGCCACCGATCCCTGGCTCCAGAAGTATCTCTATCGCCTGGTCGTGGAGAAACGCTTCGTGGACGACAAACTGCTGAAGCTCTTTGAAGGGCCGGTGGAGACGCTTCCGGCCTGGTATCCCAATTATTGATCCATTTCCGCCCTATGAAAACCCGGTTCTTTTCCCTGGCCGCCCTGATCCTGTTGCTGGCTGCCTGCGGACAGCCCAAGACGGAGGCTCCCGCGCCCCTGATCCACGCCACTTATTCGGTCTATTCCCGGCTTGTGCCCGAGGAACTGACGGTCGATCAGCTCAAGAACTACCAGTACTATTATTTCCAGGCCATGCCGTCCTGGCAGCCCGAGGAATTCGATGCGCCGCTCGAAGACATCCTCCGCGACAAGGTGGACAACCACGTGTACGGCGAAGTGGCGGAGCCGCGGATCAACCAGTATATCGGGCTGATCCACGAAGCCGGCAACCAGATTTACCTCTCGTTCTCCGGCACGCGGTACAACCAGATTACCGACGATCCGGCACGCCGCACGAAGTTTGCCGTCTATATGGCCGCTTTTGCGCGGCACCACGGTTTCGATGGCCTGGAGCTTGACTGGGAGCACACCGTCACGAAAGAGACGCACCTGGCCCTGATGCAGGACATTCGCGCCGCGCTCGACAGCCTCGGCGCCCTCGACGGCCGCCGCTACGGCCTGACGACGGCGCTCAACAGCGAGCACAATTATTCGCAGGAAGAAGCTGACGCCCTGTCCGCCTGCTGCGACTGGGTGAACATCATGTACTACGACATGGGCGGCGGCTGGTGGGGCAAATGCGGTACGCACAACACGCCGCTGCCCGACATCAAGGCGAACTATGAGGCCAACTGGAGCCGTTTCGCGCCGGAGAAGATCCATATCGGTCTGGCCAGTTACGGATATCGCTACGACGGTCTCGCGCCGGGCGAAACGCCCCCCGAGGGAAAGCGGCTTTCGGACTGTGCCGGCGATTTCTTCTATCCCGACCTGCCCGGTCTGCTGAAAGCCGGCTGGACGGAAGAATGGGACGATGAGGCGCAGTGCCCGTACTATTTCTCGCCCGACCACTCGTCTTTCGTCTCGGCCGACAATGCGCGTTCCATCGCCGCCAAGATGGCCTGGGTGAAGGAGAAAGGATTCGGCGGCGTCTTCTGGTGGGAGTACCACTGCGACTATCTCCCTTCCGAAGGCCGTCACCTGCTGATGGACTGCATCGAGGAACCGGACCTGCCGATGTTCTGGACCTGGATGGAGGAAGAGGAAGGCCGCGATATGGAGAAAGCCTTCGCCCATATGGAAGAAGCGGGACTCGATGCCGTAATGCTGCACGCACCTGACGCCGAAGCCTACGAACGCTATATCGAAATGGCACATCGCCACGGCATCGCCGTCTATGCCTGGGTATGGACGCTCAAGCCGCCGTATGAAGACAGGGCTGCATTGCTGGAAGCCCATCCCGACTGGTTCGACGTGAACCGTAACGGCGAGAGCCTGGTCGATCACAAGGCCTATGTCAATTCCTACAAGTTCCTGAATCCCGCCATTCCGGAAGTACAGGATTATCTGGTGGAGAAAGTCCGTTCGATCTGCGCCATCCCGGGCATCGAAGGCATCTGCATCGACTACTGCCGTCTGGTGGACTGCGTGCTGCCGATGTCGCTCTCGTATATCTATGGCATCGTTCAGGATGGGGAAGTCAAGCCGGAATACGATTACGGCTACCATCCCGCGATGCTCGCGCGCTTTCAGGCCGAATACGGCTATGATCCGCGCACGCAGCCCGATCCCTCCCGGGATCCGAACTGGTGCCGCTTCCGCTGCGACGAGGTGACGGAGGCTGCCAACCGGATGGCCCACGAGGCCCACGCGGCCGGCAAGAAGGTGACGGCTTCGCCGTTCGCCACGGAGCGGGTTTCGGAGTTCATGGTCTTCCAGCGTTTCCACGACTGGGACCTTGACTTCGTGTTCCCGATGGTCTATACCGACTTCTATACGCAAGACCCGCAGTTCGCTTACGATGCGACGGTGATGAACAACCGCGACAAGAATCCGCGCACCACGCTGTTCTGCGGTCTCGATACGGAACTCGGCGGCCCGGCCGAAGCCATCTTCGAGAAGATGGACAATGCGTTCCGCGCCGGGGCGCAGGGCATTTCGCTCTACACGAGCGAAGGCTTGAAATCGCCGCGGCTGCGTCGGCAATTCAAGGCCTATGCCGACCGGATGCGTGCCGAACGGGCGGCCGGTAACGGACGGATCTCGTTCGAAGCGGCGTCTGCCGCCGATCTCGATCCCTTCGCCCATCCCGGCCTGGTGGCGAATGTGGAATACGCCATCAAGCGCCTGGTGGCCGGGGAACCGGTGCATGCGGAAACCGTCAATGGCATGGCGCCTGCCGTGCCGGGCAAGGCCTATCCGGCGCTCGACCTGGGACCGTATGAGAAACTGCCCGGATCGGAGCGGCTGGCGTGCTATTCCGTGACGGACCGCGCGAGCGGCAAGTCTTTTGATGTGGTGTTCGTCGTCCTGGGCGACGTGATCTGGGGATGGGACGTCCGCCCCCGGGAGGAATGAAATGAGAATCTATCGTTGGTTATTGATCCTATGTGCTTCGCTGGGCCTGGTCGCTTGCCAGGATCCCGAAGACGGGCCGCGTCATCTGACGCCGGAAGAGATTGAAAAATACAAGCAGGAGCAGACGCTCAAGATCGACAAGTACGTGGAGTACCGGAAGGGAACCTGCCCGATCATCCTGACCGTCCCGCACGGCGGCACGGTCGTCGAATCGTTCCTGACCCTCCGTAACACGGGCAACTGTCCGGACCCGGATTTCGCCACCGACCTCGACTACAACACGCGGGAGCTGGCCGATGAAATCGACAAGGCCTTCTTCCAGCAGACGGGGAAGCATCCCTATATGGTCATCGCGCTGATCAAGCGCAACCACGTGGATTTCAACCGGAAACGCCAATATGCGATTCCGGCGGGCGACGACAATGTGGGAAAAATCTACGATGCGTACCACGCCTATATCACCACCGCCCGCAATGAGGTCACGCAGCAGTACGGTCACGGCCTGCTGCTCGACATCCACGGCCAGAGCCACTCCGAGGACATCGAGCTGGGCTACCTGCTTCCGCCCTCGACGCTGGACCTGTCGGATGCCAAGCTCGACAGCGGCACATATGTCTCCTCGTCCAGCATTCCGCATCTGGTCCGCACCAACAAGGCCGGCCACTCGTTCTCCCAGATGCTCCGGGGGAAAGACTCGTTCGGCGGCTTCCTCAACCGCAACGGGCTGGAATGCGTTCCGCGTCCCGGCTACCTCTCGCCCGGCAACAACCCGTACTTTTACGGCGGCTATACGACCCGCACCTACGGCTCCTACGGCGGCGGCGTGGTCGACGCAATCCAGTGCGAGTTCCGCTACTCCTACCGCGACACCCAGTCCGAACGCGTCCGTGCCGCCGCCGCCTTCGCCAAATCCATCACCGAATTTACCCAGGCGGCCTGGTAGCGGGGCGTGAAGAAACTTTTCTTTTTCTTTGTGGGAATCAAATATTTATGTATCTTTGCATCCCTAAAAGAATGTTTGAAAACCGCTAAGCTAGTGATTAAGAGATAGTTAGATGTCTATCCGCTTACGGTTATAAATTTTTAAAATTTATTTTATGTACGCAATCGTAGATATTGCAGGACAGCAGTTCAAAGTGGAAGCGGGCAAGCAGATCTTCGTCAACCGTCAGGCTGCCGAGGTCGGATCGTCCGTCTCTTACGACAAGGTGTTGCTTCTCGCCGGTGACGAGGGTGGCGTCAAGGTCGGTAATCCGTACGTCGAAGGTGCCGCCGTCAATGCGACGGTCGTCGAGCACTGCAAGGCCGACAAAGTGATCATCTTCAAGAAGAAGCGCCGCAAGGGCTATCAGAAGAAGAACGGACACCGCCAGTACCTGACCAAAATCCAGATCGAAGGCATCGCGTAACTAACCATTAAAAACAAGAACGAGTTATGGCACACAAAAAAGGTGTAGGTAGTTCTAAGAACGGCCGTGAATCACAAAGCAAGCGTTTGGGCGTCAAATTGTTCGGTGGTCAGTATTGCAAAGCCGGCAACATCCTCGTCCGTCAGCGGGGAACCGTCCACAATCCGGGTGAGAACGTCGGAATGGGCAAGGATCACACCCTGTTCGCCCTCGTCGACGGTGTCGTCACTTTCAAGAAGAAGCGCGACGACAAGTCCTTCGTGTCGGTTGTCCCGATGCCGAAGGCGGAAGCTTAGTCTTCCCGGTGAACCCATAAAAAGAGGGTGACTCATCAGGGGTCACCCTTTTTTTTGTATAATTCCTTACTTTTGCAACGTGAAAATGGACGATGATATCCGAAAGGTAATGGGGGAGCGGATCCTGCTGCTCGACGGTGCGACGGGAACCCTGTTCCAGCGCAGCGGCCGCAGCGGCAATTTCGACGCGCTCAATTTGACGGAGCCCGATCTGGTGACCGGCATACACCGCGCCTATATCGAGGCCGGCGCCGATATCATCGAAACCAATACGTTCAGCAGCAACCGGATCTCGCAGAAAGAATATGGCATGGACGGCCGGGCCGCCGAAATGGCGCTGGCCGGTGCCCGCCTTGCCCGCGCGGAAGCGGACCGGGCCGGCCGGAAAGTCTGGGTAGCCGGCAGTGTCGGCCCCACGTCCAAATCGCTGACCCTGGCGACCGACCTGGCCGACGGCAGCGGTCGTTCCCTTTCGTTCGATGACCTGGCGGCCATCTATGAGGAACAGATCGCCGCCCTCATCGCCGGCGGCGTCGACCTGCTGCTCATCGAGACCTGCTTCGACGCGCTCAACGCCAAAGCCGCGCTGTATGCGCTCGCCCGGGTCCGGTATGGATTTCCCGCCATCGTCTCCGTATCGCCCGGTGACCGGGCCGGACGCACCCTGACCGGCCAGACCCTCGAAGCCTTTTACACCGCTGTCCGGCATTATCCGCTGACGGCTTTCGGGCTCAATTGCTCGCTCGGCGCCGAACAGCTGTTGCCGCTCATCGAGCAGGTGGCCGGCTTCTGCGAGGTACCCGTCATCTGCTATCCCAATGCCGGCCTTCCCAATGAGATGGGCCTCTATGACGAGACGCCGGAAATGATGGCCGCTTCTATCCGGAAGATGGCCGAGGCCGGATGGGTCAACATCGTAGGCGGCTGCTGCGGCACCACGCCCGATCATATCGCCGCCGAAAAGGAAGCGGTGACCGGCTTGTCGCCCCGGCCGTTCCGGGAGGCCGACAAGCAGCTGCGCGTCAGCGGCCTGCCCGCCGTTCACTTCTATACAATGGGAAAATCCCGCAACATCGCGGAGATATTGCGGGAATGTTTCTGATTCGCTAAGCCAGCGTTATTTCTTCAGGTCATTCGCGACGCCGCGCAGCCAGCGTTCGCGGAACTGCGGGTGCAGCGGGGAAGCCGGGATGTGCTTGCCGTTGCCGTTGTCCTTGAAGCTGCCGTCGTCGTTGGTCTGCTTGATGTTGCCGTCCATATACTTGACGGTCTGCTTGATGTTGCCGTCCATATACTTGACCAGCATCCGGTTGCCGAGGTCTTTCCACTGGTTGAACAGCAGTTGGGCGCGGTTGAGGGAGAAAGCGGTCAACGCATCGACGGCCTGGGGCTTGTTGCCGGCCTTGAGCATCTTGAGGGCCTTGGCATCCATCTCGTCGACGAGGGCCTTGCTCTCGTTCTCGAAGCAGTCGATGGCCGCACGCAGTTCGGGTGCCACGCGGTCGTAGAACAGGTAGGCGAGGTGGGTGGTGCGGTTGAAGAGCCAGAAAGCGGAGGTTTCGCTATAGGTCATCATATCGCCGTTGCCGACGGCATAGCTCTGCGGAACCTTCTTCGTGCAGACATAGATGGGCGTCAGGGCGCTGGTGGCGGAGTCGTCGACGCCGAACCAGTTGAGGGCGCCGATCTCGTCGGGCAGCCAGCCGCGGGCCTGGGCGACGAACCAGAAGCCCGTCTGCTGCGTACCGGCGGAACGCTCGAACTCATATTCCTTGCCGTCCACTTCGAAGCCCATCGGGCGCCAGCGGTAGGGGCGGCGGAATTCACCGGCGCCGACATCTTCCGAGAAGTCGAAGGGCGTGCCCTCGAAGTGGTCGCGCTGGGCGTCGGCGATATCTTTCACCGTCAGTTTTTTCTTGGGGCGGATGGTCAGCGGCATCTTGTTGGCCGGATTGTCGCCGGCGGCGAAGTCGAGGTAGCGGTCAGCGTCGAAGTTCTCGCCGCCGAGGATGCGGAAGGCCGACCAGGTGCGGGTTTCGCAGCCGCGGAGGGTGTCGTGGCTGGCCGGGGCGTAGGCGTCGCAGAAGCTGAAGTCCTCATCCTTGCCGGTGAAGAAGCCCATCTTCCGGGCGAAGCTGATCACGTCGGGCGCATAGATGCAGTTGTCGGGATCGTGGAGCGGGAAATGGTGGATGCGGCTGCAGTTGGCGTGGGCCGAGATTTCTCCGTCGGGGATGCGGATGGCCACCCAGACCGCGCCTTTCTCTTTGCCTTTGCCGATGATTTCCATGATCCAGGCCTCTTCCGTGTCGGCGATCGAGAACGTCTCGCCTTCGGAGGCGTAGCCGTATTTGGCCAGCAGGTCGCCGATCGTGGCGATGGCTTCCCGGGCGGTCCGGGCGCGCTGGAGCGTGAGGTAGATCAGCGAGCCGTAGTCGATCAGGCCGTCGGGATTGGTCAGCCCTTCGCGGCCGCCGAAGGTGGTCTCGCCGATGATGAGCTGGTGTTCATTGATGTTGCCGGTCACCTGGAACGTATGCGGAACCTGCGGGATGCGGCCCAGGTAGCGGCCGCTGTCCCAGTCGTAAACATCGGTCATTGCGCCGGCCGGCCAGTTGGCGGCGGGCCAATAATAGAGCTCTCCGTAGAGCTGGTGGGAGTCGGCCAGGTAACTGACCATGCAGGAGCCGTCGGCGGAGGCGCCCTTGGTTACGATGATGTTGGTGCAGGCCGACGCCTGGATGGCCGGAGCCAGCAGGCAGACGGCGATCAGGGAGAGGAAGAGCGTACGTTTCATAGAGGTTTGGATTTGTCCTACAAATTTAAGAAAAACAAAGATTGATTTTTTATATATTTGCAGGATTAACGAAAGGAATTGCCAGATGTTGACGCTCAAACTTTTGCGGGAGAACCCCGAATTCGTCATCGAACGCTTGCAGGTCAAGCATTTCGATGCCAAGCAGATTGTATACGAAATCCTGGATATGGACCACCGCCGCCGTGCGGCGCAGACCGAACTCGACGCCTGCCTCGCGCAGCAGAAACAGAAAGCCGCCGAAATCGGCTCCCTGATGAAACAGGGACGCCGCGACGAGGCCGAAACGGCCAAACAGGCCGTCGCCGCGCTGAAGGAAAAGTCCAAGGCCCTCGAGACGGAAATGGCCGAGGCCGAAAAGAAACAGCAGGAACTGGTGGTGCTGCTGCCGAACCTGCCCTGCGCGCTCGTGCCGGAAGGCCGTACCGCGGAAGACAACGTGGTGGTCAAAATGGGTGGCCCCGAGCCGCATCTGCCGGAGCACGCCCTCCCGCACTGGGAACTGGTCAAGAATCTCGACATCATCGATTTCGACCTGGGCGTGAAGCTCACGGGCGCCGGATTCCCGGTCTATAAGGGCAAGGGCGCCAAGATCCAGCGGGCGCTCATCTCCTGGTTCCTCGAGAAGAACACCGACGCCGGCTATCTGGAATATCAGCCGCCGTATATGGTCAACGCCGACTCCGGTTTCGGCACCGGCCAGCTGCCCGACAAGGAAGGACAGATGTATTTCGCTCCGCTCGACGGCTTCTATATGATTCCGACGGCCGAAGTCCCCGTGACCAACATCTATCGCGACGTGATTCTCAAACCCGAGGACTTCCCGGTGAAGATGACGGCCTACACCCCGTGCTGGCGCCGTGAAGCCGGCTCCTACGGCAAGGACGTCCGCGGCCTGAACCGCCTGCACCAGTTCGACAAGGTGGAGATCGTCCGCCTCGAACTCCCCGAGAACTCCTACGCCGCCCTCGACGAGATGGTGGCCCACGTGGAGACCCTCGTCCAGGGCCTCGGCCTGCCGTACCGCATCCTGCGCCTCTGCGGCGGCGATATGAGCTTCACCTCCGCCATTACCTACGACTTCGAGGTCTTCTCCGCCGCGCAGCAGCGCTGGCTGGAAGTCAGCTCGGTGTCGAACTTCGAATCGTACCAGGCCAACCGCCTGAAGCTCCGCTATAAGGACGCCAACGGCAAGACGCAGCTCGCCCATACGCTCAACGGCAGCTCGCTCGCCCTCCCGCGCATCCTGGCCACGATCATCGAGAATTACCAGACCGCCGACGGCCACATCGTGGTCCCGGAAGTCCTGCGCAAATACACCGGCTTCGACCTCATCTGATGGCGGCGGCGCAACGGATCATCCTCGGAATCGACCCCGGAACCAACATCCTTGGTTACGGGGTCATTCTCGTAGATAAGAAAAGCGTCCATTACGTGGATATGGGGGTGATCGACCTGCGCAAGGAGAAAGACCATTTCCTCAAGCTCAGCCGCATCTTCGAAGGGGTGGGGGCCCTGATGGACCGCTACGCCCCCGATGACCTGGCCATCGAGGCGCCCTTCTTCGGCAAGAACGTCCAGTCGATGCTCAAACTGGGCCGGGCGCAGGGCGCGGCCATCGCCGCCGGCCTGCACCGCCAGATCCCCGTGTTCGAGTATGCGCCCCGCAAGGTGAAAATGGCCATCACGGGCCGCGGCGACGCGTCAAAGGAGCAGGTGAAGCTGCTGATGGAGAAGACTATGAAGACGACGCTCGACGCCAAATTCCTCGATGCGACCGACGCGCTGGCCATCGCGATGTGCCATTTCTATCAGCTCACCAGCCCGCTGGTCGACACGGCTTCTTCCCGCAACTGGAAATCGTTCATTGAAGCCCACCCCGGGCGGGTCAGCGGCGGCGTCAGCCCGGAGAAAAAATAAGGAAAAAAAGTTGCTACCGGTTTTTAACCTTTCGCGTGCGCGCGAGTCTAAAAACCGTTGAAATGAATTGTGACAATCTTATTTACATGAAATATCGTTTTTGCAAGGCAGCCTTACTCGTGTTGCTTCTCGTGGGGGCGGCCTTCGGTGCACAAGCCCAGAATTACAATCTGAAAATCAAACTGGTCGACAAGGGGACGAAGGAACCGGTCGGTTACGCCACGGTGGCGGTCACGCCCGACGGCAAGACCGAAGTGCTCAAGTATACCCAGAGCGACGGCAACGGTCTGGCCGAGATCAAAGGTATCCCGGCCGGCAAATACAAGGTTTCCGCCATGCTGATGGGTTACGACGACTACACGGAGACGCTCGACATCCGCCAGAACGTCGACCTCGGCACGAAAGAGATGGCCGTCCAGGCCAATTTCCTGGAAGGCGCCACGGTGACCGATGTCGGCAACCCCATTACCGTCAAGAAAGATACGATCACCCACAACGTGACCCTGATCAAAACGTCCGACAATGACATGCTCGAGGATCTGCTCAAGAAACTCCCGGGCGTGGAAGTGTCTTCCGATGGTTCGATCACGGCCAACGGCAAAACCGTCAGCAAGATCAAGGTCGGTGGACGTGAATTCTTCCTGGATGATCCTTCCATTGCGAGTAAGAACCTGCCCGCCAATATCATTGAAAAGATCAGCATCGTCGAAGAGAAATCCGAACAAGCCCGCTTTACCGGCATCGATGACGGGGAAGAGGAGACGATCCTCGATCTGGGTGTCCGCAAGGGAATGATGAACGGCTGGCTTGGCAATTTCATGGCCGGTGGCGGACATGATATGGTGGAACAAGGAGCGGCGCACAACGATTTCCGTTATCAGGGTGCTGCGATGTTGGCCAACTTTAATGAGAAATCACAACTGGCTTTCATCGGCAATGCCAACAATACCAATAACCGCGGCTTCAACGATATGGCGGCCAGCGCCATGGGCGGCATGCGCGGCGGCGGCATGCGCGGCGGCATGGGCGGCATGGGCGGCGGCTGGGGAGGCAACGGCATCGCCAGTTCCTATATGGCCGGTTTCAATGGCGGTTACACCTGGCCGAATAAATCGGAAGTCGTAGGTAACGCTATGTTCAACGGGAACGAAAGAGTCGTAGAAGAGAAAAGTTCCAACCAGATCCTGCTGCAGGACAAATCCTGGCAGATTTCCGACGAAGAGGGTTATACCCTGACCAATACGTACGGTGTGCGCGGCGGTGTCCGCGCCGACTGGAAGATTTCGGATAAGACGTCGATCCTCTTCGAACCCAACTTCAATGTCGGCTGGGGTAATTTTGAGGACAAAAGCGAATTCGCAAGTTTCCGCCGTTCGGAAAACGATCAGGAGCGCAAGGTCAATGAAGGTAACAGTCTGTCGACCGGTGAGAGCAACAGTCAGCGCGCCAACGGTCGTATCCTCTGGCGCCAGCGTCTGGGCAAACCGGGTCGGACCCTGTCGCTGAATGCCCGTTATGCATTCAACAATAATGCGATGGAGGGATATAACCAGTCGTTGACCCGGACTTTCTCGAATATCGGAAACGACCCCGAAACGAATGAACCGGTCTACTGGACCAATGACAAGGTCATCGACCAGAAGTATTATACCAAATCGCAGACGCAGAGCATCAATGGCCGTCTGTCGTATACCGAGCCCCTGGGCAGGAACTTCTATCTGGAGGCCAATTATTCATACAATTATTCGCGCAGCCTGTCTACCAAGGATACCTACGACAAAGGGACAAGTGGTTACGATGTCATCGTCCCCGACTATAGCAGCAACATCTCCAATGAGGTTCATCGCCAGAATGCCGGCTTCAACTTCCGCAAACAGGAAGAGAAGTACAATTTCACCCTCGGTGCCAGCATTCAGCCGCAAACCACCCACAACAAGACCGTCAGGGGCGTCAACTCCCTGGACACGACGCTCAAGGTGCTCAACTGGTCGCCCAACGCCCGCCTGGACATCAATTTCAGCGATTACAAGATGCTGCGCATCAACTACCGTGGACAGAGTACGCAGCCCAGCCTGACGCAAATGATGCCTGTACCGGACAACTCGAATCCGCAGCGCGTAACCCTGGGTAATCTGGGCTTGAACCCTTCATTCTCGCATAATGTCAATATGCGGTACAACTCCACCAATATGAAGAACTATGCTTCTTTCAACGTGAATGCGAACTTCTCGTACCGCACCAACAATATCGTCAACGCCACTTGGACCGATGATGCGGGCGTTACTTACACCCTTCCGATCAACAACGATAAGGGTGCCTGGAACGCGGGTACGTTCATCATGTTCAACTCGCCGATCGCCAAGAGCAAGTTCTCCATCATGTCGTTTACGAATTCCAACTATTCTACCGGCGTGACCTTGATCGGCAACAAGTCCATCAACCCGGCCGATGAGCTTTCGTACCTGGATATGGACAATTATACGCAGAATACCAACCGGACCGTATCGGCCGGCGAGAACCTGCGTCTGGTCTTTCGCGACGACATTTTCGAAGTCTCGTTGGGTGGCGGTACCCGTTACTCGCAGACCTGGTTTTCCAATGCGACGGACAACCGGCCGGCAACCTGGACCAGCAACGTGCAGGGGAATTTCATCGCAAAGGTTCCGAATATCATCAATGTCCAGACCGATGCCCGTTATACCTTCTATAATGGTTACAGCAGCGGCTTCAACACGCCGCGCCTGGTGTGGAACGCTGAGATCAGCAAACAACTTTTCAAGAATCAGTTTACGCTGGCTGTCAAGGCCTATGACATCCTGAACCAGTCGCGCAACACCTACCGCAGCGACCAGGGCAGCAATATCCAGGATGTGCAGAACAACACCCTTGGCCGCTACATCATGGTCAGCCTGACTTACCGCTTCGGCAACTTTGGCGGTCAGCGTGGCGGCATGCACGGACCTGGCGGCCCCGGTCGTGGTCCCGGTGGTCCTGGACGCGGCCCCGGCGGATGGGGTGGCGGAAGACGCTTCTAGATTTCCTCGTCCTCTTCGAGGACGTTAAAACCGGCATAGCGCCGCCACTTTTCGAGCAGCGCTGCCATATCGGAAGGGATCTCGCTGTCGAGCGAGATCTCTTTCTTTGTGGTGGGATGGATGAAGCCCAGCGTCTTGGCGTGCAGCGCCTGACGGGGGCAGAGGGCGAAGCAGTTGTCGATGAATTGCTTGTATTTGGTGTAGAGCGTCCCCTTCAGGATGCGGTCGCCGCCGTAGCGGGCGTCGTTGAAGAGGGGATGACCGATGTGGTTCATATGGACGCGGATCTGGTGGGTGCGTCCGGTCTCCAGCCGGCATTCGACCAGGGTCACGTAGCCGAAGCGCTCGATCACGCGGAAATGCGTGACGGCGTGCTTGCCCAGCGTCTCGTCGGCGCAGACGCGGAAGCGCAGCCGGTCGTTGGGATCGCGGCCGATGGGCGCGTCGATGGTGCCTTCGTCCTCGGCGATGTTGCCCCAGACCAGGGCCCAGTAGTGGCGCTCGATGGTGTGGCGGAAGAACTGGCGGGCCAGGTCGATCTGGGCCGCGTCGGTCTTGGCCACGACCAGCAGGCCGGAGGTGTCCTTGTCGATACGGTGGACCAGCAGCCCGAGGCGTTCGTCGGTCTCGCCGGGAACGGGTTCCTTGCCCAGGTAATAGGCCAGGGCGTTGACCAGCGTGCCGCTGTAATTGCCGTGGCCCGGGTGGACCACGAGGCCGGCGGGCTTGTTGACGACCAGCAGGTCGTCGTCTTCATAGACGATATTGAGCGGGATGGGCTCGGGTTTGATCTCGACGCCCCGCCGCTGGTAGGGCATCTCGAGCGTGATCACGTCGAGCGGGCGTACTTTGTAGCTTGCCTTGACGACCTGTCCGTTGACGCGGACGTATTCGGCGTCGATGGCCAGCTGGACGCGGTGGCGCGACGTGTCCTGGAGATGGTCGGCGAGGTATTTGTCGATGCGCAGCGGGCTCTGGCCGCGGTCGGCCTCCAGCCGGAAATGCTCGAACATCTCCTGCTGCTCGTCCTCGGGGAGGAGGTCGTCGCGGGTTTCGTCGCTCATCGTGCGGCGATCTTGGCCTGGCTGGTGGTCAGCTTCAGATGGATGGTGGCTCCCATGCGCGCGGGCGCGCCGGGACTATAGGCAGGACTCTGCTGATAGACGATGGCGCTCACGGAATCCTGATACGATTCGACGGTTTCGTCGTAAGACACGTTGCCCAGGTTCAGGGAGTTCTCGAAGAGGTTGTCGCGGGCGACGGCGAGCGTGTAGCCGATCAGATAAGGGATGAAGGTCTCGTTTTCATCGGGGGAAAGGCCGAGCAGCAGATCCACGGGCGTTTCCGCTTCCACTTCGGTTCCCGGCGCTACGTAGCGGCCCTTGATGAACTGGTCGAGGACGTTGTTGGTGGCGATGTCTTCGCGGTAGGCGAGTTTGCCGACCGACAGGCCGCTGGAGAGGATCTCCGTCTTGGCCTGGCGGAGCGAGTAGCCCACCAGGTTGGGCATCTTGACCATCTTGGTCTGATGGGCGTTGATCGTCAGTTTGATGACGCGGTCTTTCTTGACCTCCTTGCCCGCGGCGGGGTTCTGGGAAAACACGTTTCCTTTTTCAATCCGTTTCACGTACACGGAGTCGACGACCTCGGTGCGGATGTGGTTGCGTTTGGCCACAATCTTGGCGTCGGCCACCGACAGGCCGGTGAGGTCGGGTACGATGATGACCTGGTTGTGGCGCGTGATGGCCTTCAGGCCCATTTGGGTGAGCACGAGCAGCACGGCAAAGAAAGCGATTGCCAGCAGAATGTTCCGGATGATCCAACGCGAGGTCGGTTTATTGTCCTTGTCAACTTCCATAACAAAGCAAAGTTACGAAATAATCTTGTAAAAACTGTCTCTTTCGACCGCTTTCCATCCCGCGGCTTCGGCGCGCTGCCGCAATTCCTGCACCGGGAAGGCCGGACGCTGCTCTTCGGCGCCCGCGAGCGAATAGATTCGCGTGGAATCGTTGATGGTGCCGTCCAGGTCGTCGGCGCCCCACGCCATGGCTTCGAGTGCGAGGTCCTTGCCGAGCATCGGCCAGTAGGCCTTGATGTGGGGGATGTTGTCGAGCGCCAGCCGCGCGATGGCGAAAGTCCGGAGCGTCTCTTCGCGGGAGACTTCGCCCAGGCCGGCCAGGGCGTTGTCGCGCGCCCGGAATTTCAGGGGGATGAAGGCATTGAAGCCGCCCGTCTCGTCCTGCAGTTCGCGCAGGGCGAGCAGGTGGTCGATGCGGTCTTCCCGGCTTTCGAGGTGGCCGAAAAGCATTGTGCCGTTGGTGGGAATGCCCATCCGGTGGGCGGTGCGGTGGATCTGGAGCCAGCGTTCGCCCGTGCATTTGTCGGGGCAGATCTGCCGGCGGATGTGCGGTGCGAAGATTTCCGCGCCGCCGCCCGGCATCGTGTCGAGCCCCGCTTCGCGCAGTGCCTGCAGGCAGGCCTCGGTCGAGAGGCCGTTGTAGCGGACCATATCGTCGATTTCAACGGCCGTGTAGGCCTTGATGGCGATGGGCTTTTCGGGGGTTTCGTGCGCACGGGCGAAGCCCTTGGCCAAGGCGACGATCTGCCGGTAGTAGTCGAAGGACTGGCCGGGATGCACGCTGCCCACGATGTGGATTTCGGTCATACCGGGCTCGAACTTGGCTTCGCAATAGGGGAGAATGTCATCCAGCGCCATGCTCCAGGCGCCGGGCTGCGACGCGTCGTCGCGGCGGTAGGAGCAGAAGCGGCAGCGGTGGGCGCAGATGTTGGACGGCTCGATGTGGAAGTTCCGGTTGTACCAGATGCGGTCGCCGTTCAGGCTTTGGCGCACAAAAGAAGACGCCGCCTGCAGTTCGGGCAGGGGCGCCTCATAAAGATCCGACAGCGCTTTCCGGGAAAGTCTTACCAAAGATCCTCGGAGCTGACGGTCAGTTTCTTGCGGCCGTGACGACGGCGCGCAGCAAGGACGCGACGTCCATTGGGCGTGGACATTCTTTCACGGAAACCGTGTTTGTTGCGACGCTTGCGCTGCGAAGGTTGAAAAGTACGTTTCATATCTCGATATTTTATTTTCGATTTTGGGAACGCAAAGGTAATGCTTTTCCGCTAATTTGCAAATTATTATTGCGAGATCATCAGAATTTTTTTCTCTGCAAACCAGGGGTCTTCGAACCAGGTGGAAACCGGGGCCTGGAAGAGGGTGGCCGGATCGAGGCGGCAGCGGCGCACGCAGGTGTCGATTTCCTCGCCGAGGTCGCCGCCCTTGAGGTAGAACACCGCGTAGCGGAATTTTCCCCGGACCCAGGGATAGAAGGTGGCCAGGTCGGTGACGGCGCGCGAGACCACGAAGTCGTAGGTCTCGGGCAGCGCTTCCGCCCGGGCGTTCACGCAGGTGACGTTGCCGAGCTGTAATCCGTCGGCAACAGCCTGTGCCACTTTGACTTTCTTTCCGATTGAATCGCAGAGGGTGAAGCGGACTTCCGGGAACAGCACGGCGAGGGGAATGCCGGGAAAACCGCCGCCCGTTCCCACGTCGAGCACCGTGCAGCCGGCCGGGAATTCGATGAGTTTGGCAATGGCCAGCGAGTGCAGGATGTGGTGGAGCCGGAACTGCTCCGGTTCCATATCCTTGCGGGAGATGACGTTGATCTGCGCGTTCCACGTGCGGTAGAGTTCCTCCATCGCCGCGAACTTCGCCAGCTGGTCTTCCGTCATGGCGGGGAAGTATTTAGTCAGCCACGCCATCTTCCTTGGATTCCAGATGTTTTTCGAGCTGCTTGCGGGCCCGGTTGATCCGTGTCTTGACCGTGCCCAGGGGCAGATTCAGCTCGCGGGCGATGTCTTCGTAGGCGTAGTCCTTGATGAAGCGCAGTTCGGCCACCTGCCGGTAGCTTTCGCGCAGGCCCTGGATGCCCGAGAGCAGGTTGCTGACCGCCTGGTCGATGATGAATTCCTCTTCCGGGGTCGTGCCCGAGAGGACGTCGAGCGCCTCGCGCTCCTCGGAGATGGGAACGGAATTGATGGAGGTGCGGCTGCGGCGGATATGGTCGATCGCCTCGTTCTGGGCGATGTTGTAGAGCCAGGTCGAGAAGGCGTATTGCGCGTTGTAACGGTCAATGTTCATAAAGGCCTTTTCGAAGCTGCGCTGGCAGATGTCTTCGGCATCCTCGACGACCGACACGTATTTCAGGATGTGGGACATCAGGGAGCTGCGGTACTTCTCGAGCAGGAGCGCGAAGGCGCCCTGGTCGCGTTGCAGCGCCAGTTCCACCAGGGAGCTGTCGTCCAGTTTAGTGGGCTTCCCGCCAGTTCTTTCCATAGTTGCACTCGGTGATGAGGGGGACGGACAGCGTGCAGACGCTCTCCATTTCCTGTTTGACGATTTCCATGACCCGGTCGCGCTCGTCGGCCGTCACGTCGAAGACCAGTTCGTCGTGGACCTGGAGCACCATCTTGCTCTTGAGCCCTTCCGCGGCGAAGCGGCGGCTCACGGCGATCATGGCCAGTTTGATGATGTCGGCGGCGCTCCCTTGGATCGGGGCGTTGATGGCGTTGCGTTCGGCCAGCCCGCGGGCGACGGCGTTCTTGCTATTGATGTCGGGCAGGAAACGTTTACGGCCGAAAAGGGTCTCGACATAGCCTTTCTCCCGGGCCTGGGCGACCACGGCGTCCATATAGGCCTTGACGCCCGGATAGCTTTGGAAATAGGCCTCGATGAAGGCCTTGGCCTCGGAGCGGGAGATGCCCATCCGCTGCGACAGGCCGAAGGCGGAGATGCCGTAGATGATGCCGAAGTTGGCTACTTTCGCGTGGCGGCGCTGCTCGGCGCTGACCTGTTCGGGATCGAGGTGGAAGATGCGGGCGGCCGTGGCGCGGTGGACGTCGGCGCCGTGGGCGAAGCCGGCCACCATATGCGCGTCGCCGCTCAGGTGGGCCATCAGCCGCAACTCGATCTGCGAATAGTCGGCCGACACGATCCAGCCGTCGGGATCGCCCGGAACGAAGGCCTCGCGGATCTTCATTCCACGCTCCGTGCGGATGGGGATGTTCTGCAGATTGGGCTTGAGGCTGCTCAGGCGGCCCGTGGCGGTGAGGGCCTGGGTAAAGGTGGTGTGGATCCGGCCGGTCGCCGGGTTGATGAGGGCCGGGAGCGGGTCGATATAGGTGGAGAGCAGTTTCTTGACGGCCCGGAATTCCAGGATTTTCCCGACGATGGGATGCCGGTCGGCGATTTCCGTGAGGGTCTCTTCGTCGGTGGGGTAGCTGTCGTTGCGGCTCTTCTTGACGCGGGGATTGAGGTTCAGCTTTTCGTAGAGGACGACGCCCAGCTGTTTGGGGGAGGAGAGGTTGAGCGCGGGTTCGCCCGCCAGCTCACGGGCCTCCTGCTCGATCTGCACGAGCTCTTTGGAGAGGACCCGGCTGTATTTGCCCAGCATCACCGGGTCGATCTTGACGCCGGTGGCTTCCATATCGGCGAGGATGCCGATCAGCGGCATCTCGATCCGGGTGTAGAGATCCCACAGGCGCTGTTCTTCCAGTTCCTGGCGAAGCAGCGGCTCGATGAGGCCGGCGGCCACGCATTCGCGTCCGCCCGCCTTGTCGTCGAAGTCGAAGAGCATCATCTGCCCGTCGGCGGCGGCTTCCGTCAGGTCGGCGCCGAGGTAAGCGGCCGCCTGGGTTTCCAGTTTGTGGCTCCGCTCGGGATTGAGCAGATAGTGCATGATCTCGATATCGTGGAGCGGCCCCTTGAGGGCGGTGTGTTTCAGGCCGAAGCCGCATTTGACGATCTTCTCGTCGGCCAGAACGGGCGCTGCCTCTTCGAAGGTGAGGCTGGCGTATTCATTGCCCGAGGCGAGCATCACGCGGTCGGAGAGCCGGACGGCGATGCGGCCGTCCTGACGCGCCTTGGCAAGCAACGCTTCCTTCGGGGCCGACTGGCAGGCGAGCACGTCGCGCTGGACGGTGGGAACGGCTTCGATCGACGGCACCAGCCCGCGCAGGGAGTTGAATTCATAGCGGTCGAACAGTTCGGCCACGCGGACCGGATCGGGCTGGCCGACGGCCAGCAGCGATTCCTCGACGGCGATGTCGACATCGGTCTTGACGGTGACCAGGAACTTGCTCTGATCTAGATGGGGCAGGGCTTCGCGGAATGCGGCCTGCTGCTTGGCGGGCAGTTCGTCGAGGTGCGCCTCGATGCCTTCCAGCGAACCGTATTTCGCCACCAGCTTGCGGGCGCCCACTTCGCCGACGCCGGCGACGCCCTTCACGTTGTCGGCCGCGTCGCCCCAGATGGCCAGGATGTCGATGATCTGGGCGGGGTCGTCGATGCCGTAATGGGCGCAGACGGCGGCCTTGTCGACGATTTCATTGTCGGCGCCGCCCTTGCCGGGCTTGTACTGGAAGATATGGTCGCCGATCATCTGGCCCAGGTCCTTGTCGGGCGTGACCATATACACGTCGAAGCCGCGACCGGCGAAATCGCGGGCCACGGTGCCGATCACGTCGTCGGCCTCGAAGCCGGGCTTCATCAGCACGGGGATGCCGAGGGCGTCGACGATTTCGGAGAGCGGTTCGAGCGCGGCCTTCACCAGTTCGGGCGTGGCGGTGCGGGTGGCTTTGTATTCCGGGTAGATTTCGTGCCGGAAAGTCCCGCCCGGCGGGTCGAACATCACGGCCAGATGCGTGGGCTTCTCGCGGGCGATGAGTTCCAGCAGATACTTGGTGAACCCGAACAGGATGGACGTGTCCTCGCCTTTCGAGTTGATCATGGGCCGGCGCAGGAATGCGTAATACATCCGGAAAATCAGCGCGTGGCCGTCGATCAGGTATAGGTTTTTCATAACCTACAAATATAATGCTTTTTTCGTAGCAACTGACTTTAAATTTATTTGTTGAAAAATTCTCAAATAATAGCGACAGTTCTTTCAAATTTGTTATATTTGCAATACGATTGATAAAATTCTTAAACCATTATGGATATTACCCCTTTGCTTTCGAACAATGCCCTGAGCATGCGCCGCTCCCAGATCCGTGACCTGCTCAGCGTCGCGACCCGCCCCGAAATCATCTCCTTTGCCGGTGGCTTCCCCAATCCTGAAACCTTCCCGCTGGAAGATCTCAAATCCATTATGCAGGAAGTGCTCGACAAGGAGGGCTATGCCGCCCTCCAATACGGTTCCACCGACGGTGTCGTTTCTCTCCGCCAGGAGATATCCAAACTCTACAAACGCGAAGAAGGGCTTGACATTCCCATCAAGAATATTATGATCACGACGGCTTCGCAGCAGGCCCTCGACCTGGTCTCCCGCGTGTTCATCAATCCGGGCGACGTGGTGGTCTGCGGTCTTCCGTCCTATCTGGGCGCGCTCCAGGCCTTCTGGTCGTATCAGGGGCAGCCTTACGGCCTGCGTCACAACCGAGGCCTCGACGAAGCCTGCAACGTTCTCTGTGCGACGGGCAAGAAGCCGAAATTCCTCTATTCGATCCCTGACTTCCAGAACCCTTCGGGTGAGACGATGACCCTCGATGAGCGCGAATACGCCGTGGAGGTGGCCAAGAAATACGATCTGCTGATCGTCGAGGATACGCCGTACAAGAACATCCGTTTCGCGGGAGAACGCCTTCCGTCGATGTATTCGATGGATCCCGAGCGGGTCATCATGCTCGGTACCTTCTCCAAGACTTTCGTCCCGGGCTTCCGCCTCGGCTGGGTGGTTGCTCCCGATAACGTCATCGACCGTCTCATCGTGGCCAAGCAGTCGGCCGACCTCTGCACGCCGGCTTTCAACCAGCTGGTCGCGGCCCGCTACCTGGCTTCCGGTGCGTACGACGAGAACCTGAAGAAAACCTGCGCCCTCTACAAGCGCAAGAAAGACCTGATGATCCAGGCTTTCGAAAAGTATATGCCGGAAGGCGTGAAATGGACGAATCCGGAAGGCGGTCTGTTCCTCTTCCTGAAACTCCCCAAGCAGTATGACTCCCGCGAACTGTTCGACCTGGCCATCAAGGAGAACGTGGCGTTCGTCACCGGCGATGCTTTCCACTGCGACGGAACCGGCAAGCACACCCTGCGCATGAACTTCTCCTTCGCGACCGACGAGAAGATCGAAGAGGGCGTCCGTCGGCTGGCCAACGCCATCCGGCAGCTGTACGCCAGATACGAAAACGATTAGATCATCGTGGCAAGATTGGCCGTGAAGAGTTTGACGGCCATGGCCAACAGGATGATTCCGAAGATTTTACGGAGAATATAAATGACGGTTGGGCCGAGCACTCGCTCGACCCAATCGACGTATTTGAGCACGAAGTAGACCACCACCATGTTGAGGGCGATGGCCACGATGATGTTCTGGATCGCATATTCGGCCCGCATCGAAATGAGGGTGGTCAGCACGCCGGCGCCGGCGATCAGCGGGAAGATGATGGGCACGGCGTTGGCGGCGGAAGCGGGGCCGTCGTTGTTGATGATCTCCCGGCCCAGAATCATCTCCATGCCATAGATGAAGATGATGATGGCGCCCGCCACGGCGAACGAGTTGATCTCCACGCCGAAGAGGGAGAGGAGTCCTTCGCCCGCGAAGAGGAAGGCCACCAGGATGGCGAACGAGATGAGCGAAACCTTCAGCGGGCCGATCTTGGCCCCTTTGCTGCGCAGGTCGATGATGATGGGCAGCGAGCCCGTGATGTCGATGATGGCGAAAAGCACGATGAACGCGCTGATGATCTCTTTGAAGCTGAAACTCATTTCGGACGATTTTGTGCCGCAAAAATACAACTAATTTTCTATATTTGCAGTTTCAGGAAAACAACTAAACACTTGCAATAATGAGAAAGAAAATCGTCGCCGGCAACTGGAAGATGAATACCACCGTTGCCGAAGGTCTGGCCCTGGCGAAGGGTATCGTGGAAAAAGTCGAAGAAGTGCCTGCGGACGTTACGCTGGTCGTGGCGCCGCCGTTCACGCATCTGACCTCCGTGGCCCAGGTGCTCGAGGGAACCCCGATCCAACTCTCGGCCCAGAACTGCGCCGACGAGCCGAAAGGCGCCTTCACGGGCGAAGTCTCCGCCGCCATGCTGAAGGACGCCGGCTGCGCCTATACGATCCTCGGCCACTCCGAGCGCCGCGAATACTATGGTGAAACCTCCGCCAAACTGGTCAAGAAGATGGCCCTCGCTTTCGAGAACGGCCTCGATGTGATCTTCTGCGTCGGTGAGAAACTGGCCGAACGCCAGGAAGGCATCCACTTCGACGTGGTCGCCACGCAGATCTCCGAAGTGCTCTTCACGCTCACGGCCGAGCAGATGGCCCACGTCGTGGTTGCCTACGAGCCGGTCTGGGCCATCGGCACCGGTGTCACCGCCACCGCCGCCCAGGCGCAGGAAATCCACGGTTTCATCCGCAACACCCTGTCCGCCCACTTCGGCGAAGAAGTGGCCGAAGCCACCACGATCCTCTACGGCGGCAGCTGCAAGCCTTCCAACGCCCAGGAACTCTTCGCCTGCCCCGACATCGACGGCGGCCTGATCGGCGGCGCCTCCCTGAAGGCCGGCGACTTCATCGCCATCGCCAAGGCGTACTAGTCGAATTCCGAAAACAACGACAGCCATTTGCCTGCTACGGTGCCCGTAGCAGGCATTTTTTTCATCGCCCGCGTCCGGCAGCGTAGAGGATTGCATTCAAGAGCAACTGGCGGAAGGCCTCGCTGTCCATCAATTTGGGACTGTGGCCGAACTGGATGTAAATGTTCGGCGCCTTCTTGGCGGTGTTGGTCCAGATGACCGGGTGGTCGCCCATTTCGATGCCGGCCGGGCGGGTGTAGGAAGCCTCGTCCACGTGCGCCAGCACCTGGATGTCCGGATTCAGGCGCGGACTCTTGTCATAGGTATACCATTCGTCGTCCGGGATGACGAAACTGCCCGGCACGTTCCGGAACACGGGATGCTCCGGTCGCTCCACTTCCACGCAGGCGTCGGAGAGGTCGGCCATATAGTTGTCGTAGCGGATACCGCCCATGAATTCGCTGAACCAGTCCCACATCGGGAAGCCGTCGAATTCGCCCAACAGCGTCGCGTGGTGGAAGCCGACCCAGCCGCCGCGGCCGTTGTCAATATAGTCTTCAAAGGCTTCGAATGCGGCTTCGGGCCAGTTGTACGGGGCATAGTCCAGCTGGAGAATGACATCGAACCGCTTCAGATACTCCTTGTCCACCGGTGTTACGCGGGTGATGGGGGTAATGGTATAGTTGTAAGCGGAAGCGTTTTCCTCCAGCCAGGGGATGGCCACGTCGGTAAAGAGTTTGTGCCAGCCGTGATTCTCGTACAGGACCAGGACGGAAGTCGGCTTTTGGGGAGCGCAGGCGGCCGTACAGAGCGTCAGGGCGGCCAGCAACAGGATTTTTTTCAGTTTCATGACAGGCTAGGCTTCATCAGCAGTTTGGACCGGTTTGGAACCCCGGAGGGCATAGTAGAGCATAAAGAGTTCGCCGAACAGGACGATGAACCAAGAAGGTCGCCAGGCGCCGGTGGCGTCGGCCAGGATGCCCTGGAGCAGCGGCAGGATGGCGCCGCCGACCACGCCGATCATAAAGACGCCCGTCGCGATGCTGGTATATTTGCCCAGGTGCGCCGTGGCCAGCGTGAAGATGGCGCCCCACATGATCGAGTGGAACAGGCCGACGATGACCAGGACCCAGGGATTGTCGAGCACGATGGCCAGGATGACGAGCATGGCCGCCACGGATGTCGTGAAAACCAGCTGCGTACGCGGCGGAATCTTGCTCAGCGAACTGCCGACGCTGCGCCCGACGAGCATGCCGCCCCAGTAAAGCGTGGCCAGCAGGGCCGGCGAGGCGAGGCCTTTGTCGAGGGCGTACAGGTTGATGTTGCCGCCGATGCAGACTTCCACGCCTACGTAGAAAAAGATGGCGATGACGCCGAGCGTCAGATGGCGGAACGACCAGACGCTGTGCTCGAGTTTGGTATTTCCCTCGTTGCGGGTGCCCTGGATGTCGGGCAGCGCGAAGCGGGAAAGAAGCAGGGCAAGCAGCAGGATGACGGCCGTCAGGATGATGAACGGCGTTTGGATCTGTTCGATCCGGACATCCTCCATGGCCAGGCCGCCGAAGACCACGCCGGTGACGAAATAGGGGGCCAGGGTGGTGCCCACGGAATTGGCGGTCCCGCCCATCGCCAGGCGCTGGATGGGCTGCGTCCCTTTCACGGAACAGGCCGACAGATACGGGTTGATGACCACCTGCAGGATTGTCGCCGATGCGCCCGTCACGAAAGAGCCCAGCAGGAAAACCAGGAATCCGGCGTGGAAACGGACGTTGCCCATCGTAATCATCGCCTTGGGGACGTGGACGGTAATCCAGGACGAGCAGAACGAAAGGAACAGGCCGGCCGCCATCACGAACAGGCCGCGCAGCAGAGTCCCCTTATAACCAAAGCGGTTCACCCAACGGGAGCCGAGGCCGCCGCACAGGGGATAGGCGAGGAACCAGGAGAACGTGATCAGCGTGGCGAACGTGTTTTTCAGGTTGCCCGCTCCCGACAGGAACGCATCTTTGAGCGGTCCCTGGAACTGGGTATTGGCCGTGGTCAGGAACCCGATGATCAGGAACAGGAAGACCATGGTCAGGAAGGGCCCCAGATAGTTGACGGAGTTCTTTTCTTGTGTCATAAGTGCAGGATTTACAGGAGCGAGGCGGCTTCGGCGTCGAGCAGGAACTCGCAGGCGGGATGCAGTTGGAGCATACTGGCAGGCACGGCTTCCGTCACGGGACCGCAGAGCATTTGCTTGACGATGGCGGCCTTGTGCGTGCCTTTGGCGGCCAGGATGAGACGGCGGGCGTGCATCACGTCCTGCAGGCCCAGCGTGGCGCCGCCGATCGGGTCGGTCAGGCCCAGCCCGAGTTCGCGCCGGACTCGGGCGTCCAGCTCGGGCAACACTTCGGCGACGCGGGCCGTGGAACCGAACGGCGTTCCGGGCTGATTGAATCCCAAGTGCCCGTTTTCCCCGAGCCCAAGGAGCAGGAGATCGATCCCGCCCCGGGCCTCGAGTTCAGCGGTAAATGCGGCAGCCGCCTGCGGGTAGTCATCCGGGCAGGTGGAGAGCATCAGGAATTGGCTATCGTCAATGTCGATGGCGTCGATCAGCTGGGTTTTCAGCATCGTATAGCAGGCGCCGCTGTACTCCTTGGGGACACCGGTGATTTCATCCTGTCCGAAGAAGGTGATTCCGCGGAGGTCCAGGGGATGGTCGGCCAGCATCCGGGCGAGGATGCGGTGCATGTTGCCGGTAGTCCGGCCGGTCGACAGACCGATGACGGAACGGGGATTGGCGGCAATCTGGTCGTACAGGCGGCTTGCGGCCACCTGGTCGAACGATGCTTCGTCCGGCTGCACGTTGAGGGTCAGTTTCATAAGGCAGGGCCTCCGTTTAATGCGGGCGCCTGGCCCGCAGACCGGGCGTGGGGAGGGTCCCGTTGAGGGCCTGGTAGACGGTGCGGCGGAGGTCGCCGGCGGCGTTGTCGCCGTTATAGGCCCAGTACATGCAGCCCTTGAACCCTTTTTCCAGGGTATATTCCGCCTTGATGCGGAGGGATTTCTCTTCGTCGAAGCCGAAGACCATCTCGCCGGTTGCGTCGTCGGTCAGGTATGCTACCTGGGAGACATTGTGCCAATGGTAGGTGTATCCCGGCAGCAGATGGGCTTTGGTCACATCGACGCCGCGGGGGAAACCTTCCGCACCCCGTCCGTAGAACGGCAGGCCGACCACCAGTTTCTCCGGCGGGACGCCCTTCTCCAGATGGGCCTGGACGCATTCGGAAACGGACATCGATCCGGGCTCCAGCAACTCGGAGGGATAGAGCGGTGCATTGTGGTAAGGGGCGTGTCCGAGGTCGTAGGACATCACGTTGGTCCAGTCGATGTACTGGTCCAGGGCCGGGAAATCGTAGAATTTACCGGAGCCGGCCGTCGCGTGGGTCAGCAGTTTGTCCGGCCCGATGGCGGCCCGGATGTCGCGCATCAGCAGCGTGTAGTTGGCGATGTCGTTTTCCGAAGCCGAGATCTTGGCCACGTCTTCGCCGGGATATTCCCAGTCGATGTCGATTCCGTCGAGTTTGAATTCGTCCACGACGCGCTTGCAGTCCTTGGCGAATGCGCTCCGAAGTCCGTCTTCGGCGCACATTTCGCTGAAATTACCGCTGCCCCAGCCGCCAATGGACAGGAGAATCTTGACGTGCGGATACTGGCGTTTGATGCTGACCAGCCGGTGCAGTTCGTCCGGATTGTCGAGGCGGACGCCGTTGAAAGTGTCGTTCACGTGCCCGAAGGCGTAGTTGATGTGGGTCAGGTAGGTAGCGTCCGGCAGTTCGTTCATCCGGAACACATAGGCCAGCAGGATTTTCTCGGCCGGGTCGCCGTGCTTGGTTCCCAGTTCTTCCTGGGTCGGGCCCTGGGCCGTGCAGGCGGCCAGGCAAAGGGCGGCCGCCGCCAGGATAAGGAGTTGTTTGCGCATATCGTTATTTGTCGAGGGGGTTTCCGTTCGGATCGTTCGAGACGATCCACTGCAGGGCGTTGATGAACAGCAGCTGCTCGGTGGCGTCGGAGAACTGTTCGTCGCCGTGGCCCATGTTGATGTAGATCATCCGGTAGTTGCGGTTGGTCCAGACCACGGGAAAGTCGCCGCCATAGACGATGTCTTTCAGACCCATCGGGAAATTGCGGGGCGAGAGCGACACCAGCACTTCGATGTCGGGATTCTCGCGCGGTTCCGGCGTCCACTGGTAGAACTCGGTGGCGGGGCAGACATAGGTGTCCGGAAGATTGCGGGTGACCGGATGGTCCTTGCGGTCCAGTTCCAGCAGGGCCGGCTGCGGCGGCCAGTTGTTGCACTTGAACACGCCGCCGCCCAGGAATTTGAGGAACCAGGGCCATTGGGTCCGGCTGTCGTTGTAGGCGGCCGCGTGGAACCCGATCCAGCCACCGCCGTTCTCCATATAGTTTTCGAACAGCGGACGGGCCTCACGTGACGGAGCGGCATTGAGCGCGATGATGGCGGTGTATTCTTTCAACTGATCGGCCGTGAAAGCGCCCAGATTCTGGGTCGAATCGACGATGAACCCTTCGCCGACCGTGAGTTTGTTGAAAAAGGCGATGGCCTGGTGATCGAACTGGACGTGGGCCTCTTCGGCCGAATCGTCATAGAGCAGCAGTACTTTGAAACGGGGACCGTTTTTCGCGTAGTTGGTCTCCCGATAGGGAGCATCGGCAGGGCCGGCGGCAGGACGTCCGCAAGCGGCCAGCGCCAGGGTCAGGAGGAGAAGGAGCGCCTTTTTCATAAACCCGGTTTTAGTTAATGCAAATATAAAAAAAAAGAGTAACTTAGCATTATGGATTATATCGCCGTACATATCAGGATCGAGCCCTTCAGCGAAGCGTGGGCCGAGATCGTGGAGGCGGAGATCGAGGAATTGGGTTTCGACAGCTTTACGGTCGAAGATCCGTTCCTGAACGCCTTCATCCCGAAAGACCTTTTTTCCGAACCGAACCTCAAGACGATGCTCAGCGCTTTCGACGGCGCGGAAGTCCGCCTTTCCCATACCGTGGAACTGGTCAAGGAACAGAACTGGAACGCCGCCTGGGAAAGTGATTTCGAACCCGTCGTGGTGGGCGACCAGGTCACCGTCCGGGCTACGTACCATAAGGATTTGCCCCGGACCCGCTATAACATCGTCATCGACCCCCAGATGAGTTTCGGCAGCGGCCATCACCAGACCACCACGATGATGATCGAACAGCTGCTGGAAGACCGCCGTTTGCTGAAAGGCAAAGCCGTGCTCGACATGGGCTGCGGTACCGGCATCCTCGCCATCGTGGCCGCCAAACTCGGCGCCGCCGTGCCGGTCCACGCCGTGGACATCGACCCGCGCTGCTGCCGCTCGACCGTCGCCAACGCCCGCCGCAACCGCGTCCCGCACAAACTCATCACCGTGTGCGGCGACGCCTCCGTGCTCATCCGCGGCCAGTATGACATCGTGCTGGCCAACATCAACCGCAATATCCTTCTGGCCGATATGGTCTCCTATGTCCGGGCGCTCAAGCCGCAGGGCGGCCGCATCCTGCTCAGCGGCTTCTATACCGCCGACATCCCGATGCTGCTCGAAAAAGCCGCTTCGCTCGGCCTGACGGAAGTCTCCCGTCGCTCGCGCGACGACTGGGCCCTGCTCGTCCTCCAGAAAGAAATGTGGAAACTCTATGAATAAGTTTGGTTTATCCGCGCTGCTGCTGCTCGTCTGTTTCGTGGCCGGCGCCCAGCAATATGATGTGCTGGATCAAGTGAAATCCGATCCCCGCAAAGCGGCGGGAATGGAAGGCCCGCACCGTTTCGAGGTCCCGGCGCCCACGCCGGCTCCCAAGGGTTACAAACCGTTTTATATCAGCCATTACGGCCGACACGGCTCCCGCTATGCCTGGGATTCCAAAACCTATACGCTGCTCCACGAAGTCCTCTCGGCCGCACACGAGGCCGGGAAACTGACGCCCAGGGGCGAGGATTTCTACGGGAAGTTCGAGGCCTTCTATCCGATCCCGCTCATCAATACGGGCGACTTGACACCGCTGGGCTGGGAGCAGCACAAGCGGATCGCCGCCTGGGTGTACGACCAGTTCCCCGAAGTGTTCCGCAAATCCCGTGAGGTCGACGCCATCGTGTCGACCGCCCCGCGCAGCATCGTCAGTATGAGTTCCTTCTGCCTGAGCCTGAAGGAAAAGAATCCGAAGCTCCGGTTCTACCAGAGTTCCACGCATACCGGCCTGACGGTGGCCACGCCCACGAGCGCGCCGAAAGACTTGAGGCGCACTTTCAAGACCGATGACGTCAAATTCGAGCCGCTCGCTCATTTCAATGAGCGATTCGTTGATTATGAGGGGATTCTTGGGCGTATCTTCACCGATACTTCGTTCCCCTCCCAGTTCTCGGGCGGCCGCACGGCCTTCGTCAACCAGCTGTATTCCCTCCTCGGCGGCTATCACAATTACGAGCCCGAACCGCTGTTCGACGACCTGATCACACCCGACCAGTACGCCAATCTTTGGGAAGCGCTCAACTATTATTCCTGGACCATCGACCTGGAAGCCCGCTACCAGAACATCCCCTTGCTGGAAGACTTCATCGCCAAGGCGGATGCCGCTTTTGCCAATCCCGACCGGGCGGCCGACCTGCGCTTCGGTCACGACTACGTGTTCGAGGCCTTTATGTGCCTGATCAACACGAACGGCAGCGGCACCGTGCCGGAAAAGGCCTCTGAGGTCAAGTACTGGTTCCAGAGCTACAATGTCCCGATGGCCGCCACGCTCCTGTTCGTGTTCTACCGCAACCGGCAGGGTGACATCCTCTTCAAGATCCTGCAGAACGAGGTTGAGGCCACGCTTCCCCAGCTGACGCCGGTCAGCGGTCCGTACTATCGCTGGTCCGATTTCAAGGCCTGGGCTTCCGCGATGATGGCGGCCCATCCGCAATTGTAAGTTTGCCATGAAACCGCAAAGGCTCTGGCTCATTCCCTGCGCATTCTTCCTCGCCGCCTGTGCCGTCAATCTGTATGGTTGCCTGCTCCACAATGTGACGGTGGAGCGCTATGTCAAGGGCGCGCTGATGCCCCTGCTGGCCGTGACCGGCATTGCGTATCTGGCCCAGCGGCCGTTCGATAAGCGTGTCGCCGGTACGTTGCTGCTGGCCCAGATGCTGGGCTGGGCAGGGGACTCCCTACTGATGGGCGACGGATTCGCCTGGTTCGCTTCCGGAATCGGCTGCTTCCTGCTGGGGCATATCGGCTATATCAGCATTTTCGCGCGGGCCGTTAAAGGACTCCGTCCCGTCACCTGGGTCATCACGACGATCGTGATGGCCGGGTTGTTGGTGGCCCTGGTGCTGGGCATCGGCATCAACGGCGCCCTGCTGGCCCCGATGGTCTTCTATGGCGCTGCGCTGCTGGTCATTACATTCTGCGGCCTGTGTGGCCTCGTCCGCGGCCAGGGACCTTCGCGCGCCGTCTGGTGGATGGTGACCCTCGGCGGCCTCCTGTTCGTGATCTCCGACGGCCTGATCGCGATGCGGACCTTCGGCCTGGCCCATTTCGAGCTCCGCGGCTTCGTCATCATGTCCACCTACCTGGTCGCCCAGTCGCTCCTCTGCGCCGCCGCCGCCCGCATCGCCCTAGTCAAAAAATAATTCGTATCTTTGCGCCGATAACCCGCGGGTGTGTTGTAATTGGTAGCCAAGCCAGACTTAGGATCTGGTGCCGAAAGGCGTGCGAGTTCGAGTCTCGCCACCCGTACTTGTGTCTTCTGGGCTCCGCCCAGACCTTCCGCTGCGGCCTGCTATCGCACAGGCTAACCCTCACGGCCTCCGCTAGCGGCTGATGCCGCGGGGCTCGCCCCGACTTTTGTCGCGACAGGATTGGCAGGACGTGTCCAGTCCTGTCGCGGCAGGTTTTTGAGCGAAAATGCCGTAAATGCAGCCACGACAGGACTCTCCTTCGGCTCAGGAATCCTGTCGTGTCAGATTTAGTTAACTAAACTTGCCTGGCATAGCAGATACTTCTGTGTTTCGCCAGCAGAAGTATCTGCATCGCCAGACGGTTTTTCCCAGGTCGAAGGCGGACTGGAGTTTGGCATCGGCCTTTCTACTTAATCTGAACCTGGATTCCCTTGATATCGGTTTCCATGAGTTTCAGCCGAACGGCCTTGCGGATTTCAAGGCCTTCTTCTTCCAGTTCGTAGCTGCTATAATGTTTTCCGTAATGTTGTATCGTGTAAGCATCGCGGACTTCGTCAACGGCGGCCCGGAAGATTGACTGCGCGTTCACGAACGCGCCGTATGGCGTTGCGCGATCGTTCTGGAGAAGGATCAGGTAGGTCTGCGGCTGGGCTTTGATGATATTGACCAATGTGGGCTGCAACGCCTCCATTTCGATGTTCTTGTCGTCCAAACGGAATTGGCCGCGGGCGTTGATCAACAGCCGGTGGGTGGTCTCCTTGCTCAATTTGAATTCTTCCTGGACCGTCGAGCCCTTCTTTTCGGCGTTTTCACGGGTGGGCGGAAGCAGCCGAGGTGCTTCTTTTTGCTGTCCATTGCCGAAGTCACAGTTGTATCTGACCTTCAGGAGTTCTTTACCGCGCAGCTGTTCGCGGACGTCTTCGATCAGGCCCATCTTGCATTCCGGTTCGGCGTCGAGGACGACGGTGTGATACTTTCCGCTGAGGACGTTGGGCAGGTCTTTTTCCCAGATAGGACCGTAGCTGTAGAGGCCGTCAATCTCTTCCGGGGCGAAGTTCCTCAGATAAAGGAACAGTGTGTCGGCAACGGCGTCGCCCTTGATGATCTTGAAGTAGGCATGTTCGGTCCGTTTCTCGATGGGAGCGGAGGATTTGGGTACGACAAGGTCTACTTGCTTGTCGGTCGTTACGGAATTATCACTAACTTTGTAGTCAGTGACCGTGCGGGCGTTGGCTGCCAGGAAGACCAGCGCCAACGGCAGAAGGTAGAGGCCTCTGAGCGCCCTGACCTTCGGAGATCTGGATTTTGACATCATGGTAATACGGTTTTTAAGGATACTGTGATGGAAGCTGTTGGTGATGGAGTAGCCGCTCGCACCAACAGCTTTTTTTACTAAGGAATATTGATAGGCCTTCACGTCAGCACCGTGGCTGAGCACGGCGTCGTCGGCCTCGTACTCGTGAATGGCCCGCAGCTCGCGCTTCAGCAGCCAGGCGGCTGGGTTGAACCACTGCAGGTCGCAGAAGATCTCGGCCAGCAACACTTCCTTCGAATGGCCGAAGGCCAGATGTGCCTTTTCGTGCGCGAGGATGAAGGGGCTTGCTTCTTCGAAATCGTTTCTTGAAAGGACGATCCACTGCATCCAGCTGAAGGGGGCCAGATCGTGATCGACGACGATGATGGACGTTCCGTCGGCATCGTAATGCTGTTCGCCGCCGCGAATCAGGCGGGATACCTGCAAGGCCGAGTAAGCCGTGCGTGAAAGCGTGACGATAACACCGGCGCCGTACAGGCCCAGCAAGGCCAATTGCCACCAGGGAGTTTTGGGAGTTGCGGCTTGTGCCGTCAGGTCAGAGGCTTCTGAACCGGTTGTCGCCATATCCAGATTCCGCATGCCATCCGCCGGCATTTCAAATTCAGAAACGTGCGCAACAAGTGCTGACTCTCCGGCGGGAATCATCTCAGTCCGGTGTACCGTGATGATGCAAAAAGGGAGGAGCGCCGAGAGAACCAACGCGCCCATCAGGACAAGCCGGCCGAGGCGATGGAATGTTTCACGGCTGAGCAACAGTTTGTAGAACAGATAGAACGCTACCAGCAGCAGCGCGACTTTCCCGATATAAAACAGAAGTGCCGTCATAGTCTCCGTATTATTTCTGGTGTTCTATCTGCTCAATCAAAGCCTTGAGTTCATCGACGTCGAGCTTCTTCTCTTCGACGAACTGGGATACCAGGCTCGCATAAGAGTTTCCGTAGTAACGCGACACGACTTCGCCAACCGTGGAGCCGCGGTACTGGCGCTCGGTGATGGCCACTTCATAGATGAAGGTATTGGCGACGGGCCGACGCCGCAGGAATCCTTTGTTCTCAAGAAATCCTACCTGCGTGGCCACCGTCTTATAATTGGGGCGGGGTTCGGGAAGGCTCTCGACCAGGTCGCGGATACAAAGATCACCCTTTTCCCAAAAGATGTTCATCAGGGCCTCTTCTTTGGCTGTCAGTCTCTGTTTCATGGTTCGTTCAGGATGTTTTCTACAGCAAAGGTAGACAAAAAAATGATATCTCCTAATAAAATTAAGAGAATATTTAAAAAAAATAAGATATGTGCGCAAATTTATTAAGCGAAGCCGTCAAAGTGTCCGCACTGGAGACGGCTTGGAGGCTGTCTATCGCAGGTGTCTTGTGTACACGGGCCTTGCAGCGCTAGACGGTTTTTCCCAGGTCGAAGGCGGCTTGGAGTTTGGGGTTGCCGGCGATTTCTTTGGGGCCGTTGACGCCGCCGCAGAAGAGGTGGGCTTTGAGGGTGGCTTTTTCGAAGCAGTCGATCCAGCCCTGGAGGCCGCTTTCGGCGCGCAGGGGCGTTTCTTTTTCGTCTTCGGCGGCAGTGGTCAGGAGATAGACTTCGCGGAAGCGGTAGTCCTTGGGGTACATGGCGTTCATCCGGTCGATGAGGGTCTTCATCTGGCCGCTCATTTCATAATAGTAGATCGGGGTGGCCCAGCAGACGACATCGGCATTCAGGACACGGTCCATGATGGCCGGGACATCGTCCTTGAAGACGCAGGCGCCGGTTTTCTGGCACGACAGGCAGCCGATGCAGAATTTGATCTCTTTGCCGCGCAGCGAGATGAGTTCTACTTCATTTCCCGCGGCTTTGGCACCTTCGGCGAACTTTTCCGCCAGGGCGTGGCTGTTGGAACCCGGGCGAAGGCTGGTGGATAAGACAACGACTTTTTTCATAATGACAATGTGACGGTAATATTACCTTGTCCTGCTTGCAGGAAAGATTTCAATTCATCCAAAGTTCCGTATTCGATCTTGCCGATACGGGTGTAGCTCCAGGAGTTGCTGCCATAGAACAGGACAAGCTGGTTGCCGCTGTACAGGATGACATCGCCGGCCTGGGTGGTAATCTGTGCGTTGCTGGTCGGAAGCGTCCGTCCCAGATTGCCCACCTTTTCGAAGCCGCCATAGTCTTGGGCTTCATAGGTGATGGATGCCGTACGGAGCGCCGCTACCAGGGCTTTCGTGGCGTCATTGTTTTCAATTTTCACCGGGAGCGTCTTCCCGGAAACGGAAATCTTGATTTTGTCGGGCATCGTTTCAGAAAGGTTGTTGTCCGGGAGGGTCACCACCGGCTCTTCAGACACTTCGGGCAACTCCCCGCAGGAGAAGAGGACGGCGGAAAACAGGACGATGAGACTGATGGCGAGTGTTCTAAACATGCTGCAAAGGTAGGGAGCCGGCCGGAGAGTCTGATACCGATTTTTGTTGAATATCTACCAATATCGCAGTTTTTACCCGCTGCCTATTCGTTTGTGGTGATCAACGAACCTTTTTTGTCGAATTTGAGTTCTTCGTCGCCGGACACGGCAAGCGCGTAGCCAAAGCGTTTTTTCTCGATTTTGACGATGGCCATATCCGGGAAATGGCTATGGACATGGTCGGCGATGGAAGTCGGTATCAATGCGGCCGGCACGGCGGATTGCTTGCAATCGATTTTTTCCCATTTGCCCTTGGCGTTGAACCGGATTTCGGTGCCGTCCTGCAGGAAGACTTTAAACTTTTTATTCAGTGGTTCCGCACCTTTTTTGGCGTGGGAAACCGTCGCTCCGGGGAAATACTTGTCGAGGAAAGAAACCGCGGAGGCCGGGAGTTTGTCCGTGGGAATCATGATTTCCTTGAGCGACACGATTCCCGTCAGGACAAGCAGGGAGGTGATAAGCAGTATAAGCATAGTCCCGATTTAGCACAACAAATGTACAAATTCTTTAAAGTATCTGCAAACCGTGTACCCATCTTGGGGGAAAGGACGGATTTAATGATTATATTTGCGTAAAGTAAGCCAAACGCGATGAAGAAGTTGACCACAGTTTTCCTTTTTGTGCTGCTCGCTGCGGGTTTTGCCCGGGGAGCGGAGGTGGCCCCGGCCGTGATTCCCGATCGGCAGGTTACGCTGACCGATTTCGGCGGAGTCTCCGACGGGGTGATGTCCAATACGGAGGCGTTCCGCAAGGCCATCGCGGCGCTCGACAAGCAGGGCGGGGGAACGCTGGTGGTGCCGGAGGGCGTTTTTCTGACCGGTCCCATCGTCCTGAAAAACTGTATCGAATTGCATTTGGAACGGGGTGCTGTCATCCTGCTTTCGCCCGATAAGCGGGAGTTCCTGGAAAAAGGCAAGGTCCGCCCGGGCATTTCGGCGTCGAAACGCCACGATGTGCGCATCTCAGGCGAGGGAATCATCGACGGCAACGGCGCCTGGTGGCGGGCCGTGAAACGCAGCAAGGTCAGCGACACGGAGTGGAAGGAGTTCCTCAAGATGGGCGGCACGGTAACCGACGACGGCACTTTGTGGTATCCCTTCGGCCTGAAGGTCTTTCCGGATATCGCCGATTCCTATCTGGAACAGGAGAAGATGCGGACGCACCTCGTGCGTTTTACGGATTGTGAACGGGTGTGCGTGACGGGCGTTACGATCCAGAATTCCCCGAAATTCCATCTGGTACCCCAGCACTGTACGGACGTGACCATCGACGGCTTGACGGTCCGCTGCCCGTGGAACGCCCAGAACGGCGACGGCATCGACATCATGCAGTGCCAGCGCGTCGTGGTCACGCACTGCACTGTGGACGTGGGCGACGACGGCATCTGCCTGAAGGGCGGCGCGGGCGAGAAGAGTCTGGCCGCCGGCCCCTGCAAGGACATTCTGATCGAATACAATACGGTGTTCCACGCCCACGGCGGCTTCGTCATCGGTTCGGAGTTCTCCGGCGGAATGGAAAACATCACCGTGCGCCACAATACGTTCTGCGGCACCGACACGGGCCTCCGCTTCAAGAGCGCGCCCGAGCGGGGCGGAAAGACCCGGAACATCGTGATCCACGACATCCAGATGACCGATATCCGCGACGAAGCCATCGTCTTCCAGACCGACTACGCCGACCGCCCGGCCGGGTTCGACAGCAACCAGCCGGCGCAGACGCAGAACTTCCTGCCGGATTTCTCGGACATCCATATCTCGCGGGTCGTCTGCCGCGGCTGCGCCACGGCCGTCCGGGCCTCGGGCACGCTGGCCACGGTCCACGACATCACCCTGAAAGACTGCACGCTTTTCTATCACGAAAAAGCGGCCGTCCTCGACGATCCGCTGATGATCCGGATGGACAACGCCCGCTTCCTCACCTTCTGAATCTTTACACGCATTGACCTATGAATAAAACTGCCCTCATTACCGGCGCCACCAGCGGGATCGGCGCCGCTTGCGCCCGCAAGTTCGCGGGAGCCGGATATCGCGTGATCATCACGGCGCGCCGCGCCGAACAGCTGGCCGTGATGGCCGGCGACCTGCAGCGGGAATTCGGCGTCGAAGCGCTGCCGCTCTGCTTCGACGTGCGCGACCAGGATGCCGTCAAACGGGCCCTGGACTCGATTCCGGCCGCCTGGCGCGACATCGACGTGCTGATCAACAATGCCGGCCTGGCACTCGGCCTGGAGCCTGAATATGCCGGTGATTTTACCGATTGGGAGACGATGATCGACACCAACGTCAAGGGCTTGCTCTATATGACGCGCCTTGTGGTGCCCGGGATGGTGGAGCGGCTCAAAGGCCACGTCATCAACATCGGTTCCGTGGCCGGTGACGCCGCGTATGCCGGCGGCGCCGTGTACTGCGCCACCAAGGCGGCCGTGAAAGTGCTCAGCGACGGCCTCCGCATCGACCTGGCCCACACGCCGGTCCGCGTGACGAACCTTAAGCCCGGGCTGGTGGAGACCAATTTCAGCAATGTCCGCTTCCACGGCGATACCGACCGCGCCTCCAACGTCTATAAGGGCATCCAGCCGCTGACCGGCGACGACATCGCCGACGTAGCGCTCTATGCCGCCCAGGCGCCCGCGCACGTGCAGATCGCCGAAGTGCTGATCCTGGCTACGCACCAGGCCAGCGGCAGCGTCGTGTACCGCAGCTAAAGCAGGAAAAACATCGCCACGCCGAGCATCGAGACGGCCACGCCCAGGAGTTCCTTGGGCTTGACTTTCTGTTTGTGGATCAGGGCGTAGGGGAGAATGATCAGGACGGGGGTAAGCGCCATCAGCGTGGACGCGATGCCGGCCCGTGCATACTGGACGGCCATCAGGGAAAGGGAAACGCCGATCACCGGGCCGAACAGCGTGGTCAGCACGGCATAGCGGACGCCTTTGCCGTCCTTGCGCGTCACTTCGAGGAAGTTCCGCCCCTGCCGCTGGATCAGCAGCATCATCACGAATCCCAGGCCGCCGACCACGGCGCGGATCATGGTTGCGGCGAAGGGCATCATCGTGCCCATCGCATCGACCGCGTCGGCGGGCAGCGCCGCTTCATAATGCTGCATGCCCACCTTGCTCAGCACCAGGCCCACGCCCTGTCCGGCGCCGGCGCCCAGGCCCAGAAGGATGCCCTTGACGGGCAGCGTGAAATGGACTTTCTGCCCCTGTCCTTTGGCCAGGATGGAAATCGCGATACCGCTGATGGTGACGACCATGGCCAGGATGGAGCGCCAGGAGAGCGTCTCGCCGAGCATCGCCCAGCCGGCGATGGCCGCCATGGGCGGCGCCAGCGTCATGAACAGTTGCCCGAAACGGGCCCCGATGATCAGATAGGAGTTGAACAGGCAATAGTCGCCGAACAGATAGCCCACCAGCGCGGAAAGTGCCAGCCAGAACCAGGTGGCCCCGTCCGCGTACTTCGGATAGGGGGCGCCGATGGTGAACCAGAGGATCAGTGCTAAAAAGACCGAACCCAGGACCAGACGGATGACATTGACTGTCAACGAGCCGAGCCTGTGGCTTGCCTCGTCGGCAAAAAGAGCCGTCGCGGTCCAGCTGACCGCGACGAGCAAAGATATGATTTCTCCCAAATGTGCCGTCATAGCCGGGCACAAAGGTAGTCAGAAATCGTCAGCTTGTTACTTCAGGTAATCGATTTTTGAACCCCGGCTGCATTCGCCCGAAAGTTTGGCGCTGCCCAGGTTCTTGACGCGCAAGGTGGAGACGCCGGAAAGTGCGTACTGGAGTTTCTCGGAAACCGAGAGTTTCGCCTTCGAGGCGCCGCTCAGCGCGACGGAGGCGCGGGCGGTCTTGCCCAGGCTTTCGAATTTCGTGGCACCGGAGAGTTCGAGCGACAGATTCTTGGTGTCGCCGGTCAGGGTGAGCTTGGACGAGCCGGAGATCTCGGCGTCGGTCTCCGCATAATTGCCGTCGAACTGGGCACCCGAGGCGCCGGAGAGCTCGATTTCGAGCTGGTCGGCATCGCCGCCGTAGCGCAGTTTGGAAGCGCCCGAAAGATCGACTTCCAGTTTGTTGAAAGCGGCTTCGAAATCGGCTTTGGAAGCGCCGCTGATCTTGAGGTCGAGTTTGTCACGGCCTTCGGCCACCAGGCCGTAGAGTTCCGTGGCGCCGCTCAACTGGAGATAGAGCGTCTCGCTCCCGAGCACCAGCCGCCCCGACGCAGTGACCTTCGACGCGCCGCTGAGCTGCAGCCGGGTCAGTTTCGGAACGGAAACGCGGGCCATGAGCGAGCTGTTCGCATCGTTGAGCTTGAGCTGGATGTCGTTCGGCAGCCTTTCCAGGTCGAGGCGCACTTTCTCGCCGTTCTGGGAGACGATCAGGTAGGGCTCGATGAAGTCGGGCACGTCGATGCTGACTTCGTAGCGGTCCTCGAACGTCAGGTCCACCTTGAAGGCGTGCGAGACGGAAAGGGCGGTGAAATCACGGAAATCGTAGGTATGCGTGTAGCGGTTTTTCGCGGCTTCGGGTTCTGCGAAAGCGGTCGTCAGCGTGGTGACGAGCACCAGGAAAAGGAGGGTGATCTTTTTCATCGGAATTACTGTTTTTTTCTGTTCAATTCTTTTTTGAGTTGTCCCGCTTCGTCGAGGATGCCGCCGTAGTATTCCTTGAGGACGGCAATCTTCTCCTGGTCGGGCATTTCCTCGGGAAGCTGGTCGTACAGGGGGATGGTCTCGTGGGTCAGCTCCTCCAGAACGGCTTCCCGGTCGACCGTTTCATCACCGGGTTCGTTGACCAGCAAATGGTAGAGTTCGCCGACTTGCTCCAGATACGCGGCGTAGACCGCTTCGGGCGAATTGGCCGCCCAGAACGGGGAACGGGTACGGGAGCCAAGCCAGAGCACGGCGGCAAGGCAGGCGGCGATGGCCGTCCAGCGGAAAACGCGGGTCAGGCGTCTTGCCCGGGCTAGCCGGGGCTCGAGTTTCGCTTGGAAGCGTTCCTCGTGCCCTTCGGGCAGGTCATACAGGTCAAATCGGTTTTCCATCTTCTTTAAGCAGTGCAATGAGTTTTTGTTTCCCCCGCAGAAAGTGCGATCGCAAGGTCGTTTCTTTCAGGCCGGTGTAGGCGGCGATCTCCTGGTAGTCGAGGCCTTCCGTCAGGACGAGCGTCACGACCAGCCGGTACGGTTCGGGCAGCCGTTGCATCTCTTCCAAAATCCGGGCCGCAGGCACTTCCGGAAGTTCCTCCTCCGTTTCCGCGGCCGACTCGAGGGCATACTCTTCGAGGAAGAGCGCTTCGCGCTTGCGTTTGCGCAGCCGGTCGATGGAAGCGCGGATGCAGGTGCGCGTCAGCCAGGCGGAGATCTGTTCCGGCATCATCGGGCGGAAAGGCTGGGTGAGGAACTTCAGGATCGTGTCGTGCATCACCTCTTCCGCATCCTCGGGATTCTGGAGGATGCGGCAGCCCACGTTGAAGAGCCGGCGGCTATGGGCCTGATAAAACGCTGTGATCTCTTTCCGGGTCATTCTGTCTATATAACGACGGGGGAAACGCTTTGTTGCAATTCCGCCGTCAAATTTACGTTTTTTGTCTTATCTTTGCCGCCGAGTAGCGGAAGAAATCCGCCGCAAGTGTGCTTGGTACCACTATAAAAACAAGTGAAAATGTCTGAAAATCAAAATCTTAAACGGCAATCGCCGTCGATGGTCTACGTCTGGTTAGCCGTAACCTTCTGTGTTTGTCTGGTCACATCCAACCTTTTTGTCCCGCGTCTCTGGCAAGTCGGCAAGTGGCCGCTGCAACTGTCCGGGGCCGTGGTCATCTTCCCGATATCCTATATTATCAACGACCTGCTGACCGAAGTCTACGGTTACCGCAAGGCCATGCGGGTCATCTGGATGGGCTTCATCCTGAGCGCTTTCGTCGCCTTGGCCGCCCAGCTGGTTTGCTGGCTGCCGGCGCCCATCTATCCGGAGAGCCAGGAAGTCGCCGACAGTTTCAACCGCCTCTTCGGCCTGATTCCGCGCACCACGATCGCCTCGCTGCTGGCTTTCATTCTCGGTTCGCAGATGAACGCCTTCGTGATGTCCAAGATGAAAGTCGCCACGAAAGGCCGCGGATTCGGCTGGCGCGCCATCCTTTCCACGGTGGTGGGCGAACTCTCCGACTCGGTGATCTTTTATCCCCTGGCCTTCGCCGGCGTGATGCCCGCCAAAGCCATCCTGTCGATCATCCTCACCCAGGTGACGGTCAAGACCCTCTATGAGGTCGTGATCCTGCCCGTGACCTCCGTGATCGCCCGCCGCCTGAAAAAGGCCGAGGGCATCGACGCCTATGACTATGATATCTCGTATAATCCTTTCCTGTTGAAAGAAGATGGAAACCGATAGAAAGAAAGAGGGGCTCAAGGCCCTTGGCAAGAAAACCGCCTATATTTTCGACTATTCGCCGCAGCTGCTGGAGTCGTTCATCAACCAGCATCCCGGCAACGACTACTGGGTACGCTTCAACTGCCCGGAATTCACCACCCTGTGCCCGATTACGGGCCAGCCCGATTTTGCGGAAATCCGCATTTCCTACATTCCCGACCAGAAGATGGTGGAGAGCAAATCCCTGAAACTCTATCTGGGC
>CACYZM010000019.1 GCA_902778855.1 uncultured Bacteroidia bacterium
CAAGGACCGGTCGGCCTATTTCCTCGTGGCCCTGGTCGCCCTGGCCTACATCGTCAGCTACGTCCTGCTCCAGATGGAAACGTACGCCCTCCTCACCGGTTCCCTGATCCTCTTCCTGCTCCTGGCCGTCGTCATGTATTTCACCCGGAATCTCAACAAGAAGGAGGAGACCCGGCTGGAATAGTATGGAAACCTTTAAGCGCGTCTTGTCTTTTGCCCGGCCCTATGGCCGGATGATTCCCGGCTATCTGCTGCTGTCGGTACTGTCGGTCATCTTCGGCGTGGTCAATTATGCCCTGCTGGGGCCGCTGCTGAGCGTGCTGTTCGACAATCCGGATGTGTCGGCGGTGGTGGAGAGGCCGGAATTCTCCTTGAGTCTTGATTATTGCACCGCCTGGTTCGGATGGCTGCTTTCGAGCATCATCCGGGGGCGCGGGATCATCCGCGGCCTGGTGTTCGTGTGCGTGTCGCTGGTGGTGTTCTGCCTGCTGGCCAATGTGTGCCGCTATCTGTCGCAGCGCATCCTGGTGGTGCTGGAGACGCGGATGATGAAGAACATCCGCAAGGAACTGTTTGCCAAGGTGGCTTCGCTTCCGGTGGGCTGGTTTACCGCCCGCCGCAAGGGCGACGTGCTCTCCAGCCTGTCGAACGACGTGGCGGAGGTGCAGAACACCGTGGCGGGCGGCTTCCACGTGTTCCTGCGCGAACCGATCCTGGTGCTGGGCTTCCTGCTGATGCTCTTCTATATGTCGCCGCGGCTGACGCTCATCTCGCTCATCGCCCTGCCGGTGTCGGCCTTCATCATCACGCGCATCACGCGCCGGCTCCGCGCCGACTCGGTTGAGACGCAGAGCCTGCTGGGGCGCATCCTCAGCCAGTTCGAGGAGGCGATTTCTGGTTCGCGCATCATCAAGGCTTTCGGGGCGAAATCCTATGTGGAAGACAGTTTCGAGCAGGTCAACGAGCGGCATCGCCGCGTGTCGCGGCAGGTGCGCTCGCGCCAGGAACTGGCCTCGCCCGTGTCGGAATTCCTCGGCATCTCGATCGCCGCGGGCGTGCTTTTCTACGGCGGGTGGCTCAACTACCACGGCCAGCTGGGCATGACCTGGCCGCAGTTCATCGTCTATATTATGTTCTACTGGAAGGTGCTCGAGCCGGCCAAGGCCATCGCCAAGTCGTATGCACTGCTCCAGAAGGGGCTCGTCTCGGCCGAACGGATCTTCCGCATCCTCGACGAACCCGAAGCCATTCCCGACGGGAAGCGGCCGCTCAAGGAATTCCGCGACGCCATTACCTTCGACCACGTGACCTTCTCCTATGAAGATGTCCCTGTGCTGCAGGACGTGAGCCTGACCGTGCCCAAAGGGCAGACGGTCGCGCTGGTGGGGCCTTCCGGCGCGGGCAAGTCCACGCTGGCCGACCTGCTGCCGCGGTTCTATGACGTGCAGGAAGGCGCGGTCCGCATCGACGGGGAGGATATCCGCAACCTGCGTCTGGGCGACCTGACGGCCCTGATGGGCATCGTGACCCAGGAGACGGTGCTGTTCAACGATACGGTGCTGGGCAACATCGCTTTCGCCCAGCCCGGCGCTACGCGGGAACAGGTCATCGAAGCGGCGCGCATTGCCGGCGCCGACGCCTTCATCGAAGCGCTGCCGCAGGGTTACGACACCAACATCGGCGACCGCGGCGCGAAGCTTTCGGGCGGCCAGCGGCAGCGCATCGCCATTGCGCGCGCCGTGCTCAAGAACCCGCCCATCCTCATTCTCGACGAGGCCACCAGCGCCCTCGATACCGCGAGCGAACGGCTGGTGCAGGACGCCTTGTCCCGGCTGATGGGCGGCCGCACTTCGCTGGTCATCGCGCACCGCCTCTCGACGGTCCGGCACGCCGACCGGATCTACGTCATTCGCGACGGACGCATCGTGGAAGAAGGGACACACGAAGATTTGGTTGCAAATCACGGTCTTTATTCGCATCTTTGCAGTTTGCAGGACTTTTCATAAACTATCCCTATGGCAAAAAAACCTTCCCGGAAACGCTCGTTCAACGTCCTTCTCGAAGAGAGTTTCAAGAAGAACTGGGAACGGCCCGCTTTAACGAACTACAATCAGAACACCATATACTACAAAGACTTGGCGCAGAAAATCGCCGAGTTGCACCTCTTCTTCGAGGCCTGCGGCATCCAGCAGGGCGACCGCATCGCGGTCTGTGCCAAGAACCAGGTGAACTGGGGCGTGTCGTATCTGGCCGCCATGACCTACGGCGCCGTGGTGGTGCCCATCCTCCACGAATTCCAGCCGGCCAACATCCGGCACCTGGTCATCCACTCCGAATCGCGCATCCTCTTCGTGGGCGACAACATCTGGCCGAATATGGAAGGTCTCGACCTTCCGGGCGTGGAGGTCGTGGTGAAACTCACGGACTTCCAGGTGGTGTATGCCCTGCGTGAAACGGCCACCCAGACCATGGCGGAAATGGACTCCCTGATGCAGGCCCGCTATCCCCAGGGGTTCTCCAAGGAAGACATCCATTATTATGTGGACTCTCCCGAGGAGATGGCCCTGATCAGCTATACCTCGGGCACCTCGGGCTTCTCGAAGGGTGTGATGATTCCTTTCCGTGCGCTGACTTCCAATGTGCAGTTCGCCCACGAGGCGGAGCCGCATATGGACTGCAACTCCCGGATGGTCTCGATGCTGCCTACGGCGCATATGTACGGAATGATCTTCGAATTCCTCTTCGAGATGACGCTCGGCGCCCAGGTGTTCTTCCTCACGCGCCTGCCCAGCCCGAAGGTGATCCTCGATGCGATGGCGACGGTCAAGCCCGACACCATCATCTCCGTGCCGCTGGTCATCGAGAAGATCTACAAGAATATGCTGCTGCCTTTCATCAGCAAGGCCCGCATCAAGCTGATGCTCAACCTGCCGGTGATCGACAAGGTGGTCAAGAACAAGATCCGCGACAACCTCATCCAGGCCTTCGGCGGCAAGTTCGGCGAAGTGATCATCGGCGGCGCGCCGTTCAACCGCGAGGCCGAGGCGTTCTTCAAGCGCATCAACTTCCCGTTCACCATCGGCTACGGCATGACCGAATGCGCGCCCATCATCACCTATGTCCACTGGGACAAGACCAAGCTCTACTCCTGCGGCAAGGCGGCGCCCCGGATGAAGATCAAGATCGACTCCGACAATCCGAAAAAGATTCCGGGCGAGGTGCTGGTCAAGGGTGAAAACGTGTTCCTGGGCTACTACAAGAACGAGATCGCCACGCGCGAGGCGTTTGTGGACGGCTGGTTCCGCACCGGCGACATGGGCGTGATCGACAGCGACGGCTACCTCTACCTGAAGGGGCGCAGCAAGAGCATGATCCTGGGTCCTTCGGGCCAGAACATCTATCCCGAGGAGATCGAGAGCATCCTGAACAACCTGCCCTATGTGGTGGAATCGCTCGTGATCGAGGACGATTTCAAACTGGTGGCCCTCGTCTATCCCGATTTCGAACTGGCCACGGAAGACGGGCTCGACCGGGAAGCCCTCGAGGCGAAGATGGAAGAGAACCGCAAGATGGCCAACCTCGAGCTCGACCAGTACTGCAAGATCGGCGCCATCGAGATCGTGGACCAGGAATTCGAAAAGACTCCCAAGCGGAGCATCAAGCGATACCTTTATCAGCGCGACGTGAATACGCGTTAACGGCTTATGGACAAGGAAAAACAGACGAGATTCGACCGCAGCTACCTGGAAATGGCTGCCGTCTGGGCGAAGAATTCCTACTGCACCCGCCGGCAGGTGGGCGCCATCCTGGTCAAGGACCGGATGATCATTTCGGACGGCTACAACGGCACGCCGTCGGGTTTTGAAAACGTTTGCGAAGACGAGAACGGGGTGACGAAGCCCTACGTCCTCCACGCCGAAGCCAATGCGATTACGAAAGTGGCCCGCAGCGGCAACAGCAGCGAGGGCGCGACGCTTTACATTACCGATTCTCCCTGTATGGAGTGTGCCAAGCTGATCATCCAGTCGGGCATCACCCGGGTCGTCTATGCCCGGGAATACCGGATCATCGACGGCGTGGACCTGCTGCGCCGCGCCGGCATCCAGGTGGACAAATTCGAATAGCCGATGGAGCCGCGTACCAAGAATCTGCTTCGCTCCCTGGGCTGGTGGGTGATCCTGTTCCTGCTGCTCATCCTGATCGGCCGTTTGTGGCAGCAGAACCGTAAGAAAGAAGTGCGGATTCCCGAATCCGACTGGGCCAAGCTGCAGCTTGTCCTGCAGAGCGTGGACCGCGACTATGTCGACGAGATCGACCAGAAGGCCGTGACCGAAAAGATTCTGCCCGACCTGCTCGCCGCGCTCGACCCGCATTCGGTGTATCTTCCGCCCGTGGAGCTGAAGGAAGCCGAAGAAGACCTCCAGGGCGGGTTCGACGGCATCGGCATCCAGTTCAGCGTGCCCAACGACACGGCCATCGTGTCGCAGGTGATCGTGGGCGGCCCGTCCGAGAAGGCCGGCTTGCTGTCGGGCGACCGGGTGGTGCAGGTCGACGACCGCGTGATCGCGGGCGTGAACATGCCCCAGGACTCGATGGTCCGCCTGATGAAAGGCAAGCGCGGGACGCGCGTGGAAATCCACGTGATGCGCGAAGGCGTGGCCGAGCCGCTGGTCTTTCCCATCATCCGCGACGTGATTCCCGTCAACAGCGTGGATGTGGCCTTTATGCTCAACGATACGACGGGGTACATCAAGCTGTCGAAGTTCGCCCGCAGCACGTATCTGGAATTTCTCAAGGCGGCGCTCTCCCTGCGGGAGCAGGGCATGCGCCGGCTCGTGTTCGACCTGCGCGACAATACCGGCGGCTATCTCGACCAGGCGCTGCTCCTGTCGAACGAATTCCTGGAGAAGGGCGACCTGATCGTATATATGGAAGGCCGCAACCGGCCGCGCAGCGACGTGTTCGCCGACGGCAAGGGAAGCTGCCGCGACCTTTCGCTCGCCGTGCTCATCAACGAAGCGTCGGCCTCCTCGAGCGAGATTTTCGCCGGCGCGATGCAGGACAATGACCGCGCTACGCTCTACGGCCTGCGCTCGTTCGGCAAGGGCCTCGTGCAGGAACCGGTCTTCTTCAGCGACGGGTCGGGGATCCGGCTCACGGTGGCGCGCTATTACAGCCCGTCGGGCCGTTGTATCCAGAAGCCGTATTCCGATGCGTACGGATACGATATCTACGAGCGCTATCTCCACGGCGAGATGACGAGCGTCGACAGCATCAAGGTCAACGATTCGCTGCAATTCACCACGCGCGGCGGCCGCACGGTGTACGGCGGGGGCGGCATCATCCCCGATGTCTTCGTCCCGCTCGACACCACCCGCTATACCGACTTCCTGGGCCAGTGCAACCGCCAGAGCCTGCAGGTCAAGTTCGCGACCCGGATGTCCGACCGTTACCGCGCCTCCCTGCGGGAGATCCACGACCTGCCTGCGCTCAACCGCTTCCTGGACGGTCTTCCGCTGAAAGATGAGTTCATCGCCTACACTACCGCGGCGGGCGTGAAGCCCACGCCGCAGGAGTGGGAAATCTCGGGTCCGCTCCTCCTGGTGCAGATCCGGGCCCTGATCGGACGCAACACGCCGATGAACGACGAAGCCTTCTATCCCATCTGGCTGACCACCGACAATGTGATGGAAGCGGTGTTGAAGGACGGATAAAATGAAACTTTTTTAGATTTTTTCCGTATAACTATTGTTTTCTCGCATTAAATCTAAAAAATGAAACTTTCCCAATTCGGATTTGAACTTCCCCCGGAACTGATCGCCAAATACCCTTCCCCCGAGCGGGACGAATGCCGCCTGATGGTGCTGCACAAGGACACCGGCGAAATCGAGCACCGGATTTTCAAGGATATCATCGAGTACGCCGCGCCGCACGACCTGTTCGTGTTCAACGACGCCAAAGTGTTCCCCGCCCGGATGAGCGGCAACAAGGAAAAGACCGGCGCCGAGATCGACGTATTCCTGCTGCGCGAGCTCAACCGCGACCAGCGCCTCTGGGACGTGCTGGTCGATCCCGCCCGCAAGATCCGCATCGGCAACAAGCTCTATTTCGGAGAGAACGACAGCCTGGTGGCCGAGGTCATCGACAATACGACCTCCCGCGGCCGCACGCTCCGCTTCCTCTTCGACGGTACCTACGAGGAATTCCGCCAGACCCTCTACCAGATGGGCTCCCTGCCCGTTCCCAAGTGGATCCGCCCCCACGCGGAAGAGATTGACAAAGAGCGCTTCCAGACCATCTTCGCGTCGAAGGAGGGTGCCGTGGCCTGCCCGGCGGCCGGCCTGCACTTCAGCAAGATCCTCTTCAAGAAAATGGAGATCCGCGACATCGACACCACCTTCCTGACCCTCTATATGGGCAACGCCCATTTCCACAACGTGGACGTGGAAGACCTCTCCAAGCACAAGATGGACTCCGAGCAGTTCTCGATCTCCGAGGAGACCGCTGCCGCGGTCAACGGCGCCAAGGCGCGCGGCAACAAGATCTTCGCCGTCGGCGTGACGGTGGCCCGCGCCCTCGAGACCTACGTCACGACCAAGAAGGAGATCCGCGCCTTCGACGGCTGGACCAACAAGTTCATCTTCCCGCCGTATCAGTTCTCGGTGCCCGACGCTTTCGTCACCAACTTCCATCTGCCCTACAGCACGATGCTGATGACGGCCGCCGCCTTCGGCGGCTACCGCCCCGTGATGGATGCCTACAAGGTGGCCATCGAGCAGGGCTACCAGTTCGGTACCTACGGCGACGCGATGCTGATTATTTAGATGGGGCTCTGCCCCAAACCCCGCGCCTCCCGGCCTTAGTACTTTGCTAATGCTGGGAGACGTGCGTATATGAGCAGGGTTTAGCAAAGTACCGGCCTCCGGCGGTCCGCTGAAGCGGACTTTTAGCGTATGACGTATAGCGACTTTTTTTAATTTGTTAATCCTGTCGAAATTGCTTTTCCGTCGGCCGATTTCGGGTCGGAGTCCGTATCTTGGATGCAAAAAAGATGGACTCCGACCTTTCTGTTTATTATTGTGCGCTGAGCCGGGTGTTCGCGTACAAATGCGCCGCCGGGCGGCATCTGCTGGAAACCTTCGGCGGCCCGGCCGCCGTGTTCGCCGCGCGCCGCGAGGAACTCGCGGCTGCGCTCCGCCACGGCGACGACTTTATCGACCAGCTTCTGGCGCCCGCGCTGCTGGAATGGGCCCGGCGCGAATGCGAATGGGCGCGGAGCGCGGGTGTCCGGATGCTGGGCATCGGACAGCCCGGCTATCCGCGCCGGCTCGCCGACTGCGGCGACGCGCCGCTGCTGTTGTATGTCCGCGGAGCGGCCGATATGGACGCTACGCACGTGCTCGCCGTCGTAGGCACCCGAAAGGCCACCTGGACGGGCCGCGACCAGTGCCGCCGCATCGTGGAGAATCTGGCCGAGCTGGAAGAGAAGCCGCTGATCGTCAGCGGCCTGGCCCTCGGCATCGACGGCTGCGCCCACGAAGCCGCCCTGGCCGCCGGCCTGCCTACCGTCGGCGTGTTGCCGTGCGGCCCCGAAGCGGTCTATCCGCGCCAGCACCAGGCCCTGGCCGACCGGATGCTCGAGCGCGGCGCCCTGGTCACCGACTTCGCGCGCGGCATCGCGCCCGAAGCCTACACCTTCCTGCGCCGCAACCGCATCATCGCCGGCCTGGCCGACGCCGTTCTGCTGGTCGAGTCGTACCGGAAGGGCGGGGGACTGATCACCGCTTCGCTGGCCGCTTCCTACAACCGGGAAGTCTATGCCGTGCCGGGCCGTCCGACGGACGCTTCGTTCGAGGGCTGCAACCGGCTGATCGCGGCGCAGGAGGCCGTGCTGGTGCCTGACGAGGAGGCGCTGGGCCTCGCGCTGGGCTGGCGCGTCCTGCGCCGAGCCAGCCGCCGGCCGTCGCTCCTGCGCCCCGACGATCCGCCGCTCCGCCGCGAACTGCTGCTGATTCTTGCCGAGCGGTCGCCGGCCACGATGGAGGAACTGGCGGCCTGGACCGGCCTGCCGGCCCGCGACATTTCGGTCGAGTTGCTCGATTTGGAATTGGCGGGCCGCGTGGTGGCCGACGGAACCAAATTTTGTGTATCTTTGTAAGACATGATCGTCGATACCCACTGTCATCTCTACGACGAGGCCTTCCGTCCCGATTTTGACGACGTGCTCACGCGCGCCCGCGAAGCCGGCCTGGAGGCTTGCGTGATGCCGGGCATCGACCGCTCCTGCCACGAATCCCTCGTGGCCATGGCCGACGCCCTGCCCGGCTTCGCCTTCCCCTGCATCGGCCTGCATCCCACCTCCGTGTCGGAAACCTGGGAGGAAGAACTCGCTTTCGTAAAGGAACACTTCGCCGACCGCCGCTGGTACGCCGTCGGCGAAATCGGGCTCGACAAGTACTGGTCGAAAGATTTCGTGAAGGAGCAGATCCGCGTGCTCGAAGAGCAGATCGTCCTGGCCGCCGAAGCCGGCCTGCCCGTGATCATCCATCTGCGGGAGGCTACCGACGATTTCTTCCGCGTGCTGGAAGACCTCCGCGGCGTGGATTTCCGCGGCGTGATGCACGCGTATTCCGGAAGCTATGAAACGTACCGCCGCCTCCTGACCTATGCCGACTTCCGCTTCGGCATCGGCGGCGTCGTGACCTATAAAAATGCCGGCGTCGCCCTGGCCGTCGAAAAGATGTCGCTCGACGACATCGTCACGGAGACCGACTGCCCCTGGCTGACGCCCGTCCCGTTCCGCGGGAAGCGGAACGAGCCGTCCTACGTCCGGCTCGTCGTCGAAAAAATCGCCCAAATCAAGCAACTGCCGTACGAAGACGTGGCCGCCTCGACCACGCGGAACGCCCGGCGGCTTTTCAACCTATAACCCATGGACAGAAAGATCCTTCTCATCTACACCGGCGGAACCATCGGGATGAAGCAGAATCCCGACACGCTGCTGCTGGAGCCTTTCGATTTCACCCAGATCCTGCAGGAAGTCCCGGAACTGCGCAAGTTCGGCTTTGTCATCGATACCTATTCTTTCGACCCGGTGATCGACTCGTCCGACGCCAATCCGGCCTTCTGGGTCCGGCTCTGCGAGCTGATCGGCGCCAACTACAAGGCCTACGACGGTTTCGTGGTCCTGCACGGGACCGACACCATGGCCTACTCCGCGTCGGCGCTGAGCTTCATGCTCGAAAACCTTGAGAAACCGGTCATCTTCACGGGCAGCCAGCTGCCCATCGGGATGCTCCGGACGGACGGAAAGGAAAACCTCATCGACTCCCTGGAACTGGCCGCCGCCTGCGACGCCCACGGCCATCCCTATGTGAGCGAGGTCTGCATCTACTTCGAGAACGAACTCTTCCGCGGCAACCGCACCACGAAATACAGCGCCGAGAACTTCAGCGCTTTCCGCTCGCCCAATTATCCGCCGCTGGCGGAGGTAGGCACGCATATCCGCTACAACAACCAGGCTCTCTATCACCCGAGCCGCTGGGGCCTGCCCCTGCTGATGCACACGCAGCTCGACAACCGGGTGGCGGTACTCAAAATCTTCCCGGGCATCTCCGAGGCCTATGTCCGGGCCGTCCTGGCGACGGAAGGCCTGCGCGCCGTGGTTCTCGAGACCTTCGGGTCGGGCAACGCTCCTTCGTACCCCTGGTTCCTGCAGGCGCTCTCCGATTTCACGGCCGCCGGCGGCATCGTGGTCAACATCACGCAGTGCCAGACGGGCATGGTCGATATGGGCGCCTATGCCAACGGCGACACCCTCCGGCAGGCCGGCGTCGTGTGCGGACGCGACATGACGACCGAAGCCGCCGTCACTAAATTATTTGTGCTTTTGGGTCAATATAGTGATAATAAGACAGTTGCTATAAAACTGGAAATCTCGTCGTTTGGAGAAATTTCTTAGAAAACGTGCTACATTCCGAAAAAATTGTTAAATTGCAAAGAATTTTTGGCGGCACTATGTCGTTTTTGGACGTTAGAGAACTATAACTATTAAAAATACAGTGTTTAATTTAATCAAAAAACCTATGAAAAAAATTTTCATGTTTTTGGCAGTGATCGGTCTCCTGACCATTTCTGCTGAGTACCAGAAGACTTTTGCCCAGGATGAGCCTGCCGCGCAGACTGAGGTCGTGGACGAAGCCAACGCTGTCGCCGATGACGCCGCCGTCGATCCGTTCGCCGCGGCTCCGACCGACAAGCCGATCCACCAGCAGCTGAAGAAGCTGTTCATCGACGGTGGTGCGACGTTCATGTCGCTCGTGTTGTTGTGCCTCATTCTCGGTCTGGCCATCGCCATCGCCAAGATCATCACCCTGAGCATCGCCCAGAAGAACAACACCAAACTGCTGAACAAGATCGAGGACTGCCTCAAGAACGAAGGTGTCGAGAAAGCCTACGAGCTCTGCCGTGAAACGCCGGGCCCGGTCGCCCGTATCTTCACCCAGGGCCTGCTCCGCGTCAAGGACGGCCAGGGCATCGAGAAAGCTGAGAAATCCGTCATCGAATACGGCTCCGTCGAAATGGGTAAACTCGAGAAGGGTCTCTCCTGGATCGGTCTGTTCATCGGTATCGCTCCGCAGTTGGGCTTCATGGGTACGGTTCTCGGTCTGATCCAGGCCTTCGACGCCATCGAGGTCGCTGGTGATATCAGCCCGGCTCTGGTTGCTGGTGGTATGAAAGTGGCTCTGATCACCACCGTCGGCGGTCTGGTCGTCGCCATCATTCTCCAGTTGTTCTACAACTACATCATTTCCAAGATCGACACGATCGTCGTGGATATGGAAGACTCTTCCATCTCGCTCGTCGACATGCTTGTCAAATACAGCAAATAATAACCTTCATTCATTGACCGGTTATGAAAGAAGCTAACGAAAAAAGAGAGAACAGGCCCTGGAAAATCCTTGAACTGATCCTTTTCCTGGTGTCGCTGGTGCTCTTCGTCGTCGTCCTCGTCTCCAAGCCGACGGGCGTTGACAGCGGATCCCTCGATACCTTCCTGTACTGGATCTACGTGCTGGTGCTCTTCGCAATCTGCGTGACCCTGCTCTTCCCGCTTGTCGCGGCATTCAAGGATAAGAAAAAGCTCCTCCGCCTGATCATTCTCCTTGTGGCGGCCGTCGTCATCGTCGGCGGCGCCTGGCTGATTGCCCCGGGCAAGGCCATCGATACGAATGCAGTTACGACACCCGGCGACTTCAAGCTTGCCGACGCCGTGCTCTACATCACCTACCTGCTGGTGGGCGGCGCGATCGTCACGCTGATCTGGAGTGCCATCCGCAATGCGGTTAAAAAATAAGTGATTTCTTATGGCTAAGAAAAAGGTTCCTGAAATTAACGGCTCATCAATGGCGGATATTGCGTTCATCGCGCTGATATTCTTCTTGATGGTGACCACCATGGACAAGGAGGAGGGTATCTCCCGTCTCCTTCCGCCGATCCCGCCTGAGGATCAGAAGGTGGAGAACCAGGAGGTCAACCGTCGGAATATCATCCAGGTGAAGATCAATTCCAATGACCGCCTCTTGGCCGGAAGTCAACCTATGGATGTCAGCCAGCTGAAAGACAAGATCAAAGAATTCATGACCAACCCTTACGACGATCCGAATCTCCCTGAGAAAGAAATCAAGGACATCCCGGGTCTCGGACCGGTTCCTGTGACCAAAGGCGTCATCTCGTTGCAGAACGACCGCGGTACCACGTATCAGGCCTACATCACCGTCCAGAACGAGCTGATCAAGGCCGTCAACGAACTCCGCGACGACTTCTCGATGAAGACCTACGGCAAGAAATACAGCAAACTCGACGAAGAGCGGCAGGAAATTGTCCGCCAGGCCGTCCCGCAGCGTATTTCCGAAGCTGAACCGAAAGACGTCAAAAAGAAATAGGAGGATTCAGTATGGCAAAATTCATCAAAGAAAACAAAGGCGAACTTCCGCAGATGAATACCTCGTCCCTGCCGGACATCGTGTTCATCATCCTGATGTTCTTCATGGTGTGTACCTCCATGCGTCAGACGGAAACGAAAGTTCGTGTCCGCACGCCGCAGGCTTCCGAAATCGCGAAGCTCGAGCGTAAGGACTTGGCTTCCTATATCTATATCGGCACTCCTTCCCAGCAGTATCAGAAGGAGTATGGTACGGACTCCCGTATCCAGCTGAACGATGTCATCTGCAAGGACAACTCCGACCTGAGCTCGATCCGCGACTTCATCGCCGCCGAGCGTGAGAAGATGTCCGAGGCCGACCGTCCGTTCATGCAGGTCAACATCAAGGCCGACCAGGATACCCGTATGGGTATCATCACCGACGTGAAGCAGGAGCTTCGCCGGTGCTCGGCCCTGAAGATCATGTATGGCGCGCGCAAGGGCGGCATTCAGAAATGACAAACGCTTAACTCAAGGAAAGGGTGGCTTCACGTCACCCTTTCTTTTATCCCGCAAAGATTATCGAAATGAAGAAAGTTCTGAGTTTTATGGCAGTCGCCGCCCTGCTGGCCCTGGCGGTTTCCTGCAAGCCGCAGGAAAAGCATGCGAAATATGTCTTTTATTTTATCGGTGACGGCATGGGATCGACCCACGTGGCGGCCGCGGAAGCCTATCTGGCGCAGGAACGCGGCGTGATCGGTATGGATCCGCTGTGCTTTACGCAGTTCCCCGTGATGGGCGAAGCCGTCTCCTGCTCGGCCAACCACATCATCACCGACTCGTCGGCGGCCGGCACGGCCCTTTCCACGGGCGAGAAGACGAACAACGGGATGCTGTGCATCGCCCCCGATTCCACCACCCAGCAGAAAAGCATCGCCTATAAGATTCACGAAGCCGGCTACAGCGTCGGCGTGATGTCCACCACGCCGATCAACCACGCTACCCCGGCCGCTTTCTTCGGACACAACATCAAACGCGGCAACTACTACGAAATCGGCAAGGAACTCCCCGGTACCGGTTTCGAGTTTTTCGCCGGCGGCGGCCTCTATCATCCCAAAGGGAAGGAGGGCAACGAAGAAGTTTCTCTCTACGATATGATTGCCGAAGGCGGCTATACGCTGGCCTATGGCTATGAGGACTTCAAGGCCAAGAAGGACGCCGACCACATCGTGCTCGTCCAACGTGAAGGCTCCGAAGAGATCTGCCCGTATGCCCTGGGCCGTCCGGAAGGCGCCCTGACGCTTTCGCAGATCGTGGAGGCGGCCATCACCGTCTTGGAGCGCAATCCGAAAGGCTTCTTTATGATGGCCGAAGGCGGTCTGATCGACTGGACGGCGCACAGCCAGGATCTGGCGGGCACCATCTTCGAGACCCTCGACTTCGACCAGGCGATCGCCATCGCCGACGCTTTCTATGCGCGTCATCCCGAAGAGACCCTGATCGTCGTGACGGCGGACCACGAGACGGGCGGCCTCGCCCTGGGCCGGCGCGGCTACGACTATGACCTGACGGTCATCGACAAGATCAAGAGCGCTTCCGCCTCGACCGACGTGGAGAAGTATATGAACGATCCCCAGTCGATTGACTCGGTCAACGAAGAGGCGCGCGTGGGCTGGACCACCTATTCGCACAGCGGCGGTCCCGTTCCCGTATGGGCCAAGGGCGTCGGCGCCTGCCAGTTCGCCGGCCGCCAGGACAACACCGACATTCCCAAGAAAATCTGCGCCGCAATGGGCGTGGCCTTCTGATCGGACCGATGAAACGGACGCTCACCCTGCTGTTGATCGCGCTGCTCGCGGCCGCTCCTGCCTTTTCGCAGGAGCCGCCCAAGCGCGAGTTCCGCGGTGCCTGGCTGCACATCGTGGGCAACCAGCGGATCAAGACCCTGACCCGGGAGCAGATCCAGGATTGGTTCACCGCCACGCTTGACGCTCTGGAAGCGCAAGGTTGCAATGCCGTCATCTTCCAGGTCCGCCCCCAGGCCGACGCTTTCTACGCGTCGGAGCTCGAGCCCTGGACCCGTTTCCTGACGGGCGAGCAGGGCAAGGCCCCCGATCCGTTCTGGGATCCGCTGCAATTCATGATCGACGAGTGCCACGCGCGCGGCATGGAGCTGCACGCCTGGCTCAATCCCTACCGGGTCACTTCCAACGACCGGGAGCAATTGCATCCCGACCACCTCTATTTCAAGAAACCCGAAATCTTCAAACGCTACGGCAGGCAGCTCTATTTCGATCCGGGCGAACCGGAATCCGTGGCGCATACCGTCCGGGTGATTGCCGACATCGTCTCGCGTTACGATGTCGACGCCATCCATTTTGACGACTATTTCTACCCCTATCCCGAGAAGTTCGAAGAATTCCACGACGACGCCTCCTTCACGAAATACGGCGCGGCGCAGGGCTTCGAATACTGGCAGAAAGGGGATTGGCGCCGCCACAATGTGGAGACGCTCATCCACGCGGTGAACGATACCATCAAGGCCCTCAAGCCCTGGGTGCGTTTCGGCATCTCGCCCTTCGGCATTCACCGCAACCTGAAAGATACGCCCGACGGCAGCGGCAGCGCCACCAACGGCCTGTCGAACTACGAGGAACTTTTCGCCGACGTTCCCGCCTGGGCGGAGAAGGGTTATATCGACTATATCGTTCCGCAGCTTTATTGGCGGATCGGCCATCCTGCCGCCGACTACGACGTGCTTATCCACTGGTGGAACGACAAGAACTATAAGGGCCAGCTCTATATCGGGCAGAGCATCGGCACCTTCAGCGAGCCCGATCTCGACAATCCCGCCATCACCCAGACGGCGCGCAAGATGCAGCTTGTCCGGGAGTTGCCCAATGTCGACGGCAACGTGTGGTGGCCCGGCTGGAGTCTGGCCGAGAGTCGCGGGTTCAACCTGGCGGATTCCCTCCGGCTGGTCTATCAGAAGCATCCGGCCCTGATCCCGGCCTACACCGATCTGGATGCCGTCGCTCCAGACCCCGTGGCCTCGATCCATGCCTCCCACCGGGAGATCTCGTGGAAACCCCAGCCCACCGACGATGTCCTCCAGCAGCCCCATTTCTACGTGGTCTACCGCTTCGCCAATGGTGAAGCCATCGACCTCTCCGACAGCCGTCACATCGTCAAAATCACCCGCGACACGCACTACAGGCCTGCCGAAAAGCACAAAGGCCACTATCAATACGTGATCACGGTCGTCGACAAGTGCTGGAATGAAAGTAAAGAGTCTAAAATAATTAAATGGTAATATATATTTATGCAATGGGTATCTGCTTTTCTTAGCGTCTCGCTCCGCGAGACCCCTCCCACGCTTTAGGCGTGGGCCCCTCCCTCTTATGTTGCCGAGGGTGGCACAGCACGAAAAGCAGATACCCATTGCAAAAAAAATAAATAGTCAATCATAGATGAAAAGAATCAAGGATTATTTGAGCGGACAGCCGCAGGAAGACGTTGTCGTCAAGGGGTGGGTCCGCACCAAACGGGGGAACAAGAACGTGGCGTTCATCGCCCTGAACGACGGTTCCACCATCAACAATATCCAAGTCGTATGCGACCCGTCCAAATTCGACGAGGCCCTTATGAAACAGATCACCACGGGTGCCTGCCTGTGCGTGAAGGGCGACCTCGTCCCCTCGATGGGCAGCGGCCAGGCCGTTGAGGTCCAGGCCAAGGAGATCGAAGTTTACGGTACGGCCGATCCGGAGAGCTATCCGCTCCAGAAGAAAGGCCACAGCATGGAATTCCTTCGCGAAATTGCGCACCTGCGCCCGCGCACCAATACCTTCGGCGCCGTGTTCCGCATGCGCCACGCCATGGCCTTCGCCATCCACAAATTCTTCAACGACAAAGGCTTCTGCTACCTCCATACCCCGCTGATCACGGCCAGTGACTGCGAAGGCGCCGGCGAGATGTTCCAGGTCACGACCCTCGACCTCGAGAACCTGCCACGCACCGACGACGGTGCCGTCGACTATAGCCAGGACTTCTTCGGCCGCCAGACGGCCCTGACGGTGAGCGGCCAGCTGGAAGGCGAGCTCGGCGCCATGGCCCTCGGCAACATCTACACCTTTGGCCCGACCTTCCGCGCCGAGAATTCCAACACTCCGCGCCACCTGGCCGAGTTCTGGATGATCGAGCCCGAAATGGCCTTCTACGACGTCAACGACCTGATGGACCTCGAGGAAGAATTCATCAAATACCTGGTGCAGTATGCCCTCGACAACTGCCAGGACGACCTGACATTCCTCAACAAGATGATCGATCCCGGCCTGATCGAACGACTGAAGCAGGTCGTGTCCACGAAATTCGTGCGCCTGACCTACACCGAAGGTATCGAGATCCTCAAGGCCAGCGGCCAGCAGTTCGAGTTCCCGGTGGAATGGGGCGTCGACCTGCAGAGCGAACACGAGCGTTACCTGGTGGAGAAGCATTTCGGCAAGCCGGTGATCCTGACCGACTACCCGAAAGACATCAAGGCCTTCTATATGAAGCAGAACGACGACGGCAAGACCGTGCGCGGCACCGACGTGCTGTTCCCGAAGATCGGCGAGATCATCGGCGGCAGCGAGCGCGAATCCTCGCTCGAGAAACTCAACCGCCGTATCGAGGAACTGCATATGGACACCACCAACCTCTGGTGGTACATCGACACCCGCCGTTTCGGCTCCTGCCCCCACAGCGGCTTCGGCCTCGGCTTCGAGCGCCTGCTCCTCTTCGTCACCGGCATGGCCAACATCCGCGACGTCATCCCGTTCCCCAGAACGCCCAAAACCGCAGATTTTTAAAAAAGAATAAACCATTATATGTTGATCATCGGCATCGCAGGCGGCTCCGGCTCCGGAAAGACGACCGTCGTTCGGGAGATTGCCCGTAGAATGTCTCCGCACGAGCACGTGACGGTCATTCCGCAGGACTCTTACTACAAGGACCAGGGACATCTCTCCATGGAAGAGCGCCAGGCCCTGAACTTCGACCATCCCGACTCCATCGACTGGGACCTGCTCGTGCAGCAGCTCCGCGAACTGAAAGCGGGAAAGGCCATCGACCAGCCCACCTATTCCTACATCACCTGCACCCGGCAGGCGGAAACGGTGCACGTGGAACCTTCCGACATCATCATCGTCGAAGGCATCCTCATCTTCACCTGCAAGGAACTGATGGACGAACTCGACATCAAGGTCTTCGTCGATGCCGACGATGATGACCGCCTGATGCGCGTCATCACCCGCGATATCGTGGAGCGCGGCAAGAACGTGGAATGGGTGATCGACCGCTATACCAAGACGGTCAAACCGATGTACCTGCAGTTCATCGCCCCGAGCAAGCGCTACGCCGACATCATCGTGCCCCAGGGCGGCCATAACAAAGTGGCCATCAACGTGCTGCTTTCCGGTATCCGGAAAATGGCCAAAGAAAAGGAGCAGGAATAATGAAATGGTGGGGTGGCCGGAATCAGGAGGACCGGGTCGGTTTCTACACGACCCTGGTCTTTCATTTGGCGATTCTGGTCATCTTGCTCGCTTTCTCCGTCGGCCGTGTCGCCACGCAGGAACAGTCGTTCGTCCTGGATTTCACCAAACAGGAGGAGCTGGAAAAGCTCCAGAAGGAGATTGAACTCAAGGAAGAGGTGAACAAGAACCTCGAGGACCTGCTGGCCCGCCAGCCGCGCGAGCGCATCCGCAACGTGGCGGTCGATGCCGGCAGCAAGCTGCGCGACGACCGCTTCAAGAACCCGTCGGAAGTCTACGACGAGGCGCGCGAGCTCCAGCGCAAGCTCGACGCTTCGCGTCGCGACGCGCTGGCGCAGCAAGCCAAGGAGGAGGCGGTCGACCTGGGCCCGCAGAAAGGGGAGGAGTCGTCCGAACCCGCCCCGGCGTACCAGGGACCGTCGGTCATTTCCTATGAATTGGACGGCCGCAAGGCGTTGAACCTGCCTGTCCCGGCCTACAAAGGCTATGGGGCTGGCGACGTGATGGTCGACATCGAAGTCAACCCGGCCGGCCGGGTGACGGCGGCAAGGGTCCGCCCCGAAGGTTCGTCGGCCGATGCGTCGCTCCACGCCTTCGCCATCGACGCCGCCAAACGATCCCGTTTCTCCGCATCCACCGACGCCGGCAAGACGCAGGCCGGGTGGATTCTCTATAGATTTATCGCCCAATAGTTTTCTTTCAACCTGAACCCATGAGACCTGAAATCGAAGCCGCCATCGACAGCATCAATGTAACGATGAATGCGGGAGGCATGAACACCATCAACATCGTCCTCGCTTTCGTGATGTACGGCGTGGCCCTGGGCATCAAGCCCCACACCTTCGTCGAAGTTTTCCAGAAACCCCGATCCGTCATCCTGGGTGCGTGCTGCCAGCTCATCCTGCTGCCGCTGCTCACCTTCCTCCTGGCCCTGCTGATGGACAGCGTGGGCTGGATTTCCTGGACGATGGCGCTGGGTATGATCCTGGTGGCTTCCTGCCCGGGCGGCAACATTTCCAACTTCATGAGTTCGCTGGCCAAGGCGAACATCGAACTGTCGGTGTGCCTGACGGCCATCAGCACGGCGCTGGCCGTCCTGATGACGCCCTTCAATTTCTGGCTGTACGGCAACCTGTTCCTGAAATTCGCCTCGGTCCACGGGGAAGTTCCGTACCTGAGCATTCCGCTTTGGGATGTGTTCAAGACGATCTTCATCCTGCTGGGCGTTCCTTTGACGCTGGGTATCCTGACTTCCCGTTACTTGCCGAAACTGGCCGACAAGATGAAGAAACCGTTCCAGTGGGTGAGCATCGTGTTCTTCCTGGTGATGGTCGTCCTCTCGTTCGTGGGCAATATGGACGCCTTCCTCAAGTGCATCAAATACATCTTCGTCATCGTGCTGGTTCACAACCTGTTGGCGCTGCTCACCGGTTTCGGGGTGGGCTCGGCCTTCAAGGTGCCGCGTCGCGACCGCCGCACGCTGACCATCGAGACCGGCATCCAGAATTCGGGCCTCGGCCTGGTGCTGCTGCTCGGTACGTCGATTTTCGCCGGCCTTCCGCCGCACGGCGGCATGCTGGTCATCACCGCCTGGTGGGGCGTCTGGCACATCATCTCCGGCCTGACCGTCGCCACCCTCTTCAACCACTCCAAGAAGCCGTTGGAGGAATAGGTGCGGCGTTCGGGAGTCCTCCTTCTGGGCATTTGGCTCTGTTGCGGATCTTTGCAGGCTTGTGGGCAGGAGATCCGCTGCACGGCGTTGCCGCAGCAGAAACTCTCGGTCAAGCCCGGCCAGTATTCCGGCATTACCTATGTTTCCGACGACCGGTACGCCGTCGTCGATGACAAGAAGCGTGGCGGGGGCATCCTTTTCTTCGACATCCCCATCGATGAAAACGGTGTGGTTCGTACGGCCCAGGTCCAGTGTACCGTTCCTTCCGGAACGGCGGCGGCCACCGGTTCCAGTCCGGACAACGAAGGCGTCGTCTATGCGAACGGAAAGCTTTATGTTTCCGCCGAGAACCAGACCATCTGCGAGTATGACCTCGACGGCGTGGCGACTGGAAAATCTTTCACAATTCCGGCCGATATGCGCCGGAAATCGATTGCCGCCAACGGCGGTTTCGAGGCCCTGGCCTACAACGAAGTGACCGGCCGTTTCTGGACGACCACCGAGTTTCCCCTGAAACAGGATACGGTTCCGCCCCGCCTGCACCGTCTCCAGCGTTTCGGCGCCGATTTCCAGGCGGACGCCCGCTATCTGTACCAGATGGACGAACCCGTCAAGACGGCTGCCGAGGGGAAAGCGGCCTGGGCGTATGTCTTCGGCATCCCTGCTATGACGGCGCTCGACGACGGCCGGCTCCTCGTCCTGGAGCGGGAGGTTTATGTGCCGCGCAGCCGTCCGATGGACATTTTCTCCCAGTCCTTCACGAAAACGAAAATCTACCTGGTCGATCCTTCCGGCAATCCGGCGGAGATCCTCCCCAAACAGCTGCTCTGTGAATTTGAGACGCATATGGCCTTTACGGCATCGGGCATTGACGTGGCGCTTGCCAACTACGAGGGTATGTGCCTCGGCCCCCGGTTGCCCGACGGCCGGCGCTGCCTGGTCCTGATTGCGGATTCCCAGGCGGGGATGGCGTCCCTGGCGGCTTCGTTCGGCCGCAAGCAGCTGACCTGCGAGTTCGTGAAGGTCCTTCTGCTCGAAGGCAAGGGCATTTAATCCGTCTCTCCTGCGATGAAGACACGTCCGGATATCGACGAATTGTTCCGCCTGTATTATCGGCCGCTGTGTATGTATGGCGCCCGGTTCCTGGGTGATGCGGATGCGGTGGAAGATGTGGTGCAGGCTGCGTTCGTGTCGCTTTGGGAACGGCTGCAGGCCGGCGGGCAAGTGGATCAGCCGAAATCCTATCTGTATCGCACCGTCCACAACCGTTGCATCGACCAAATCCGGCAGAAGCAGGTGGAAACGCCGGTCAGCCTCGGGCAGTTGACCTATGACGTGCCCGATGAAGAGACCGTCGACCGTTCTTTCCTTTGGGCCCGGCTCTGGACGGCCATCGACCGGCTGCCCCGCGCCCGGCGGGAAATCCTGCTGCTGAGCAAACGCGACGGACTGTCGCTGGCCGAGATCGCCGAGCGGCTGGGCATCTCCAAAAACACGGTCCACAACCAGTTGACCAAGGCGCTGCAGACGCTTCGAAACGGCTCCGATCCGGTTTTCTTCAAAATTTTCCTTTGGTGAATAGTCATTTTTGAGGTCTTCTCCGTCATAGGGGTGTAAAGCTAGAACAACCATGACGGAATTCAACGAAAATGACCTCGAATTCGTAGCCCGGAACTACCGCTCCGACAAGTTCGATACCCGAAAAGCCCTCCGCCGTTTCCACGCGGAAACCGATAGCCCCGTTCACCGCCGCTGGTGGATGACGGCCGCTGCCGCGGCCGCCTCCATCGTCGTGCTGTTCGCCGCCGGCTACGGCATCCGCAGCTGGGTGCGGCAGCGGCCCGAGCCGGCTCCGACGGAGCGGCCCGCCCTCAATCCCGATGTGGCCGTGACCCACGAATTCGTGTACGACAACGTCCCGGTCGAAGCCGTGCTGGCGGAACTCTCCGCCTATTATCACTGCACCCTCACCACGGCGCCTACCGACAAAAAACTGACCGCCACGTTCCCCGACGACGACATCGACTACATTGTCGGTCTGATCGAGACTGCCTTGGACATTCAAATCACGGTGGAACGATGAAACGCGCCCTTGTCTTCCTTTTGCTGCTGCTGCCGTTTGCACTGTGGGGCCAGCCGCGGAATGCGACACTGAAAGCCCGGATGGACAGTCTGGAACGCGCTTTCGGCGTTCACTTCGTGTACGACGCCAGCCTGCCGGTCGAGGTGCCGACGACGTTCGAAGTCGATGCGGCGGCGAGTCTCCGGCAGAATCTGGAGCGATTGTTCGACGGAACCGGCATTAACTGGCAGTTGAAGAAGAAACACGTCGTCCTGACGCCGGCGAAGCAGGCGATCCCGCAGCGGCCGGCGCCCACGATGCCGGTCGATCCCTCCGCGCTCTCCCCGGCGGTGGACTCACTGCCCGCCGCCTCCATCACCGGCCATATCGACAGGGATATGAACTATACGCAGACAGGGCTCACGAAACTCGACGGTGCCGCCTTCCAGCGCGCCTTCTCGGCGTTGAGCATACCGGACGTGATCAAGACCCTGCAGGCCCTGCCGGGCGTGGCTTCCGGCACGGAACTGCTTTCCAACCTCTATGTCCACGGCGGTGACGGCAGCGACAACCTGTATCTGCTCGACGGCGTGCCGCTCTACCAGATCTGCCACCTGGGCGGCATCTTTTCCGCCTTCAACACCGACGCCATCGAGACGCTGGATTTCTACAAGAGCGGCTTCCCGGCCCGCTTCGGCGGCCGGACCTCGTCGGTGGTCGATATCACCACCCGGGAAGGCGATCTCCACGACTACCACGGCACCTTCTCCCTCGGTCTGCTGGAAAGCCGTTTCCAGATCGATGGCCCGATCGTGCCCGAAAAGACTTCTTTCAATTTTGCCATTCGCCGCACCTGGGCCGATGCGGTGCTCTATCCGGTGTTTTGGTATACCAACCTGCGAAAAAAGGAGAATGATCCGGAGACCTGGAGCAATTATTCCTTTACCGACCTGAACGCCCGCCTGACCCACGTTTTTGCCGACAAGAGCCGCCTGTCGGCCGGCGTCTATGTCGGCCGGGACCGTTTCAAGTTTTCGGTGTGGGATGAATGGGAGTACGGCCTCGCATCTGCCCGGGACACTTCGCGCGTACTGCTCAGCTGGGGCAATGTCCTGGCCTCCGTCGACTGGAAGAAAGCGTTTGATAACGGGATGCACCTGCATCTGATCGCGTACGGATCGGACACCCGTTCGCTGGAACGCTACGAAGAATTGTCTTTCGGCAGTCACGTGGGCGGCGAGCAGGAGAAGATTGATGGGCACGGCCTCTTGGATGACCTGGGCCTGACCGCCCATCTGGACTGGAACCCGACGCCCACGCACCACGTACGCTTCGGATCCGGCGCCATCCGGCACGCTTACCGGCCGCACTTCGCCTATGAAAGGAACTGGGAAGTGATGGACAGCGACAGCCTGCGCCGGGCCGCCTGTGAAGTCAGCGTCTATGCTGAAGATGAAATGCGCCTGGCGCCGTGGCTGACGGCCAATGCCGGCCTGCGCAATACCGTCTATTTCTCGGAAGGCCGGACCTGGAATTCCCTGGAGCCGCGTCTGGCCCTGAAGATGCAGTGCACGCCCGCGCTCAGCCTGAAGGCCTCTTATGCGGCGATGAGCCAGTTCTCGCACAAAGTGGCCACGACCTACCTCGACCTGCCGACCGACTGCTGGCTGCCGTCCAGTGCGGAAGTTCCGCCGATGCGCTCCCGCCAGTTTGCCGGAGGCGTCTATGCCCGCCTGCCCCACGATATGCATCTGAACGTCGAAGGCTGGTGGAAAAAGATGGACAACCTGATCGAGTACAGTGGTATGAATACGTTGTTTCCGCGGTTGACCGACTGGGAACGGCATTTCCGGACGGGGGAGGGGCGCTCGTATGGCCTGGAGGCGGACTTCGGCTATGAAACGCCGGCCCTGACCGTCAATGCCTTCTATACGCTCTCCTGGAACGAGCGTTACTTCCGGGACATCTGGCCCGACTGGTACCGCGACCGCAACGACAACCGCCACAAACTGACCCTGCAGGCCAACTGGCGTGTCAACGAAAAGTGGGAACTCTATGCCGCCTGGAACTATCACAGCGGCAACCGGATGTCGCTGGCCACCCTCTATGCGCAGGGAATCTGGATCCAGGATGAAAACCGTTTGCGCCGACTCGTCGATGGGGGCGACATCGTTTTCAATACGTCGGACCGCTGGGTTTATGAGGCGCCGAACAACGTAAAACTGCCGGATTACCATCGGCTCGATTTCGGGTTCAACCGGCACCGGAAGACCCGTCGGGGCAACGAATCCATCTGGAACTTCAGTCTCTACAACGTCTATTGCCGGCTGAATCCCCTGTATGCCCTCGTCCGCCGTCAAGGCAAGGCAGCCAATACCGGCGATGACAGTTATCTGATCCGGGAAAAGATCGCCTTTTCCGTCAAGGGCTATGGGATCGTCCCGTTGATTCCGACTTTCAGTTACACCTTGAAGTTTTAAGCGATGAAGAAACATACCTTTGGAATCCTGTGTCTCACGGTCCTGGCGGCCTGCGCCTGCGGCAAAGAGTTTGAACTGGAGGTGACCTCCGATCCGAAACTCTTCCTCCAATGCTGCCCCGGCCCCGGCGATACGACCATCATTCAGCTCAACCGGACCTTCGCGGTGGGCAGAACCGCGGATAACGTGCTGCTCCTGGAAGACGCGGACATCGATTTCGTGGTCAACGGAACGCCCTACTATGTGGAGCGTGCGGTGGATACGGCGGGCGTGATCCCGCCCGGCTGCTGGTTCGTGGTTGCTTCGCTCCAAGCGGGCGATGAGGTGGCTGTCGAAGCCCGTGCCGATGGGTTCAATCCCATTTCAGCCCGGGTGACACTGCCTTCTCCCGCGCCCGATTTTACCTGGAAATTCAACCGGGATTCCGTCCGTATCACCTTCCGCGACGATTCGGCCACCGAAGACTGGTACGGCCTGGCCGTCTATTGCGAGCGGACCCTCATCAATTTGGATACCGGGCAGGAAAGGGTCCTGAAGCAGAATCTCCTCCCGCTGAACGGCTCTTCCGACAGCTGGTGGTATTCGAAGGTCCGCAATTATGTCGACATCCCGTTCAACGGGTGGTCGTTCGGGTACGCCTGGAGCATGGTCCGGGTCTGGCCCGATACGGGTTTTTCGGGGCAGGAGACGACCCTGTTCATGCCCACGCGGGACATCGTTTCCTATGTCGGGAATTACGAGCAGCACGACCGCTTCAAGGTACGGCTCTACCGGGTTTCGAACGAATTTTTCCGCTACGGCGTCGCCCTGGAGCATATGCGCAGCAACACCCTGGCGGAAGCCGGTCTGGCTCCGGCCGCCTATGCCTATTCCAATGTCCACGGCGGCGTAGGCGTCCTCGCCGCGTGGAACGTGTGTGAGACCGGCTGGCTCACATTGCCGTAGGTGTGTAAGGATTACTCGTGGAACGTGTAGCCGTACTCGCCTTTGGTCACGAAGTTCTCGGCGTAGGGGCCGATCTTCCGGCGGATGCGGGCGATGGTGGCATCGACGGTGCGGGTGGTTGCCAGGGCGTCGTCGGGCCAGAAGGCCTGCAGCAGTTCCTCGTGTGAGAAGACCTTTTCGCGGTTCTCCATCAGGAGTTTCAGCACTTCGTATTCGTTCTTGCCCAGGGAGACGGGTTCGCCGTCGACGCGGACCTCTTTGCCGTCGGTATCGATCTCGATGCCGCGGAAGCGGATGCCGTTGCGGGCGGCGCCCAGGCGGGCCTCGACCACGTTGATCACATAGTCGCCCGTCTTCTCGCATTCGGCGATCAGGTCGGTGAACACCGTACCGTTGTCGTAGCCATAGACCCGTTTGTCGAGGTTTTCGACGTTCTGCTGCTTGAGTTTGTTGCGGCAGATGTTGATGCGCGATTCGATGTCTTCCGACAGGGCGATGTCGTAGCCCTCCCGGTCACCGGTCAGCAGTTCGTTCATCCGGGCGAGCGATTCGTCGAGCAGCGAGAACATTTCCTCGACGCCGGCTTCCTGTTCCGCGATGAAAACGATCTTGTTTTCGCGCTTGCGCTTCAGGATGCGGGCGAGGTTGTAGCAGCCGTCGCCCACGGATTCCAGTTCGCCGATCTGGCGCAGCATGCCGCGGATGGTCTCCTTGGTGTCGTCGGACAGGTGTGCGTCGCCCACCTGGCCGAGGTAGCGGCCGATCTCGTTCTCCATCCGGTCGCTGATGCCCTCGTATTTCTCGATGCGTTCGAAGAGTTTGGCGAAAGCCTGGTCGTCCTGCGTGGTGTAGAGTTCCCGCACCAGCTCGAACATGCGCTGCATCCGCTTGCCGAAGTCCTCGATCTCCTTCTGCGCCTGCAGGACGGAGATTTCCGGCGTCTTCATCAGACCGCCGCGGATATATTTGAGGCGGAACTCGTCTTCCTCCTCGGTCTTCTTCGGCTTGATGATGCGGCACACCAGTTTCTCCATCTGCGGGATGAATCCGATGAGCAGGGCCGTGTTGATAATGTTGAAGCCGGTGTGGAAGGTGGCCAGCGCAAAGGTCAGGCGGACCGGATCCTGGACTTCCGCCGTGGTGTCGATGCCCACGATGTGGCAGACGAGCCGGACGAACGGGAAGAAGAAGATGAGCATCCACAAGACGCCGAACACGTTGAACAGCAGGTGCGCCATGGCTGCGCGCCGGGCCTGGGTGTTGGCGCTCATCGCGGCCAGGTTGGCCGTGAGCGTGGTGCCGATGTTTTCACCCATCACCAGGGCGATGCCCTGGAAGATGGAGATGGCGCCGGTGGAGCAGAGGACCATGGTGATGGCCATCAGGGCGGCGGAACTCTGGACAATGGCCGTCAGGACCGTACCGATCAGCAGGAACAGCAGGACCGTCCAGTAGTTCGTCGGGAAACTGTCGAAGAAGGCGACGACGGCCGGCCGGTTGGCCAGGTCAAGTTCGACGCCCGTCTGGCGCAGCATACCCAGGGCGAAGAGCAGGAAGCTCAGACCGAAGAGGAAATCGCCCACATACCGGTGCTTGCCGAGCTGGATCAGGATGATGCCGACCAGGAAGACGGGCCAGACCATGTTGGCGATGTTGAAGGAGAAACCGGCCGACATGATCCACGCGCTGAGCGTGGTACCGATGTTGGCGCCCATGATGATCGAAATGGCCTGGCTCAGCGTCAGCAGCGCGGCATTGACGAACGAGACCGTCATGACGGTGGTCGCAGCGGACGACTGGACGGCGACGGTGACCAGGGCGCCGGTGGCGACGCCGGAGAAGCGGTTGGTGGTCATGGTGCCGAGCAGGTGCCGGAGCTGCGGACCTGCCATTTTCTGCAGGGCCTCGCTCATGACTTTCATGCCGTAGATCAGCAGGGCGATCGAGCCCAGGAGTTTCAAAGCGATCAACATGGATTATGGGGTTTTTCGAGCGTTTTTCAGGTGGATGCGCCACAGGTACCAGACCGAGAGGCCCAGCCCCAGGATGACGGTGATGATGGAGGCTTCGGCGCCGAACGCGCCGCCGGTGAGGCAGTCGGGACCGTTGACGGTCGCCTGGAGGAGGGATTTCCCGGCGTTGCCGCCGGAAACCTGGAAGCCGAAGACGTTGCCCTGGACGAAATTCCACGCCCAGTGGATGCCGATGGGAAGCCAGAGCGTCCCGGAATACTTGTAGGCGGCGCCGAGCAGCAGGCCGGCTTCGATGGCGATGGCCAGCGACGACCACCACGTGGCGCCGGGCTGGCCGTAATGCATGGCGCCGAAAAGCAGGGCCGACACGGTCAGGGCGGCGACAAAGCCCCATTTTTCGTCGATCCAGCGGAAGAGCACGCCCCGGAAGAGGATCTCTTCGCCGACGCCTACATACAGGAAAAGGAAAAAGGCCGAGATGATGGCGAGCGGCCGGTCGGTGCCGGCGCCGGTGATGCGGTAGAGGCCGAAGGCCATCATCACCAGCACGACGGCGGCCATAAAGCCCGCGCCGACGGCCAGGCCTTTGGCGGTGTCGCCAACGAGTTTTGCCCGGGGGATGTCTCTCGCGGGGTGTTTTTCAAACCACTTGACGAAGACTGCGTAGAGGGCGATCATCGCGGCCGAGACGGCGATGGCAATGATCCAGTTGACCCAGTCGATGGCGGAGATGTCGCCTGCCATCTGGGCGCCGGCGTACATCAGCAGCGCGAGTACGAAGCTGGCGATCAGCAACAGTACCCATTTCCAGACTGGCATCGACTTGATGGACATAGGGGAGGGGTCAGCGGGTGACGATAACGTTTCCTTTGGCGTCGAGCAGCGGCGTCAGGCCGCCCGCGCCGCCGCCGGCGTTGACGAACAAGTAATTGACTCCCGTTTCGTTGTCGATGATGACACAGGCGGTGGTGAGCATGCCCACCCCGTTCTTTTCGTCGATGGTAAATCGTTTCTCTCTTGCCATAATCTACAAAGATAATATTTTATGGCCAAAATCCAAACCTTAATAGTCGTCCACGTTGTTGCGGGAGAGGATATCCATATGCATATAGTTGTCCCGCCGTTCGGGTTCCTTGTTCAGGACCAGGTAATCGACCAGGGAATTGACGGCGAGGCGGGTCTGCTCGTCGGTATGCTGGGTGATGAGGTAGCGGATGGAGCCGCGGCGCAGGGCGGCGAGGTTGCCGTCGAGATTGTCGAAGCCCACGGCGCGGGGCATGTCGCCGGCCCGCAGGATTTCGAGCGCCGGGGCGATCAGGTGGATCCGGGAGTTGAACATCGCCACGTGGGTGATGCCGGGATTCGCCGTGAAAAAGGCGGACAGGGTCCCGACGATGCTTTCGGGATCGCGGGGATTGATGAACACGCTGCGGATTTCCACGTCGGGATAATGTTCCGTCATATAGTCGAAGAATCCTTCGCGGCGGGTGGCGGTGGGATCGCTCTTGCGGTTCCGGTCGCGCTCGATCCGGATGAGGGCCACTTTCATCTGGTCGGCGGCCTCGGGGACGGATGCGATGGAGTCGAACAACAGTTCGGCGCAGAGATAGCCGCTCTTGTACATCGGCATGCCGTAGAACGTGAGGTATCCGTCTTCTTCGAGTTTGGTGTCCACATAAGAATAAGGTATGCCCCGCTCCCGGAGCACGGCGGTCAGGACGGCGGTTTCATTCCGGAAAACGGGCGCAAGCACGACGGCCGCGGGCGAGAGGCCCAGCAGCTGGATGCAGGCTTCGCGGAACGAATCGATGTCATACTGGTCGTACAGGACCGTCTCGATGCTCACGTTGAAGGTCCGGGCATAGGCCTTGGCCTGTTCGGCGCCGCGGGCGGCCATTTCCCAGTACTCGCCGGTGTGGTAGCTGGGCAGCAGCAGCACGACGCTCCGGTTCTGGTCGTGGGCGAGGATCGAGGCGTAGATGTTCGGCTCATAGCCGATGTCCTTGATGACGCGCATCACGTTGTCGTAACTCCGTTTCGAGACATCGCCCCGGTTGTGGAGCACGCGGTCCACGGTGCCCCGCGAGACGCCGGCCATCCGGGCCACGTCCTTGAGCGTGATTTTTCCTTTGTCTTTTTCCATGGTTTCGACGCTTTGAACCGTTGCGCAAAGATACGTTTTTTTTCTTGAAAAGGTACGGTTTCCGTGCGCGCGCACGGCGAATTGTGCGCGCGCACGGAGTTAAAATTCAGTGATTTATGTGGATCTTACATTTGCTTTCGTCGACAAAATGCCTATCTTTGTATAGACACACGTCTCAAAACAAACAACCATATTTTTCAACAAACGCTTATGACACAAAGCAAAACCATCCGAAAGAGGCCCGCTTTCATCGCGCGTCTCTTGGTCGTCGCCGCCGTGTTGCTGTTTGCCGGTTTCCAGCCGGCCTACGCACAGTCGGTCGACGTAAAGGGCACCGTGGTCTCCGCGACCGACGGTCTTCCTGTCATCGGAGCTTCTGTGATGGAGAAAGGCACCTCGAACGGGACTGTCGTGGCTGACGACGGTACCTACCAGATCCGCGTCCGCCGCGGCGCCGTCCTGGTAGTATCGGCCATCGGCTACGAGACCCAGGAAGTCCAGGCCTCCGGCCGGGTCGATGTCATTCTCGCAGAAGACAACCTGTGGCTGAACGACGCCGTGGTGATCGGCTACGGCGTGCAGAAAAAGAAACTCGTCACCGGATCGACCGTTCAGGTCAAAGGTGAAGACGTCGCCAAACTCAACACCGTCGATGTGCTGGCGGCCCTCCAGAGCCAGTCTCCCGGTGTCAACATCACGCAGAACAGCGGTTTCCTCGGAGCCGGCTTCAAGGTCAACATCCGCGGTCTGGGCACCACCGGTGACTCGGCGCCGCTGTATGTGGTGGACGGTGTGGCGAACGGCAGCATCTCCGCCCTCAACCCGGCCGACATCGAATCGATCGACGTTCTCAAGGACGCCGCCTCGGCAGCCATCTACGGCGCCCGTGCCGCCAACGGCGTCATCCTGGTCACGACCAAGAAAGGCAAGGCCGGCCAGGCGTATGTCTCGTATGACGGCTACTACGGCCTGCAGAACCTCTACAAGATCCCGACGATCCTCAACGCCTCCGAGTATATGGCCATCCAGGACGAGTCGCGCGTGATGGACGGTCTGGAGCCTTACAACTGGAGCAACTACATTCCGGCCGCCACGCTGACGTCCATCGCCAACGGCTCCTGGAACGGCACCAACTGGCTCAAGGAGATCATCAACCACAACGCGCCCATCATGAGCCACGCGGTCACCGTGGCCGGTGGCACCGACAGGGGCGTCTACTCCCTCGGTCTGGGTTACCAGAACCAGGAAGCCACGATGGGTGTTCCTTCGGCCATTCCGCAGCTGCGCCGCTACAACCTCCGCGTCAACAACGAGTACACGGTGTTCCGCAGGAACAGCCTCGACATCCTCAAGGTGGGTGAGACCCTGAACTACCGCTATTCGGAAACCGACGGTTCGTTCGCCACGGGCGGCATCTACTGGAACGGCGTGCACAACATGCTGGTCATGAGCCCGCTGCAGTATGCCTACAACGAGGACGGAACGTACCACGTGCGCAAAGACGGCGACGGTTACAACTGGGATACCGCCAACGGTGCCTCCAAGAACCCGATCGCCTATATGGACTACAACATGAACCAGAACCGGAGCAAGTCGCACTACCTGCAGGCCAGCGTCTACGCCGACCTCCAGCCGCTGAAGAACCTCCACATCCGCAGCCAGTTCGGCTACCTGATGGGTGCCAGCAGCTACCGCTCCTACATTCCGGAATACGACCTCGACATCACCGCCCAGCGCACGCAGGACGGCGTTTCGCAGTCGATGTCGCTCTACAACCGCTGGAGCTGGGAAAACACCGCCAGCTACAGCCTCGACGTGGCTGACCACCGCATCGACATGCTGGTCGGTTCGACGCTCGAAAAATGGGGCTTCGGCGAATCGCTGAGCGCCACCAACGTGAACTCGAACTTCAACGACCTCGAGCACGCCTACCTCTCGAACGTCTCGACGACCCCCGGCCCGGCTGCCTCCATCAGCGGTTCGCCGTCCGGCCAGGGTTCCCTCGCTTCCTTCTTCGCCCGTGCGAACTGGAACTGGAAAGAGACCTTCATGGCTTCCGCCACCCTCCGCGCTGACGGTTCCTCGACCTTCGCCCGCGGCAACCGCTGGGGTATCTTCCCCTCCGCATCCGTGGGCTGGGTGCTGACCAACATGCCCTGGATGTCGTCGGTCAAGGGCGTGGACTTCTTCAAACTTCGCGCTTCCTGGGGCCAGAATGGTAACTGCAACGTGGCCGCCTTCCAGTATCTCTCGCTGGTGACCTCCAACAACGGTTACGGCGGATACGTCTTCGGCGACACGCTCACCGACCGCGCCACCGGTACCTATGCTTATATGATCACCAACCCCGACCTGAAATGGGAGACTTCGGAACAGCTCGACCTCGGCTTCGACGCCCGCTTCTTCCAGAACCGCCTCGGCGTCGAGTTCGACTGGTACCGCAAGATGACCAAAGACTGGCTCGTGGTTGCGCCGGTTCTCTACTCCTACGGCGCCAACGCCCCGTATGTCAACGGTGGTAACGTGCTCAACTCCGGCGTGGAGCTGGCGATGCACTGGAACGACCACGTCGGCGACTTCTTCTACGGCATCAACGTGAACGGTACCTACAACAAGAACCGCGTCACCAAGATCGCCAACGCCGACGGCATCATCCACGGCAACGGCAGCATTCCGTGGGAAGGAGCCGAAGAACTCTTCCGTGCGGAAGTGGGCTACCCGATCGGTTTCTTCTACGGTTACCAGACGGCCGGCGTGTTCCAGAACCAGGCCGAGATCGACGCCTACACGGGTCCCAAGATCAACGGGGCGAACACCGTGCCCGGCGACGTGATCTTCGTCAACACGAACACGGATGACGTGATCGACGCCAACGACCGTACGATGATCGGTAACCCGCACCCGGACTTCACGCTCGGCGCTTCCCTGAACTTCGAGTTCAAGGGCATCGATTTGTCCGTCACGGGCTTCGGCGCCTTCGGCCAGGAGATCTTCAAGTGTTACCGCGACTTCTCCGCTTCGCCGCTGGCCAACTTCACCACCGACATCTTCCAGCGCTGGACCGGCGAGGGTTCCTCCAACTTCTACCCGCGCCTGTCGAGCTCTTCGAGCTACAACTGGAACCGGATCTCCACCCTCTACATCGAAAAGGGCGACTATTTCAAGATCCAGAACGTCACGCTCGGCTACAACATCGCCAAGGCTTTCAAGAAATTCCCGCTTCAGACCCTCCGAATCTACGTGACCGCGCAGAACCTGCACACGTTCACCAAGTATTCGGGCATGGATCCGGAAATCGGTTATGGCGGCGACGACTACGGATGGGCACAGGGCATCGACCTGGGCTACTATCCCAGCTCCCGCAACTTCCTGATTGGTCTCAGCCTTAAATTCTAATGGAGGACACCTATATGAAAAAGATATCATCGATCATCCTTACATTGGCGGCCATCGTGTTCCTGACCGGTTGCGAGGACTTCCTCGACAGCAAGAACCTCACCCAGCGGACCACGGAAACCTTCCCTGAGACCGAACTCGACGCCCAGCAGATGGTGACGGCGATCTACGCCCACCTCCTCTATGAGTCGCCGGAGTCCTCGGCCTTCTTCTATATCTCCCACCTGGCCGGCGACGACTGCCTCGGCGGCAACCTGTCCTACTCGGGCAACTGCGCCTGCAACTTCCTCCTGTACAAGGACAACCTCAACAACTTCCTCGGCCTGTGGGACCGCGACTACACCCTGATCAACCGGGCCAACAGCGCGCTGGCCAATATGGACAACGTGAAGAACTGGTCGAGCGAAAGCGAGAAGAACCGTCTCCTCGGCGAGACCTACTTCCTCCGTGCCTTCGCCTACTATGAACTGGCTCAGACTTTCGGCGGCGTTCCCTTGCGGACCACGACGGAAGCCATCAACCTGCCCCGCGCCTCGGTGGACGAGGTCTATCAGCTCATCGGGGAAGACCTGGCGAAAGCCATCGAACTGATGCCCAACCGGATCTACACCTTCGGATCGAACATGACCGGTCACGCGACCAAGGCCGCCGCTGAAGCGATGCAGGCCCGCGTCTTCCTGTTCTACACCGGCCGCTACGGCAAGACCGAACTGCCGAACGGTACGACCAAGGACAAGGTCATCGCCGACCTCGAAGACTGCATCAAGAATTCGGGCCACCAGCTCGTGGACGACCAGCGTGAACTCTGGGGTTACACCAACGACTACACCAACCAGAACACGTCGGGCTACCGCTACGGCTACACCGTGGCCCACGACCTCCACTGGGTGGGCAACAGCTCCATCGAGACGGTCTTCGCCAACAAGCACAACCTGACCTCCAACTGGACGTACACCTGGTTCTCGAACACCTTCTCGATGTTCTGCTCGCCGTCGAACGACAACCGCGACATGGCCCAGAGCTATCCGTTCAGCTTCGGCTGGGGCTGTGGCCCCGTGTCGCCGGCCCTCATCGAAGAATGGAAGGCCTGGGACAAGCAGCAGACCCACACCGACGGTTACACCGAGGATCCCCGTCTGAGCGGTTCCGTATGGTCCTACAACGCCTACGACCCCAACAACGCGGGCAACATCCTGATCGGCGACCGCAAACTCGACCCGAGCGAACCGGACTACACCGTATCGTACCGCTACTACGAGCAGACGGGCTACTTCCAGAAGAAGTACATCAACGTCGGCGCCTGGAGCGACGAGAAGGGACAGTACTTCCACTCGTTCGCCAAGGCTGAGTATCCGGACGTGACGGCCCAGACCTCCGCCCAGCTGCTGCAGACCCCCGACCTGATCCACATCCGCTTCGCCGACGTACTCCTGATGCACTCCGAGCTCACCGAGACGGCCGACGGCATGAACCGGGTCCGCGCCCGCAGCCACCTCGGCCCGATCGCCTACTCGCTGGAAGCCCTCAAGAATGAACGCCGCTTCGAGCTCGCGTTCGAAGCCATCCGCTGGCCGGACCTCCTGCGCTGGGCCGGTCCGAGCCTCGAATCCGCCGGCGCGCTCCTCAACAAGCAGACCGGATTCACCGTCATCAACGAAGGCGTGGTTACGCCGATGGTCCGTTACGACTATGCGGCCCGTCTGAAGGAGACCCAGGGCTACTGGCCGATTCCGCAGACGGAAATCGACATCGCCGGCAAGGACGAAAACGGCAACGACATCCTCGAGCAGAACCCCGGCTGGGGATCCCAGGCTCAGTTCAACGACTGGAACAATTTTAAATAGCAGACGATATGAAAACCTTGAAACTGTTCATTGCGGCTGCGGCTCTGCTGAGCTTCATGGCCTGCAATCCCATCGAAGATCTCTCGCTGCGTGAAAAATATGTCACCAACGCCGGAACGCCGATCAGCTCCGACGAGCTTTCGGCGGCCCTGACCGTATCGCAGGACGGCGCGACCAACGATATCATCACCCTCAAGAACGCCCGTCCCGACATCGGCGGCGCCTGGCACGTGGGCACGGCGATGGGAGAGACCATCATCAAAAACGACACCTACACCTATGTGTATGAAGCCAACGGCGAGTTCGAGATCTACTATGCCGGCGTCTCCGCAGGCAAGATCGTCGAATCCAAGCGCTTCCCCGTCACCGTCACCGACGTGTACGACCCCTGGGCCGGTATGCTGACCGGCGCCAAGAGCAACACCGACAAGTCGGCCAAGAAGACCTGGTCGTGGCGCGAAGTGTCCTGGGGCTCGATCTGCAACATGGGCGCCCACGGCGGCTGGAAGTACGCTTCCGCCGGCTATACGCCCGAATCGAACTTCGCCTGGTGGGCCAACTTCACCCTGGCGGACGTGGATCCCTCCAAGGAGCGGATGGTCTTTGAATACGACGGCAGCAAGATGACCACCTACGGTCCCGACGGGAGCGTGGCGGCACAGGGCACCTTCGGATTCATCAAGACCTCGCCCGAAGAGGCCGTTCTCGGAACCTGGGTCACCACCGCACCGCTCATCGGAGCCCGCTTCGACGACTGCGGCCAGGGTTCGAGCAACCAGTTCTACCTGCTGACATTCACCGACCAGTACATCACCATCTACCACAACGGATGGGACGGCTCCGCCGACTGGGATGACTGCGGCTGGTACGCTTACTTTGAAGCCAAATAACGTTACGTTTCCATGAAGAAGATCCTTCCTTTCATCGCGGTCCTGCTCGCCGTCGCGGCGTGCCGGCCCGACGGGCCCACGCTCGAGATTCGCGGCCATATCGGAGACGGCTTCGACGGACAGAAAATCTATTTCTGCCCCCAGCCGCATCCCACGGCCGACATCGTGGACTCGACCGTGGTGAAAGGAGGGACCTTTCTTTTCCGGATTCCGGCCGATTCGCTCTACGTCGCCGACCTGACGCTTTCCCGCAGGGCGCCCGGCTATGCCGAAAGGCTGCTCATCGCCGTGGAGCCCGGTGTCCTCGACGTTACCCTGGGCGCGCCGAGCAGCGCGCACGGGACGTCGACCAACGAGGCCCTGCAGGCCTGGAAAGAGCGGCTGCAGGGAGGCGATCCGGAAGACGCCAAACGCGGTACCTTCGACCTCATCCTCCGCTATCCCGATGCGGTCGGCGGTTACCTTTATATGCTCTTCGGCCGGCTGTTCGACCCGGAACAGCGGCAGCAACTCGATTCCCTCGGATACGACAAACTGATACCGGATGTCCGTACGCGCAGACAGAACCCTTAGTTTCCTGACCGTCACCCTCTTTTTCGTGGCGTTGTGGGCGATCTTCCAGTTCGTCTTCCCGTACCATCTTGCCTGTCCGACGCTTCCTGGCTGGCTACCTATTTCACGAAAGCAGCGCCGTTCTCGTTCCTGCTCGGCGACTGGCTGACCCAGTTCTTCCCGCTGCCCGGCGTCGCGGCGGTGGTTACGGTGCTCCTGCTGGTCCTGGCCTGGGCCGGATTCCGTTTCCTGCTCGACGCCATGCCGACCGTCCGTCACGCAGCCTTGTGGGCGTTGCTGCCCACCGCGCTGCTGGCTTTCCTGATCCTCTCGCCCGAGGTTCCGCTGGCCGTGCTCGTGGGAACCTGCCTGTTCGTCTGGCTTTTCGCCTGGGCCTTCCGGATTCCCGGCAGACTGCTGCGTTATGTAGTGGTCGTGCTGCTCGCCGTGCTGCTGGTCCCTTCCGCGCGCAGCTTCAATTCCACGGCCCGGATGGAGAAACCCAGCCGGGAGCGGGAGTATGACTACCGCATCCATTTCAAGGCCGACGCGGGCCGGTGGGACACCGTCGAGAAGATGGGACGCCGGAATCCCTACGAAAGCCTGGTCACGGCCTATTACTACAATCTCTCGCAGGCTCGCGCCGGGCGGCTGCCCGACGGCCTGCTCAAAGCTTACCAGCCCACCTGGCACGGGCTGTTCATCCCGGTCAAACCCGGCGTCGAAGACTTCAAGCTGATGGCCAGCACCGACGCCCTGTACCTGGCCGGCGATTATGCCCAGGCCCAGCATTCCGCCATGCTGGGGATGACCTTCTCCCCGCGGCAGCGCTCCGCGGCGATGATCCGGCAGCTGGCCGACATCGCCTTCGCCAACGGCGACTACGACACGGCGCGCCGCTACCTCACCATGCTTTCCAAGACCGCGCTCTATCGGAAATGGGCGCTGGAAGGCCTGCAACTGCTCGATACCGAGGCCGACCGGCTCACCGTCAAGAACGACTGCCGCGACATCCTCGTCCAACACAACGACTACCGCACAGCCCTGGCCAACATTGCCGCGACGGCGTCCGACGCCAAGACGGCGACCGACTACCTGCTCTGCCTCGACCTGCTCGACAAGGATCTGGCGCACTTCCGCCAGGACTATGATGCGCTTTACAAAGGAAGATACGACGCCGTCGGCGTGCCCGTCCTCTATCAGGAGGCCCTGCTGATGACGTTTGATGAAAATACGTCGCCCGCCGCGCAGCTCACGGAATATGGCATTGTTCGCGCGACGCTCGACAACTGTGCTGAGTTCCTCAAAGGCAATGAAAAGCCTTTCCGGACAAGTTACTGGTTTTACCACAAATACGCCCAACCCGCCCAATGAAACGATGGCTGACCTATAGCGTCTGGATCCTGATCCTGGCCGCCTGCGCGCGGGATGGGGCGTTCCGGGAAGCCGGAACCCCGCCGATGCTTCCCGACTATACGGACATCACCCTGCCCGTCAACATCGCGCCCCTGAATTTCGAGCTGGAAGGGGCGGATGCCCTGCGGCTCGAGATCGAAGGCAGCCGGCCGTACCGGTTCAAGGCCGGCGGCGCCCAGCTGCGTTTCCCGATGAAGAAGTGGAAGGAGATGCTGCGTGAAGAGGCTGGCAATACGCTGCAACTTACCCTCACCGCCCGTTTCGGGCGAGAGTATAGGCGCTACGCGCCGTTTACCTGGACGATTTCGCCCGACAGCATCGACCGGTACCTGAGCTACCGCCTGATCGAACCGGCCTATGAAGTGTGGAACGTGCTGAGCATCGAAGAACGCGACCTGGAATCGTTCAAGACCCGGCTCCTGGCCGACAACACCACGGTCGAAAGCACCTGCATCAACTGCCATACGGCCAACCGCGGCGAGGGGATCCAGACATCCTTTATGCACGTCCGCGGCGCCAAGGGCGGCACGCTCTACAGCCGTGACGGCCAGATGCGCAAACTCAATACGGCCACCGACAGTACTGCCGGGGCCGCCGTCTACGGTGAAATTTCCGCCGACGGCCGCTACGGCATCTTCACCACGGCCGACATCCGGCCGATCCTCCATAGCGGACGTTTCGACAAACTCGAGGTCTTCGACGCCTCGAGCGACCTGATCCTCCTCGACTTCGAGCAGGGGACCGTGACGGATTCCCCGCTCGTGAAAGGACCGGCATTCCAGGAAACCTTCCCTTGCTGGTCCGCTGACGGAAAGACCGTCTACTTCTGCCGGGCCGCCGCCCATCCCCAGCCGGACAGCACGTTCGATATGCACTACGACCTCTATTCCGTCGCTTTCGACCCCGCGACGGGGCGGCTGGGCGACACCCTGACGCTGGTCGTGGATGCCGCAAGCCGCGGAAAATCCATCAGTTTCCCGAAATGCTCGCCGGACGGCCGGTACATCCTGATGACCGTCGCCGATTACGGCACGTTCCCGATCTGGCACAGCGAGACCGACCTCTGGCTCTACGAGATCGCAAGCGGCGCGCTTTTCCCGCTCGAAGCGGTCAACGGCAAGTATTCCGACTCCTATCATTGCTGGAGCAGCAGCGGGCGCTGGATCTGCTGGGCTTCCAAGCGCGACGACCGGCTCTACGGCAAGCCCTATTTCGCCCACGTCGGTGCCGACGGGACGGTCTCCAAACCCTTCGTCCTTCCTCAGCGCGACCCGGGCCGCTACCTGGTCACGCTCAAATCCTACAATATTCCTGAACTCTACCGCTTCCCGGAATCCTATGATGCGGCGTATGTGAGCCGTTTCTACACCGAAATGGAGGCGGAAAAAATGTCTTATACGAAATGACTATGAAGAACAGACTCCGTTCCCTGCTGACGTTCGCCCTGGCGGCGATGCTTGCTTTCTCCTGCACCGAAGACCCGTATCAGGCCGGGCCGGGCGGAGACGGGACGTCGGACGGCAGCACCGTGTCGCGCGCGGAACGGAAAGAAGGGCGCATTGCGCTGGGTTACTGCACCTACTACGGCTCCGCGACGCCGGATCCCGCGGTGCTGACCCACATCAACTATGCTTTCGCGGAGCTTTATGTCCGCGACGGCAAGTACGTCGGATTCAAGCTGCAGGGCAACGAATCGCGTTTCCAGCAGATCGTCAACGTCAAGAAGCAGCATCCGGAACTCAAGATCTGCCTGTCGTTCTCCCATACCGTGGCCAATTCCGACAACTACCAGGCCGGCGGCTTTTCGGTGATGTCCAGCACGGAGGAAGGGCGCAAGGCCTTCGCGGAAGACTGTCTGGCCTTCGTCCGCAAATGGGGCATCGACGGCATCGACATCGACTGGGAGTTCCCGGGCATCTCCTGGAGCGGCCACGCCTGCGACCCGGCCCACGACGTGGAGAACTACACGCTGCTGATGAAACAGCTGCGCGCCACGCTGGGCAACCAGTATCTGCTTACCTACGCCGGCTATGTGATGAACGTCCAGGGAACGCCCGACAACGGGCGCTTCATTGACATCGCCGCCGTCGATCCGTATGTGGATTTCGTCAACATCATGACGTACGACATCGCCGCCGGATCGGAGGGGCAGCATCAGTCCGCCTGGAAGCGGCCCGACTATTACTGTGACTGTGTCCGGGCCATCGACGCCTATCTGAGCGCCGGCGTTTCCCCGTCCAAACTCGTTCTGGGCATTCCCTTCTATGCGCGGCATGCCTGGGACAACAGCGACGGCTACAAAGGCTGTGTCGATTACGGCAAGTTCGCCACGGAGTATCCGGCGAGCAAGGGCTTCAAGATCGACAACTGGGATGAAAAAGGCCAGGTTCCCTACATCACCAAAGACGGAAAGATGTGGGCCGGCTATGACAATCCGAAGAGCATCGGACTGAAGGCCGAGAACATTCTGAAGATGGGAATGAAAGGTTTTATGTACTGGGATTACGACGCCGACGACTCGGCGGGAACGCTCCGCAATGCGGTCTGGAATGCAATTATGAAATAACAAACCGATATTTTTTCTAATTTTAACGCATAAAAAAATAAACTTAACTACTATGTACGCAAACGAATGGAAGAAAAACGCCTTTGGCGTAATGGACAAAATTGAAGCAACCCAGATGGAAAATATCAAAAAGGTGGCGACCCTGATGGCCGACTGCATCCAGTCCGGACATATGGTCCACACCTTCGGCTGTGGACACGCCAACCTTCCGATCGAGGAGATGTATCCCCGCATCGGCGGCTTCGTGGGCTTCCACCCCATCTGCGAGCTTCCGCTGACTTTCTTCACCCACATTGTCGGTGAGATGGGCATCAACCAGTTCCTCTGGCTCGAAAGGGCGGAAGGCTACGGCAAGGCCATCATGAGCAGCTGGAATTTCAACAAGGACGATGTCATGTGGATCTTCTCGCACACCGGTATCAATGCCGTCAACATCGACGTGGCCCTGGAAGCCAAGCGTCTCGGTATGAAAGTCGTGGTCTTCGGCTCCGCTTCGGAGACCGGCGCCAAGGTCCCTCGCCACTCCTGCGGCAAGAACCTCTTCCAGATCGCAGACTACGTGGTCGACTCCTGCTGCCCGCTCCAGGACGCCTCGGTCAAGATGAAGAAAGAGTTCGACAAGATCGGCCCGCTCTCCACGGTGGCTTTCGTCACCCTGGTCTGGATGACCATCTGCACCGTCGCCGAGATCCTCGAGGAACGCGGCGTGAAACTCTACATCCACCCGTCCCACAACGTCCCCGGCGACACCACCGCCCACGAACGTCTCGACGCCTGCATCAAGAAGTACAAGGAACTCGTTGCCGGCGTGTAACGCGGTTCCGCGCGCCTTCGGCCGCGCTTCCATAGGCAGCGTCCCCATAGGCGATGGCCTATAGGCAGCGCCCCATAGGCAGTGCCCCCTTCTGCAACGCCCCCATCCGCATCGCTCCCTCGTTAGCGACGCCGATGGGGGCGCCGCTTTTTCTGCGTCGCCCGCAGGTTCCGGCTCTGAACGGCCGATTTCTGCTATCGACGCAAACGAGATAGATGAATCATCTGCGTCGCCGGCAGGAAACGGGATAAAACCATCTGCGTCGCCTGCGGGGAATGGGATTAAGTCGGCGAACGCCTTTTCCTTAAGGTCTGTATCCGAGGCAGAGGCAGCGTTTGAGCTGGTCCTCGGTTGCGAACTTCTTCCGCTCTGCCCAGAGGGTTTTCCGGATATGATCGAACAGATCGACGCGGCGGGCATACGGGATCTGGTAGATGGAAGGGTTCTCTATGCGGCTCGACAACCGGGGGACGAAGACGTCGTCGATCAACGCGCAGAGTTCCAGATCCAGGATCCGGTTCGGGTTCAGTTTGCCGCTTTCGTTTCGCAGCAGGCCGCTGATGTCGTTCTCCGGTGTGCCCTGCTCGATCAGCTCCAGGGTAATGAGCGGACTGGATGATGCTTCCTCTTTCTGCGCCTGCAACCCCTTTTCGTCTCCGATTTTATTCATTTGATAGATGTAATTCCGGGGAGTTCCGTACAGCGATTCCACGTGGGCTGTTTCCAGAATCTCCTCCCGCAGCAACAGACCGGACTCATCCATCCGATATTGTTCCGGAAGGGAACTTCTGCTCGGCAGATACTTGTACCGTTGGTTGGTCGGAAGCAGGGGGATCCGTTCCATTTTTCCCAACTGTTTCCGGAAAAAGGCATTGGCCGAACTGTGCCGGTAGCCGAAGGGTGTGGGGGAGAGACCGTGGTGGAGCGCCTGCCGGTTGACATAGTTGAGGGCGGCCAGCGTGTGATGGAATCCGTCGACTTCCAGGATGAAAGGATTCCGCTCGCCCCACATCCCTCTCCGTGCGTACATCGCATTGAAATATCGGGCGAGGGAATAGCGGACACGGGTGATCAGTTCTTTGGGACTGTCCGTCAGGGCCAGGCAGTGCAGGTGTGTGGTAAGAAAGCCGTCGGCCAGGAGCCGGGCGTCCATTTCAAGGATAGCTATCGCCAGATAGTTGAAGCCGCGTGCCAGGTCGGCATCGCTTCGGAAGAGGAGTTCGTCTTCCGTGGAAGACAGAGAGATGTGATAGAGCTTTTGCATCGCATTCCGTTTTCTTCGTTACACAATCCGTTCACACATATTCTACCGCCGCGTTTCATCCGCCACAGTCGAAATGCTGAAAACGAAGATACGACAAATAATCGGTCATTGTTCTCTGCGCCGTTCCCTCGCGCCGTTCCATTGTCGGCGACGCAGATGAGGGCGCCGCTTTGTCTGCGTCGCCTGCAGGTTTTAGCGCTGAACGGCCGATTTCTGTCGTCGACGCAAACGAGATAGATGAATCATCTGCGTCGCCCGCAGGGAATGGGATCAAGTCGGCGAAAGCTGTCCGGAATCGACAGGTCAGATCCCGAGATCGACCGATTAGGTTCCGGAATCAATCGGTTAGAGACAGCGTGTTGCGGTATTCCTGGATCAGTCGGTTGAAGCCAGCGTGTTGCGGTACTTCCGGGAGATGGGGAGGGTTTGGCCGGAGGCGGTGAGGGAGTCGGGGCCGACGGAGGTAATGGCGGCGCGGTTGACCAGATAGGAGCGGTGGATGCGGACGAAGCCGTCGCCGAGGATGCTTTCCCATTGTGAAATGCCGGTCTTGTTGCGGAAGCGGCGCCCTTCCGTGGCGTAAACCATGACTTCTTTGTCGTTTGACTCGATGTAGCGGATTTCTTCCGGCAGCAGGGAGACGGGCTTCCGGTCGGAGATGAACCGGATGGGTTCCCGGGCGGCCGGGAAACTCTTTTCGAGATAGCGCTTCAGCGCCCAGTCGACCAGGATCAGCAGCGTCAGGACTCCGGCGATAAAGACGGGATTGAAAAGGGTCGGGGAGTAGTCGTCGTACTCAAAGAGGAAGATTTTGCGGAGACGGAGGATGTAGAGATTGGCCAGCACGATCAGCGCTGTCTCTGATACCAGGATGGCCAGGAGTACGAAAACGGAATCCCGGATGCCGGCTTTCCGCGGTTCGAAAGAGATTTTCGGCAGGAAGAACCGCGCGGCCAGTGCCCCGGGCAAAAACAGGACCCCGATCAGCAGGGCCTCCGGAAACGAGAAGCCCATGCTGACAACAAGTGTCGCAATCAGCACGATAGCCAGTATCCAGACTCCCAGGACGATCAGCGTTTTCTTCATCTCTGCCGACAAAGATAGCTGATTTCGCCGGGAAAAACTACGCCGCAGCTGCTTTCAGGGGGATTTGGCCATCCGCGAGGGGGATTTGACAGGACGGACTCCAAGCCGTTTGTTCTACCTTTGTATCAGAGATCTCATCACGGAATCAACGAATGCCTTTAAAACTAAAAATTATGACAACGCTCTCTATCGTCTTTACCGCCCTTCCGCAACTCTTTCTGGAAGGCGGCCCCATCGGAATGTCCATCCTGACCGTCATCTTGGTCGGACTGCTTTTCGCGGCCTGGAAAGCGCCCGCGTGGGTCCGAGGAATCGGCGCTGCAGGCCTTGCCTTCAGTTTTTTGATGGTGGCCATAAGCTGGTACAAAGCGGCGACTGCCGTAGAAATATGCCAGGGGGAAATCTCGCCCGCTCTCCTCTGGGGCGGCCTCAAATGCTGTACGGTCACCATTATCTACGGACTGATCATCTACCTTGCCTCTTGGGTCATCTACTTCATCCGGACACCGAGATTATGATTCACGGAGCCGGCAAAACAAAAAAAAACGATAAATCTTCGTTTTTCTACTAAAAAAATTAGGAGATGATGAAAAAAGAATTATCTTTGTGTCGGGAATCTGAACGACATAATGAAAGATAAGCTTTTTTTGTTGTTGTGTTGCGGTATGCTCGGCCTTATGCCGGCCCGGGCGCAGTTCATTCCGGGCGGTATTTTTGACCGGAATCAGGGATCTGTGCTTGTCAAGGTTCTGGAAGAGAAAACAGAGAAGCCGGTGCCGTATGCTTCGGCGTATCTGACGGCCAGGAACGATACGCTGATTACCAACTTCACGCTGACCGATACGACGGGCCTGGCCCGCATCACGAAGGTGACGCGGGGCAATTACGTGCTGACCATCGAGATGCTGGGCTACAAGACCTACAACAAGGAGCATTATTTCTCGTTC
>CACYZM010000020.1 GCA_902778855.1 uncultured Bacteroidia bacterium
CAGCCCTTCGACGGCGGTGACGTCTTTTTCAGGGTGCAGCATGGCGAACAGCAGGCAATCTTCCACGAAGTCGCCGACCAGGAATTCGATATCCTTCTTAATGTCACGGAGATTCATATCGTTTCGATTTTTAAACGGTGCAAAGGTAGTGATTTTTTGCAAAACAAAACTATAGTTCCATATTATCAAGCGGCTCCCTGAACTGGCACCCGGCTTATTCCGACCGCTCGGCGGCCTGGATCAGGGCGACATTGAGCTGCTCCGCGCTTCGAACCTTTTTTAGATGCTGATGATGCCGGGCTTCTTGGTCAGGCCGAGGCCGGGTTTGTCTTCGAGGGTGATGCGGCCGTCGACGAGTTTCATGCCGTCGAAGCAGTCGTTGCCCAGGAGATAGTTGCCGTCGAGGTCGGCCCAGATGACCTTCGGGGAGATCTGTGCCGCGGCGGAGATGGCCACCGAGGTCTCGGTCATGCAGCCGACCATCAGTTTCATATGGTTCTGCTCGGCCATGGTGATCATCTGACGGGCTTCCCAGAGACCGGTGCACTTCATCAGCTTGATGTTGATGCCGTGGAAGGCGCCCTTGAGCTTGGGGATGTCCCAGATGCGCTGGCAGCTTTCGTCGGCTATCACGGGCAGCGGGCTGCGCTCGGTGATCCAGGCGGTCTCGTCGAGCATCAGTTTGCTCATCGGCTGCTCGATCATCTCCACGCCGCGCTCGGCGAGCCAGTGGATCATGTCGAGGGCGTAGTACTTGTCTTTCCAGCCCTGGTTGGCGTCGATCACGATGGGGCGGTTGTCGCGGGCGCGGATCAGGTTGATCATCCGCTTGTCCTCCGCCTCGGTCATGCCGAGCTTGACCTTGATGATCTTGTTCCACGAAGCTTCCGTGATCTTCGTGTTGACCATATCGTCGCTCGCATCGTAACCGATGGTGTAGCAGGTGTAGGGCGCGTCTTTCGGGTTGAAGCCCCAGATCTTCCACCACGGCTGGCCGAAGATGTTGCCCACCAGGTCGTGCAGGGCGATGTCGATCGAAGCCTTGGCGGCGGTGTTGTTGGTCGTGATCTTGTCGACGGCCGCCATGATGTCTTCGATCTGGAACGGATTGTCGAACTTGGGCAGGATGTTGTCGACCACTTTCTTGTAGAATTCGTGGCAGGAGGCCTGCGTTTCGCCCAGATACGGCGGCATCGCGGCTTCGCCGTAGCCTTCGTAGCCGTCCCAGGTCAGGCGCGTGATGACGATGGGGGTCGTGGTGCGCGAAGAGCCGGAGATGGTGAAGGTGAACTTCATGATGCCCTGGAAATCTTCCCAGGCCAGTTCGAGTTTCTTGCTGCCCGATTTCTTTTTGGCGGCTCCACCGCCTTTGGCGAAGAGCTGGGAAGGGTGCCACAGTGCGGCGCCGGCCGTCAGCAGGCCCGCCGTCTTGAGGAATGTTCTGCGATCGCTCATATGTTTATTCATTAAAATAGACACCACTGTTTGCTATCGAAACGACGCCCTTGCCGCAGTCCTGGTTGCCGATGATGCGGCAGGCGCGGATGGGCTTGCGGGAATAGTAGTCGGGCTGGCCTTCGATGAGGCTGTTGATGCGCACCAGCATCGAGGAGTGGATGATCTTGCCGTCGCCCAGATAGATGGCCACGTGGGAGATGCGCTCCGGCTTCTCGGCCGTGGCTTCGCGGCCGAAGAAGACCAGGTCGGCCGGCTGGAGATTGTCGAGGCCCTGCGAGACATCGACGGGTTCGCCGGTCTTGTACTGCTGCGACGCGTTGCGGAGCAGCATATAGCCGTTGAGGTAGTACACGCTCTTCGAGAAGCCGCTGCAGTCCACGCCCTTGATCGAGGTGCCGGCCCAGAGGTACGGCACACCGAGGAAAGCCTTGGCCGTTTCGATGATGAGGCGGCGGGCCTGCTCTACGGCTGCCTGCGAAGCGTCAGCGGGGACCACGGCTTTGCGGCTGGCGACCCACTGTTTGAGGTCCATTACGTCGGCGGCGGGAATGAAGGCTTCCTTGCCGTCGGGGAGTTTCACCTTTATATATTTGCCCGCAGGCGCGACATACTCGACAATGTCACCCCATACGGCATCGCTCACGTGCTGGGCGCCGGGATTCGGGGCATCGACGAAGAACGAATAGTAATTGGTGACGATCACGCGCTTCGACGCCTTCCAGGCATCGAGCCGGGCCTGGTCGATGGGCACGATGGCCATATCGTTGACCCACGCCTTGTAGCCGTCCGGTGTTTCGACGTTCACCCAATAGTCGTTGTCGTGGTAGTGGACCTTGAGGGGCGTGCCCATCAAAGCCTGGGTGCCGAGTTCGGCCGGATACGAGGGTTCCTCGCGCATATTGATGACGGAGAGGGCGGCGAAGGCCAGCCCGTTTTCATCTTCCCGTTCGGGTTGCTGCGGCTCGGGTGCAGGCTGCGCCGGTTTCGAGCAACTGAGCGCAAAAACCGCACAGAGGAGGTAGATCAGAAGGCGTTTCATAGGTGTTATTATCGGGTTTACAACCAACAAATATAATAAAAAAACAGGCGACATTCGCCACAAAAGGCGGTCATTCGCCCCTGAAAAGGGTGATTTCGCCACTTCCGGCCGTATCGGGGGTATCAGGGCTGGGTTTCCTGGCTACCTTTGCCGCCGATAATTATTAAAATCTGAAAAAAATGGACAAAGCTACGATTGAAACCAAAGTCATCGACATCATTGCCAACAAACTCGGTCTCCCCAAAGAAGAGGTCACGCCGGCCGCCAACTTCACGATGGATCTCGGCGCCGACTCGCTCGACACCGTGGAACTGATCATGGACTTTGAGAAAGAATTCGGTCTGAAGATTTCCGACGAGGATGCCATGGGCATCAAGACCGTCAGCGACGCCATCGAATACATCGCCGCGCACAATTAATAAAGTCTTTTGTCTCCGGCGCTACGAGGCGGTCCGGTCCAACTTTTCCGCGATCGTCTTGTAGTAGCTCTTGGAGACGGGAATCCGTTTAGCCTCGGGGTGGGAAAGCACCAGAAAGGCATTGGCTTTCTCCCGCTTGAATTGCGTCACATTGTCGACATTGACGATATACGAGCGGTGACAACGGACCAGAGGCGTGGATTCCAGCTGCTTTTCGAGCCGCGTGGTCCGGCAGCGCAACAGGTAGTTGAGCAATTTGCCGCCCATTTCATACCGGATCTCCACATAGTTGTCCTGTGAGGCAATGTAATAGATCTTTTCAACCTCGATGGAGATGCGAAGCACGCCGTTGAAGTCGTAGAAGTGGACGAGGTTTGTGCTCTGTGCGGCGGTCTGGTCTTTCAAGCTGAGTTTCAGCGCGTCGATTTCTTCGGTTTTGGCCCGGTTGGACGCCAGGAGTCCGAAGATGAGATAGGGGATCGACAGAATCATTCCCACGCAGAGCGAAGCGCGGGCCACGAGCCGGAAAGTAATCGGAATATCGGATTCGAACCAGTGCTGCGTAAATAGCAGATAAACCACCGCGATCACCACGAATTCGCCGAGAAACCAGAACAGATATTTGCGCACCGACACCGTGTGGCGCATCTGGTAAAGCATCAGGCCAGCCTTGCTGATCAGCAGGATGCCGACCGAACAAAGGTAGAAAAGAATCGTGGGAACCAGTACGTCGGGCTTGAGGCCCAGCCAGTTGGTGTTGGAAAACGGGTGGTAGGTGATCAGGAAAAGAAAGGAAAAGGCCACCACGAAGGCGACGGATTCCAGCAGGGAGGTTCGATGAAGTAAATATTTAGGCGCTTCCAAATGAGTCGGTTTTGGCGCCAAATGTACGAAAATTAATCGGAATAATACCATATGAGAATTATAGGAACAGGCAGTGCGCTTCCCGAGAAGGTGGTTACCAACGATATGCTGGCCGGATTTCTGGATACCAGCGACAATTGGATCACCACCCGTACCGGAATCCGCACCCGCCGGCTTTTGAGCACGGAGACCCTCCGGGAACTGGCGCTGGAAGCCGCGAAGAAAGCGATTGCATCGTCCGGTCTGACACCGGCTGACATAGATTATCTGATTTGTTCGAATGTGGCCAACAGCTACGTTTCCCCGTCGCTGGGCAGCATCATTCTCGGCCAGCTGGGCTGCTGCTGCCCGACGTTCGACATGAACGGGGCCTGCGCCGGTCTGGTCTATTCCCTCGACGTGGCCGACGCATTCCTCAAGACGGGGCGCGCCCGGAACATCCTGGTCGTCGCGGCCGAGCAGCCGTCGCGTTTCTGCGACTGGCACGACCGCTCCACCTCGGTGCTCTTCGGCGACGGCGCTTCCGCGCTCGTGGTTACCGGCGGCGAAGGTTTCTTCGACTTCCGCCTGACCGGCAACACCCATACCGACGTGATGTATTACAAACGTTCGCTGGAACCGACGCCCTACGACCGCGTGGAGGAACGCACCCAGCCGCTGGTGATGGAAGGCCGCGAAGTCTTCCGCCTGGCCGTGGAATCCTGCATCGAGGACGTCGACGTCCTGCTCGAGCGGAACGGCCTCAAGGGTGAGGACATCGATCTGTTCCTGCTCCACCAGGCGAACATGCGCATCATCGAGTGCATCCGTCAGCACCTGGAACAGCCGAAAGAAAAATTCCCGACCAACATCCAGAAATACGGCAACACCTCCTCAGCGAGCGTCGGCATCCTGATCGACGAACTCTCGCGGGCCGGTGTCCTGAAGGAAGGCGCCACAATCCTGATCAGCACCTTCGGCGGCGGCTTCGTCACGGCGGCCGCGCTCCTCAAGTGGTCGGAAATCCTGTATGGAAAAGAAGCATAAGCGTATGAAAAGAGTAGTCATTACCGGACTGGGCTGCATTTCCCCGCTGGGCAACAACGTCGACACGATGTGGTCGGAACTGCTCAAGGGAACTTGCGCCATCGATTATATCAAAGCCCTCGATACGACGGAAATGCCGGTCAAGGTCGCGGCGGAAGTAAAGGACTTCCGGCCCGAAGATTTCGGCCTCGACCGCGCCATGATCCGGCACAACGACCGTTATGCCCTCTACGCCCTCTCGGCGGCCTCGCAGGCCATGGCCGACAGCGGCCTGCAAGTGGACAAGGACGTGGCGTCCTCCCGCTTCGGCTGCGCCATCGGCTCGGGCATCGGCGGCATCCAGACGTTCTGCCGGGAACACGCTTCGCTGATGGCCAACGGCACGCGCGGCGTCTCCCCGCTCTTCATCCCCGAGATGATCGCCAACATCGCCTCGGGCAATACGGCCATCCTCTTCCACGCCGAAGGTCCGAACCTCCCCGTGGTCACGGCCTGTGCTACCGGCACGCATTCCATCGGCGAAGCCTACCGGATGATCCGGGAAGGCCGGGCCGACGCCATGATTACCGGCGGCGCCGAAGCGGCGATCTGCCCGATCGCCATCGGCGGTTTCTTCAACAGCAAGGCCCTCTCGCCGGTGGAAGATCCGATGGCGGCCTCCCTGCCGTTCGACGCCCGTCGCAAGGGCTTCGTCCTGGGCGAGGGTGCGGCCATCATGATCCTGGAAGATTATGAGATCGCCCGCAAGCGCGGCGCGCATATCTACGCTGAGGTCTGCGGCTATGGCAACACCTGCGACGCGTTCCACTATACGGCTCCCCGCGCCGACGGCAAATGCGCCGCGGCTTGCATCCGGGGTGCGCTCGACGAAGCAGGCTATCGCGAAGGCGAGAAGCTCTACATCAACGCCCACGGTACCGGTACGCCGCTCAACGACAAGTCCGAGACCCTGGCCATCAAGCTGGCGCTCGGCGAGACTGCGGCCCGCGAAGCGGTCATCAGCAGCACCAAGTCGATGATGGGCCATATGCTCGGCGCCACGGGCGCCATCGAACTGGTCATCTGCGCCAAGACGCTCCAGACGGGCAAGGTCGCGCCGACCATCCATCTCGACCAGCCGGATCCCGAATGCGATCTCGACTATTCGCCCCATACCGCCCGCGATTATGCGGCCGATATGACCATCAGCAATTCCTTCGGCTTCGGCGGACAGAATGCCTGTGTGGCCTTGAGAAGAATATAACAAAGATCAATATTATGGTAAGAGAAGAACTCAAGAACTACTTGCCGCATCGGGAACCGATGTTGCTCGTTGACGATGTGATTGTCGATAACGGGTTTTCCACCGGCCACTATCAGGTGCGCGGTGACGAATTTTTCCTTCAGGGCCACTTCCCCGGCTACCCGGTCGTTCCCGGCGTCATCCTTTGTGAGATTATGGGACAGTGCAGTTGCGCCCTGGTGCTCGAAGATCTCCCCGGACGCCTGACTTTCTATGCCGGTCTGGACAATGTGCGTTTCAAGAACCAGGTCCGTCCCGGCGACCTGCTCACGGTGACGGCTCATATCGCCAACCGCCGCGGCCTGACCTTCTTCATTGATGCAGAAGCCCGGGTCGACGGCAAGCTTTGCGCGAAAGGAACCCTGATTTTCATGTTGGTCGACAAGCCTGAATAGTATTATGAAACTCCTTCAAGATAAAACCGCTCTGATCACCGGCGCTTCGCGCGGGATCGGACGCAGCCATGCCCTGCTCTTCGCCGAGGAGGGTGCCAATATCATTTTCACCGACCTGAAGGCCAACGAGCAGAGCGACGCCCTGCTCGCCGAACTTCGCGCCAAGGGCGTGCGGGCTGATTTCCTGGCTTCGAACGCTTCTGATTTCGCCCAGGCGCAGGAAGTGGCCGCGTGGGTGGCCGAGCACTACGGCAGCCTCGACATTCTGGTCAACAACGCCGGCATCACCCGCGACCAGCTCATCCTCCGTATGAGCGTGGAAGACTGGAACCTGGTGCTCGAGGTCAACCTCCGCTCGGTTTTCAATTATACGAAGGCCTTCGCGCCGATGATGATGAAACAGCGCTCCGGCTCGATCGTCAACATCAGCTCGATCGTAGGTCTCAACGGCAACGCGGGCCAGTGCAACTATGCCGCCTCGAAGGCCGGCATCATCGGCTTCACGCGTTCCATCGCCAAGGAGCTCGGCTCGCGCGGCATCCGTTGCAACGCCGTGGCGCCCGGTTTCATCGAGACCCCGATGACGCAGCAGCTTTCCGAAGAAGTCCGCAAGGAATGGATGAAGCAGATTCCGCTGCATCGCGGCGGTCTCGACACCGACGTGGCGCACGTCTCCCTGTTCCTGGCCAGCGACCTGGCCGGCTACGTGACGGGACAGGTCATCAGCTGCGACGGCGGCCTTGCCATCAATTAACGAGAAAAGAGAATCAACGATATGTCATTCAAGATTGTTGTTTTGGCCAAACAGGTTCCCGATACCCACAATGTCGGGGCCGATGCCATGAATGCGGACGGCACCGTGAACCGGGCCGCCCTGCCTACCGTTTTCAATCCGGAAGACCTCAAGGCCCTGGAAATGGCGCTTCAGGTGAAAGACCTGGTGCCCGGCGCCACGGTCACCGTGGTGACGATGGGCCCGCCCCGCGCCGCCGAGATTATCAAAGATGCCCGTGACCGCGGAGCCGATGACGGCTTCGTGCTGAGCGACGCCCGTTTCGCCGGCGCCGACACGCTGGCTACCTCATATGCCCTTGCCCAGGCAATCAAACAGTTGGGCACTGTGGACCTCATCCTGGGTGGTCGCCAGGCCATCGATGGCGATACCGCCCAGGTGGGTCCGCAAGTTGCCGAGAAGCTGGAGATTCCCCAGATCACCTATGCCGAGGAACTGATCGCCGTCGATTCGCGTTCGATCACCCTCCGCCGCCGGCTGGAACGCGGCACCGAGTGTGTCAAGGCCCAGCTGCCCGTGCTGGTGACCGTCACTTCCGCCGCGCAGGACTGCCGCTATCCCAACGTCCACCGGATGCTCCGCCTTGCCGGCGAAGAAGTCCGGATGGTCAATGCCGACGGCATCGGCGCCGACATGGACCGGCTCGGCTTGAAAGGCTCGCCGACCAAGGTCAAGAAGATCGAAAGCGTCGTGCTCGCCCACAAGGAATCGGTCGTTCTCGAACCGACCGAGGCCGCGCTCAACGAGCTGACCGCCACGCTGATCAAGGAGCATATTTTGTAGGATCCGAAAAACCGAGAATCGATGAACAACGTATTAGTATATTGCGAACTGTCGGAAAAGAACACGATTGCCGACATCAGTCTCGAGCTCTGCACCAAGGGTCGCCAGCTCGCAACCCGGCTGGGTGGCCGCCTGCAGGCCGCTGTCCTGGGCAGCGACGTGCGCGCCGCCGCCGAGTCGCTCTATCCCTATGGTGTGGATGAGGTGTTCCTGGCCGACGACAAGCGGCTTTCGCCCTACCGGACCCTGCCGCATTTCGATGTCCTTTCCAAATTGATCAAGGCGCAGCAGCCCGATATCGTGCTCTTCGGCGCCTCGAGTGTGGGCCGCGACCTGGCCCCGCGCATCGCTTCGTTCCTGCGTTGCGGCCTGACCGCCGACTGCACCCAGTTGGAGATCGGCGCCCACGAAGACGTCAAGACGGGCAAGACCTACGAGAACGTCCTCTACCAGATCCGCCCGGCATTCGGCGGCAACATCATCGCTACCATCGTCTGCCCGGAGACCCGGCCGCAGATGGCCACGGTCCGCGAAGGCGTGATGAAGAAAGAGATCTTCGATCCGGCCCACAAGGGGACGATCGTTCCCGTGGCCGTCGAGGCTTCGCTCACGGAGGCCGACAAGGCCGTCGAGATCCTCAGCCGTGAAATCGAGGAGCAGAAGATCAACATCAAAGGCGCCCAGATCATCGTGGCCGGAGGCTACGGCATGGGCAGCCGAGAGAACTTCCAGCTGCTCCACAAGTTCGCCCGCCTGATCGGCGCAAGCGTCGGCGCCACCCGTGCCGCCGTCGACGCCGGCTTCTGCGAAGGCGAACGCCAGATCGGCCAGACGGGCGTCACCGTCCGTCCGAAGCTCTACATCGCCTGCGGCATCAGCGGCGCCGTCCAGCACCGCGCCGGCATGGAGCAGAGTTCCAAGATCATCAGCATCAACACCGATCCCGACGCCCCCATCAACGCCATCGCCGACTACACGATCGTCGGCGACGTGATGACCGTCATCCCCCAGTTTATGGCCTGTTACAAGAATAATCTGAAATAATATGAACTTCTATACCGATAACGAGAGTCTCGCGTTTCATCTCCGTCATCCGGAGATGGGACAGGTGGTCGCAGTAAAAGAAAAAGATTTTGCCGAGGCGGGTGTGCATCCCGAAGCGCCGGCTTCCGCCGAAGAGGCGGTCGACCAGTACGACCGGGTCCTGAAACTGCTGGGTGAAATCGCCGGCGATGTGATCGCTCCCAACGCGGAAGAAGTCGATCACGTAGGTCCGACGCTGGCCGACGGCCGCGTCCAGTACGCGCCCGGTACCCGTCGCAATCTCGATGTCCTCATCCAGTCCGGTCTCTACGGCGTCTCGCTGGAGCGCAAGTATGACGGACTCAACCTGCCGCGTGCCGTGGTTGTGATGATGGCCGAGATGATCGCCCGCGCCGACGTGGGCTTCGCCACCATCTGGGGGCTGACCGACTGCGCCGACACCATCCAGGAATTCGGCTCCGATGCCTTGAAAGACAAATATCTGCCCCGCATCTGCCAGGGTGCCACCTGCTCGATGGACCTCACCGAGCCCGACGCGGGCAGCGACCTGCAGTCTGTGCGCCTGAAGGCCACCTACGACGAAGCGGCCGGCTGCTGGCGCCTGAACGGTGTGAAGCGTTTCATCACCAACGGTGACGCCGACCTGCACCTCGTGCTGGCCCGCAGCGAAGAGGGGAGTACCGACGGCCGCGGCCTGTCGTACTTCGTGTTCGACAAGGCCGACGGCGGCATGACCGTTCGCCGCATCGAGAACAAGATGGGCATCAAGGGCTCGCCGACCTGCGAACTCCAGTTCACCAACGCCCCTTGCCAGATCGTGGGCGAACGCCGCCTCGGTCTGATCAAATACGTGATGTCGCTGATGAACGGCGCCCGTCTGGGCGTCGGCGCCCAGTCGATCGGTCTCTGCGAAGCGGCTTGCCGCGAAGCCGAATCCTACGCCGCCTCGCGCGAGCAGTTCGGCCATCCGATCAAAGACTTCGTGGCCGTGCAGGACATCCTTGACCGGATGCGCGCCCGCACCGACGGCGCCCGCACGCTGCTGTATGAGACGGCCCGCTACGTCGACCTTTCGGCTTCGTCGCGCGCCGCATCCCGCGTGGCCGACATCCTGACCCCGCTGCTCAAACTCAGCGCCAGCGAGTTCGCCAACCGTTGCGCCTACGACTGCATCCAGGTCCACGGCGGCAGCGGCTTCATGAAGGAGTACGCCTGCGAGCGGCTTTATCGCGACGCCCGTATCCTCTCCATCTACGAAGGCACGAGCCAGCTGCAGGTCGTGGCCGCCGTCAAAGGCATCGCCAACGGCGCCTACCTCAAGCAGATCGAAAGCTACGAAGCCCGCGTGGCCGAGGCCCTGGCCGCCGCGTCCAACGCCGACGTCCAGGCCTGCCTCGACGTCCTGCGCAAGGCGACCGACGGCTACCGCCGCTTCTACACGCTGGCAACGGCCGACGGCACCACGAGCGAGCGCTTCGAACACGCCACCCGTGCACTGACCGAGGTGCTGGCCAGCATCGTCATGGGCTACCTCCTCCTGCTCGACAGCCTCCGCGACGCCCGCTACCTGAAATCCTGCCGCTACTTCGTCCGCGAAGCCATCGGCCAGGTCAACCGCCACCTCGCGGTGCTGGAAAGCTGCTAGGCATTCGCAGTGCGCTGCAATGTAAACAGCTGACAATCAGCTGATTGTGCAGAGTGACCCCCTCTCAAAAAGAGGGAGTCACTTTGCATAAATGCCTGATAGATTGATACTTCCGTTGCAGCGTTTATACCGGCTATTCTGTGAAATAATCCTTGCAGAACTCGTCAGGGCTGACGACAGGAAGGCCGAACGGCTCATCAAAGAGTTTGTCGTCTGTAATGATCAGTTCGCAACCGGCATCCACGGCGATCGCCGATTGGACGGCATCTTCAAAATCGTTGGTGAAATGGTTCGACGCAAATAGCAAACTGCGGCGGGAAGTATCCCGGATCGTCAGGATATCATCAAGATGCGAGAGCAAAGTCCTTAGTTCCTGCAGGCGGGCTTTGTGCCCTTTCGTATAGATATACGCGAGGTCGACCAGGCTTTGTGTAGAAACGACCGCTTCGATCCTTCCTCTGGCCGCAAGACCCAGGATTGCTTGGCTGTCCCGGTGGTGTTCCCGTCCGGTTTCTAGCGCATCGAGTAGGATATTCGTGTCCAGAAACGCTTTCATTCAGCCAGAAGTTTTGCGATTCGGGGATTTTTGGCCAAGTCCTCGGGCGAAAGGCCGAAAGAATCGACGGCCAATGCCGTGAGCACCGGATCAGGTTCCAACTCGCATCGGCGCAAGTGTGCCTGAGGCGGTTCTGCCGCCTGTACCAACGTATTTACGGCAAACGTATTGAACGATACGTTCGCCCGCCGCGCCGCATTGCGGATTGTCGCATAATGGTCGGGCGACATCCTCAGAATCGCCTGCACCCTTTCTTCCTTTTCAACTATTCTCGCCATTCTTATCCCATTTTTGCAAAGATAAAACAATATGATATCATTTCAAAATAATGATATCATATTTGACATAATCATTCTTGCTGTTCCCATCCTCAAATAACTCCCTCATTGAGGATGGGACTCGTTGTCTACCCATAACCATCCTCGTTTTCCCCCATTTTCGATTATCTGGCGCAAGTCATCTCCCATTTAAAGTGTTTCCCAGGCATTCGCTCTTGCGCCAACCCTCGATTACAGCTGCTGGCGCTAACTCTAAGGGCCGTCAGACCGCTTCAGAGTAGATGGGTTTGCGGCTATTTGTTGTCTCTCAGAGGATAGAGTATTAAGAATCATTTTGTCCAATAATTAGGGAGTATTTGTTTTAGGATATGCGGACGGTGCGGGCAAGCGCTATTCCAGCGTCTTTTTCAACACAGCTTTCCTCCCCTCCTCTAATTTTTTCTTAGTGGAGTCCAGTAAAAGGAGAAGCTTGTCCACCAACTCCAGGGGTTCGAGGACTTGCAGGTCTCCGCGGCGGCGAAGGATCTCTTCCAGGAAATCGATGGTGGGAGCCAGGTAGTATGCAAAGTCGGTATGATCTTCTGTTTCTTCCAGGATCTCCTGTGAAGGATGCAACTTGACGCCTTTCAGATAGCCGGCCAGCGTCGGCGTCGCCCGGAGCCTGACGGTTTGCGGCTTGATTTCTTCGGTATAGGGGACGATGCCGAAAGCGTTCCGGAAGTATTCTTCCGCATCGAAGCCTTTGGGCAGCTGGAACTTTTCTTCCGTCATCCGGACGGAAATCATCCGTTCGTCCATACAGTAAGTCCGGCGTCGGCCGGGATTTTCCGCTCTTCCGTGGAGATACATCCGCTGCTGGTGCATCTTTACGCAGTAGGGTTGGACCACGCGCTCTTCCGCTTCTTTTCCGAAGGGCTTGTAATTGATGATGATTTTGCGGTTCCGCGACATCGCTTCTGCTACCGTCCGCAATTTCTCTTCTTCTTTGATGCGCCCTTTGACCGGGCGAAGGTCCGGCTCATAGACAATCCGGCCCTTCAGCCCAGCAAACTCATCGAGCAGATTGTCCATGGCCAGTTTGTTCATCAGCGCGAGCATGGAGGCGGAAGGCGGGTCGATGGGCTTTATATAGTAATGGTATTTCTCGCAATATTGAACGAAAAAGAACTTTACGAGTATCTGGTTCGGGAGGAACAATATGATTCCTCCCGCCAGGATTGCTATGGTTTCTGCAAGGGCGGAGATGTGCGGAATGGCCGATCGCTGGCGGTCGGTAACATGGTCGGTGGATTTCCCTTCCAGATGGAGGGGATCCATTTCAACAACAGCGAGTGTGCGTACATCGCCGGGCTTTTCTCGGATGGTTCGCCCGAGTGTCGGGAGGTCCAGCGTCAGCTGGCTGCCTGCAATAACGGCTTGATGGCCAAGCGCGCGATTCGCAGGCCCAACTTGTCGATCATGCGGAAAGATTTCATGCACTTCAACATCGCGTGGATGCTTTATGTGGTGTGGTGCAAGTGCGTGGGGAATGCGGATTTCAGGAATTTGCTGCTGTCCTTCCCGGCGGATTCCGTGATTCTCGAGGATGTATCCACCCGGCCCGGGGCAACCGCGGTTGTTTGGGGATGCAAAAATGCGGTGCTTGCCGAGCGGCTGAAGAATCGTAAGAAGGATTTGAAAAGCCAGGGGCTGAGCAAAGCTGAAATCGATCGGCGGCTCGATGAATTCCGCCTGGGAGCCGGATCTCACGAAGGTGTTTTCGTGGGCCAGAATGTGATGGGGAAGGTGCTGATGGTGTGCCGCGATGCGCTCCGTGCCGGCACGCCGCCTGCCATCGACCTGGTCACGCTTCGAAACGCGCGTATCAACTTCTTCGGAACGGTACTTCCGTTCCGTGAAGTTCCGATTGTTGGAAAGCGCGAATGATGCGGTTTCACGGAAACTTCATTATATTTACGGCTTAATTTTTAAGCCTTATGAGTATCGACCGTTTTGAACTGGTCCGGGCATCTTTCGGAAAGAAAGCCCAGGCCGTGGGCGCTCCGTCCCAAAAGTCGTCCGAATATTTCGGCGCGTGCGTTTTCGACCGCGCCAAGATGCGCAAGTACCTGGATCCTGAAACCCTGGAAGCCCTGTTGGAATGCATTGACAAGGGGCATCCGCTCGACCGGGCCACCGCCGACGGGGTGGCCAGCGGCATGAAGCTATGGGCCCTCGAGAATCACGTCACCCACATTACCCACTGGTTTCAGCCGCTGACCGAAGGAACGGCTGAGAAACACGACTCGCTGATCGACCTCGACGGGAAAGGCGGCGTCATCGAGACTTTCGACGGCAGTTCGCTTGTCCAGCAGGAGCCGGATGCTTCGTCGTTCCCCAACGGCGGTATCCGCGCCACTTTCGAGGCGCGCGGCTATACGGCCTGGGATCCGACCTCGCCCGTTTTCATCCAGGAAGACACCCTCTGCATCCCCACGGTGTTCATCGCTTATACCGGCGAGGCGCTCGACTACAAGACGCCGCTCAAGCGCTCGATCAACGCGGTTTCCGAAGCGGCGGCTGAGATTTGCCGTCTCTTCGATCCGCGCGTGAACAAGGTGCGTTGCTATCTGGGCTGGGAGCAGGAGTATTTCCTGGTCGATGAAGACCTCTATGCGGCGCGTCCCGACCTGATGATTACCGGCCGGACGCTGATGGGTCATATGTCATCGAAGAACCAGCAGCTCGGCGACCACTATTTCGGTGCGATTCCTGGGCGGGTGGCCGCCTTTATGCGCGAACTGGAAGTGGAGGCCCTGCGCCTCGGCATTCCGCTCAAGACCCGGCACAACGAGGTGGCACCGAACCAGTTCGAGATGGCGCCGATCTATGGCGACGCCAATCTGTCGAACGACCAGAACCAGCTGGTGATGAACCTGATGAACAACCTGGCCCGCAAGCACGGCTTCGTCGTGCTGCTGCACGAGAAACCTTTCGCCGGCATCAACGGTTCGGGCAAGCACTGCAACTGGTCCCTGGGCACCGATACGGGCCGGCCGCTGATGGCGCCGGGCCGCGATGCGACCGAGAACCTGCAGTTCCTGACGTTTTTCGTCAATGTGCTGATGGCCGTGCAGCGGCACAATGGCGTGCTGAAGGCCAGCATCGCCAGTGCGACCAATGCGCATCGCCTCGGCGGCCACGAGGCGCCGCCCGCCATCATCTCGGCCTTTCTGGGCCGGACGATGTCCGCCGTGCTGCGCAAGATTCTCGAGGTACCGTCCGATACGCCCATCCAGATTGCCGGCAAGAAGGAGCGTAGTGTCGGCCTGATTGAGATTCCCGAGATTTTTGTCGACAATACCGACCGCAACCGCACCTCGCCGTTCGCCTTTACCGGCAACCGCTTCGAGTTCCGCGCGGTAGGTTCGAGCGCCAACTGTGCCGGCGCCCTTACGACGCTCAATGCGGCCGTGGCCGAGCAACTGCTCGATTTCAAGAAAGCACTCGATGTGGAATTGGAGAAAGGAAAGACCCTGCAGGTGGCCGTGATGGATACGCTGAAGCCCATCATCGCGCAGATCATCGACACCATCTGCTTCGATGGCAACGGCTATTCCGAGGAATGGCAGCAGGAAGCCCGGCGGCGCGGCCTCGACACGGAGACCTGCGTTCCGGAGATGTTCAAGGCCTTTACCACGCCGGAATCCGTGGCCATGTTCACCCGCACGGGCGTCTATACCGAAAAAGAACTGGCGGCCCGCAATGAAGTGAAATGGGACATCTACACCAAGAAGGTCCAGATCGAGAGCCGCGTGATGGTCCGGATGGCCATCAACCACATCATCCCCGCCGCGCTGGAATACAAGACGCGGCTGCTCAAGGAAGTGTCGCTGCACCAGCAGGTGATGGGCGGCTTCGACGGCTGCCAGACCGAAGTCGAACTCATCCGCCGCATCGGCGGCCTGATCGAAGAAGTCAGCGACCGCGCCGAATCGATGCGCCTGGCCCGCAAGCGCGCCAATACACTGGAAGGCGAATACGAGCGCGCCATGGCCTACCACGCCATCGCCGCCCAGATCGAAGAACTCCGCCGACCCATCGACAAACTCGAGGAATTCGTCGACAACCAGCTCTGGCCGCTGCCGAAGTACCGCGAGCTGCTGTTTATCAGCTAACCGCCAACGTCTGATACTCATCCCACGCCTTCACCGGAAGTTCTTTCGGTGAAAGGCGGCAGAACGCCCGGATGTAGGCGGTGGCCAGGCGACTGTTGGTAATCAGTGGCACGTTGAAATCGATGGCGGCGCGGCGGATGCGGTAGCCGTTGGAGAGTTCGACGTGGGTGAAGTTCTTGGGGATGTTGATCACTAGGTCGACCTGATGCGAGCGGATGAGTTCGAGCGTATCCGGGCCGTCGCCCTCGCCGTCGGGCATCCGGGCGGATTTGGCCGGAACGCCGTTCTCGTTGAGGTAGCGGCAGGTGCCCGGCGTGGCGTACAGGGTACGGCCGCTGGCGTGCAGCATCTGGCAGGCGGGGAGCAGGTCGGCTTTCTGGAGGGCGTTGCCCGAGGAAATCAGCACGGCGCCTTCCGGGATGCGGTGGCCGACCGACAGCATGGCCTTGAGCAGGGCTTCGTCGAAGTTGTCGCCGATGCAGCCCACTTCGCCGGTTGAGGCCATGTCCACGCCCAGGACCGGATCGGCTTGGTTCAGGCGGGAGAACGAGAACTGCGAGGCCTTGATGCCGACGTAGGGCAGTTCGAACGCGTCGATGGCCGGCGGCGCGGGATGCTCGCCGAGCATGCAGCGCACGGCCAGGTCGATGAAATCCGTCTTGAGCACCTTCGACACGAACGGGAAACTCCGGGAAGCCCGGAGGTTGCATTCGATGACCTTGACCCGCCCTTCGTGGGCGAGGAACTGGATGTTGAACGGCCCGGTGATGTGGAGTTCGGCGGCGATGGCGGTCGCCACGCGCCGGATCTGGGCGGCCGTCACACAGTAGAGTTTCTGCGGCGGGAACTGGATGGTGGCGTCGCCGGAATGGACGCCGGCATATTCGATATGTTCGGAGATGGCGTGGGCCAGGATCCGGCCACCGTCGGCGACGGCGTCGAATTCGAACTCCTTGCTGCGCTGGATGAACGAACTGATGACCACGGGGTGCTCGGCCGACACTTCGACGGCCATCTCCAGGAAGGTATGGAGGTCAGCTACCGAATAGCAGACGTTCATCGCCGCTCCCGACAGGACATAAGAAGGTCGGACCAGGACGGGGAAGCCCACTTCGTCCACGAACCTTTCGATCTCATCCATTGTGGTCAGCGCCTGCCAGCGGGGCTGGGCGACGCCCAGCCGGTCGACGACCGCGGAGAACTTGCCGCGGTCTTCCGCCCGGTCGATGTCTTCGGCGCTCGTGCCCAGGATGTGGATGCCGCTCTGGCGGAGCGGCAGTGCCAGGTTGTTGGGAATCTGCCCGCCGACGCTCACGATTACGCCGTAGGGTCGTTCTACCGAGCAAATCTCCAGGACGGTCTCGAAACTGAGTTCATCGAAGTACAGCCGGTCGCAAGTATCGTAGTCGGTCGAGACGGTCTCGGGGTTGTAGTTGATCATGACGGCCTGCCAGCCCCGCTTGCGGAGCGTGTTCACGGCGCCGACCCCGCACCAGTCGAATTCGACGCTGCTGCCGATGCGGTAGGCGCCGGAACCGAGGACGATGACCGTGTTGGCCTCGTACCGGGGTGCGATGTCGCTCTTCGTACCGTTGTAGGTCAGGTACAGATAGTTGGTCATGGCCGGGAATTCGGCCGCCAGCGTATCGATCTGCTTGATGCAGGGCCGCAGGTCGAGCGCGTGCCGCCGCGCCCGCACTTCCGCCTCCGGCCGGTGGAACACGCGGCCGATCTGGATGTCGGAGAAGCCCTGCCGCTTGGCCTGGCCGAAGAGTTCCTTGCCCACGGCGGCGAGCGAAGGGCAGGCCTCCAGCGCCCGGTAAGTGGTCTCCAGGTTGAAGAGTTTGTCGAGGAACCATTTGTCGATCTGCGTCAGGGCGTGGATGCGCTCCACGGTGTAGCCCGATTCGAAGGCGGCGGCGATGGCGAAGATGCGCGTGTCGGTCGGGTGCTGGAGCGCCCAGTCGAGGTCTTCGGTCTTGTAGGGTTTGTTGCAGACAAAGCCGTTGGCGCCCTGGCCGATCATCCGGAGGCCTTTCTGGATGGCCTCCTCGAAGGTGCGGCCGATGGCCATCACCTCGCCGACGCTTTTCATGCTGGAGCCGATCTCGCGCGAGACGCCCTTGAACTTGGCCAGATCCCAGCGCGGGATCTTGCACACGACATAGTCGAGCGCGGGCTCGAAGAAGGCCGGCGTCGTCTGCGTCACGGAATTCTTCAGCTCGAACAGGCCGTAGCCCAGGGCCAGTTTGGCGGCCACGAAAGCCAACGGGTAGCCGGTGGCTTTCGACGCCAGCGCCGAGGACCGGCTAAGCCGGGCGTTGACTTCGATGACCCGGTAGTCCTCGCCGTCGGGGCTGAAGGCATATTGCACGTTGCATTCCCCGACGATGCCCAGATGCCGGACGATGTCGATGGCTTTCTTCCGCAGGAAGTGGAATTCGTCGTTGGTCAGGGTCTGCGAGGGCGCGACCACGATGCTTTCGCCCGTGTGTACGCCCAGCGGGTCGAAATTCTCCATATTGCAGACCGTGATGCAGTTGTCGTAGCGGTCGCGGACCACTTCGTATTCGATCTCCTTCCAGCCGCGGAGCGATTTTTCGACGAGCACCTGGGGCGAGAAGGCGAAGGCCTTGCCCGCCACGGCTTCGAGTTCCCGTTCATTGTCGCAGAAGCCCGAGCCCAGCCCGCCGAGGGCGAAGGCCGCCCGCACGATCACGGGATAGCCGACCTGTTCGGCGGCTGCCCGCGCCTCGGCCAGCGAGGCGGCGGCGTGGGAGCGGATGGTCTTGACGCCGATCTCATCGAGGCGTTTCACGAAAAGGTCGCGGTCTTCGGTATCGATGATCGTGTCGACCGGCGTACCCAGCACCCGCACGTCGTACCGCTCCAGGAAGCCGCTCCGGTAGAGCTCGACGCCGCAGTTGAGGGCAGTCTGCCCGCCGAAGGAGAGCAGGATGCCCTGCGGACGCTCCTTTTCGATGACCTGTTCCACGAACGAAGGGGTCACGGGCAGGAAATAGACGCGGTCGGCCACGCCTTCCGACGTCTGTACCGTGGCGATGTTGGGATTGATGAGCACCGTCTCGATGCCTTCTTCCCGCAGGGCTTTCAACGCCTGCGAGCCGCTGTAGTCGAATTCGCCCGCCTCGCCGATTTTCAGGGCGCCGGAGCCCAGCAGGATGACTTTACGTATCGTTTTGTCCAGCATAGTCTACAGTTTGGAAATGAATTCGTCGAACAGGAATTCCGTGTCGACCGGGCCGCTCGAGGCTTCCGGGTGGAACTGGGCGGAGAAGAAGGGCTTGGTCTTGTGCCGGATCCCTTCGTTGGTGCCGTCGTTGAGGTTGACGAACATCGGTTCCCAGTCGGGGCCGAGCGTGGCCGTGTCCAGGGCGAAGCCGTGGTTCTGCGACGTGATGAAGCAGCGGTCGGTGCCGCACAGCCGGACGGGCTGGTTGTGGCTCCGGTGGCCGTACTTGAGTTTGAAGGTGCTGCCGCCCGCCGCCCGGCCCAGCAGCTGGTTGCCCATACAGATGCCGAATATGGGCTTGTCGCCCTGCAGGGCCACTTGCAGATGGCGGACCGTTGTCTCACACAAGGCAGGATTGCCCGGGCCGTTGGAAACGAACAGGCCGTCCCATTCCAGTTGGTTGAAATCGTAGTCCCAAGGGACGCGGGTCACCTCGACGCCCCGGCTGGTCAGGCAGCGGATGATCTGGTGTTTCACGCCGCAATCCACCAGCACCACCCGCTTCTTCCCGCTGCCGTAGCGCTTCACTTCGCGGCAGCTAACCAGCGCCACCTGGTTTTCCAGGTTCGGGTCGGCGAAGGTCGTGGGAACCGGAAATCCCTCCGGTACGATGGCGCCCAACTTGGCTCCTTCGTCGCGGAGCAGCTGCACCAATGCGCGGGTATCGATGCCGCAGATGCCGGGAATGCGCTGTTCCTTCAGCCATTGGTCGAGGCTTTTGGCCGCATCCCAATGGCTGTATTTTTCACTGTAGTCGGAAATCACGAGCCCGCGCACGTGGATCCGTTCGGATTCGAAGCGCGTGCACAGGCCTTCCGCGTCGAGCTGTTCCTCGGGAATGCCGTAGTTGCCCACGAGCGGAAAACTCACGCAAAGGATCTGTCCGCTGTAGGAAGGGTCGGTCAGGCTTTCGGGATAGCCCACCATGGCGGTGGAAAAGACGATTTCTCCCTGGGACGGACCTTCGAAACCGAAGCTCCATCCCGTGAATTCGCGCCCGTCCTCCAGGCGCAGCGTGGCTTTTTTGCGACTCATCGGCTTACCAGGCGGCCGCTTTCTCCATGACGGCCGCGATTTGTTTCGAACATAGATTGCCCAGGCTGCCCAGGTGGGTGTGTCCCAGTTCGGAAGCATGGGCCGGAACGGCGTAGTGGAACTGTCCCTGATTGACTTCGATGCCCACTTGGCGGTAGGCGTCGCGGAACGGTGTACCGGCCAGCGTGCGGCGGTTCACCTCTTCGACGGTGAAGAGCAGCTCGTAGCGCGGATCGTCGAAGATATGGGTGTTGACGTCCATATGCCGGATCATATAATCGGCCATCTGCAGGCACTCGTGGATCTGTTCCAGGGCGGGGAAGAGGATTTCCTTGAGCAACTGGAAGTCGCGGTGGTAGCCGTGCTGCAGGTTGCTGTTGAGCATCGCGATTTCGTTGGGGCAGGCGAGAATGCGGTTGCAGCGGCCGCGCAGGATTTCCCACACGTCGGGATTCTTTTTATGAGGCATGATGCTCGAGCCCGTGGTCAGTTCGTCGGGAAAATGGATGAAGCCCTGTCCCGGACTCATGCCGAAGATGCAGTCGACCGCGAATTTGTTGAGGGTCAAGGCGACGCCCGCAAGGGCCGACGCCACGGCCAGTTCGCATTTGCCCCGGCCGAGCTGGGCCGCGACGCTGTTGTAGACCGGCGTGTCGAAATCCAGCAGACGGGTGGTCATCGCGCGGTCGAGCGGGAAGGAGCTGCCGTAGCCGGCGGCCGAACCCAGCGGGTTCCGGTTCACCACGCGGTAGGCCGCTTGCAGGCCCTGCATATCGTCGGCCAGCGCTTCGGCGTAGGCGCCCAGCCACATTCCGAACGAAGAGGGCATGGCCAGCTGGGTATGCGTGTAGCCGGGCAGGAGCACGTCTTTGAACCGTTCGCTCAGGGTCTGGAGCGTGCCGAACAGGGTCAGGACCTCTTCGCGGACCTGCTTCAGTTCGTCGCGCAGGAAAAGTTTGAGGTCGACCAGGACCTGGTCGTTGCGAGAGCGCCCGGCGTGGATTTTCCCGCCCAGTTCGCCCAGTTCGCGGGTCAGCAGCAGTTCGACCTGCGAGTGGATGTCTTCCACGTCGTCTTCCAGCACGAACCGGCCCGCCTTGACCTGGGCCAGGATCCGGTCGAGCCCGGCGGTCAGGACGTCCAGTTCATCGGCCGTCAGCAGGCCGATGCTTTCAAGCATCTTGATATGCGCCTTCGACCCTTCGATATCGTAGGCCGCCAGCCGCAGATCCAGCTCCCGGTCCTTCCCGACCGTAAACCGGTCCACGACCTCCGTCGCCTCCGTGCCTTTATTCCATAGAGTTGCCATTCTCGATAGTCTTTGTATTGACTTGTCTTTTGTTTCAGCAATCATTGCTGAAATTCTCAACGAAAGCAATATAAGTTTTGATTGCTTGTTCTATTTCCGAAACAAGGATGTATTCGTCGGCTTTGTGGGAGCGGGCGGAGTCGCCGGGGCCGAGCTTGACGGCGTCGCAGGGGATTTGCATCCAGTCGGACGAAGTGGGCGAGGAGATTGTCTCGAGGCCGAGGGCGGCGATGACCTGGCGCAGCGGCGAATCGGGTGCCGTGGCCGAAGCGCGGTGCAGGAGGTTGCGGGCCTGGAGATGGCTTTGGCAGATGCCCTGTAATTCATCGAGGATCTCTTTCGGCGTATACAACTCGTTGGGCCGGATGTCCACCACGAAACGGCAGCGGTCGGGGATGACGTTGTGGGCCGTGCCCGAGAGAATCTGCGTCACGTTCAGCCGGACTTCGCCCATCTCGGGCGAAACGCGTGCGAACTTGTGGCTGCGCAGTTTCGCGATATCGTCCATCGCCAGGTAAAGCGCATTAACCCCGTCGCCGCGGGCGGCGTGGCCGCTTTCGCCGTAGGCTTCGCCGTCGATCACCAGCAGCCCGCGCTCGCTGGTCGCCGCCCGCAGGCCGGTGGGCTCGCCGACGATGGCCCAGTCGGGCATCGGTAGCCAGTCCGGAGAATCGGGCGCCTGGGCGAACGGCCCTTCCGGGCCGAACAGCCAGCGGGTCCCGTCGGGCCCGGAGCATTCTTCTTCGCGGGCCAGCAGCAACAGCAGATTGACGGGGAGTTCCTTCCCGTAGAAATGCTTCAGGACGGCCAGCATCGAAACGACGCTGCCGCCGTCATCATTGGATCCCAGCCCGTGGATGACCGCGGGGTCCGTTCCCGGATCATACGGGTCGCGGGTATAGCCGGCGGCCGGCGGGACGGTGTCGAGATGCGCCATCAGGGCCAGCGTCTTCTTGGCCGGATCGGGCTCCGCGGCGGCCACGACAATGTTTCCTTTCGGGGTTTTATAGGGAATGGCCTGGTGGTCCAGCCACCAGCCGACCCAGGCCGCTGCCGCCTCCTCGTTGAATGACTGGGAGGGCGCGTGCACCAGGTGCCGCAGCAGGTCGGTCAAATCGTTTTCAGTCTTCATGGGGCAATTCCTCCGGATGGTTTCCGTAGTACATCCTCAGGGGATTGGACAGTACTTTGATGAAACCTTTGGCCTCTTCGGCCGTCCAGCCCTGCTGGGTCTCGCCGTACTGGCCGAGCTTCGACTGCACCAGGTCGCAGGGCGAATCCACGCCGACGGTCGTGAACCCGCACGGATGCAGTTCGAGCGTCACGGTGCCGGTGACATTGCGCTGCGTGCTCTCGAGCATCGCTTCGATGTCGCGCATCACGGGTTCCAGATACTGGCTCTCGTGGAGGAACATGCCGTACCAGGTGCCCACCTGGTCTTTCCAGTACTGCTGCCACTTCGAGAGGGTGAACTTCTCGAGGAACTTGTGCGCGCCGATGATCAGCATCGGGGCGGCGGCTTCGAAGCCCACGCGGCCCTTGATGCCGATGATGGTGTCGCCCACGTGCATGTCGCGGCCGATGCCCCAGGGTGCGCCGATCTTTTCTACTGCTTGGATTGCGGCGATCCGGTCGGTGAAGGGCTTGCCGTTCACCGCACAGATCTCGCCTTTCTCAAAGCCGATCGACAGCGTCTCGGCGCCTTCTTTCTGCACCTGCTTGAGGTAGGCGCTTTCCGGCAGACCCTGTTTGGAGTCGAGGATTTCGCCGCCGCAGATCGAGGTGCCCCAGATGCCCACGTTGTAGGAGTATTTCAGCTTCGCGAAATCCGCGTTGAAGCCGTGGGCGCGCAGATAGTCCACTTCCTCCTTTCGCGAGAGGTTGCCGTCGCGGGTGAGGGTGATGATCTCCATCTCCGGGCACATCACCAGGAACACCATATCGAAGCGGACCTGGTCGTTGCCGGCGCCGGTCGAGCCGTGCGCGATGGCGTCGGCGCCGATCTGCTTGGCGTAGCGGGCCACGGCCATGGCTTGGAACAGGCGTTCCGACGACACGGAGATCGGGTAGGTGCCGTTGCGCAGCACGTTGCCGAAAATCATATACTTCAGACTCTTGGCGTAGTATTCCTGCGTGATGTCGATGGCCGCGAACTGCGTCGCGCCCAACTTATAGGCGTTTTCCTCATTGGTTTTCAGTTGCTGGGGCGTGAAGCCGCCCGTGTCCGCGCAGACGGCGTGGACTTCGTAGCCTTTCTCCTGGGAAAGGTACAGTACGGTGTAGGAAGTGTCGAGTCCGCCGCTATAGGCGACAACGACTTTTTTCTTGGTATTCATTCTCCCGGATGATGGATTTCAAGATGTTCTTTCGGATCGTAGAGCAGGCCGGTGCAGATGCACACGCGATAGTTCTGTTCCTGCAGGATATTGAAGTTGCGACAGCCTTCGCAGCCCTTCCAGAATTCCACGTCGTCGGTCAGGGCGTCGTAGGTGACGGGGCGGAAGCCGAATTCATAGTTCATCTTCATGACGGCCGCGGAGGTGGTCATCGAGAAGATCTTGGCGTCGGGGAAAAGTTTCCGCGACAGGATGAAGGTCTGCTCCTTGATGCGCTTGGCCAGGCCCAGGGCCCGGAACTTCTCGGGCACGATCAGACCGGAATTGGCCACGAAACTTTTGCCGCCCCACGACTCGATGTAAGAAAAGCCCGCGAATTCCTTGTCGTCGGTCAGGGCGATCACGGCCTTTCCCGCGCCGATCTTTTCGCGGATGTATTCGGGGGTACGGCGGGCGATGCCGATCTTGTCGCCCAGGGAGGACAGATAGAGTTCGCGGCAGACGTCCTCCGCATAAGGATAGTGGCTCTCATCGGCCACGGTAACGTGGATGTTCATAGGATGTTTCAGGGGATGAGTTTGTTCGCCAGGCCCGGGATGAAAGAGTCCAGGAAGGCGATGAAAGGGGTATGGGGAACATCCTGCCGGATGACCAGCAGGAGCGTATCGTCGCCGGCGATGGTGCCCATCAGGTCGGGGTGGGGGTGTTCGTCCACGACGGCACCGACCATGCTGGCACAGCCCGGGAGCGTCTTGATGACGCCCATCTGCCCGGAGAGGGTGAGGCTGATGACGCTTTCGGCGGCCCTGTCCTGCGACAGGATGGCCGCCTGCGACGGACGGTCGTTTTCGGGCAGGCTGTAGCAGTTTTCTCCGGAACTGTCGCGACGCTTGTAGATCTGCAGTTTCCGCAGATCGCGCGAGAGGGTGGCCTGCGTCGTCTTCACGCCCTGGCCAGCCAGCAGGCCGATCAGTTCCTCCTGGCTTCTGATCTTCCGGGTTCGGACCAGTTCTTGGATAATATTGCTTCGATTATTCATATATTAGGCGTTTTTATGGATATTCCGCGTATTTTTCTGCAAATATATACATAATTATTCGGGTTGGTGCGCATAATCCCACTTTTTTTCGTTTGCGCGCTTTTTTTGTTATCTTTGTTAATTGGATTAAAGTGCGAGGGGAATGAAGAACGAGACGGGGAGAATCGGTGAGGAGATCGCGCTGGCCTGGTTGTCGGAACACGGCTTCCGCCTGCTCGACCGCAACTGGCGCAGCGGCCATCTCGAACTGGACCTGGTGATGGAAGGGCCTGCCCGCGTGCATATCGTCGAAGTCAAGACAATGACGCCGCCCCTGCTGATCCAGCCTTTCGAAAAGGTGGATGCGATCAAGCAGCGCCGGCTGACGACGGCGGCCCGGCGCTATATCGCGCAGCGGCACGTGACGCGGGAAGTGCAGTTCGACGTGGTTTCCGTGGTCCTTGGCGGCGACAGTCCGGCAGTGGAATACATTCCCGAAGCCTTTTTCCCGATACAAAGAAGCTATTGACAGACATCCTATATGAACAATAACCATTACTGTATCATTATGGCGGGCGGCATCGGCAGCCGTTTCTGGCCGGTCAGCCGGCAGTCCCGTCCCAAGCAGTTCATCGATATCCTGGGCGTCGGCAAGACGTTCCTCCAGATGACCTTCGAGCGCTATGCCGCCATCGTCCCCGAGGAAAATATCCTCATCGTGACGGCCGAGCGTTACTACGACCTGGTCAAGCAGCAGCTTCCCCAGGTGTCCGACGACAACATCCTCCTCGAGCCCTACAAGCGCAACACGGCGCCCTGCGTAGCCTACGCCACGTATAAACTCTACACGAAGAATCCCGACGCCACCGTCATCGTGGCTCCCTCCGACCACTTGATCATCGGCGAGATCCAGTTCCGCGAGACCATGCTCGCCGCCCTGGAAATCGCTTCCGGCAACGACCGCCTCTATACCATCGGCATCGATCCCACGCGGCCCGAGACCAATTACGGCTACATCCAGATCAGCAAGGCCGACATCAACCGCTCGGGCCTGCACGACTCCTATCCCGTCAAGACCTTCACCGAGAAGCCCAACGCCGACCTGGCGAAAGTCTTCCTCGAGACGGGCGAATTCTTCTGGAACTCCGGCATGTTCATCTGGAACCTGAAGTCCATCAAGGCGGAGCTCGAGCGCTGCCTGCCGGAAGTCACCAGCCTGTTCCGCGGCGGCGAAAAAGTCTATTACACGCCCGCTGAAAAGGATTTCATCCGGCGGGTCTACGAAGACTGCCCGGCCATCTCCATCGACTACGGCGTGATGGAGAAGACCCGCAAGGCCTGGGTGTTCCTCTCCGACTTCGGCTGGAGCGACCTCGGGACTTGGGATTCGGTCTATGAACGCGTCCCGAAGGATGACGACGGCAACGTCGTCAGCGTGAAGAATGCCATGATCGACGAAGTGAAGGATTCCGTGGTCCTGTGCGCCAATCCCGACAAACTGGTGGTGGCGCGCGGCCTCGAGAACGTCATGGTCATCGATATGGCCGACGTGCTGCTGGTCTGTCATCGCGACGACCGCACCGTCAAGGACATCGTGACCGACTTGACGATGAAAGACAAAATCGACCGTTACCTCTAGCCTGAACTTCCTGATGAAAGAACAAAGTCTGCCCATTTCCGTCCAGTCCGAAATCGGAGTCCTGGACGCCGTTTTGTTGCACACCCCCGGCACCGAGGTCGAGAACATGACCCCCCGGATGGCCCAGCGCGCCCTTTACAGCGATATCCTGAATCTTTCCATTGCCCGTCACGAATACGAGCAGATCGAAGGCGTGCTTTCCCAGGTCGCGCGGGTCTATCAGGTCCGCGATCTGCTGGCGAAAGTGCTCGACAAGCCCGAGTCCCGCCGCGAGCTGATCACGCGCATCTGCGTGGCCGAGCGCGCCGGCAACTGCTTCGCCACGCTGATGTCGATGAGCACGCCCCAGCTGGTCCGTGCCCTCATCGAAGGCCTGCCCGCCAAGATCGATACCCTGACGGCTTTTCTCAACGAAGACTACTATTCGCTGTTCCCGCTCTATAACTTCTATTTTACCCGTGATTCTTCGGTCACCATCGGTAACCACGCCCTTATCTGCCGCATGGCCAACCAGGTCCGCGCCCGCGAAGCGATGATCATGGACGCCATCTACCGCGAGAGCGGCGCGTTCCGCTGCGACACCATTGATTTGCAGAACGTGGTTCCCACGACCGGGAAAATGTTCATCGAAGGCGGCGACGTGCACGTCGTCCGCGACGACATCCTGGTCATCGGCAACGGCATGCGCACCAGCGCCGCTGCCATCGACGCCCTGGCGCAGCGGCTCTGCGAGCTCTGTCCGGAAGGCAAGCGCCACATCCTCGTGCAGCAGCTTCCCGACGCGCCGGAATCGTTCATCCATCTCGACATGGTCTTCACCGTGCTCGACCGCGACAAATGCATGGTCTTCGAGCCGCTTATCCTGCACGACCGTTCGTACAAGACGGTACACATCACCCTCGAAGGCGGGCGCGTAAGCCGCATCCGTTCTGTCTCGGGTCTGCTGCCCGCCCTGCGTTCGCTGGGCATGGACCTCGAACCGGTCATCTGCGGCGGAACTTCCGACAGCTGGATGCAGGAGCGCGAGCAGTGGCACAGCGGTTCCAACCTCTTCGCCTTCGCCCCGGGCAAGGTTCTCTGCTACGCCCGCAACGAATCGACCCTCGCCGAGCTCGACAAGCACGGCTTCGCCGTCCTGGCCGCCCGCGACGTGATGGCCGGAAAGCAGCGGCTGGCCGATTATTCCCGTTGCTGCGTCACCATCCAGGGCTCCGAACTTCCGCGCGGCGGCGGCGGTGCGCGCTGCATGACGATGCCGCTTTCCCGCAAACCGGTTGAATGGTAGCGGATATTTATTACTTTTGCGTCCTAAAACTGAAGCGTCATGGCTATTACCAACGAGAAGATTGAACAGATGCTGGCCTCCATCCAGGAGCTGAAGGCGGCCAAGGAACAGGAAATCGAAGAGCTGCGCGTGAAGTGGCTCGGCAAGAAAGGCGAAATCACGCAGTTGTTCGACGAGTTCCGCACCATCGACAAGGAGCAGAAGAAAGAGTTCGGGCAGCGGCTCAACGCCCTGAAGAATGCGGCGACCGCCAAGATCGAGGAGATGCGCGCCACGCTCGCCCAGATCGCCGGTCCCGCCACCGCCTCCTTCGACCTGACCAAGCCGGGCGACCGGCTGGAACTCGGCGCCCGCCATCCGATCTCGGTGACCCGCGAGGAAATCATCTCGATCTTCAGCAAGTTCGGTTATTCCGTGGCCGAAGGTCCCGAAATCGAAGACGACTGGCACGTGTTCAGTGCCCTGAACTTCCCGCCGGAGCATCCGGCCCGTGACATGCAGGACACGTTCTTCATCCGTCCCGACGGTGACAACCCTGTGCTGCTTCGCACCCATACCTCTTCCGTGCAGGTCCGCACGATGGAGCGGATGCGTCCGCCCATCCGCGTCATCTGCCCCGGCCGCGTGTTCCGCAACGAGGCGATTTCCGCCCGCGCCCACTGCATCTTCCATCAGGTAGAAGGCCTCTATATCGACAAGAACGTCTCGTTCGCCGATCTGAAGCAGGCCATCCTGCTGTTTGCCCAGGAGATGTTCGGCGCCGAGACGCAGATCCGTATGCGTCCCTCGTACTTCCCCTTCACGGAGCCGAGCGCCGAGGTCGACGTGAGCTGCAATATCTGCCACGGTAAAGGATGCAACATCTGCAAGGGTACCGGCTGGCTCGAGATTCTCGGCTGCGGCATGGTCGACCCCAACGTCCTCCGTGCCTCCGGCATCGACCCCGAAGTCTACAGCGGTTTCGCCTTCGGCATGGGCATCGAGCGCATCGCCATGCTCAAGTGGCAGGTCAAAGACCTCCGCAACTACTTCGAAAACGACATCCGCTTCCTCCGCCAGTTCGAGACGGCCATCTAGCCTTTCGGCCTTTCCGGGCAAGTGCCGCCCTGTCCGCGCTGCAACGGATGTAGCTGACAGTTAGTGATTTATCCAAAGTGACCCCCTTGTTTTCAGGCGGGGTCACTTTTTGCAACCCCCTGATCCACAGTTGTGTACGTTCCAGTAGTTTTCTTGCCGACCGGGCTTTTTATCCGTGTTATATATAGGTGTGATAGGGGCGGCGAAAAATTTTTGAAAAAATTTGCAAAATAATTTGGTTTATAAAATAAACCACTTTATATTTGCGCTGTGATTCAAAGCTGAACCGGTGCGCAACGGGACGGGGGAGAGTCCGAATGGCCATTCTTTTTATTGTTCAACGTCTTAAAAAGAAACGAAAATGGAAAACAACTTTTCAGCAGAAAACAGCCTCCGTCTGATTGCGGAGACGATCGAACGCAGTCGTCGCACGATTGCGAAGAATTCCGGCAAACCGCTTATCCTCTGGGGTTCGCTGGTGGCTCTCACCGCTGTGGTCATCTATATCCTCTGGTCCCTTACCGGCAGTCCGGCCTGGAACTTCCTCTGGTTTGCCATGTCGGCCGTCGGTGCCGTCGCCATGCGCAGTATGATGCGAAACAGTGAAAAAGTTCCCGATACGGAAATCAGCCGCACGCTCGGCAAGATCTGGATGTGGTTCGGCATCTTCTCCACCGGCTTCTTTGCCCTGGTTTGGGCTGCGTGGGGCGTCCGTTGCGCCGTCGGCATTGAGGGTCCGCTGCGCGTCGATCTGACGCTGGTCATCCTGCTGATGATGGGCCTCTGCGGAACGCTTTCGGGTGCTGTCCTCAAGTTCAAGCCCATTACGGTCTCGTCGGTTGTGGCGACCGCCCTTTCCGCCCTCTTCCTGATGGTGATGCCCGACGGTTCTCCTGTCCGTATCCTGACCTTCGCGATTCTGGGTGCCTTCGCCCTGATCGTTCCCGGTGTCATTCTGCAGAAACAAGTCAAATAGGAAAGCCATGCCCGAGAATGAGAAAACTTTCAAGCCGCTCGACCCGCTGCTCCATTCGGAACTTCGCCTGGCGGTGATGTCGATCCTCATCGGCGCGGACAGTGCAGACTTCGTCTACCTGAAAGCGGAGACAGGTGCGACATCGGGCAACCTGAGCGTCCAGCTCGACAAGTTGCAGCAGGCAGGCTACATCGAAGTGACCAAGGGGTTCAAGGGAAAGGTGCCGCAGACGGTCTGCCGCATCACCGAGCACGGGCGAGACGCCTTCGCCGCCTATGTCGAGGCGCTCCGCAGCTACATTTCGGCGGGCAATCGCTGAAAACACGAAAAAAAATTTGGGAGTGTAAAAAAAGTTCGTACCTTTGCATTCCCAAACCAAGCGGAAATAGCTCAGTTGGTAGAGCACGACCTTGCCAAGGTCGGGGTCGCGAGTTCGAGTCTCGTTTTCCGCTCCAAATAAATCGGCAGCTTCGGCTGCCGATTTTGTTTTAGCGGGAGACTCGAACGAAGCGACCCCAGCCCCCCGAGGGGGCAGCCGCTGGAAGCGGCGGGGGGTAACGCAAAGATCGCGAGCTGCCCGCGCTTGCGCGGGCTCGAGTCTCGTTTTCCGCTCCAAACGCCTCGCAGAATTGCGGGGCTTTTTTGTTTGTGGGCTGGAGCCGGGACCGGCGGAGTCAGCGATGGCTGTCCGCTATGTCAGAGGGAATCGGTGACTTTCTTGTAGGGAGCGATCATTCCCTCACTTATTCTTCCACCCATCTTACGCTTCAGTTTGGGATTGTTCATCATTCCTCCCACGAGGTACAGCATCCAGGAGGTTAACCACTTCTTCTGGGGGAAGTCGTACTGGCCATGGCTCTTGAAGAACTTGTGGTCGGCGCGCATCAAACCGCGCATCATGTAGATGAGGTCCCGGAAGATTTTCATGCCGCCGACACCGAGGAAGTTCTGGGGCGGGGTGTACTGTCTTTCCATGGCATAGGCTACCGTTGCTGCGAGCGTGTCGATGTCCTTGTCCACGTCGCCTTCGTCCGATGCGATACCGGCCAGGAAGTTACCGCCCACCTGGGCCCTGGCTTCCAGCAGGAGACGAAGATTCTCTTCCACTGAGTAGTCGCCGGCGACGAGATAACCGAACGGGGTCCCCATGGTGACCGTACGGTGACCGTTGCAGAACTGCCGGTCGTCATACAACTTGAAACGGCCGCCCATCGAATGGTCCTTGATTCGGAAAGCATAGAGAATGGCGTCGTGCTTGTGGATGGTCCCCCGGAGGAAATCGTCGAAACCGTCCTTATACACGCATTTGCCCGTGGCGGCACAGTTGAAACAACTCAGGCATCCGCCTTGGAACGGGAAATCTTCGATGTTGATGACATCGCACCCGTAAGGAAAAACTGCGATAAAACGGTCTATCATTGCCTTCAGCCCGGCATCGTCCGGCAGTAGGTCCGTAACGATGACGGCCTTTTTCCCATCGTCATGCCTGACTGCCTGCGGGACGGTCGCCAGATGTCGGATGCCTTTTCCTTCGATGATACGAGGCTTCTTGAACTCACTCCTGGAGAGTTTCCATAGCGTGAATTCGAACCAGTCCACGGCTTGCTTCCGCCCTTTTTCGGAGAGGATGTCGTCCATGTCGGCAGACAGTCCGTCCAGGAAAGAGAGGCCCATGTCGGCGCAGTTGTCCTCTATGAACCGATGGGCCGTGATATCATAAAAATGCTTGGAGGTGGTCACCTGGGTGGCGGCCTTGCCAGAAAGGTCAAGACCGGATCCTTTCATCAACTCCAGAAAGCGATGGAGCTGGCTCGGAACAAGGAAGGTATAAACGGGATAGCAGAATACGATGAGGTCCGCCTCCCGGAGGGCTTCCAGAGCGGGGGAAAAGTCCTTCTCCAGCGGCTTGATCCTCTGCCCGGCATCCATATAATCGAACTTGTAACCGGGAAACTTCTTTTCCAGAAAGAGGCAAGTATGCAGCGTTATGGAATTCTTACCCTTGGGGCTGCCGTTGATGACAAGTATATCCATAGTTTCTGAGGTTGGGTCAATCGTTTTTCTTGAAATCTTTGGAATCGGTCGGCGGCGGACCGTCAGGCGTTCCGGTACTCGGAAGGGGTGAGGCCGGTATGGGCCTTGAAGAACTTGAAAAAGACGGACTGGTTGGGGAAATGGAGCTTATAGACGATTTCCTTGATGGCTAAGTCGGTGTATTTCAGGAGATTCTTCGCCTCGAGAATAACGAACTCGTCAATCCAGTCGGGCGCGGAGCGTCCGGAGGCCTGCTTGATGAGTTTGGACAGATATTTCGGGGTCAGGCACAGTTTGTCCGCATAGAAGGCCATGCCTCGCTCGGAGCAGTGGTGTTCGTTGACCAGGGCGATGAAACGTTCGAAGATCTGGTTCAGCCGGGCGGAGCGTTGGGAATCGGAATCCTTCCGGGCTTCGTCCACCTGATGAGCCCAGACATCGGTGGACAGATAGGTTAGGGAAGTCAGGAGAGAGCCGATGATTTCCTTTTTATTCGTGAAGGGGGCGCCGACGATTTTCCGGGCCAGATTGAAGTAGTCGTTGGCCAGAGACATCTGGAATTCGTCCAGGGTGATGCACGGATTGTCCAGCAGGCGCATACTGTCCTGGAAGACTTTCAGCAAGTCGAACCGGATGCCGGACATGAAATCCTTGGAAATCAAGACGAAAATCATCTCCATGTCACCGATCCGTTCCTGATCGTATTGGGACACTTTGACTATGTTCCCTGGAATTTGGATGATGAGGGATTTCTCCCGTACTTCATAAGAATTGAGGTTCACGTCCACCGTGAAATGCCCCTTTTTCAAATAGAAAATCATGAATCCATCGAAGCGGACGGGATATTGGAGCATCCGCAGGATGGCTTCGCTCTTTTCCACGCGCTTTCCGCTCACTTCGCCGATGACTAAGTCGTCGCCGATGCTCATTTCTTCGATGACAGGGGCAAGGGCCTTGATCCGCTTGAGGTCGATGGTATGGGGTGCTTCGGCCATGATTGATCTTTTTTTCGCTTTTTGCAAAGATAAGGAATTTCTTTGAGTACTTGCAAATAATCGCATAATTCGACCAAAAGATAAAATATGGTGGCTATTTTATACACAAAATGGCGCTAAATGGAAGTATCTTTGCGCCCGATTTCGACGAAATGAAAATGACCGATAAATATCAAAAGGTATAAATATGAAAAAAGAAATCCTCATACTTGCCCTGCTCCTGACGGTCCTTCCCCTGACCGCCCAGCCGCAGCGCCTCACGCTGGATGACTGCCGTGAAATGGCTCTCAAGGCCGACAAGGATCTCCAGCAGGCCCGCACCAGAATCGAAATGGCCGGCTATGACCGGAAAATCGCCCTGGCGAACTATTTCCCCACTGTCAGCGCCAAGGGCGCCTATCTGTATAACAACCGGGACATCGCCCTTGTCGATGAATACCAGTCTTCGATGCTCCAGAGCGCCGGCTCGATCATGCAGGGCGTCATGGAGGGTGCGGCCGCTTCCATGGAGGAACAGATCTCCGGGGCCATGTCGCAGGCCATGACCGGTACGATGACCCAACTCATGACGGCCATCCAGACCAATCCGGCGCTGGCGCAGGAATACATGTCCAGCCCCATGTGGCAGACGGTTCTCGGAATGCTCCAAAAGATGGACCCTTCTTCCCTTATACAACTTCAACTTCCGGATATTTCTGAACCGGTGAACGCTATCGGTGCGGACATCGACAAGGCGCTCCATCCCGACCTGCACAACATCTGGATGGGGGCCGTGACGGTGCAGCAGCCCGTGTTTGTGGGTGGAAAGATCCTGTATTCCAACAAGATGGCTGCATTAGGGAAAGACTTGGCGCAGTCCAAGTATGACATGGAAGAGGCGCAGGTCGTCCTGGACGTGGAGCAGGCCTACTGGCAGATCATCTCCATCGCCGGCAAGAAACGCCTCTCGGAATCCTATGCTGAACTTCTCCACACGCTTGAATCCGACGTGAACGCATCCGTGGAGGCTGGCGTCATGACCGAATCAGACGCCCTCCAGATTCAGGTCAAGGCCAATGAGGCCGATATGCTCCGAACCAAGGCCACGAACGGCCTTACCCTGGCGAAGATGCTGCTGTGCCAGCGCATCGGCCTGCCTTTGGACAGCGACATCGAACTGGCAGACGAACACCTGGACATGGTCCCGCTCCCGGAGCGCACGCGGGACAAGTCCCTGGACGATATCTATGCCGACAGGCCGGAAACCCGCAGCCTGGAACTTGCCTCCCGCATCTATGACGCCAAGGCGAAGGTAATCCGTGCCGACGGTCTCCCTAAGGTCGCCCTGACGGCGAACTGGCTGGTTTCCAACCCGAATCCCTTCAATGGTATCCAGAACACCTGGAACGGAGGGATGCTGAGCACCGGCGTGATGGTAAACATCCCGCTCTTCCATGGGCTCGAGAATGCGAACAAGTACCGCAAGGCTAAGGCGGAGGCTTCCCTTTACCGTACCCAGCTGGAGGATGCGAAGGAAAAGATTGAACTCCAAGTCACCCGTGAGCGCAAGGCCTATGGCGAAGCGCTGGAGAAACTGTCCATGGCGCAGGCCAATCTCGCCAGTGCCGAGGAGAACCTCCGCACGGCCACGATCGGTTTCGAGGCAGGGGTCATCTCCACCAGCACTGTCCTCTCTGCCCAGACCGCCTGGCTTTCCGCCCATAGCGACTGCCTGGATGCCGGTACCGAACTGCAGATGGCCGCCGCCGCACTCCGAAAGGCAGAAGGAATGAAATGATTAATTAGAAATAAGTAAAATGGCAAAGAAAAATTACAATCTCCTCATTGGAGTGTGCGCCCTGTTGGGCGTGGTACTCCTGATCGCCCTGGTGGGGTATCTGGTAAGCAAACCCCGTCCCCGGGTGATTCAGGGCGAGGCCGAAGCGACGGAATATCGCATTTCCTGCATGGTTCCCGGCCATGTGACGGAACTATACTGCCGGGAAGGGCAGCCGGTCCATAAGGGCGATACGGTGGCGTTCATCGATTCGCCGCAGGTACGGGCGAAACTCGCCCAGGCGCAGGCTGCACGCAGTGCGGCCCAGGCGCAGAGCGTCAAGGCCAGCAACGGAGCCCGCAAGGAACAAATTGCCGGTGCCTATGAACTATGGCAGCAGGCACTGGTGCAGGAGGACGTGATGAAAAAGTCCTTCGAACGCGTGAAAAAGCTCTACGACCAAAAAGTGATTTCCGCACAGAAATATGACGAGACCAAAGCTCAGTACGATGCCGCCGTCGCGCAGGCGAAGGCCGCCAAGAGCCAGTATGACATGGCTCTGGACGGTGCCCGGGCCGAGGACCGCGCCGCTGCGGCCGCCCTGGTCCATCAGGCCGACGGCGCCATCCAGGAGGTGGATTCCTATCTGCAGGAACTCTATCTCGTCTCCCCGGCGGACGGTATCATTTCC
>CACYZM010000021.1 GCA_902778855.1 uncultured Bacteroidia bacterium
GATATCGGCCATCCTGATGCTGATCATCCAGCAAGTGATGTTCTATGGCATGGGCATGTCCGTAGGGACGATGCGCGAGGAGAACCGCAGTTTCGCCTCTCTGCCGGATACTCTGACGGGAAGGGGCGTGGGCCGTGTGGTCCTCGGACGCGGAGCCGTTTACTGGCTGCTTTTCATGATCATCGGCATCTACGTGTGCTGCGTCGTTCCGGCGATGTTCGGCTTTCCGCAGCGGGGCCGTTTTCAGGACGTTCTCATCCTGCTCGCCTTGTTCGTCACCGTTTGCATCTTTTTCTCCATGACCTGGACGACGCTGGTGACGCGGCGTGAATCTGCCTTTCTGTTGTTCCTGTTCATGTCGCCGGTATGTGTGTTCCTGACGGGTTTCAGCTGGCCGACGACGGCCTTCCCGGGTTTCTGGAAACTGTTCTCCTACCTGTTCCCGTCCACCTTCGGCTGTCAGGCTTTCATCAACCTGAACACGGCGGGTGCTCCGCTCCAGGTCGTCGCTCCGCAGCTCCGCGCCCTGTGCATCCAAGGGGTGGTTTATTACATCCTTGCCTGTGCGGCGGTGTATGTGGAGAATTTCGTAGGCAGGAAGTCCAACACGACCCGGTTGAACTCGTCGGGCATTTGTTCGCGATAAGGTAAACCTTGCTTTTTATGCCTTGTTTTCAGAACTTGAAGCTGAAGCGGTAGATTTTGGGAGAGTCTTCGTCGCTGCCGACCCAGACATAACCATGGGTGCGGTCGACGCAGATGGATTCGGCGTTTTCGATGGAAGGAATGTCGTAGGAGGCCAGCAGGTCGAAGGTCTCGGCTGAAAAAAGGAAAAGTTTGCAGGCGTCGGAGTCGGTGACCCAGAGCCAGTTCTTCACGGGATCGTAGCAGAGCCCGGCGATTTCTTCGATCAGGGACGTCTCGTCCATCAGACTCCGGCGGGAGACGATGGTCCCGTCGAGCTTGCAGGTCCAGAGCAGAGCGTCTTCCTGACTGCCGACGAAGAGGAGACTGTCCTTGTAAAAACTGATGCCTTCCAGCCCGTTGTTGTCGAAGTCCTCCTCTACGGCTTCCTTGATATAAAACAAGGTATCGAGCGTCTGATAGTCGGGGGCCTTGAGTCGGCAGACCATCTGGTCGCCCTCGACGGCGATGTACAGGTCGCCGGTGGCGGGGTTGAGGGTAATGCCTTCAGCGTCCAATCTGGTTTTTAAGACGGGCGTAACGACGCCGGAGAACGATACTTTGCAGATCGCCCCTTCGTCGCCGACGGCCCAGAGCGCTGTCGAGTCTTTCGTCATACACAGGCCGGATAACTCCTCGACCCGCGCCTTGATGACCTGGCAGGCGCCCATTTCGGGCACCTTCCGGGGCTTTCCGCCGCTCGACTTTTCGGTTTTCTCTTTCTGCTCCGGCTTGGCGATGCCCCGATTGGCCAGCGGGTCTTCACACGCGCAAGCCCCTGCCAGGAGCAGCAGGGGCATCAGGCGCAGGAAGATTCGGATCACGAAACGGGTGACGCTATTCACGGCTGAAGATCAGCACGCAGCTGATGGCTGCCACGATACCGATGATCTGCGGGACCGTGGGGATGGCTGCGTAGAGGATGAGGGAAGCATGGCTTTGCCGTAGCGGTTGGCGTACACCAGGGTGAAGGCGCCGATGGCGTTCAGGATCTGGACGAAGAACACCTTCGTCAGCTCGCCCCAGCCCTGCGAGGTGATGCCGGAACCGTCGCCCATCAGCAGGGCCACGGGAATCAGCAGCACCGCCGCGATGGCCATATACACGAATACGCTTTCGGCGTCGGGCGTGGAATTGTTGGCCAACTTCATCACAAAGGCCTGGATACCCCAGCAGATGAACACGACCGAGGCGTACACGATCCAGATCCAGCTCTTGGCATTGCCGTCCGTATTGTCGGGCAGGGCGAAGCACACGAGCGCCACGAACGCCAGGGCGATACCCACGATGCCCAGCTTGGAAACCCTTTCCTTCAGGAAAATGGCCGACAGCAGCACGGTCACGATCGGGGCGACCGAAATCATCGGCATCACCAGGTAGGCCGGTGCGTAGTCCAGGGCCAGGAACAGCACCAGCTGTCCGCCGGCGCCCAGCAGACCCACGGCCAAGCTCAGAAGCGTGGGCTTGGTGCGGATGTCCAGTTTGAACTTGATGTTGATGAGCGCGGCGATGGCGCAGGGGATCATGCTCAGGGCCCAGACGACGTAGACCAGGTTCTTGGGAAGGGTGGTCTGGTCGGAGAAGGCGCCCCAGACGCCCCAGGTGATCATGGTGATCAGGGCGTAAAGCAGCCAGTTGTGTTTTTTTTCTGCCATGGCGAATAATGATTATTGATCGACGTCCACGATGTGCAGCGTGATCTGCGATTTTTCGATGTATTCCTTGAATTCGGGGGAGATGTGATTGTCGGTGACGATGGTCGTGATCTTGTCGAGCGAGGCGATATGCGCGAAGGTCCGGCGTCCGAATTTGCTGGAGTCGAACACGGCGATCACTTCCTTGGCGGCGCCGATCATGGCCTGGTTGAGGCTGGCCTCTTCCAGACTGGGGGTGGAGAGGCCGTCTTTGATGCTGATGCTGTCGACGCCGAGGAACAGTTTGTCGCAGAAAATGTTTTTGAGCGCGGATTCGGAGATCATGCCGACCGTGGAGTGGGAGACGGCGCGCATCGTGCCGCCGAGCACGATGACCGTGAAGCGGTTGTAGTTGTTGAGCGTGATGGCGATGTCCAGCGCGTTGGTGATGATGGTCAGGTGGTTGAACCCTTCCAGATTTTTGGCGACTTCCATGGTCGTGGTGCCGGAATCGAAGATGATCCGTTCCCCGTCGTGGATCATGGAGGCCGCATATTTGCCGATCAGCTGTTTTTCCCGGGCGTGGAGCCGCTGCTTGCTGCTGATCGACATGTCATCGAAATCGTCCGATTGGTGAAGGATGATGGCGCCGCCTTTTACCCGGACCAGCAGCTTGCGCTCTTCCAGGACGGCGAGGTCTTTCCGGATGGACACTTCGGACACGCCGAAAACCTCGACCAGTTGTTCCACGAAGACACGGCCCTCCGTGTGGAGCATGTTCAATATTTTGCTTCTTCTTTCTTCAATGGAATATTTTCTTTTCATGGTGGTGCGATTTATCGGGTTGGAGCGAAAGTTTTGGTTTCGTTTCTAAAGAAACACTTGCAAGATAGTAATTATTCTTTTGATTCGAAAATTTAGTTTTCAAAAGTTTCGGAATTAAAGAATAAACTTTCGTTTCAAACCGAATTCCTAACGCAAACTTACAAAAAATAAGAAAATAACCCAAAATTTTTTGTCGAAAAATAAATTTATTGTTAGATTTGCACTAACGAGTAAAATCGGATAATCCGAGTTAACGATAATACCTTTATATTATGCTCACATTGGACTGCCATACAATCCGCGAGATTGCCCATCAGCCGAAGATGTGGAGAGAAACATTCGGCGTCGTCAGCGCAAATCGGGCCGGGATCCAAAAATTCTTTGCCGCCAACGGTCTTGGCAAGGATACCCGCATCGTGCTGACCGGAGCCGGCACCTCGGCCTTCGTGGCCGATACCGCTGTCTGCCTGTTCATGCAGGACGGCTTCAGCAAGGCCCGCTCCGTCGCCACGACCGACATCGTGTCGGCGCCCCATTCCTTCCTCAGTCCGGATGACAAACTCTTTGTCTCCTTCGCCCGTTCCGGCAACAGCCCCGAAAGCGTTGCCGCCTATCGGATTGCCCGCAAATTCTGTCCGGGTGCCCGTCACCTGATCATTACCTGCAACCCCGACGGCTGCCTGGCCCGGGAGGCCGATCCGAATGATGACTTCGTCGTCGTTCTTCCCGACGGGACGAACGACCGGAGCTTGGCCATGACCAGCAGTTTCACCTCCATGCTGATCGCCTGCCTGCTGTGCAAGAACATCGATACACTCGAAGCCGAGCAGGCCCGGCTGGAAGCCGCCGCCGCTTTCGCCTCCCGCATCCTGGAAGACGATGTGACGGAAGCCCTGCAGAAAACCACGGAGAAAAACATCTGCCGCGCCGTGTTCCTCGGCTCCGGCCCCCTCAAGGGCATCGCCTGCGAAAGCCACCTCAAGCTGCAGGAACTGACCGACGGCCAGATCATGTGCTCGTTCGACTCCTTCATGGGCCTGCGTCACGGCCCCAAGGCTGTCGTGAACGAACGCACGCTTGTCGTTTACCTGATGAGCGACGATCCCTACACGCGCCGCTATGAACTGGACCTGATCGAACAGGTCGACCGCGAAAACCGTCCCGCTGCGCAGATCATCGTTTCCCTCACTCCCTCGGGCGTGAAGGGTGTCGATCCCTGGCAAAAGGCCTTAATCCCGACAAGCCTTCGGTGCGGGGCACGATCTCCCGCGTGGTCAGCGGCGTTAAAATTTATGAGTATTAAAAAACAAGTATGAAGATGAGTACCAGAACGAACATAGATGAGACTCCCAAATTGAGAAGACTGCTGGACCGTATCGGGGAACTGAAAGCGGCGGGTCATAAGCCGATGACCCTCCTTGCCGTCTGCCCGAACTCTCCAGCAGTCATCAAGGCGGCCTTCCGCGCCGCCAAACGCAACAATGCGCCGATCCTGTTTGCCGCCACGCTCAACCAGGTTGACTGTGACGGCGGCTATACCGGCATGACCCAGGAAGACTTCGTCCGCGTGATGAAGGTGGAAGCCGCCCGAAACCACTACACCGGACCGTTCCTGGCCTGCATCGACCATGGCGGACCCTGGCTCAAAGATATCCAGACCCTCGAAATGTGGCCTTACGAGAAGGCGATGGAAGGGGTCAAGCGCTCCTATGAGGCGGCGCTGCTGGCCGGCTACGAACTGATCCACGTCGATCCGACCGTGGACCGCTTCCTGCCCAAAGGCAAAATCATCGACATCGAAGTGGTCGCCGCACGGACGATCGAACTGATCACCCATATCGAGAATTTCCGCAAAGAGCGGGGGCTCGCTCCCATTGCCTACGAAGTCGGCACGGAAGAAGTGCACGGCGGTCTGGCCGACATGTCTGTCTTCAACAAGTTCCTCGGCCTGCTCAAGGAAGGCCTTGCGAAGAACGGTTGCTCCGACGCCTGGCCGTGCTTCGTCGTCGGCAAGGTCGGTACGGACCTCCATACCACCTTCTTCGATCCCGACGTGGCGCGCCAGCTGACCTCGACGGTCGCCCAGTACGGCAGCTTTATCAAGGGCCACTACACCGACGACGTGGAGAATCCCGAAGAATACCCGGTCACCGGCATGGGCGCCGCCAACGTCGGTCCGGAATTCACCGTTTCGGAATACAACGCCCTGGAAGAACTGGAAGCCGTGGAGGATGAACTGTATGCGGCGGGCCGCGTCCCGATGCATTCCCATATGACGGCCATCCTCAAGCGCCTCGTCGTCGAGTCGGGCCGCTGGAAGAAGTGGGTGCACGGCAACGAGTCGCCCGACGACTTCGCCTCCATCACCCCGGACCGCCAGCGCTGGCTCATCCAGACCGGCGCCCGCTACATCTGGCAGAAGCCCGAAGCCGTGGCCGCCCGCCGGATGCTCTACGACAACCTGGCCCTCAACGGCATCGACGCCGAAGGCATCGTGCTCTCCACGATCGAGCGGGCCATCGACAAATATTACGTCGCCTTCAACCTGGTCAACCTCAACGCCCTCTTATGAAAAAGTTCGACATCCTGGCGCTCGGCGAGCTGAACGTGGACCTTCTCCTCAACCGGATCGGGGGCTTTCCCGAAATCGGCAAGGAGATCTTCGCCCAGGAGATGACCCTGACGCTCGGCAGTTCCACCGCCATCTTTGCGGCCAATGCCGCGACGCTCGGACCGAAGGTCTCGTTCCTCGGCATGATCGGCCGCGACAGCTTCGGCGACGTGGTCAAATCGTCGCTGCGGCAGCGCAAGGTCGACATCTCCAACCTCATCGAGGTGGACGATGCCGCCACCGGCCTGACCGCCATCCTCAATTACGACAACGACCGGGCGAACGTCACGTATCCCGGCGCCATGAGCCGCATGGGTGTCAAGGATATCCGTCCGGAGATCATCCGCGAGGCGAAACACGTCCACATCTCCTCGATCTTCCTGCAGGAGACGCTTCACCGCGAACTCTACGAGATCGTGAAGCTCGTGAAGGACTGCGGCGCCACGCTTTCGATGGACGTCCAGTTCGACCCCGAGGAGACCTGGGAATTCGATTGCGCCCAGATTCTCCCGCTCGTGGACATCTTCATGCCCAACGAGCAGGAACTGATGGCCATCACCCGCAAGGACTCCGTGGAAGAGGCCGTTGCGGTCATCCGGCCGTATGCCAACGTGACCGTCGTCAAGATGGGCACGCGCGGTTCGCTGGTCGTCACCCGCGAGCAGGAACACTTCCTGCCGGCCATGCTCAACAAATCGGTGGTCGACGCCATCGGCGCCGGCGACAGCTACAATGCCGGCTTCATCACGGGCTATGTCCAGGGCAAAGACCTGGAGACATGCCAGTGGCTCGGCAACCTCACCGGTGCGATCAACACCACGGCCGCCGGCGGCACGGGCGCCTTCTCCTCGAAGGAAGCCGTCTGCCAGGCCGCACAGCAATATTTCGGACAGAAACTGGTCTTATGATGAAAACAAGATGCTTTGTCCTCTCGCTCGTCCTGGCCGCCCTGCCGTTCCTGACAGGTTGCGGTGGCAATGCCCTGCAGAACGGGGACATCTCCCTGTCCGCCGATAAGGACGGCAATCTGCAGCTGACTGCCGCAGGTGCGGTGACGCCCCTGCTGCAGGATGTCCCGGAATTGTCCGGCCTCCGGTCGGGCGGCGGACCTGTCGCCTTCTCGCCGGTCAGCGTCACGCGTCAGGAGGTCAGCGATTCCTTCGGGGAGGGCCGCAGCCTGGTGATGCGGAGTTCGTCCGCCGAAGGCTTGGTCCGTGTCGTGACCGTCGCTTCCTACGAACGCTTCCCGTCGACCCTGGTGGTCCGGGCCGTGTATGTCAACGGCTCGACCGCCGACATCGCCGTGGACGGCTGGTCGGTCTGCGACCTGAAGGTGAACGCCGCGGGCGACGATCCCTGCTTCTGGTCGTTCCAGGGGCAGTCGACGGAAGAACGCGACGACTGGCTCCTGCCGGTCGGCGACGGCTTCTTCCAGCAGAACTATATGGGCATGAACAACTCCGACTATGGCGGCGGCGTTCCGGCCGTCTGCCTGTGGCGGCGCGATGCCGGCGTGATGATCGGTCATCTGGAGCCCAACCCGGTGCTGGTGAGCCTGCCCGTCTCCAAAAAGGCGGGAGAAGATTTCGCCACGATCGGCATCGAGAAAAAGTATGACGCGCCGGTGGTGCTGCATCCCGGCCAGACTGTCGAGACCTGCCCGGCCTTCATCGCCGTGTTCCACGGCGACTGCTTCAGCGCCCTTCGCAACTATGCTTCCCTGCTGGAAGCGCAGGGTGTCGTGATGCCCGAAAGCGAGCCGGCGGCCTTCGAGCCCGCCTGGTGCGCCTGGGGCTACGAGCGCCGCTTTACGATCGACGAGATCCTGGGCACGCTGCCGAAGGTCAAGGAGCTGGGCTTCAAGTGGGCCACGCTCGACGACGGCTACCAGATCGCCGAAGGCGACTGGGACCTTACGCCCGCCCGCTTCCCCCACGGAGACGCCGATATGAAAATGCTGGTGGACCAGTTCCACGCCAACGGCCTCAAGGCCGAACTGTGGTGGGCGCCGCTGGCGGCCGACCCGGGTACCGCTTTCCTGAAGAAATATCCCCAGTCCGTCATTCTGGACAAAGAGGGGAACCCGCAGGAAATCACCTGGTGGAACAGCTGGTATCTCTCGCCGGTCGATCCCGACGTCATCCGGGAACAGCAGGCTCTGGTGGCCAAGTTCCTGGGCGACTGGGGCTTCGACGGCCTGAAACTGGACGGTCAGCATATGAACGCCGTGGCACCGGACTACAACCCGGCCCATCATCCGGAAGATCCGGAAAAGGATGTCCGGGAACTGCCCGACTTCTTCAAGATGATCTACGAAACGGCCCGCGGCGTCAAACCGCATGCCGTGCTGCAGTTCTGCCCTTGCGGCGACTGCTTCTCCGTGTATCATCTGCCCTATGTCAACAAGACAGTCTCGTCCGATCCCGAAAGCAGCTGGCAGATCCGCACCAAAGGCTATGTGCTCCGCGCCCTCGCGCCCCGCACGGCCTATTACGGCGACCACATCGAGCTTTCGGACGGCGGCAACGACTATCCGACCCAGCTGGGCATCGGCGCCGTCCTCGGCACCAAGTTCACCTGGCCCAAGGACAACCCGTACGTGCGCCACTCCTATGTGCTGACGCCCGAAAAGGAAGCCCTGCTGAAGAATGCGCTGGAGATCTATGAAACCAAGCGGCTCTCCGAAGGAGAACTCGTGCCGGGTCTCTATGACGTCTGCTACGACTTCCCCGAGACCTATGTCATCCGCAAGGACGACACGATGAACTATGCCTTCTATACGCGCGGACCGAAAGTGGAACGCGTGGAACTCCGGGGTCTTGAAAAAGGACGCGACTACCGGATTACGGACTATTACAACCACGTGGATTACGGGGTGGTGACGGCATCGGAAAAGACGGTGCTCGACATCGCCTTCGACCACGCGCTGTTGTTGGAAGCGAAACAACAGTAACATCAACCATAAACACCATCTATGAAACGATTGATCTTTCTCTTCGCCCTGCTGCTGACAGCGATGCAGCTCAATGCGCAGATTACGGTCAAGGGTACCGTTACCGCAGCGGACAACGGTGAGCCCATGATCGGAGCCAGCGTCATGGAAAAGGGCACGATGAACGGTACGGTCACGGGCGTTGACGGCACGTATGCCCTCAGCGTGACGGACGGTAACGCCGTTCTGGTATTCACGACGATCGGTTTCAAGACCGTGGAAATCCCGGTGGCGAACCGAGCTCTCATCGACGTCGCACTCGATGTCGACCAGCAACTCCTCGACGAAATCGTCGTTGTGGGTTATTCCAGCAAGACCCGTGCGGAAATCACCTCTGCGGTGGCCGTCGTGGGCGCCGAAAAACTCAACGACGTGGTGACCAGCGACATCACCCACATGCTCCAGGGCAAGGTGGCCGGTGTCTCCGTCATCAACAGCAGCGGCCTGCCGGGCTCTTCGGCTTCCATCCGCATCCGTGGTACGTCGTCCCTGAACGCTCCGCAGGAGCCGCTCTACGTGGTCGACGGTATCATCGGCGGTTCCTATGATCCCAATGACGTGGAGACCGTCACCGTCCTGAAGGACGCCGGTTCCACGGGTATGTACGGTGCCCAGGCCAACGGCGGTGTGATCGTCATCACCACCAAGAAAGCCAAGGGCGACCAGCTTCAGTTCAACTTCAAGTCGACCGTCGGTATGGCCCAGGCTGATTTCAGCCGCCAGCGCCTGATGAACTCCCGGCAGCTCTACCAGTACTACCGCGAGTACTACCGCGACCCGGAGACGGGCCTCGTGGACGACGTCGCCATGCAGGCGGTTGCGCCGAAGTCGGTGATGGACACCGATACGGACTGGCGCGGTCTGGTCTATCGCAACGCGCTGCTGCACAGCCATCACCTCTCGGTGGCCGGCAGAACGGCGAAGAACTCCTTCTACAACAGTGTATCCTACTACGATGAACAGGGTACCCTGAGATACACCGGCTACAAGAAGATCAACGTGCGTTCCAACAACACGATGTATCTGACCAAGTGGCTGACCATCACCAACAACGTCAACGTCTGGGCCGACAAGCAGGACCAGCCGGACGACCTGTTGGTTTACTATGTGCTCCAAGGTGTCGTGTGGGACAGCCCGTATGACGCCCAGGGCAACCTCGTTCCTTTCACCGGCCGTACCGACCTGTATTCCCGTTACGACAAGAACCCGATGATCGGTTACTCCGACCGGAACAAGGACTCCCGGACTTCCAAGAGCTTCGGCGTGGACTACGACTTCGTGCTCACCGCCCAGATCACCCCTTGGCTCTCCTTCGTGTCGCAGACCCGTGCCAGCGCCGGTGCCTGGACCTTCGATTACCACCGTACCGCCGACGTGGAATACATGCAGCCCGGCGACCAGGTGGAAGGCGAGCAGTCGCTCGACTATGGCGGCATCAGCACCAATATGTTCAAGGTCCAGAAGGACTGGGGCAAGCACTCGTTCGACGCCCTCGTCGGTTACGAAGCCCAGCGTTCCTGGTGGCAGAATGTGTATGGTGAAGGCAAGGGCCTCCCGTACGGCCTCTATGTGCTGAGCGTCGCTTCCGACAGTAAGGACGTGGCCGGCACCATGTCGGTGACGGGCATGCAGTCCTTCATCTCCCAGGCGGCTTACAACTACGCCTCCAAGTACTTCCTCAACGCTTCGTTCCGTATCGACCAGTCTTCGACCTTCAACAAGCAGAACCGTACGGCCATGTTCCCGAGCGTTTCGGCGGCGTGGGTGGTCAGCAACGAGGATTTCTTCAACGCTTCGGCCATCACGAACCTCAAGTTCAAGATCAGCTGGGGTAAGACCGGTATGAAAGACATTGGCGCCAGCAAGTATCTCGAAGCGTTCTCCTACAGCACGCAGTACGACAACCACTCGGCCGCCACGGCAACCCAGATGGCGAACGCCAACCTGAAGTGGGAGCAGACCAACCAGTTCAACGTCGGTGCCGAAATCGGTATCCGCGACTGGCTGTCCCTCGACTTGAACTGGTATCGCAACAAGACCAACGACCTGCTCGTCTACCGCGACCTCCCGCCGTCCGGCGGCTTCTCGCAGCAGTGGCAGAACCTGGGTTCCGTGATCAATACCGGTTTCGAAGCTGCCGTGATGACGACCCCCGTCAAGACGCGTGACTTCCGTTGGGACGTTGACTTTGAAATCGCCTACAACAAGAACTGGCTGACCGGCTTCGGTGAAGGTGTTACCGTCACCAAGTCGAACTACTCCGGTGTCTCGCAGGTCTACCACGACGGCGGCCAGCTGGCTACCTGGTACCTCCGCGAATATGCCGGCGTCGATCCGCAGACGGGCCGCAACCTCTACATCGACGCGAACGGCAACAAAACCACCGACTACGCTTCCGCCCGTTACATTGAGGCAGGCTCGCCGATCATCCCTTGGCAGGGCGGTCTCTCGACGGCTTTCAGCTGGAAGAACTTCCGCCTGTCCGCCACCAGCAACTTCGTCTGGGGCAACCAGCTCTACGGTCGCAGCCGCGCCAGCGAACTGGCCATCTGGGTCGAGAACTCCCTGCTGCCTTCCAACGAAGACAAGATCTGGCGCCGTCCCGGCGACATCGCCACGATCGGCTCGCCGACCTACGCACCGGCCACCCTCTACCACACCGGTTACCTGGTGCCCGGCAACTACTTCAAGATCCGCAACGTCACCCTGTCCTACACCATGCCCAAGTCGATCATGAAGAACAACGGCCTGACCTTCTCGCTCTCCTGCGACAACGCGGCCACGTTCACGACGGTCTGGGGTGGTGACCCCGAAGTGGATATGACGGGTTCGGGCCTGATCGGTACCATCCAGGGCATCGACGACCGCTATCCGAACAAGCGGCAGTACATTTTCCAGGTCAACTTCACCTTCTAAATCCGGAATTCCATGAAAAAGATATTTTCCATCCTGCTCGCCCTGGCAGTGTCCAGCTGCCTGTTTACGGCCTGCAACCTCGACATCGCTCCCGCCGACTCCCTGACCGGTGAGCAGATGACCGCATCTCCTTCGGGCCTGGAAGACATCCTCAACGGCTGCTACGCCACGATGAAGGACGATACCGACGAAAGCAACTATTGGTGGGGCCGCCAGTATTACCAGCTGGCCGACTTCGCCTCCGACGACGTGGTCTACGGCCACGAGACCTCCGACGACCTCAACATGATCTTCCGCTACGACGAGCGTTCTCCGGTGCTCGGTAACTTCCGCAGCTTCTGGGCCCTGAACTATAAGCTCATCTACTCCTGCAACGTGGCCCTCGCGACCATCGCGCAGAAGGAAGAACTGACGGAACAGGACATCTATCTGCGCGGCGAGGCCGAATTCTTCAAGGCCTTCTGCATGCACGCCCTGCTGAAGAACTATGCCAAGCAGTTCGACCCGGCTACCGCCAACAGCGACCTGGGCATCATCCTCCGCGAAGACAGCTCCGACTCGGAACTCAAGGACCGTGCAACGGTTGCCGAGAGCTACGACGCCATCATCGACCTGCTCCTCAAAGCCGAACAGGACTTCTCGGCCGGTTCCTTCCCCGATCGTGAATCGAACAAGGGTTTCGCCTCGCTGGGCGCCGCCCAGGCCATGCTGTCCCGCGTGTACATCTTCACGCAGGATTGGCAGAAGGCTGCCGAGTACGCGACCAAGGTCATCAACAGCGGTGACTACGCCCTTGAATCCGCCAAGAAATTCCCGAGCTATTTCACCGAGACCTACAACCGCGACGAAACCATCTGGTGCATGCGCATGATCGCCACCGACGACCAGGGCAGCGCCGCCGTCGCCTCGATGATCTACAACGGTGCTTCCGGTTGCTGGGGTGAGGAAGGCTACAGCAAGCCCCTGCTCGAGGACATGAACTTCGAGAAAGACCAGTACATCGACGTGGACTGCCGTTTCAGCTTCGTCTGCCCGGCCTACCTGAAGAACGGTCTGACGCTCTATCCTTGCTCCAAGCACACGTGGCAGGACGGCATCGCGACCCTTTGCTCGCACCCGCTGCTCCGTCTGGCTGAAGTGTATCTCAACCGGGCTGAGGCCTATGCCCACCTGAACAACGAAGCCGGTGCGCTGGCCGACCTGAATACGATCATCGACAGCCGTATGGATTACGACGTGGCTGCGTCGAAGGGCTTCTCGCCGAGCGACTACCACCTGACCAGCGCCAGCATCAAGACGAACCTCGTCGACCTGGTCCTGACCCAGAAGCGTATCGAACTCGCTTTCGAAGGCTTCCGCATCTACGACCTGCTCCGTAACAAGAAAGACGTCATCCGCAACTACTGGGGCTTCCACACCAACTATGTCAACGGTCAGAGCACGGGCCTTGCCCCGGGTCTGAACGCGCCCGGTGTGAGCACGCCGTACAGCTATGGCCGTCTCGTTTGCCCGATTCCCCAGCAGGAAATCCTCAACAACCCTGCATGTACCCAGAATGAAGCTTATAAATAAGACCCTGTCATGAAAAAGATCAGCATATTCTTAACGGCCCTTGTTCTGATGGTCTGCTCCCAGACGGCCTGCGTCCACCTCGGAGACCTTGACCTGGAACCGATTCCGGACATTTCGTTCACCTACGAATGCTCGGGCCTGACCTACACCTTCACTTCGGCCGACGCCCAGGATGTCAAATGGAACATCGTCGGCGAGACGGAGGGCAGCGGCAATACGTTTACCTATACCTTCAAGAAACCCGGCAGCTACTGGGTGTCGATGAGCGGCAGCTACAACGGCGAGCAGCAGACGGTCTCCACCAAGATCCTGGTGGCCAAGGCCTCGGCTGTGAAACTCGACGACGGAACCATCTCCGACTGGGATGCCGTGACCTATCCCGATTTCATGCTCTACGGCAATGACGGCGTGAGCTACGGCAAGTTCGACTACGATGCGAACTACATCTACTTCATGTTCGTCCTCGAAGAACAGGATATGTTCGACATCAACCAGGCCATCTGGAACCTCCGTCTCGACTCCGATGACAACAGCCAGACCGGTTACTCCACCAAGAGCCTCGGTTGCGAATGGTACTACGAAGGCAACTGCTGCGGTGATGAACCTTGGTCCGACTGGTACATCGGCGGCGACGACCTCGAATGGACCGACGCGGTGAAGGAAGTGATGGGTACGCGCGGTACGACCGCTGACGGCAAGTTCTTCTTCGAACTCGGCATCAGCCGCAAGACCTTTGGCGTCAAGACGGCCGCCGTGGCCTTCTTCACCAAATTCTACAACAGCGATTGGGATGACGCCGTGGCCTTCTCCGACAAGGACGGCAACACCTCGATCCACCTTGGACTCGACAAGGACTAACGCGTGAAACGGCGTGACTTCCTAAAGACGAGTCTCTTCGCTGCGGCCGCCGCCGGCATGGCGCCCGCTCTCCAGGCCTGGGTTCCCTCGCACAATTGGGAGCGGTATGATTTCGGCGGCGGCCCGCAGGTGAAGGACCGGCTCTACCAGGGACCTTTCCCGCAGTATGAGCCGGAAGCCTTCTACGGCGGTTCGGTGGTTCAGTACACCACACCGGGCCGGCAGATGCTCGACTGTTTCGGAATGGGGCTCACCTCCTATATCGCAGGAGATCTCGGAGCCCCTTCCGTGCCGGGCAAAAGCCTGGAACGGGTGATCGACGAACTGGCCGCCTTCCCGCTGGCGACCAAACTGTATATCCGTCCCAACTGGCGCCATATCCAGAAACGGGCGGGCCGCCTCGATTTCGATGATTACTGGAAGATCACGTTCGAGAAAGCGGCCAAATATGGCAAGCGGGTGGGATTCCGCATTATGCTCAACAATCCCGACATCCTGGAGGACGCCCTGCCGGAATTCATGCTCAAGAAGGTCCCGATGCATAAGCTCAAGGGCACCTGGAAAGGCAATCCCAATGAGGTGCGTTACCAGAAAGTCCAGACGGTTCCCAAGTACGACGATCCGTATTTCCTCGCCTGCTACGAGGAGATGATGGCCCTGCTGGCGCAGGAGCTCAACGGAAGTCCGCTCGTGGAGTATATGGATACCTGTATGTACGGCTTCTGGGGCGAAGGCCACACCTGGCCGTACGAGGACCATCCTTTCGACGGGGATTTCGGCGGCGAGCCGACTTTCCTGAAAATGTACGACATCCAGAACCGCTACTGGGACAAAGTCCCGTTGCTGACCAACACGCAGCCCGACTACAGCCGCGTGGGCAACTCTTCGGTGCTCGACCGGACCGTCCGCGACGGCAACTGGCTCCGGACCGACACCATTTTCATCGAGAACGAACAGATCGAGGCCCTGAGCAACCGTCCCGCCTGGACGGCCGCCGCGGTCGAATGCGGCCTCTCCGACGGCCGCGACGAAACGATGCACAGCGACGATGCGGGCATCCCCCGCAACGAAGCCATCATCTCCCACGTCAAGGACGTAGGAGCCAACTATTTCTCCCTCTGGAACTGGCATCACATCAATGCCGACAATCTGTACCGCTACTATCGCAGGCATCCCGAAGGGTTGGATGACCTGGCCTCCAGCATCGGTTTCCGGGTCCGCCCCTCGTGGATCTGGGTATCGGGCGAGGACGACGGCCGGACCAACCTGATCTTCGGCATGGTCAACGACGGCATCGCCTGTGTGCCCGGCGTGCTGCGGCTGACCCTGTTCACCGACGACGGCAAGGTCAACATCAGCGGCTGCCTCGATGCGGGCTATCCCAAGACGCGCGGCGTCCGCCAGGCGATGATGACGCTGCCCGCCGGCGTCGACTGGAACAGCGGTGCGCTGAAACTGAAAGCCGAACTCGAAGTCAAGGGCGTCCGCCATCCGGTCCCCTTCGCGGTCGCGCAAAAACTCAATCCCGACGGTTCCCTGACCATCCGGGGAGCCTATATGTAACCGACATCATGAAATACACCCGATTTTTACTGCTTACCCTGGCGGTCGCTTCTCTCATTTGCTCCTGCAAGAAGGACAAGGAAGAGAATCCGCTCAGTTATTATGTAACCCCGTATCCGTATGACATCGTGAGTGTCGAAGAACCGCCCGCATCGAACGAGATCCGCAACGTCATTTTCCTGATCGGCGACGGCATGGGCCTCGAGCAGGTGAGTTGCGCCTGGGTGCTGAACCACGGCAAACTGAACCTCGACAATATGGGCGTCGTAGGCCTCTCGCGGACCTACAGCCTGAGCGACCTGATCACCGACTCCGCCGCAGGCGGCACGGCCCTGGCCGTGGGGCAGAAAACCGCCAACAGCCATATCGCCACCGATCCGGAAGGAAATCCCATTCCTTCGATGTTTGTCAAGGCGCAGGAGTTGGGAAAGAAGACGGGTGTCGTGGTGACCTGCCTGATGCCTGACGCCACCCCGTCGGTGTTCTGCAGCCACAGCGATAATCGCTACAAGTACGACGAGGTCGTCGATGGCTACGCCAAGAGCGGCGTTGACTTCATCGCCGGCGGCGGCCTGGACTATTTCGGCAAGAAACGCAAAGATGCGCGCAACGTCGCCGAAGAAATGGCCCGGGCGGGTTATGCCTTTGCGCAGACCGAGACGGAAATGATGGAGGCGCACCTGCCGATCCTGGCCCTGCTGGCCGACGACAACCTGCCCGTGTCCCTGGAACGCGGCGACCTGTTCCGGCATATGGCGGCCAAGGCCCTGGCAGAGCTTTCCGCCAACAGTGACAACGGGTTCGTCCTGATGATCGAAGGCTCCAGCATCGACGACTGGCTGCACGAAAACCGGATTGACCTGGCGATGGAGGAACTCCTCGACTTCGACCGCGTCCTGGGCGACGTCCTTCAGTGGGCGGCTGCCGACGGCCATACGCTGGTCGTGGTGACGGCCGACCACGCGACGGGCGCCCTCACGCTCCAGGACGGTGATCTCGCCGAAGGCCGCATCGGCGTCGGTTTCGGCAACGATTCCCACAACGGCATCGCCGTTCCCTACTATGTGTGGGGTCCCGGCCGCAACAACTTCGGCGGCATCCTCGAAAATGCGGAACTCGGCGCACGCATCACGTCGTGCATCCGGTAAAATTCATTATCTTTGTTCAGATAAACCCTTCCCGACATGAAAGCTAGATTCGTACTCATCTGCGCCGCCCTGGCCCTGCTGGCCGTCGGCTGCTGCAAACAACAAACTGCGGAAAACATCATCAAGACGCCCGTCCCCGCCCGCCCGGCCGGACAGACGGATGTGCTGGGCCTGACGGCCGAGCCCATCGAGACCGTCCGCATCGGCGTGGTCGGCCTCGGCATGCGCGGCAGCGAAGCCGTGCGTCGTCTGGTCCATATTCCCGGCGCCGAAATCACGGCCCTTTGCGACCTGCTGCCCGACCGCGTCGAAGCCAATCAGGCCCAGATGAAGGAATTGGGTAAGGGAGAAGTCACGGGTAAGTACAGCGGTACGCAGGAATCCTGGCGCGGCCTCTGCGAACAGGCCGACGTCGATCTGGTGTACATCTGCACCGACTGGCTCAACCACTATCCGATCGCGATGTATGCCATGGAATGCGGCAAGCACGTGGCCATCGAAGTTCCCGCCGCCCTCGACCTCGACCAGATCTGGGGCCTGATCAACCAGTCGGAAAAGACCCGCCGGCACTGCATGATGCTGGAAAACTGCTGCTACGACTTCTTCGAGATGACAACGCTCGAAATGGCCCAGCGCGGCCTCTTCGGCGAAGTGATCCACGTGGAAGGCGCCTACTGCCACAACCTCGATCCCTACTGGGACGAGTACTGGAACAACTGGCGGCTCGACTATAACCAGAAACATCGCGGCGACGTCTATCCGACCCACGGCATCGGCCCCGTCTGCCAGGTGCTCAACATCCACCGCGGCGACCGTATGACGGCCCTCGTGTCAATGGACACCAAGTCGTTCAACGGCGCCAAGATCGCGGCGAACCACACCGGTATGGAGGTGCGCGAATTTGCCAATGGCGACCAGACTTCCACCCTCATCCGCACCGAAAAGGGCAAGACGATGCTCATCGAGCACGACGTGATGACCCCGCGTCCGTACAGCCGTATGTACCAGGTGGTCGGCACCGACGGCTATGCCGCCAAGTATCCGGTCGGCCAGTACTGCCTCCGCGTGGAGAAACCGGCCGACAAGGTGGACGCCCGTCACATCAGCGACGAGAAAGTGTATAGCGGCGCGGAAATGGAGGCCCTGCAGGCCGACTACCGCAACGCGATCCTCACGCCTGAGTTCGAGGCGCTGGCCAAGTCCGTCGGCGGCCACGGCGGCATGGACTTCATCATGGACTACCGCCTGGTGTACTGCCTGCACCACGGTCTGCCGCTCGACATGGACGTGTACGACCTGGCCGAGTGGTGCTGCGTGGCGCCGCTTTCCTGCATCTCCCTCGAGCACGGTTCGATGCCGGTCGAGGTGCCCGATTTCACCCGCGGCGCCTGGAACCGCGTGGACGGCTTCCACTACGCGCTGGCTAAAGAAGATAAATAGACATACCGTATGGACGCTAGACTGCAACAGATTGTCGGTCACTTTGCCACGGAAGGCACGGTAACCGACATCCGTCCGTTGGGGAACGGACTGATCAACGATACGTTCCTGGTCGTCACCGACGGCCCGGACAATTATGTCCTGCAGCGCATCAACCAATCCATTTTCCAGGATGTGGACCTGCTGCAGCACAACATCGACTGCGTGACGCGGCACATCCGCGAAAAGCTCGTGGCGGCCGGCGAAACCGACATCGACCGCAAGGTGCTGCGTTTCCTCCCGGAACGCACGACGGGCAAGAGTTTCTGGACCGACGGCAAGGAATGGTGGCGTGTGTCGGTGTTCATCCGCGATGCGCTGACCTTCGAGGCCGTCACACCCGAATATGCCGGCTATGCCGGCGTGGCGTTCGGCCAGTTCGAGGCCATGCTGGCCGACCTGCCTGACAAACTGGGCGAACCGATCCCTGACTTCCACAACATGGAGCTGCGCGCGCGCCAGTTGCGCGAAGCGGTCGCGGCCGACGCGGCCGGCCGGATGGCCGACCCCGAGGTCCGCAGCCTCGTAGCGGAAATCCAGTCGTATGAGGAAGAAATGTGCAAGGCCGAGCGGATGTACCGCGAGGGCATCCTGCCCAAACGCATCTGCCACTGCGACACGAAGGTCAACAACATGCTCTTCGACCGCGACGGCAACATCCTCTGCGTCATCGACCTCGACACGGTGATGCCTTCGTTCGTCTTCTCCGACTTCGGCGATTTCCTCCGCACGGCGGCCAACACGGGCGCCGAGGACGATCCGAACCTGGAGAACGTGTCGTTCAATATGGAAATCTTCAAGGCTTTCGCCAAGGGATACCTTTCCACCGCCGGCGCGTTCCTCACGCCCGTGGAGCGGGAGAACCTGCCCTTCGCGGCCACGCTTTTCCCGTATATGCAGACCGTCCGCTTCTTCGCGGACTATATCAACGGCGATACGTACTACAAGATCAAATATCCGGAGCATAACCTGGTCCGTACCCGGGCGCAGTGGAAGCTGTTCCTCGATGCGCGGGCCAAGGTTCCGCAGATGGCGCTGTTTTTGCAGGCGGAATCCGACAAATAAGTCCATTCAATACGGCAATGAAACGAATCCTTACCCTTACTCTGGCTGCGGTCCTGGTTTTCCTGGCCGCAGCACCTGTGTCCGCACAGGATAAGACTATCAAGCGGAAAGTGGCCATCGGCCGCTTCACCAACGAGACCCAGTACGGCAAAGGCATTTTCTACGACAAGGAGAATGACCCGATGCGCAAACAGGCCCTCGACATCCTTTCGTCGAAACTCGCCCAGAGCGGTAAGTTCATCCTGCTGGAGCGGGAAGACCTCGACGTCCTGGTGGCTGAAGTCGGCACCAATATGAACAAGATCGGCGCCGACTACATCATCCTGGGCTCCATTACCGAATTCGGCCGCAAGAATGAAGGCCACGAACAGGTGTTCACCTCCACCAAGACCCAGACCGTCGAGGCGGGCGTAAGCATCCGTCTGGTTGATGCCGCCACCGGCCTGATCATCTACTCCGACGAGGCGAAGGGCTATGCCGAAACCACGACCAAGCAGACGCTGGGCATCGGCGGCACGGCCGGTTTCGACGCCACCCTCAGCGACAAGGCCATTTCCGCGGCCCTGTCCCAGCTGGTGGAGAACATCATCAACAAGTGCATGGACAAGCCTTGGCGCTCCTACCTGCTGGCTGAAGACGGCGGTTCCTACATCATCGGCGGCGGCGCTTCGCAGGGCCTTGCCGTTGGTGACAAGTTCAATGTTTACAAGAAAGGCCGCAAGGTAAAGAACCCGCAGACCGGTATGGAGATCGAACTGCCCGGCACGCTGATCGGTGTGGTGACGGTCCAGACCATGATGGGCGATACGCCGGAGACCGAAATCTCCTTCTGCTCCTACAGCGGACAGGACATCGACGAAAACCATCTGGAAGACTATTACATTTTGGACGAATAAGCCATGAAGAAACTCCTTCTTTTCCTGAGTGCGGCCCTGCTGCTGACGGGCTGCGGCGTCGGTTCCCATACGGTTGTCTCCGGCCGTGCCGATGAGGCGGGCATCGTCTTCTTCGCCGACAAGTCGCTGGCGATCGATGTGACGATCGACAAGGATACCTACCGTGTCAACACGGTCAAGGACAGCGATTTCAAGAGCAAACGCAACATCAAGCGGACGGCCGAGAACCTGATCGTCATCAAACCCGGCCAGCACGATGTCAAGGTCCGCCTGCGGGGCGAGACCATCCTGACGCAGAAAATTTTCGTTTCGGCGGGTGATACGAAGGTCATCAACCTCTGACATGAAGCGGATCCTCATTTTCCTGGCGGCCGGCCTGCTGCTTTCCGCATGCGGGCCGACCGGCCAGGTTCTCTATTATTGGGGCGGCGGTCTTGACAACACGACGGAATACGAGCGTCGTGCCTACCGGCTCAGTGCCAGACAGACCCCGGAGAGCACCTGCGAAATGCTCCTGATGTACGAGAAACTCGTAACCCATCCGGGCGGTTTGCGTCAGGTTCCTCCGCCGGGCATCTGCGCCGAGTACGCCTGGCTGCTCGCGCAGCCCGAAACGGCGGCGATCTTTGCCGAACACGCCTCGGCCCGGCAGAAGGCGGCTTTCGCCTTCACCGACTACGGAACCGGCTTCCTGGAGCGCAGCCGCGAACTGTTCGAGATGGAGATGCACTATTACCCCGAATCGATGGTATTCATCAAGCCTCTGGCTGAAAGACTGTTCCGGCAATGAAAAGAAGCGTTCTCCTTTTGCTGCTGGTGCTGATGGTTTCAGCCTGCGGCTCAACCGCATCCCTTACTCGCCAGAGCCTCTATCCCGGTATGTACGAAGAGCGTCCGGTGACGCTGCTGGTGATGCCGCCGATCAACAATACGGCCAATGTGGACGCCAAGGAATCGCTCTATACGTCCATCAGCCGGCCGCTGATCGAAGCCGGCTACTATGTGATTCCCCCGACGCTGGCGATGGACGTTCTCCGGCAGGAGAGCGCCTACGACGCGGAACTCTTCCTCGACCGGCCGCTGCGCCAGTTCCACGATTTCTTCGGAGCCGATGCGGTCGTGTTCTCGGTCATCGAAGACTGGGCCAAGCAAGGCATCGGCATCCATACGAAGATCCGTTACTTCATCCGCTCGACCGTGACTGACCGGGTCCTCTTCGACCGCACCTGCGACCTGTTCCTCGATCTCACGCCCGATTCGGGGAATACCGGTGTGCTGGGCGCCCTGGTCGATCTGGCTGCCGCGGCACTGAGTACGGCCCTCACCGACCACATCGAAGCGGCCCGCAAGGCGAATTACTACATTTTCCGGGATCTTCCCTCCGGGAAGTACGACGATCTTTACCTGAAGGACCAGGATTTCCGGGCCGAGCCCAGCAACGTGACCAAACACGTCAAATAGTTGTGGCCTCATCTTTGCAATAGGAAGCCTCAAAGCATAAATCCTACGACCATGAAACGTTTTTTGATTCTCCTCTCCGCCGTCTTGTTGGTGACGGGTTGCGGTGTCGGCTATTATTCGTATGAGCCTTCCTACGGCCATACCTATCCCAATTCCCGTCACCGTCATCACCCCAATTCCTCGGTGTCCCGGAACGAATTGGGGGGCCTGGCTTTCTTCGCCGACCGGTCGAAAAACATCGAAGTGTCGGTCGATCATCAGCACTTCCGCATCAAGACCTTGAAGTACAACGCCAGCCGCACCCGGCACAATTTCGAGAAAGCGATCGGGAACACGATCCCCGTCCGCCCCGGTATGCACACCGTCAGAGTCTGGCGCAATGGCCGTCTGATCTATGACCAGCGGGTTTACATCTATTCGAACGACGTAAAGGCCGTCTATTTGTAAGCGGCTGCCAGAATCCGGGTCAGCCAAACCTCATCGACAGCGTCGAACGTATCCCGTTCGGCGCTGTCGATGTCTAATTCGGCCACGACGGCGCCCGCTCGTGCGATCGGGATGACGATCTCGCTCCGCGACAGGGCGCTGCAGGCTATATGGCCCGGGAACTGGTCTACATCAGGAACGATGAGGGTGCGGGCTTCCTTCCAGGCGGTACCGCAGACGCCGCGGCCGAAGGCGATGCGGGTGCAGGCTACGGGCCCCTGGAAAGGCCCGAGCACGAGTTCTTCCCCGACGACGCGGTAAAATCCCACCCAATGGAATCCGAATTTGGCATAGATGGCGGCGGCGATGTTGGCCATATTGGCGATTTCGTCGTTTTCGCCGGTGACGAGGCCTTCCACCTCCGTCAGCAGCTCCTGGTAGCGCGTTTCCTTATTTTTCATATCTTTGTAAAGATAAGCATTTTTCCGTAATGAAACGTTTCCTCCTCCTTTTCTCGATCCTGGTCATGATAATGAGTTGTAACAAGCAGCCGCAGTCGGTTTCGCCTGCAACGGCCGATCCGGCCGATCGCGGCGTCGCGCAATGCGCCGCGCTCTGGCGTGCCGAGGACGGTACGCAGGCCGATTTTGAAGCATTCGTCGAACAATGGCGCGCGAAGACCCCCGAAGCGCGCCGCGAACTGTTCGACAAACTGTCGCGCGCCCTGGAGATCTTCAATACCCAGCAAAACCAGCTGACCATCGAGCTCGGCAAACCGACGGTGCTCGCGGAGGGCGAGCCCGGCGAGATCGATTACCTGCTCAGCAGCTACGATGCCGGCGCCCATCTGTCAGACGACCTGTTCGCCAACAAGGTGGCCTTCATCACGATCCTGAACTTCCCGCACTATACGCTGGCCGAAAAAAACGAGCTGGGCAAAAACTGGGACCGGCTGGAGTGGGCGTATGCCCGCCTCGGCGACTATTTCACCGAGCGCGTGCCGGCGTCCGTGAGCCAGGCCGTCACGGCGGCCCGCAGCGCGGCGGAGAGCTATGTCGACACTTACAACATCAAGATGGGCCATCTGCTCACCGAGGAAGGGGAGCGTCTTTTCCCGGCGGACATGTCGCTTCTCTCGCACTGGAACCTGCGCGACGAACTCAAGTCGAATTACGCCGACGTGCCCCACGCGAACGAGAAGCAGGAAATGATCTACCAGGTGATGGAGCGCATCGTCACGCAGGAGATTCCCGCCGCCGTGGTCAATAATCCGGACTATGACTGGGCCCCGTACTCGAACCGGACCTGGAAAGACGGCAAGGAGGTCTCGCTCCCGGCCGAAGGGGACGTGCGCTACAGCCATATCCTCAATCAATACCATACGTATCAGGAGCTCGACCGGTATTGCCCGTCGATGCCGACGGCCATCGCCCGGAACTTCGAAGGCAGCATCGAACTGCTCGACGGGGAAGTGGAAGACCTGTTCGTCCGTTTCATCACCTCGGAGCAGGTGAAGAAAGTGGGCGCCCTGATCCGCGAGCGCCTGGGCCGCGAACTGCGCCCCTATGACATCTGGTACGACGGCTTCAAGAGCCGCTCGGCCATTCCCGAAGACAAACTGACCGCCGAGACGCAGCGTCGCTACCCCGACGCCGAAGCGTTCCATCGCGACATGCCGCGCATGCTCCGCAACCTGGGCTTCGACGCGGCGGAGGCGCAGTTCCTCGCCGACCACATCGTGGTCGAAGGGGCCCGCGGCTCCGGCCACGCCTGGGAATGCGTGGGCCGCACCGAGCCGGCCCGTCTCCGCACCCGCATCGGCGCCGGTGGCATGGACTACAAGGGTTATAACATCGCCGTCCACGAATTCGGCCACAATGTGGAGCAGGTCACCGACCTCTACCACATCGACTACTACCCGCTGGCCGGCGTTCCCAACACCGCCATTACCGAATCCATGGCTTTCCTCTTCCAGGTCCGCGACCTGCAGCTGCTCGGCTACGGCCGCCAGGAAATGGACGCCAACGCCACGCTCGACATCTTCTGGGGGATGTATGAGATTATGGGCGTCAGCCTGGTCGATATGTACACCTGGCGCTGGCTCTACGCCCATCCGAATACGACGGCCGCGGAGCTGCGCGACGCCGTGCTGGCCACGGCCCGCGAAGTCTGGAACAAGTACTACGAACCTGTGCTGGGTACGCACGACTCTTCGCTGCTGGCCATCTATTCGCATATGCTCGACTATCCGATGTACCTGCCCAACTATCCGATCGGGCACATCGTCCACTATCAGCTGGAGGAGCATCTGGCCCAGTGCGGCAGCGACGCGGCTTTCGCGGCCGAACTGCAGCGCATCTACCGCCAGGGCCGTCTGACGCCCCAGGCCTGGATGCAAGGCGCCGTGGGGTCGGAAATCAGCGTGGATCCGATCCTCACGGCGGTCGGTAAGATTCTGCCTTAAGATTTACGCCTGCAGGATGGCGTCGGCGAGGGCCTCGAGTTTCGGGAGGTCCTCGGCGTGCATGCGGCTGCGGATGGTGACGACCGGTTCAAGGACCGTCACCGCTTTCATCGCGCCGAACATTTCCTTCATCACGCGGGCGGCGCTGGGCGCCCAGCTGCCGTTCTCGACCAGCGCGACGGTACGCTGCTGGTAGCCCTTGGCCTGGAGCCGGTAGAGGAAGTCGTGCATCGGGGTGAACACGCCGCCGTCGTACGACGAGGCGCAGGCCACCATCTTGCCGTAGCGGAACGCGTCTTCCACGCATTCGGCCAGGTCATCGCGGGTGATGTCGGCCACGGCGACTTTCGGGCAGCCTTTCTCTTTCAGGATTTCCGCCAGTTTCTCCGCCGCGGCGGCCGTACCGCCGTGGATGGAGGCGTAGGCCACGAAGACGCCCGGCGTTTCCACGCCGTAGCTGCTCCAGGTCTGGTAGAGACTGAGGTAGTAGCCCAGATTCTCGTTGAGGATGGGGCCGTGGAGCGGGCAGATCATCGCGGTTTCGACACCGGCGAGTTTCTTGAGCAGGTTCTGCACCTGCACGCCGTATTTTCCGCAGATGTTGAAATAGTAGCGGCGGGCTTCGCAGGCCCAGTCGTCATCGTCGGAAGCCCAGAAGGCGATTTTCTCCATCGCGCCGAAACGGCCGAAGGCGTCGGCCGAGAAGAGGATCTTTTCGGAGGCCTCGTAAGAGACCATCACTTCCGGCCAGTGGACCATCGGGGCCATGACGAATTTCAGGGTGTGGCTGCCCAGGCAGAGCGTGTCGCCCTCCTTGACGGCCAGCGTCCGCCCTTCGAGCGCGATGCCCTCGAAGAACTGCGGGAGCATCTTGAGGGCCGCGGCCGTGGCCACCAGCGTCACGGAAGGATAGCGTTCGAGCATCCAGGCGATCAGGGCGGAGTGGTCGGGCTCCATATGGTGGACGATCAGGTAGTCGGGCTGGCGGTCGCCGAGCGCTTCGGCCAGGTTGGCCTTCCAGGCATCGCCTTTACGGCCGTCGGCCGTGTCGAGGACGGCGGTCTTTTCGTCGAGGATGACGTAGGAATTATAGGACATCCCTTCCGGGACCACATATTGGCTTTCGAACAGATCGAGGTCGAGGTCATCGACGCCGATGAATTTGACGGACGGGGTAATATCGGGAACCATAGTCGTGTTTTTTAAAGTTTGAATAACAAAAATACGTAATTTTGTAGAATGTTAGCATTTGAAACCATTTTATTACCAATAACCTATGAAACGCATTCTTGCATTTGCAATCGCACTTCTGGCCATGACAGCCTGTAACCAACGCACCAACCCGTTCCTGGAAGAATGGAACACGCCGTACGGCATCCCGCCGTTCGATCAGATCCAGATCACCGATTACCTGCCCGCCCTGCAGGAGGGTATCAAGGCACATGATGCTGAGGTCCAGGCCATCATCGACAATCCCGAAGCCCCGACCTTCGACAATGTGATCGCCGCCTACGACGCTTCCGGCGACCTGCTCGCCAAAGTGAGCGGCGTCCTGTTCAACCTTGCCGAAACCGACAACTCCGACGCCCTCGAGAAAGTGGTCGAGGAAGCCACGACCCTTGTGGCGCAGCACGACAACGACCTGACCTTCAACAAGGCCCTCTTCGCCAAAGTCGAAGCCGTCAACAAGCAGAAAGACGCCCTCGGCCTGACCCGCGAGCAGGAAATGGTCCTCGACAAGATCTACCGCTCCTTCGCCGACAACGGCATCGCCCTCGACGAGGCCGGACAGGCCCGCATGAAGGAAATCAATACGGAACTCTCCACCCTGTCCAACCGCTTTGGCAACTATCTCCTCAAGGAGAACAACGCCTTCAAGGCCAAGTTCGGCATCTCCATCTCCGAATACACCGATGCGATGACCACCGAGGAAGACCGCGCCAAACGCGAGGAGATGTTCCGCGCCTATTCGAACCGCGGCAACAACGGCGGCGAGACCGACACCAAAGAGATCATCCTCAACATCCTGAAGCTCAAACAGGAGAAAGCCAAGCTGCTGGGCTATCCCAACCCCGCCGCCCACATCTTGAGCGACAAGATGGCCAAGACGCCCGAAGCCGTGGACGCTTTCCTGGCCAACATCTTCAAGTATGCCGTGGCCCAGGCCAAGGCGGAAGTCAAGGAGATGCAGAAGGAAATGAACCTCGACATCGAGGCCGGCAAGGTCGAGAAAGGCGCCACCATCCAGCCTTGGGACTGGTTCTATTACGCCGAGAAGGTCCGCAAGGCCAAATATGCCCTCGACGAGGAGACCACCAAGCCGTATTTCCAGATGGAGAACGTGCGCCAGGGCGTGTTCAACAACGCTTCGAAGCTCTACGGACTGCAGTTCGAGAAGATTGAGGATGCGCCGCTCTACAATCCCGACGTGGAAGTGTTCAAGGTGAGCGATGCCGACGGCTCGCTGATCGGCGTGCTGACCACCGACTACTTCCCGCGTGAAAGCAAGCGCGGCGGCGCCTGGATGAACAACATCCGCGACCAGTACGTGACCCTCGACGGCCAGATGGTCCGCCCGATCATCGTCAACGTGGGCAACTTCAACAAACCGACGGCCGATACGCCTTCGCTGCTGAGCCTCGACAACGTGGAGACGATGTTCCACGAGTTCGGCCACGCGCTGCACGGCCTGCTCAGCCAGTGCCACTACCGCACGGTCAGCGGCACCGCCGTCGCCCGCGACTTTGTGGAACTGCCTTCACAGATCAACGAGAACTGGGCTTTCCAGAAAGAGGTCCTCGCCGGCTACGCCAAGCATTACCAGACGGGTGAAGTGATTCCCGAAGAGTTGGTCGACAAGATCATCGCCGCCGGCAACTTCAACCAGGGCTTCATGACCACCGAGCTCTGCGCCGCTTCCATCCTCGATATGAAATGGCACGAACTCGAATCGGTGGAAGGCATCGACATCGAAGCTTTCGAGAAGCAGGTCTGCCAGGAAATGGGCCTGATCGACGAGATCATCCCGCGCTACCGCACCACCTACTTCAACCATATCTTCAACAGCGGCTACAGTGCCGGCTACTACAGCTATCTCTGGGCCGAGGTGCTCGACAAGGACGCCTTTGAACTCTTTATGGAGAAAGGCATCTACGATCCCGCTACGGCGAAGAGTTTCCGCCAGAACATCCTCGAGAAGGGCGGCAGCGACGAGCCGATGACCCTCTACAAGAACTTCCGCGGCGCCGAACCCGATCCCGACGCCCTGCTCCGCGCCCGCGGACTGAAGAAATAAAGTCGCGATACCATGATCCGGCTCGGCAACGGCACTCCGGTCGGTCCTTACCGCATCCAGCGGTTCATTAAGGACAGCCTGCTCAACAGTTGCTATGTGGTTGATGACGGGAAGGACGGCCGTTTCTTCCTCAAACTGTTCGATCCCCAGGCCATCCCCGAGGAGTGGCTCGAGGGTGGGGAAGTGCGGGAGATTGTCATCAGCCGCGGTCTGGATAACGGGCAGGTTACTTCCTATGTGGCCGACGGGACGCTGACGGTCGACGGGGTGGCGTATCCCTATCTGGTGATGCAGTTCTACCACGGGATCCTCCTGTCGGAGATTCTCAAGAATCGGCAGTTCACGGCCGGCGAGGTCCGCAACATCGCCTGTTTTGTGCTGCAAGGCCTGGCATATCTCCGGGGCCGGGGTTTGAACCACAACGACATCACCCCGCGCAATATCTTGCTGGAAGCGTCATCCAATTCGCTGCAGCCCAAGATCATCGATCTGGGGCACGCGTGCCGGGAGATCCGCGACGGCAATCCGCCTTTCCCGCTAGAAGACCTGAATCTGCTGTACACCGCACCCGAGGCGCTGGACGGCATTTTCACGGACGCAAGCGATGCGTTCTCCGTGGCCGCGCTGCTCTTCAAACTGATCTGCGGCCGCGAGCCCTGGAGCCTCCAGTTCGACGAACAGGAGACCTTCGAGGAGCGCCGCGGCCGGATGAAGGAGGCCCGACGCCGTGAGCCGGTCTGGCCTGCCGCACTGCACGCTACGGACCGCGTGCTGCAGAACATCGTGCTCAAGGGCCTGCAGCTGAATCCGGTCAACCGTCTTTCCACTGCGCAGATGCTTGAGATGCTGACCGGCCAAAGCGGCGCATCCACGCACGCTGCCGCACAGGCCCCGCGGCCGGAGCAGAAATCCGATCCTTCCGGCCTGAAAGCCACGACGGACGGTACGCAGCTCAACAAGACGGTCCAGCGCAAAGCCAGCGGCGGCGGCTTCGCCGACGTGGCCGGCATGGACGCGCTCAAGAAGATGCTCACCGAACGCGTGATCTGGGTGCTCCGCGACAAGGCGAAAGCGGCGAAGTACAAACTCCTGCCGCCCAACGGCATGCTGCTGTACGGCCCTCCGGGCTGCGGCAAGACGTATTTTGCCGAGAAGTTCGCCGAGGAATCGCATTTCAACTATATGATCGTCAACGGCTCCGACTTGGGCAGCACGTATATCCACGGGACCCAGGGCAAGATTGCCGCCCTGTTCCAGGAGGCGGCCTCCAAGGCACCGACCGTGCTGTGCTTCGACGAGTTCGATTCCTTCGTGCCGGCCCGTGGCAGCGAGGCTGCCCGGCACCGCCCGGAAGAAGTCAACGAATTCCTCTCGCAGCTCAACAACTGCGCCCGCCGGGGCATCTTCGTCATCGGCACCACGAACCGGATGGATATGATCGACCCGGCCGTCCTGCGCAAGGGGCGTCTCGACCTCCACGTGGAGATTCCGGCGCCGGACCAGGAGACCCGCCGGCTGATGTTCGCCCATCATCTCAAGGGGCGTCCGCTGGCCGACGATCTCGACCTGGACCGGCTCGCCGCGCTGACCGACGGCTATGCCTCCTCAGACATCGCCTTCATCGCCAACGAGGCCGCGCTGGTGGCCGCCCTGGCCGATGAAAACATCGGACAGCGTCATCTGGAAGACGCCATCCGATGTAATCCGTCGTCCCTGGGCCGCAAGTCGACCCGGAACCCCATCGGTTTCAAGGGTTGACCAGCTTGCGGAGATCGTCCAGCAAGTAATCGGGAGAAGCGCCGGCCAGTTGGTCGGCGCTTTGGTTTCCATAGGTCACGCCGCAGGTGTGGCAACCCGCCGCCTTGCCCATTTCGATGTCGAAGGTGGTGTCGCCGATCACGAGCGTCTCTTCCGGCCGGGCGCCCATCTTGCCGAGGATGACATATACCAGGTCGGGCGCTGGCTTCGGCCGCGCCACGGTTTCGACGCCGAAGCAGCGCTCCGGCGGGATGGCGTCGTCGATGCCGAGCCGGTGCATCAGCATCTCGAGCGAATGCTGTCCGCGGGAAGTGGCCACGGCCATCGGAATGCCCCGGGCCGCCAGTTCTTTCAGCGTTTCAGCGACGCCGGGGAACAGGACGATGGCCGGCACGCCGACGCTTTCGAAGATTTCCCGGTAGATGGCGACCGCGCGGTCGGCCTCTTCTTCGGAGAGGCCGGCACCACGGGTGAAATTCTCGCGCAGCGGCAAGCCGATGGTGGCTCCCAGCGCGGCCTCGTCGGCCGGCGGGAGCCCCATCCGCCGCAATACTTCCTGGGCCGTCGCCAGAATCCCGGTCCGGGTGTCGGCGAGCGTGCCGTCGAAATCGAAGATCAGGCAGGGCATGACCGTTCAGGCACTACAGCGGCGACTTGTCGCGCCGGAGCACTTCGGTGAAGTCCTCGATGCGGCGCAACTGGACAGGGATGTTGATGCGCTGCGGGCAGGCGTCCACGCACTGGGTGCAGCCGATGCAATGGTTGGCCTGCCGCATCCGTTCGACGTTCTTGTCGAGCGAGACCAGATAGGCCCGGCGCGCCTTGCGGTAGGCCGGATCCTGCCGGTCTTCCTGGATCATCGCCTCGTTCACGCATTTGTTATAGTGGACGAAAATGCCCGGGATGTCAACTCCATACGGGCACGGCATGCAGTACTTGCAGTCGTTGCACGGGATGATGGGGTGGTTGGCGTAGTCGTACGCAATCTCTTCCAGCAGTTTCAGGTCATCGTCCGTCAGCGGCTCCAGCGGGCTGAAGGTCGCCAGATTGTCGACCAGGTGCTCCTTGTAGGTCATGCCGCTGAGCGCGCACATCACGCCGGGATAGGTTCCGCAGAAGCGGAAGGCCCAGGAGGCGAGCGATGCGTTCGGGTCGCGCGTGAGCAGCTTCTCGGAAGCATGCTGCGGCAGATTGACCAGGCGGCCGCCCAGCAGCGGCTCCATGATGACGACCCGGATGCCCCGGCGCTCAAGCTCATTGTAGAGATAGCTGGCGTTGACGTTGCGCCGCGAAATCAGTTGGGCGTGGTTCCAGTCCACGTAGTTCATCTGAATCTGGACGAAGTCCCAGAGCGGGCGGCCGCCCTGTTCGGCGTTTTCGTCGTGGAGCTTCAGCAGGTGGTCGAAGACCTGCTGGTCGCCGTGGAACGAGAAGCCCAGGTGCCGGATGCGGCCCGCTTCGCGCTCTTTCAGCAGGAAATCCAGGATCCCGTTTTCGAAGAAGCGTTTCTGAAGCACTTCCATGCTGGTCAGACTGTTGGTCGAACCGCCGACGGAGTGCAGCAGGTAGTAGTCGATATGGTCGACCTGCATCGCCTCGAAGGAATGCTTGTACATCGTCAGCGCGGCTTCGCGGGAGTAGTCGCGGGTATTCGAGAGTTTGGTGGCGATCAGGAACTTGTCGCGCGGATGGCGGTTGAGGGCAATGCCGGTCACGCGCTCCGACTGGCCCTGTCCGTAGACCGGGGCGGTGTCGAAATAGGTGACGCCGTGTTCAATGGCGTAGTCCACCAGGGCGTTGACCTGTTCCTGGTCGATGACGGTCTTGCCTTCCGCGTCGGTCGTGGTCGGCCAGCGCATGCAGCCGTAGCCCAGCAGCGACACCTTGTCGCCGAGGCTGCTGGTGCGGTAGGTCATCTCGCCGGGTTCCTTTTTGGCGGCATTATTGGCCTGCGGGCCCTTGCCCGTGCAAGCGGCGACCGCCGTGGCGGCGGCACCGGCGCCGAAAATCTTGAGAAAATCGCGTCTTTCCATGGTTATCTCTCCTTGTGGACTTCGTGTCCTTCGACATAAATGGCGCTGACCGGACGGGCCGGGCAGTGATATTCGCAGGCGCCGCACCCGATGCACTGCGCGGGATCGACGGCGGGAACCTTGTGATTCGGATCGCCCTCTTTTTCCACCATCGTGATGGCACCGGTGGGGCAGTGGCGGGCGCAGTTGCCGCAATTCACGCCGTCGCGGTTCACGACGCAGTTCTCGGGAATCACCACGGCGTGGCCGATCTGGATGGCGCTCTTGTCGGCCACGCTTTCGACCAGGCTGATGGCGCCGGTCGGACAGACGGTCGAGCAGCGGTTGCAATCGATGCGGCAGAAGCCTTCGTCGAAGTGCATCTCGGGCTGCATCAGGTTCGCCAGGCGGGCGGACGGGCGCAGCACGTCATTGGGGCATTCGCTCACGCACAGCTGGCAGGCGGTGCAATGGCTGTAGAAATGCTTCAGGCTCTGCGAGCCGGCCGGCACGGGCGTTACCGTGCGGGGCGGAACCTGTTTTTCCTGCAGGACAGCCAGGCCTTCGGCCAGTTTCTTCTTTTTCGCCTCGACGGTGGCGGCACCGGCAACCAGGGCCGTTCCGGCCAGGAACGCGCGGCGTCCCTTGTCGGCCGTGTCGTTTCCGGCTTGGGCGGGCGTCGCTTTCTTTCCCAAGGCGCATTTATACTGAATCGCCCCGCTGTTGCAGTTCTCGATGCAGTCGAAACACATCACGCAGCGGCTATAGTCGATCTTGTGATTTTTGGTGTCGATGCAGGAGGCCTTGCAGCGTTTGCCGCACAGCGTGCAGCCCGTGCATTTCTCCGTGTTGATGACCGGGCGGAAGAGCGAGAAGCGCGAGAGCAGGCCCAGCGTGGTGCCCACCGGGCAGACGGTGTTGCACCAGGTGCGTCCGCCGCGCCAGGCCATCACCACCACCACGATGAACGTGACCACGGCGACGATGAACACGGGCAGGCTCTTGAGGTAGACTTCGGTCGGATAGAACGCGTAGCTGCCCCAATGGGCCGAGAGGGCGGCCAGCAGGTTGTTGATCCAGCCGTATATGGGCGCGAAGAGGCTGGTCGCGATCCGGCCGTACGCGCTGTACGGCGCGATAAGGATCGCGATGGCGTTCAGGCCGAGGATCATCAGCACGATAAAGACGGCCAGCAGCCCGTAGCGAAGCCATTTTACCTCTTTTTTATATCCAAAGCGGTTTTTCTTGCCCTTACGGCGGCCGCTGAGCCAGGAGACGATGTCCTGGAATACGCCGAGCGGGCAGATCACGGAGCAATAGACACGGCCGAACAGCAGGGTCAGGATGACCAGGAACAGGATCACGCCGACGTTCAGGGCCAGCACCGCCGGCAGCAGCTGGATCTTGGCCATCCAGCCGAACCAGAGATGAACCGCGCCTGTAAAATCAAGGAAAAGCAGGGTGATCAGGAGGAAAAACAGCCCTGCCAGGACGATTCGGATTTTTCGTAACATCTTCAAGTGTTTTGTACAAAGTTAAAATAAAGTTGGAATATCCGCAAAAAGTTGAGATTCTTAATTTGAATTACGAAAAAAGATTCCTAACTTTGGGGTTGCTAAGTATGTTAGGACGAAAGTGTACCGGCATTTATTGCGTAAATAATTAATAGTTAACTAAATAAAACAAAAAACATGAAAAAATTGTTCACCTTGTTCGCAGCGGCAGCCCTGATGCTCGTTGGAACAGTCTCCGCTTTTGCAGCGGATAACACCTACAAGGTCTGCAACGGTAAGGTCACCGTGACGGTTACCGACCTTGCTCCGAACGCCGACGGCACGGCCCTGATCGCCTGCTACAACATCGACGTCGCCCCCGATGCGATCGACGAATGCTCCTCGCTCGTGATCACCCCGCTCGTCCGTGACGAGAACCACAACAAGAAACTCCTCGAGATGGTCGTCATCAACGGCCCCTCGCACAGAGTGAATATCGAATGGCTGCAGCGCGTATGCTACAGCGTATGCGATCCCAACCGTGTCCGCTTCTTCACCCAGAAAGAAGGTGAGGCCATGCACATCAAGACCTGCACCGAGGTCCCTTACGAAGCCGATTGGATGGACAACGACGCCGCTTTCTATGTGACGACCCAGAAGGCTACCTACAAGCCGAACTGCATCCACAACTATCCCGGTGAAGAGTACATCTGCGACATTCCTTACCTGAAGGAGCCCCTCGTGGTCAACCCTGTGCTCGTTCCGGTTCCGGTCGAGGCCGCTCTCGAAAACACCCGCGTCCTCCGCACCAAACTGTTCTACCCGGTCAACGTAACCAAGAAGGTCGACAACTACCTTGAGAACGCCGAAGCCCTCGCTCTGCTCCAGACCCTCGATCAGGGCAACTTCGAAGTGACCAGCGTCGCCATCGAAGGCTGGGCCTCCCCGGAAGCCACGGTTCCTTACAACCAGCGCCTCTCCGACAACCGTGCGAAGACGGTCAAGAACATCATCGCCGAGCAGTATGACTTCCCGCAGGAAGTTTACACCACGCAGGGCAACGGTGAGTACTGGGATTCCGTCATCGACTACGTCGCCAACACCAACGAACCCGTGGTGGCTGACAACCGTGAAGCCATCCAGGATGCCATCGCCGCCAATGGCGACCTCGACAAGCGTGAAGCCGCGATCAAGAAGATCGCCGGTGGCAAGCCGTACAAGGCCATCTTCGACGCTGTCTATCCGCGCAGCCGTTTCGCCGAAGCCATCGTGACCTTCAAGAACAAGGGTTACAACAAGGATGACTTCATGGCTCTCTACAAACAGGATCCCGCCAGCCTCTCCGCCGACGAGTATGTGCTCCTGATCAAAGACGGCGCCCCGAAGGAAGTCGTCAACAGCGCAGTCGAGCTCTATCCGAACGACGCCCGCGTGGCCGCCGTGGCCGCTGAGCGTTTCTACAACGACGGTGACGTCGACAAGGCCATCGAGCTCTACAAGAAGGCCGGCAACACCGAGGAAGTCTACAACAACCTCGCTTGCTGCTACCTCTGCAAGAGCGACTTCGACAACGCCAAGGCCTGCCTCGAAAAGGCTGAGAACCTCAAGGTTGCCGAAACCAACGCCAACGAGCTCCGCAAGGTGTACCTCAACAACAAGTTCTTCGGCAAATAATCGCTGAAGTCCTGACTCTGAAAGGGGAGGGTCACCCGACCCTCCCTCTTTTTTCTGCCCCGGTGGTGGAATGGTAGACACGAGGGACTTAGACATCATTTGAGTGCACGTTCCGAAAGGAGCGATGTAGAATGTCGTAAATTCAAGGAAGCCTTAACAGGTCATGCTGATGGTAATCTTGAGCCAAGCCTCCGGAAGGAGGAAGGTGCAGAGACTAGACACGACACACCTAAAGATTAGAATGATTCAGATCCAAGGTGAAGGAATAGTCCGGACCACAAACAACGAATGGTGGCGAAAGCCATAGTGGTAAGAAAATCCCTTGGCCCGAAACGGCCGTGCGGGTTCGAGTCCCGCCCAGGGCACTGATAGAGCTAACCGATTGATTTTGGCGGTTAGCTCTTTTTGCATCGAACTATGGATACATATCGCTTCACGCAGTCGGCGACAGACGGATACACCGAAGGCCGTATCCGGGAGATTGTGGCTGCCCAGCGACGGTTCTTCCGCAGCGGGGAGACGCTCCCCATCCGCTGGCGCATCACGCAACTCAAGCGGCTGAAGGCCGCCGTCCTCGCCCATGAGAAGGCGTTCGAGGAAGCCTTGGCCGAGGACCTCGGCCGCAGCACCGTTGAGGCCTACCTCTGCGACATCGGCCCCATCATTGTCGAAATCAACGAAATGCTCGCCGGCTTGCGCCGCTGGGCGCGCCCGGAGTGCCATTTCAGCGGTCTGATGTGCTTCCCCAGCACGGTCACGAAGGTCTATAAGATGCCTTATGGCGTCTCCCTGGTCATCAGTCCTTTCAACTTCCCCATCCTCCTTACCATCGGCGTGGTGGCGGCGGCGATGGCGGGTGGAAACACCGTTGTCATCAAGTCCAGCAGCAAGTCCGCTGCCTCGACGGCGGCGCTCAAGAAGTTCTTCGCCGAGGTCTTCCCGCCGGAATACGTCACCCTCATTGACGGTGGGCACGACGTGGCCGACCTGTGCCTGGCCCAGCGCTTCGACAAGATCTTCTACACCGGCTCTCCGGCTGTTGGCAAGCACGTCCTTACCGAGGCGGCCAAAAACCTCACCCCCGTGGCCCTGGAGCTAGGCGGCGAAACCGGCAACTGGTGCGTGGTCCGCAAGGACGCCGACCTGAAAGACGCCGCCCGGAAGATCGCCTTCTTCAAGCTCACCAACGCCGGCCAGATCTGCATCAACATCAACCAGATCGCAGTCGCCGAAGAGGTGGCGGAGCCATTCCTCGCAGCGCTCAAACTGGCTTTCGTCTCCCAGATCGGAGAGCACGCCGAGGACAATCCCGAGTATCCCAAGCTCATCACGGACGGCGCCTACGACAAATGCGCCCGCCTGGCCGACGAGTACCGCGAACGGATCGTCTTCGGCGGTGTCGGCAACAAGAAAACCCGCCGCTACGCCCCCACGATGATCTACCCCGTGGGCATCGACGAGCACATCGTCCAGCACGAGCTGTTCTGCCCCCTGCTGCCCATCGTCCCGTTCAAGGACGCGGAAGTGGACGCGCTGATGGAAACCGTCGCCGACCGCGAACATCCCCTGGCCATATACCTGTTCACCAGAGACATGCGGTGGGCGAACCGCGTCATGCAGACGCAGCAGTATGGCGGCGGTTGCATCAACGAGGTTTGCATCCATATGATGGTGAAGGGGGTTCCGTTCAACGGCACCGGCCATTCCGGCATGGGTGCCTACCATGGCGAATGGGGCTTCCGGGAGTTCACCCATCCGCAGACCGTCCTGAAAGGCCGCACTCGCTTCAACCTCCCGTTGAGGGAACACCCCTACGGCGGAAAAACGGGCGAGACAAAAATGAAGCTGTTGAAACTATTCGAGCGATAGGACTAAGGTAATGCCCTCCTAATCGTACCGCAATTCAAAGGAGTACTCTTGCAGGATCGCGGGAGAGTATCCTGTCGAATGATGGTCTGCCGGAACATCGCGGGATAGCCGGTAAACGTACTTGATGTGAAAGGACGAGTTTGTTTTTGAATTGGGTCACGGCTTTCTCGTCCTCCGGGCCGAAATTGCGGTCAATCACATCGATCTGCCATAAATCATAGGTGTTAAGCTGCGCGAAGCCCTCCCGGATACCCAGGTAAAACGCGCGGATTTCCGGATCCGCAATTTCTCGGGGTTGCGTAAAATCCTCTTCGTTGAAGTAGAAAAGGTAAGTGGTCACCGTAATCTCTTTCTCACACGAAACGAAGAGACCTACAGCGAGAACGAGCCCGAAGAAACATTTCAATCCTTTCATTCTATGGCGATTTATTGAATGATCAAAGGTACCAAATTGATTTCAGAAGCCCAAGGAGGGAAGGAACAATTCCGGAGCGAATTGGCGAAAAAGGGACGTGGGATGGCCTGTGCAGGGAGCGGTGGCCGTAAAAGAAGGGCCGCAGGCTTTCCTGCGGCCCTTTCTAGGCCATGACGGCGTTTTGTTCGACGAACGTTCCGGGCCCTTGTGGCCCGGATAAGGAGGAGTTCGCCGTCAAGCGACCGATGCCGCTCCCTTTTTCGCCAGCCTGAGCGGAGGAATTGCTCCTTCCCGACAGGGCTTCCCCATAATCTGATCTGTTGGACGCTCAGTCCATAATTCATCCATCTCATGGATCGTGCGTCCGGAAAAAGGGGGTTTCGAAGTCATTCTTGGACGCTCGATCCATGAGACGGCGCATCCATTGACCGAGCGTCCAGCAGGGCGGCGCAGAAATCGATTGGACCGCGTTCAGTGGCGGTCGATCCATTTCCAGAGGGCGTACATCAGGGCGCCCCAGGCGAGGAAGAGGAGGAGGTAGACGATGTAGGGGATGGAGGTGGGGTTGGGGTCGCCGGCGACGTCGAGATGCTTGTCGAAGTCGGGAATGTCGGTGTAGTAGTAGGCGCCGGCGCCGAAGTCCAGGTCGGGAGAGAGACCGGCGCCGCGGACCATGATGACGACGGCAACGATGAAAACAGCCACGGCGACGAGCGCCGTGGCTATCTTGTACATACGTTTGCCCTTGGGCGTCATTACTTGAACAGATCCAATACGGGGACCTGGAAGACCACGCCGCTCAGGAGGAACCAGACGGCGAACAGCGTCAGGGCGATGTTGAACACCTGACCGACGATGTAGAGCCAGAGGACCTTGCCGCCCTGCATCTGCTTGGCGATCTCCTTGAAGTTGGTGTCAAGACCGATGCTGGTGAAGGCCAGCACGAAACACCAGTTCTTGTACTGGTCGAGCACCTTGTTGATGGCGCCCACCTGCTCGCCGCCGAAAATGGGCTGGATGACGAAGGAGGCGATCAGCGATGCCACGAAGAAACCGAGGATGAACTTCGGGAACCGCTTCCAGATTTCGCCGGCGCCCACTTTCTGCGCCCCGCTGTTCTCGACGCGGGTGGCGAAGAAGATGGCCACGAAGAAGGCGATGAACCCGATCAGGATGTTCTGGATGGATTTCACCAGGACGGCGGCCTGCTCGGCCTCGGGACCGAGGGCGTTGCCGGCGAGCACCACGGCGCCGGTCGAGTCGACCGTGCCGCCGATGAGCGCGCCGCCCATCAGCTGGTTCATGCCGCAGGCCCGGATGATCATCGGCTCGAACACCATCATCAGGATGGTGAAGATGATCGAGATGGAAATGGCGATGGACAGGTCGTCTTTCTTGCACTTGGCGGCGGCGCCCGTCGCGATGGCGGCGGACGTGCCGCAGACCGACGTGGCGGCCGCGAGGGTCATGACCAGCGGCTTGTTCTGAATCTTCAGCACCTTTGTTCCGAACCACCACATAAAGATGATGACGATGGGCGTCACGATCCAGGCGATGCCCAGCCCGTAGAGGCCGAACTTGGCGATGTTGGAGAACAGCACGGAGAAGCCCATGATCACAAGGCCGACCTTGATGTAGAATTCCGTCCGGATGGCCGGTTTCAGCCATTTGGGAACGCCAACCGTGTTGGATATCAGCAGACCGACGATCAACGCCCAGAAGGCCCATTCGAGATACCGGTTCAGTGTGAATTCCGCACTGATCAGTCGGACCAGGAAGGCCAGCAGGAAGAGCCCCAGAAAGGCCGGTATGTATTTCTTGAGCGATTCTCCCTGGATCTTGACCGCACCGCCGAACAATACGAGCAGCACGCCGCAGGTGAGCAGGAATTTGCCGAAGAACTTCCAGGTGAACTGGTCGCCCAGGCTCGCCGCCTTCGCGGCCTTCTCGCCGAGCGTCCAGGTACTGAATTTCAGCGCGGAAAAGTCGAACCAGCCCGTCAGGACGGCCACGACTCCCACCAGGATGACGAGGAACCCGATCCAACAGGCCATCCAGTCATCCGATTTCCAATTCTCTTTCATAGTTCAGGTTTTAGATGGTAGAGACTATTCCTTGTACAGGCCTTCCCGGCTGAGCAGATGGTCGAGGTTGGCGATGCCGTAGAGCACGACGGCCGTGACGACGGCGGAGTGCTCCAGGTATTCGGGAATCAGTTTGTTGAAGATGTCGCGTTCGGTGTGCCAGATTTCACCGTACTCGAAATTGTAGCCTTTCGGGTCGGTCTCGCGGAAGCCAATGGTCGGAACGCCGTTCATCGCAAAATAGGCGTGGTCGCTGCCGCCTGCCCGGGTGGGACGCGCCTGAGGCTGGCCTTCCCGCTTGTTGACGGTGAAGGGGAACTCAGGGTTGAGGTTCTCGAGCGGTTTGCAGATGGCCACATAGTCGTCGTACATCGCGGCGGGTACCGTCACGCTCGTGGCGCAGAGCGGGCCGCCGTCGCGGTTGATGTAGTTGGAGATCTTCTCGAGGGGAACCGTCTTGTTCTCCACGAAATACTTCGAA
>CACYZM010000022.1 GCA_902778855.1 uncultured Bacteroidia bacterium
GTTTCTTTAAAGTTGAACTTACCAGGTTCTTTTTGCACTCTTTAAAGTTACAGACTTTTTTCTTTTACCTATTTGGACACACTTTTTGGGATACTATCCGGAGAGTTATTAATTAACAGATTCTTGTCCCCTAAAACCCTTGTTTATCAAGGTACAAAGGTTGGGCAAACTGCTCATAAAAACCGTTAATGTCAAAGCGCTTACAGTTTCGCCCCCACTACTGTCCGGAGAAATAATCTCCGACAGGTTTTAAGGTATTATAATCTAATAAGTTACCCCGTTTATAAGATATTTCGATTAGACCTCAGTAGATTTGTAGAAAGCGATTAAGCAACTGTCAGCAAGTCATGAACAAGACACGCATATTTGGATAACCATCTGCGACTTCCGTCTGCTCATCATTGCGAAGAAGCATAATGGGCTTGAACCAAGTCTTCATACTATCTCTTCTATCGGATAGATCCTCTTCAAAAGAGTTAACATGCGTGAAAATATCATCAACCTTCTTTCCCTATTATTGTCCCGGAGGCAGCGATTGGAAAGCAGCTTACACTATAACGTGAATTATTGATTATTGACAGTTATTCTCATATTATTACCGCTAGCCGTGTTCTAACGGGAAGACATCATTAAACAAACCTAATCCCTATTTATTCTGGGTAAAGACTTTGTAGAGAACTTTCAAATAACAGTTTAATCAAATAATGAAAAAATGACAAAAAAGACGATACAGAATCGAATAGAGTTTTTTTGCTATTCTGCTCTTCTTCAACTCATGCAAAGATAGAGAATACTCAAGATCTTCAACCAAATACGATGGAATTGTTTCACCAAGTATTATTTTTCTTTCTGCCTCAAACAGCAGCTTATGCGTTTGAGAAATACCATTATCTTCCACAACAGAAATAACATCTGAGATAAAATGTATATTAATATCCTCTCTCAACAGAACTTTTAAAAAAAAGCTCCAGTCAGACGCTATCTTATAGCGCTCGTCATACATTCCATACTTGATAAAGAGCTCTCTTTTAATAAATGAAGCTTGATGTGGGAAAGAATAATAATATAATTGAGAGAACGAAAAAGACTGATCCTCATATTGATAACTCAACTTTCCACTGCTCTCCGACTCAACTCTTCCAACCATTATTTCTCCTCTTAGCATAGGAACAACCGATTGTAAACAATCATTTTTTAAATAATCACCAGAATTCAAAAATAAGAGGTACTCACCTTTAGCAACATTAATTCCTTTATTCATCGCGTTGTAAATACCTCTATCTGACTCGCTTACCCAATAATCAATATTATATTGATTTTGTTCTATCAACTCTCGACTCCCGTCAGTAGAGCCTCCATCTATAATAATCCACTCATAAAGGGATCTCTCTTGAGAGAGCACACTGTCAATAGTCTTAAGTAGACCGTGAAAATTATTGAGATTGATAGTTATGATTGATATTTTCATTTACTACGAATAACTTTTCGGTACACCTCGGCCATCTGAATAGCTGATTTTGTCCATGAAAAAAGGCAGAGTCTCTTATTTTGCCTTTCTATCAGTTCCTTTCTGGTTTGAGGAGAATAGTTCCATATCGTTTCCAACATCTCTTCCAGATTAGAACTCTTATCGCTGATTCTAAAATACACAGCGGCATCTCCAGCTATTTCTGGAAAACAACTAGCATTATTCAACAATACTGGACATTCAGCCTTGAACGCCTCTAAGATAGGGAGGCCAAAGCCCTCATAAGCTGAGGGGTAAACAAGGCATACAGCATGATGATAAAAACTACCAAGATCCTTCTCCTCAATAAAACAATGAATTATTGACTCCTTCAAATCGAGTTCAGATATTAGTTGCTTTTCTGTTTCCGAAAAATCCGGTCCCGTACATACCAAATAAACACCCTTATGCCGTTTAAGAAAACCACGGAGATAACGAAGCATCAAACTAAAATTCTTATAAAAACCCCTACTCCCCGGATAGGCAATATACGGAAATCCGAACATTGGGTCTTTCATAACAAAATAATCTTCGGGAGCACCATGGTAGACTACAGTTATTCTTTCCTCCGGAATCCCCAATAAATTGATTATATCTTTCTTTGAATGATGAGAAACTGTTATTATATGCGCAGCTCGCTTAGATAAATAAGCTTTTTTTTCCTTCTGCCATTCATCCAAACCCTCAAAACGCTCAGGTATCATATCATGAATGGTTAAAACAAATGGCTTTCCCTTCAAATAAGGCAAGAAATAGTCATCAAAATACGTAGGATGAAAAATATCAAACTCGCCTTGTTTTAGTAATTCTATACAAAAATTCTTATTGCAATCAGGACAGTATTTAAGATTTCTAAATCGATCAATCCAAAGAAAAAGATGGCCCTTACCCCAAAAATCCTTCTTGCAAATAAAGTGATTATAAAAATACCCTTTCGGATTAATACCGTCCCAGCCTTGAACATACTTGTTATTGCTCTCTAGTAAGCCTAATTGGGCATCAACATCATCTGGTAAATGCTTATATACTTCTGAAAAACAACGCGATACTCCTCCAAAATCTTGTATCGAAAAAGCCTGATGATCAAAAAGAACTCTCATTGTCTTTTTTATCTAGAAGATTAATACAATCTAAGAGTGACCAGGAAAAGAAACCCCCTGTCAGTTGCTTAATCAGATGATACTGCTATAAGTATGCCTGACAATTGTATCCTTACATTTAGGAAGATACCATTAATATTGTAAGCGGAAATAATAATACTTACTAAACCTTTTGGTATTAATATTTATTCATCCGATTCCAGTCCAATTAAACCTTCATGTGCAAGATACAATGTCCGAGCAAATTCATTGTAGAAACCTTCGATATGTAAAGTACAGCAATTTCGTACCCGCAAATAATCTTGTATCATCGGCTGATGGATATCCAAATCAATGATATAATCCCCGTCAGCCAGATACTTTGGCAAGCGAATATGTTTAGCAATCTCAAACGGGCCTACTTTGACATCAATTAACTTACCTTTATATCTCCCTTCCACTAACGCTGCCATCGGGGTGCCGTCCGTTTTCTTTAAAATAAACTTTACTTCACATTTCATCGCTTCCCGAGTGATGCCGCAAATAACAACATCTAGATATTGTTGATGAGGATGTAAGGATGTTTGATTTGCAGTCGTACCATTTATTAGGATTTCATTAATGTTGATATAATCTTTCTTATAAGTAATACTATCTGCGATGAGTTTGTCTTCGACTAAAAAGCTGCCGCTAATGTAATGGTCTACTGCGTCATTGACTTCCCCATCAAACACCATCCCCCCATTCTCCAACACCACCCCCCTCTGACACAAACTCCTCACCGCCGCCATATTGTGACTCACAAACAACACCGTCCGTCCCTCTCCCCGCGAAACATCCTGCATCTTCCCGATGGCCTTCTTCTGGAACTCAGCATCGCCAACAGCCAGAACCTCATCAACCACCAAAATCTCCGGTTCCAAAAACGCAGCAACAGCGAAACCCAACCGCACAGTCATGCCGGAAGAGTAGCGCTTGACAGGGGTGTCGAGGTAGCGCTCGACGCCGGCGAAGTCGACGATGGCGTCGAGTTTACGCGAGATTTCGGCGCGGGTCATGCCCATGATGGCGCCATTCATATAGATGTTTTCGCGGCCGGTCATTTCCTGGTGGAAGCCGGTGCCGACTTCGAGCAGGGAAGCGATGCGGCCCTTCGCGCGGATGACGCCAGTCGTTGGGGCAGTAACGCGCGAGAGGAGTTTGAGCAAGGTACTCTTGCCGGCGCCGTTCTTGCCGATGATTCCCACGACCTCACCCTGCTTCACATCGAAGTTGATGTCGCGCAGGGCCCACACAAAATCGGAGTTGCCGCGGTGCGCCCGGTCGTTCGTCTCGCCGATACGCAGATACGGATCTTCCTTGCGCAGGATTTTCGTCTGCCACCAGCGGTTCAGGTCGTGCGACAGCGTACCTGTGCCCACGGAACCCAGGTGGTAGAGTTTCCCGACATTTTCAAACTGAATGGCGATATCCGACATTTTATACTGTATCCATAAAATTGCGCTCCACGCGGTTGAACACGATGAGCGAGATGAACAGCATCACCAGCATAAACACCGTGCTATAAAGCAGTCCACCCCACGACAGGGTGCCGCAGCCCAGGCAGCCGTACTTGAAGGCCTCGAAAATCGGCGTCAGCGGATTGAGTTCCAAAGCGGTGCGGATGCGACCCGTCGCAGCGCTGAGCGGATAGATGATCGGCGTGGCGTACATAAAGAGCTGGAGCCCGAAGGCGACCAGGAACTTTAGGTCGCGATATTTGGAGGTAACCGAAGAGATGATCAGGCCCCAGGAGAGGGCGTGGAAAGCCAGCAACAGCACAAGGAACGGGAACAGCAGCAACGCAGGGCGAATCGGCAACTGCACACCCGCAATCCGATAGCCGATATAGACCAGAATGAAAAGCACCAGTTGGATCAGCAGTTTCAACAGATTGGAGGTCAGGCCAGCCAACGGCACCACCAGCCGCGGGAAATAGACCTTCCCGAATACCGAAGCATTGTTGGTAAACACATTCGACGAAGCGTTGAACGAATCGCTGAAATAGTTCCACAGCATAATGCCCGACAGGTAGAACAACGGCTGCGGCGCGCCGTCCGTTGAAATCTTCGCCAAGCCGCCGAACACGAACATATACATAATCGTGGTCAGTACCGGCTGGATCAGGAACCAAAGCGGACCCAGAATCGTCTGCTTGTAGAACGTGACAATGTCGCGCCGGACATACATATACCACAAGTCGCGGTAGCGCCACAGGCCCTTCAGGTCGAGGTCCAGCAGTCGCTTCTTCGGTTTGATGACCAGGGTCCAGTCGTCCGTCATCGCTTATTTGGCGTAGCCGTATTTTTGGTAACCGTACTTGTGATAGCCGTATTTATGATAGCCATAATGACCCGAAGCCAAGTCGGTGCCATTGAGGATAATGGTCAGGTTGTTATAGCGTTTCTCGTCGTACCATTGCTGAATTTCAGGCAGCAGGGAGCGCTCCAGCATCTTGGCGCGAATCACGAAGAGGGTCAAGTCGACATACCGATTGATAATCGCAGCGTCGGCCACCATCTCTACAGGCGGACAGTCGATGAACACATAGTCGTACTGTTCGCGAACCGTTTCAATCAACTGCGCAAAACGCTGGGTATAGAGAAGTTCCGAAGGGTTGGGCGGCAACGTGCCGCATGGCAGGACATCCACTTTGCCAAGCGGAACAATCATACTTTGCACATCATCCTTCTTGCCGCTCAAGTAACCCGAGATGCCGTCGGAGGGGCTACCCACATAGCTGGAAAGCGAGCCTTTGCGCAAATCGAGATCGATGGCCAGCACTTTTTTGTCCTTGAGGCCGACCGCCGTTGAAAGGTTGGCCGAGATGAAAGTCTTACCGCTGCCAGGGGTCAGCGAAGTCAGCATCACGACCTTATGTGCGGCATCGAAGCCCAGCAGGAACTCCAGGTTGGAGCGGACCACGCGGAAGGCTTCGTTCATGATGTCGCGGTTTTTCTCTGCCACGAGTACCTCCGGGGTCTGAGTCATCTTCGGTTGTTTCTGCCAGAACCATTTCTTCTTTCCACCTGCCAGCGGAATCTCGCCGGCAAACGGGACTGTGAGTTGTTTCAGGTCTTCACGACCCTGCACGGAAGTCTTGAACATCTCCCGCAGTGCCAGAACGGCGGCAGGGATGGCCAGGCCCAGCAGCAAAGCGTACAAATAGATGGTCTTGGCCACCGGCTCTACGGGTTTCCAGCTGCCGTGCGCCGGCTCGATGAGTTGCGTGTTATAGGCGGTGAACGCCTGCGAGAGTTCGTTCTCCTCCCGCTTCTGGAGCAGGAACAGATAGAGCTCTTCCTTGACTTTCTGTTGACGTTCCACCGAGAGAAGGTACTTCTCCTGCTGCGGGGCAGTAGCCACACGACTGACGGCCTGCTTGCGCGTGGCTTGCAAGGCTCGCTGCTGATTTTGGAGCAATGCAATCTCTCCATTCAGAGCTTCGGTGATTGAGGCGCGGAGCGTAGCGAGCTGTTTGTTCAGGTCGGCTACGAGCGGGTTGCGGGTGGAAGTGTAGGCTAGGTGGTTGTTGCGCTGCAGCAGCAGCGTGTTGTATTCCGCAATCTTTTGCACGATAACCCCGTTCCCGATGCCCGAATTGAAAGGAATCTGCTGGGAATCATCCTGGTTGCTCACCAGGTAGTCATGAACCATGCGCAGCTGATGAATCTGGTTTTCCAGCACAGCGCTCTGTTGCTCCGACTCATTGGCCTGTGACAGGGCCATGGCTCCGGACGAACCCGGATCGAGAATCAGGTTCGACGACTTGTAGTCGGAGATATCCTGCTCCACGCTGCCCAGTTCCCGCTCAATGACGGCCAGTCGCTCGCGGATGAATTCGTTGGTGCTGACAATCTGACGGTTGCGTTGCTGCATCCACTTCTCGTTATAGACCGTCACGAGCGTATTGAGCACATCCTCCGCACGCTGGGGCGACACATCGCGGAAACCGATGTCGATAATCGAAGAGTTGTTGCCGCGCAATTGCGGGGAAATGCGGTTGCGCACATTGTTGGTCTGCGCATCAAAACCCGTGCGTTTGACGTTCAGTTTGCAATGGGCTCCCTCCTTATAGTAAGGCGAACCCACGATCGCCAGACGTCCGATCGGGGTCTCTATCGTATCGCCGAGCCGGGCGCTACACTCGTCGGAAAACACCTCTTTCCCCCGCCGCAGGTCAGCGACCGTTACTGTGCTATCGGCTTGCAGCGCAACTATCAGCGAAGCATTTTCCTGGTCGTTGATGTCGAGGAAATGCACCTGCAAGGGCAGGTCTCTGCCATACATCACCGGATCATAGAACTTGCCATCCCGGGAATAATCGACGTCGAGTTGCAGACGCCTTACCACTTCATCGACCACGACGCCCGAATTGAGCATCAACAGTTCGTTGGTCAGGTTAGTGGAGGTCTGCGAAAGGCCCAGTTCCTTGAACATGGCTTCCGTGCCGGCCGATTCCTTGTTATCCTTCACCATGATCGAGGCGGTGCGCAAATACACGGGGCGCTTATGCACGGTCAAATAAAAACCGATGGCAAAGGCCAGAGCCAGTGAAATGGCAAACCAATACCAATTGCGCAGCACCAAAGCCAGGATGTCTTTGATCATGACGGCCGCGCTGCCGCTTTTCCGGGCGGAAGGTGCCGTCGTACGAATGATTTCTCTGTCCATAATTTATCTTACTTTGCGGGGGCGGGCCAGAAATGAGCCACCAGCGTCACCAAAGAGACCAGCAGCGAGGGAATCGACACCCAGAACCCGAAAGAGTGGAAATAGGTGGCGTTCACGTCCGACTGATACTGGCGCTTCTTGTTGGGCTCCACGTAGATCAGGTCGTTCTGCTGGATATAATAAACGGGGGAATTGTACACGCTTTCGGTCTTGGTCAAGTCAATGGAGTACGCGTGCTGGGTTCCGTTCTCTGTACGGAGAACCAGCACATTCTCACGCTTGCCGTCGATGGTCAAGTCGCCGGCCAGGGACAGTGCCTCGAGAATGGTAATCTGGTCGGTCGGAATCTCAATGCGGCCGCGGCGGCCCGTTTCTCCGAGAACCGAGAACGAAAGCCCGGCATACTCCACGATTACCGTAGGGTCGAGCAGCATCTTCGATTCCAACAGTTTGTATTTGACCAGGTCGGCCACTTCCAAGCGGTTGAGTCCGGCCACGTGGACAGGGCCCAGCGTCGGCATCTCGATGTCCCCTTTCGGATCGACGGTATAATACCGGTATCCGCGGTCGTTGCCAGCGCCGTAATTGTTGTTGACAGTCGTCAGGTTGAAGAGGTCGGCCAGCTCGCGGTCCCGGCTGAAGACATTGATCTGCAAGCGGTCTCCAGGCTTCAGTGTGAGTTGCTGGGGTTCCTGCACCTGCATAGGCACATCTCGCTGAAGGTCTTGCAGATAGCTCACCTGTGCCGTCTCTGCGCAGGCAACAAGCAAGAACATCGCCAGAGCGGATAGGCCAATGGCGGACATTCGGCCAAGATTATTCATACTGCAATCTTTTGAAAATCAATAAAAAAGCTACGCTGACAGTCTTGCAGGGCAAAACCGCGGCTTCGCAAGGGAAAAGCGGCTATGGAAAAAACCGCTCATATTCTTGCAAAAATATCAAAAAAGTTGGATTTTTTCAAGCCAGGCGCGGGGAATCTGCGCCCTGGCCCACAGGAAACCCGATAAGCCGACCACCACGTAATACTTGCCGAGCAGCTCCAGGACGTGGCCTTCCACGCCCTTCAGGGGGCCTTCCGTGACCCGGACCGGCTCGTCCAGTTCCACCGGCTGGTCGATCAGGCCGCCTTCGTCGATGGCATAGTCGAAGACCCGGCGGAAGTCGTCCATTTCTTTGTCGGGGACCACCATCATCTTGTGCGTGGCGCAGTCGATCAGGTATTGCATCGGGAGGCGATAGTCGGCCACGAAGGAGCAGGCGAGATCTTTGGGTGCCCGGAGGAAAACCAGATTGGGGGCCAGGGGTTTCTCGGTCGTGCGGCTGCCGCCCTTCCCCGGGCGGGAGATACGGGTTTGCATGGTCGGGACAAAGTTCTCGATGCCGCGGACGGTCAGCCAGTCCCGGATCTTGATCTCCTGCCGGAAGTATCGGGTACGGGCAACGAACCAGTGCTGTATGTCATCCTTCTCTGCCATTCCTTGTAAACTTGTGTCCTTGACCGAAGTCAAAAATAGCGCAATTTTGCTAAATTTGCAAACGACACATCTTATCCGGATATGATGAAACGAATCCTTCCCCTGCTTATCCTGCTGCTGGCCACGGCCCCGGCATTCGCCCAGAAAGCCTCCGAACTCAAGTACACCGACGCCCGCGAGTTGATGCTCATCAACCAGGGCTACGACAACACGGAGATCTACTACTCCCGCCTGCCGGAAGATATGAAGCCGTACACCCGCAAAGGCGTGTGGGACCTGGGCCTCAACTCGGCCGGCCTGGCCATCCGCTTCTCCACCAACAGCAAGGCCATCGGCATCCGCTGGACCCTGCTCAACTACTTCATCATGCATCATATGGCCGGCACGGGCATCCGCGGCATCGACCTCTACCGCCTCGATGAAAACGAGCACTGGCACTTCATCGGCACGGCCATCCCCAACGGCAAGGACACGACCAAGACGCAGCTGGTCGTCAGCGATATGGACGGTCTCGACCACGACTATATGGCCTACCTGCCGCTCTACGACGGCGTGACGAAAGTCGAGATTGGGGTCACGAAAGACGCCCAGATCGGCCAGCCGCACCGCGACGTACTGATCAAGGGCAAGGAGAAACCCCTCGTGTTCTACGGCACCAGCATCACCCAGGGCGGCTGCGCTTCCCGGCCGGGCATGGTCTATACCTCCATCATCAGCCGCGAGCTTCAGAAGGAGTGCATCAACCTGGGCTTCAGCGGCAACGCCCGGATGGACAAGGTGCTGGCCCAGATGATCGCCCGCATCGACGCCGACCAATACGTGATCGACTGCCTGGAGAACTGCACGATCAAGATGATGCGCGACAGCGCCTGGTATTTCCTGACCTATCTGGGCCAGAAGCGGCCCGATACGCCGATCTATATGGTGGAACACATCTGGTTCTCGCAATCCTCCGTCAGCAAAGGCGTGCACGACCAGATCGCGGAAAAGAACAAATACTGGCACGAACTGTACGTGAAGCTCCGCAACGAGGGCTACAATAATTTCCGCTACATCCCGGCCGACAACCTCACGGGGCCCGACGGTGAAGGCGCCGTCGACGGTACCCACCAGACCGACCTGGGCTTCCTCCGGATGTCGGAGGAGTTCCTGCGGCACCTGAAAAAATAGCTAATCGGCCACAATCGACATCTCGCAATGCTTGCAATCGAACTGCAGGCGCAGACGGTTGCTCTGGTTGACGAGATAGAGCGGCTCAGACCCCCGGTCAAGCCGGGGGTGACGATTATCCGTCATGCCCGGCTTGGCCGGGCATCTTTTTGTGCAGAGCCCCAGCTCCCAGCGGATGCAGTAGCGGCTGCGGAGCAGGACGTTCGGGATGTCGAGGGTTGAGATGTTGTGGGCGGCGGCGCCGGGTTGGGGCGTGTGCGGCACGGAGTGCCGCGGACGCGACTCGGCCAGCCGCAGCAATTCGTCGGCCAACTCCCGGCGGAGACCATTGAGGAACGAGGCCGGATAAAACCGGACCGGCTCGGCTTCGACCGAAGCCACCGAGAAGGCATACGGCCCCGTATGCTTCCCGAGCTGCCGGCGAAGATTTTCGACCGCCGCCTCCGGCTTCTCAGCCACCGGCGCCTCATCGCGGAAACTGACCTTGGCCGTCAATTCATCCTCCGTCGTCGCCGTAACGGTCGTCATGCCCGGCTCGCTCTTCCAGTCAATCTTCACATCGATTACCCGCTTCGGCATATTCTTCTCCAGTTCCCGCTCGAAACGGATGTCGAAGTTGCGATAGATGCGCATCCCGGCTTCCAGCCCGGCCGTGTCGCGCAATTGGATCCGCTCGCCGGAAGCCACTTCCACGCGGCGGCCGGTCACCTCGCCGTTCCGGCCCACAAAGGATAGGCCGTCGCCGTTGGTAAGCGGTTTCCCGCCGGCAATCACGATCTCGTTGCCGCGCACCGCCTTGATCTGGCCGATGAATTCGCCGAGCGACTTGGCCGCATCTTCGCTGGCCATCTTCTCGCCGCGCCCGTCGAGGAACGCCTCGGTGTAGCCACGCTGGAACGTCCGGTCCGGATCGGGCGTAAATCCGCCCTCCAGCCGACCGGCCGAGGTCTTGGCGTAGTCATCCATCACCTGCCGGTAATACCGCACCACATTCTTGACATAGGAGGCATTCTTGAGCCGGCCTTCAATCTTGAACGAACAGATGCCCGCGGCCACCAGGTCAGGGAGTCGCTTGTCAAACCGCAGGTCGCGGGGCGAGAGAAGCGGGCGGTCGCGGACGATGACGCGGCCGGATGCGTCGACCAGGTCGTAGCGGGAGCGGCAGGCCTGGGCGCAGACGCCGCGGTTCGCGCTGCGACCCGCAAGTTGCTGGCTCAGGTAGCACTCCCCGCTGTAGCCCACGCACAGCGCGCCGTGGATGAAGAACTCCAGCTCGCAGCCGACGGCCGCGCGAATGGCGCGGATCTCTTCGAGTGACAGTTGTCGCTCCAGCACCAGGCGCGAAAAGCCCAGGGCTTCCAGTTCCCGCGCCCTTTCGGGCGTCCGGATGGCCGTCTGCGTGGAGGCGTGCAGCTCCACGGGCGGCAGCGGCATCTCGAGCAGGCTCAGATCCTGGACGATGAACGCGTCGACGCCGGCTTCATAGAGCTGCTGCATCAGTGCCAGCGCCTGCGGACGCTCCTCGTCCGTAAGCAGCGTGTTGACGGTGGCGTGGACTTTGGCGCCGTAGCGGTGGGCGTAGTGGCAAAGGCGGTCAATGTCTTCGACCGCATTGCCGGCCGCCGCGCGGGCGCCGAAGGCGGGCCCGGCGATATAAACGGCATCGGCACCGCAGTCGATCGCTGCGATGCCGATATCCGCATTTCTCGCCGGAGCGAGCAGTTCAAGCCGGGTTATTTGCACTTGTTCTGCTCGATCTGATAGCGGGCGCCTTCGCCCCACTTGGCATCCTGGGCAATCTTCTTGAAGTAGCCGCAGGCTTTGTCGGCTTCACCGGCACCCACGAGGGCCATACCCAGCTGATAGACGATACCGGGTTCCTTGGTGACAGCGTCCGGGGTCATCGAGAGATAGGCTTCGAAACCGTCGGCGGCCACTTTGTTCTGCTTGAGCGAGAGGGCGCTGACGCCGATGATCTTCTGGGCGTTGGCGTTGTCGACATACTGGGTCGACTTCTGGGCGTTTTCGAGGGCACCCTTCATATCCTTGGCTTTCTGGCAAGCCACAGCCTTCTTGACATAGGCGTTGGAGAGCTGCTTCGCGGCGGTTGCTTCTTCACCGTTCTCGGAAGCCAGTTCGAAAGCCTTGATGGCCTCGTCCGCCTTGTTGAGACGGGTCAGGGCCTGACCTTTGGCGAGGAAAGCCTTGCCGTTGGTCGGATCGGCGTCGATGACCTTCTGGAAAGCGTTCACGGCGCTTTCGAAATCACCGGCTTTCAGGAAACCGTTGCCTTCAGCCATCATGATCTGCGGGATCAGCTCTTTGGCTTCTTCCACCACCTCGGCTTCGCCGAAGGCTTCGCCTTTCTCGATGGCTTTCTTGAACTGTTCGACAGCGGCATTATAGTCTTTGGCGGTCACGAATTCCTTACCGACGGCCATATAAAGCTTGGGGATGATGCCTTTGCACTGGGTGGCGATTTCAGCCCCTTCCTCTCCGAGCTGGCCGGCCATGTCGAGCGCCTGCTCGAACATCGTGATGGCTTCAGCCTTGTTGTTCTCGATTGCAGCGGCGGCGTTGTTATAGAGCTCGGTTGCTTTTTCGAGATCCTGCGCAGCTGCGATGCCCATCGTACAGAGGGCGACCATGATCGTTAAGAGAATCTTTTTCATCGTTTATTCGTTTTTGTTTTTGTTTCAATGGGTGTGTCTATGCATAAAGGCTGCCAAAATTATCAACTATTACTTAATTTTGCAAAACTTTTTGCGATGAACATCCCTTCCATCATCCAAATCGGGGACATTCTGGTCTCTTCGGAAGTGCTCACGGAGTACTTCTGCTGCGACTATGAAACCTGTCGCGGCGCCTGTTGCCTGATCGGCGACAGCGGCGCCCCGCTGCTCGAAAGCGAAACCGCGCTGCTCGAAAAGCACTATCCCCAATACGAAGCCTGGATGAGTGTGGAAGGCCGGGAGAAGATCGCCGAAACGGGCTTCTTCACGGTCGATGTCGACGGCGACCTGGTGACGCCCCTGCTTCGCGGCAGCGAAGAATGCGCCTACACGCGTTTCGAAGGCGAAAGTTGTTTCTGCGCCATCGAGCGCGCCCACTGCGCCGGGCGCTGCCCCTGGGTCAAGCCCATCTCCTGCCGTCTCTACCCCATCCGCGCCAGCATCCTCCGCAACGGCCTGACCGCCCTCAACCTCCACCGCTGGGAAATCTGCCGCTGCGCCTTCGAAAAAGGCCGCAAAGAAGGGGTCCCCGTCTACAAATTCTTGCGGGAACCCCTGATCGATGCCTATGGCGCCTCCTTCTACGACGAACTCTGCGAAGTCGCCGCTGCCCTCGACCAATCTCACTGACCCTGACTGCCGGTTTCGGCTTTCCCGGGCACGGATCGAGGCAAAACCGTGCCCCGACTGCCTTTTTTCAGCGGTCGGGGCACGGATAAGTCGGTTTTTGTGCCCGGGACTGGGCATCTCATTTCTTACGAGTCGGGAATATAGCATCGACAGCCGACGGCGTCATTTTCAGCAGACGGGCGATTTGGCCATTGTCCGCATTGTAATCGAAATGCAGTTTTCGAGCTAGATCGACTTTGTCAGTGTACGGCAATAATGTCACGCGTTGACCTTCATAACTGTCTTTGCATATCTTGTAGAGAACGGCGTTCAATTCGTCATCAGTATAGAAGACCTTCTCGCAGAGCGCCTCGGCGATTTCTTTGTAGCCTTCGATTTCACGTGAAATCTTGAAGAAATAGTGGCGGGCATCCCGGAAGATGCTCTCTCCGAAAGCGATCGCACAACAACTGGCTGGAGAAAAATACCCGTCGATAATCGCATAGGTTTCGGGATAATCGATATGGTGCGAATGCAGCAGCTTTCGTTTTTCTCGGGCAGTCAGGTCACCGAATCTTCTGTCCACCCTGTTTTTGTTGACGGAAAGAAAGTAGCAGTTCCCGGCACTGAATGGATATGTATACGGGGTATGCGACGGATTGACAACGTATTGGTTCCGATTGGTGTAGCCGATTTGGTTGCGAAGTGACTCAAGCGAGAGGATCGGGACGGTTTTCCCTTCAAATCGAGACAGATTGATCGCCATATGACGGCTTTCAAGATACTTCTTTAGTCGCCGTTTAAATAATTCGAAGAACGCCAGGACATCGTCACGTTCGCCACATATTACAAAATGAACGTGGTTGCTCATCAACTCAAATGTAATGATCCTGATTTTCGGGCAATCGTGCGCGCACATCGCGACAACAGTCATCGCAAACGCATACACCTCCGGATCGCGAAAAATGACAGGATGATCCTCCGGCGTATGCAGGTGATAAAAGGGACCAAAATAACGAAGCGCTTGCTCAAAAAGGCGTTTGCACCGACTTTCCTTATCCAAAAACGAATGTCCCACGGGGATCGCCGCCAGATGAGCGGCATCGAAAATATCCGTAACCATAATCCTACACTCTTTCTTCTCCAACGCCACTATGGCTCTGGATGTACCCGCAAGTTACAACCGAAACCTCCCGAATCCAAGAAAAAGATAAAAAAAGTGTCAGACGGGCACGGTTTCCCGCAAAAGCGTGCCCCGACTGCCAGTTTTCGACTTCTCGGGCACAGATCCGGGCCAAACCGTGCCCCGACTACCGATTCCCACCTTCCGGGGCACGGATCGAGACAAAACCGTGCCCCAACTGCCGGATGAGGGCGGTCGGGGCAGGAATCAGTCGGTTTTCGTGCCCGGGATGCGGCGTTAGTCGGCCGGGGCGCCGGTTTCGGTTTCGGCTTCAGCCTCGGCGGCGGCCTCGGCGTCGGTGGCGGCGCGGTCGAGGATCATTTGGGCGGATTCGAGGTCGTAGGCGTTGACCTGGAGCTGGATGCCGTGACGGCCCATCTGGACGCCGGGGTAGGAACTGTTGAGGTTCATGACGACGGCTTCGATGCCTTCGCTTTCGAGCAGCCCTTTGGCAATCTGGGCTTCGTATTCGTTGTAGTACTCAGCTACGGTTTTGAGCGTTCCCATAACGGTTTCCTCCTATTGTTAAACGATTAGTCTTCGTTCTCGCTATTTTCGTGCCGGACGCGATAGTTGATGGCGCTCAGGATGCGGAGCAGGTCTTTGCGGTAGCCTTCCACCTTGACGGGGTTGTCGGCGGTCTCGAAGGTGACGCGGTCTTCGTACATCCGGGTAAGGCGGGCATAGGCGCTTTTCTTGATATAGGTGACCTTGCCGGGTTCCTGCGTTTCGACGACATAGTCGAAACCCTTCATCACTTCGTCGACCATCGTGGCATATTTTGTGAAGTCTCCGTCGAGGTACAGCTCTTTCTTGTAGAAGCTCAGCTTCGGATAAAGGGCGGCCACCACCACGAAAAACAGGGCGATCTTCGGGAGCGACCCTTCCTTGAAGAGGTCGACGAACGAGAGGCCCGCCATTTTCTGGGCGGAGAACAGATAGACGATGCCGACGATCAGGAAGAAGATGACGGCGAAATACACCAGGTATTTCAGGGAGCGGATCAGGTATCGCATGGTTACGGATTGTTAATCTTTACAAAATTAACTATTTTTGCAGAACAAACCTTAAAAAAGTATAGCGATGGAAGAACTTGATGAAGAGATGATCCAGTTTGAAAAGGATCACCCGAGCAAGAAAAGCGGAGCCAGCGGCAATGGCGGTTCGATGCGGACCGTGGCCATCGCCCTCGGCGTCGCCGCCGCTGCGTTGCTGGTCGCCCTGCTGGTGATGATGGGCAAGAAGAACGCACTGGTGAAAGACCTGAACATCGACAAGCAGAACCTGACCAACGAACTGGTCGCCCTCCAGGCCGACTACGAATCCCTGACCACGACCAACGCGGCCATCAACGACTCCCTCAACGTGGAGAAGGAAAAGGTTGGCCAGCTGATCGAGCGGCTCCAGAAGACCGAAGCCACCAACCGCGCCAAAATCCGTCAGTACGAGCAGGAACTCGGCACGCTGCGTTCCATCATGAAGGGATACATCCGTCAGATCGACTCGCTCAATACGCTCAACATCTCGCTGCGCAACGAGGCCACAGAGGCCCGTCGCGAAGCGCAGGAGAGCAAGCGCCAGTATGAAGACCTGCGCACCACCACCGACCAGCTCTCGAAGAAGGCCTCGGCCGGCGCCGTGGTCAAGGGCCGTGGCTTCAACCTGGTGGCCATCAACGAGTCGAACAAGGTGACCGACCGCAGCAGCCGCTCCCGCAAGCTCCGCGCCTGCCTGAGCCTGATCGAGAACTCGATCGCCGAACGCGGCTGGCGCACGGTGTACATCCGGGTCAAGGGTCCGGACGATGTCCTGCTGACCGACGACAGCGGCAAGGTGTTCACCAGCGGCGGCGAACAGATGATCTACTCGGCCTCCCGCGAAGTGGATTACCAGGGCGAAGAAGTGGAGATCTGCATCTACTTCAATGCCTCCCAGGGATTCGAGAAGGGTAAATACACCGTAGACTTCTACACCGACGAAACTCGTCTGGGCACGGCCGAAATGATCTTGAAGTAGGCCGATGGCGGGCGTCTACGTCCATTTCCCGTTCTGCGCCGCGAAGTGCATCTACTGCGACTTCTATGCGCGGGTCCGCCGGGACTGGACGCCCTACGTGGAAGCCCTGATCGGCGAACTCGCTGAGAGGAAAGAATTTTTGCAAGGCGTTCCCCCGACTACGCTTTATTTCGGCGGGGGGACGCCTTCGCTTTTGCCCCCCGAGCTGCTCAAGCGTGTGGCGGATGCCGTACGCACTACCTTCGGAGTCGAGGAATTCGAAGAATTCACCATCGAGGTCAATCCCGACGATGTGACGCCTGAACGGGCGGCGGCGTGGCGGGCGGTGGGAGCCACCCGCATCAGTATGGGCGTGCAGTCGTTCGACGACGCCCATCTGCGCTGGATGCGGCGGCGGCACACGGCGGCGCAGGCCGCCGCGGCCTTCGCCACGCTCCGCGCCGCCGGCTTCGACAACCTGTCGCTCGACCTGATCTTCGGCTTCACGGGCCTGACCGACGAAACTTGGGCGGCCAGCATCGCGGCCGCCATTGCCTTGCGGCCGGAACATATCTCCTGCTATCAGATGACAGGGCGCTACGCCGCTCCCGACGAAGAAAGCTGCCGCCGCCAGTACCGGATGCTCCAGGACCGGCTGCGCATCGCCGGCTACGGCCAGTACGAAATCTCCAATTACGCCCTTCCCGGCCGGGAATCGCGGCATAACAGCGCCTACTGGGCCCGCGAACCTTATCTTGGGCTGGGCGCCGGCGCGCATTCGTTCGACGGCGACCGCCTTCGGCAGTGGAACACGCCCGATATCGACACTTACGTCGCCTCCCGCCAGGGCGGCGAAGAATGGCTGTCCGATCAGGAAGTCCTGGAGGAAAAACTGATGCTCGCGCTGCGGACCGTCCGCGGCCTCGACCTGTCGACCCTCACGGACGACGAATTGTGCCGCTTAAATAAAACGACCCTGGAGGAACTCTCCAGGGCCGGTAAATTGATTCTTGAAAAAGCCGTGATCCGGATACCGGAAGAAGAACTCTTCGTATCCGACTGGATCGTTAGCCGGCTATTCCCGGAATATAGGGCGTGAGGCCGCAGAAGCCGTTCGCCTTGCAGAAGGCGAAGATGGCCACCACCGCGAAGCCGAGCATCAGCAGGGTCACATAGACGCCCGTGATCCACTTCCAGCGTTTCAGCCAGATGTTGTTGTTCCAGCCGAGGGTCTGGAGTGCGCTCCAGAAGCCGTGGGTGAGGTGGAACCAGAGAGCGACGAACCAGACGAGGTAGAGGCAGACCATCCACCAGTTGCCGAAGACCTGGCCCATCAGCTGATACGGGTCGGCCTCTTCGGCGCCCAGCCAGTTCTGCAGCTGCATCTTGGCCCAGAACTGTCCCAGGTGCAGGAAGATGAAGCAGAGGACGATGAGACCCAGCACGAACATGTTGCGGGAAGACCAGGAGTCCGTCTTGGCCTTGTTGGGGATCTCATAGCGCTGCTCGCCGCGGGCCTTGCGGTTGCCGATGGTCAGGATGAAAGCGTAGGCGATGTGGACGATGAAGAAGGCCGCCAGGACGGGAACAACCACGTTGACCCAGCCCATGGAGAGAATCTCGCAGATCGTACCGTAGACCACGCTGTCGGGATCGAAGACATAGGTCAGGTTCATCACCATATGGAAGGTGAGGAAGAGGATGAGGCAGAGTCCGCTGACACTCATGATCAGCTTCTTGCCGATGGAAGACTTGAATATGTTTGCCATAATGTCCGTTAATTGTTTTCGGTTTAATTATGCAAAGATAATCCGAAACTTGATAAAATCATAATAAATGGTTACTTTTGTTTCATGAAATACAAACGAATCCTCCTTAAATTGAGCGGCGAGGCAATCGGCGGCCCGGATGGCGTCGGCCTCAACGAGAACGTGATGGCGGCCTATGCGCGCCAGATCGCAGCCGTCGTGAACGCCGGCACCCAGGTGGCGATCGTCATCGGCGGCGGCAACATCTTCCGCGGCCTGAGCGGCACCCAGCGCGGCTTCGACCGCGTCCGCGGCGACCAGATGGGTATGCTGGCCACCGTCATCAACAGCATCGGCCTCTCCCTCTCCCTGCGCAATGCGGGCCTCACGGCCGAAGTGTTCACCTCCACGCCCATGCGGCCCATGGCCAAATACTATATGCGAGACGAAGTCGACGAGTACCTCAAATCCGGCGGCGTAGCCGTCGTGGCCGGGGGTACGGGCAATCCTTTCTTCACCACCGACTCCGCCGCCGCCCTCCGCGCGTGCGAATTGCGCTGCGACGCTTTGCTGAAAGGCACGAAAGTTGACGGCGTGTACGACGCCGATCCGGTGAAGCACCCCGAGGCCAAGCGCTACGATACCCTGACCTTCGACAAGGCCATTGCCGACAACCTCAAAGTCATGGACCAGACCGCCTTCACCCTGTGCAAGGAAAACGACATGCCGATCATCGTCTTCAATATGAACGACGACGGCATGCTCGAAAAAGTGATCGCCGGAACGGGCACCTGCACGGTGCTGAGCAACGAGTAACAAGAAACAAAAGTTAACCGCTATGATTGAGAAAGCACAAGCCGTGATGGACGCCGCCAAGGAAAAGATGCAAAGCGCCGTCACCTATCTGGAAGAAGACCTGAAGACCTACCGTGCCGGCAAGGCCAACCCGGCCGTGTTCAACAACGTGATGGTCAACTACTATGGGACGATGACCCCGGTTCCCCAGGTGGCCAGCATCGGCACGCCCGACGCCAAGACGATGCTCATCCAGCCTTGGGACCGCTCTCTCCTTCACACCATCGAAAAGGCCATTATGGACGCCAACCTGGGCTTCACCCCGCAGAACAACGGCGAGATGATCCGCATCAACGTGCCCGCCCTTACCGAAGAGCGCCGCAAGGAACTCGTGAAGAAGGCCCGCACCGCCGGTGAAAACGCCAAAGTCGGCGTACGCAACGCCCGCCGCGACGCGATCGAAACCCTCAAGAAGTTCCAAAAAGAAGGCCTTCCCGAAGACGCCGAAAAGGATTTCGAAACCGAGGTCCAGAAACTCACCGACAACTTCTCCAAGAAAGTCGAGGAAATCCTCGCCGCCAAGGAGAAAGATATGATGACGGTGTAGGCCCCCGGCTAGCCACACATGCCCGACCCCGACTGGGGTCCCGGGCACAAAAACCGACTTATCCGTGCCCCGACCGCTGAAAAAAGGCAGTCGGGGCACGATTATGCCCGGATCCGTGCCCGGGAGGCCGAAAACCGGCAGTCGGGGCACGGTTTTGTCCGGATTCGGGGCGGGGGGATGACGGAGATGGAAAAAAATCGTTAACTTTGTACGAATATGCGCTTTGCGGAAATTATCGGTAATGAGGCCCTGAAGGACGCGCTGGTGCGGATGGCACGCAGCGGACGGCTGGGACATGCGCTGCTCCTGACGGAGGAGAACGGCGGGGGTGCGTTCGCCCTGGCGCTGGCGCTCGCGCAGTTTGTCAACTGCCGCGAGCCGCAGGAGAACGACTCGTGCGGCGTGTGCGGATCGTGCCATAAGTATGGGAAACTCATCCACCCCGACCTGCACTTCGTCTTCCCGGTGAGCGCCAGTACGGCGCTGTCGGAAAGCGAGAAGAAAGGTCCGATTTCCGACTATTTCCTGCCGGCTTTCCGGGAACTGGCCCTGGCCAATCCCTATTTCACGGAGCAGCAGCTCTACGACGCCATCGGCATCGAGAACAAAAGCGGCCTGATCAGCGTGAACGAGGCGAAGCGGATCGCCGAGAAACTGCTGCTGCGCGCCGCTGAAGGGACCTGGAAGACGATGATCATCTACCTCCCCGAGAAGATGAACGCCGAAGCGGCCAACAAGCTGCTCAAACTCCTCGAAGAGCCGCCGCAAGGCACGCTGTTCCTGCTGATCTCCCACAACCCGGAGCGCCTGCTGCCGACCATCCGTTCCCGCTGCCAGCCGATCGCCGTGCAGCCGCTTTCGCGCGCGGAACGGCAGCGCGCCGGCGCCGGCGAGAACGACAACGCCGAATTCCGCGAGATCGCCATCTCGCTGCTGGAAGCCGGCCTGGCCAAACGCCTCATCGACCTGTTTCCCCAGTGGGAGATGCTCGCCGACCTGGGGCGCGAGAAACAACGGGAGTGGTGCCTCTATATGGAGCGCTACCTCCGGAAGATCCTCCTCGTGTCGCAGGGCCTCGCCGACCTGGCCGACCCGGCGCCGGAGGAGGAAGCCACCCTCCGCGGCTTCGCCGCCAAGATCCGGCCGACCTTCTACGAAAAGGCCTTCGCGGCGCTGGAAGAAGCCATCGCCTCGATCGGCAGCAACGTCAACCCCAAACTGGTCTTCTGCGACCTGAGCAACCGCCTGTTATTGGCACTATAAGACTATGGAAGAGATCCAACTCAAAGAAAAGAGCACCAAATCATACGATTGCGCCCGCGGCTGTGACGTGGAGCGCACGCCCATCGGCGAGCTGAAAATCCGCTACAACCCGCGCTGCTGCAAGCTCAGCAGCTACAACTGGATGGAAGGCATCAGCCAGAAACGCTACAACGACCTCTACGAAGTCCGCTTCAAGAACACCCGCAAGATCTATTTCCGCAACACGTCGGGCCAGATCATCAAGCAGGGCGACCTGGTCGTCGTGGAAGCGCCGACCGGCCACGACGTGGGCATCGTGACCCTCGAAGGCCCTGTCGTACTCGAGCAGCTGGCCCGCCACCGCATCGACCCGGATACCTACGAGTTCCGCCGCATCTACCGCAAGGCCAAAATCCTCGACATCGAGCGCTGGCAGGAAGCCATCGCCCGCGAGCACAAGACCATGATCCGGGCCCGCCAGCTGGCAGCCCGGCTGGGCCTCGAGATGAAAATCGGCGACGTGGAATTCCAGGGCGACGGCACCAAGGCCATCTTCTACTACATCGCCGACGAACGCGTGGACTTCCGGCAGCTGATCAAGGACTTCGCCGAGGAATTCCACATCCGCGTGGAGATGAAGCAGATCGGCGCCCGGCAGGAAGCCGGCCTGATCGGCGGCATCGGCGTCTGCGGCCGCGCGCTGTGCTGCGCAGCCTATATGTCGGACTTCCAGTCCATCACCACGCAGGCCGCCCGCTGCCAGGACCTGTCGCTCAATCCCCAGAAACTCGCCGGTCAGTGCAGCAAGCTCAAATGCTGCATCAACTACGAGGCTTCGGTCTATGTGGATGCCGCCAAACAGCTGCCCGAGCTGCGCGGCCCCATCGAACTGGAAGACGGCCCGGCCTGGCTGATGAAGACCGACATCCTGGCCGGCACGATGTACTTCTCCTACGAACAGGGCAGCCTGGCCAACCTCTATCCCCTTTCCGCCAATCAGGTGCGGGAAATCCTCGCCGAAAACCGCAAAGGCGTCAAGCCCGCTTCGCTGCAGGCCTCCGGCCAGGCCGTGAAGCAGGCCGACTTCATCAGCGCGGTCGGCGACGACAGCATCAACCGCTTCGACGAGCCGAAGAAACGGCGGAACAACAACCGGCGCAAAGGCGGCAACGGCGGTAATGGCGGTAATGGCGGCGGCCAGCGCGGCCGCGGCAAAGGCAAGAAACCCGCCGGCGGCAACAATAACAATAACAACAACGGCAACAACAACCGGAGAAACGATACGAACCATGCGCAGTAAAGGGATCCTGCTCCTGCTGGTCACCCTGCTTGCCGTCGCCTGCAGCAAGCCTGCCGGCGACTATCACTTCGTGTCGGAACGGACGGCCGCCGCACAGGGCGGACACTACGAGTTCACGATGGAACTCGACTCCGCCTGCACCTACGCCACCACCCTGGCGGCGCGCATCGTGGGCAGCCGCACCGAAAAAGCGGAGATCAACCTCGACATCCGGATCACGTCGCCCGACGGCGCCACGCAAATCGAGCGCCTGCCCCTCTCGCTGAGCGAGGAGGCGTGCCTCAAACGGATCGCGGGCAGCGGTTCGCTGCTCGACTGCCAGTGGCACTGGCAGGACATCCGCACGGATGGTACGCAGGGCGGCCTCTGGCACGTATCCGTCACCCCGACCGACCCCGCCTCCGCCGATGCGCTGCGGGGCATCGGCCTGTCTTACGAAAGAATCGCATGGGAAAAGGCAAACTGAAAAAATTCCGGGAGAACGAGACGTTCTCCTGCCTCGTGCAACCCACCACGGAAGAACTGCTGGGGCGCGATCATCCGCTGAAGGGACACTGGAAACAGGAGATGTTCCACAACGACCACCCCATCGTCCTCGAACTGGGCTGCGGCAAAGGTGAATACACCATCGCCCTGGCGGAACGCTTCCCCGAAAAGAACTATATCGGCATCGACATCAAGGGCGCACGGCTCTGGAAAGGCGCGAAATACGCCACCCAGCAGGCGCTCCCGAACGTGGCCTTCATCCGCACCCGTGTGGAACTCATCGAATCGCTCTTCGGCCCCGACGAAATCGACGAGATCTGGATCACCTTCGCCGACCCGCAGGAGCGCAAGCCGCGCAAACGCCTCACCCACCCCCGCTTCCTGGAAAGCTACCGGCGCATGCTCGCGCCCGGCGGCATCATCCATCTGAAGACCGACAGCCGGCTGCTGCACCATTTCACCCTCGAAACGGCCCGCTGCAATGGCCTGACCGTCCTCGATCACAGCGAAGACATCTACGGCACCGGCCGGGCCGACGACCTGCTTTCGATCCAGACTTTCTACGAAAAGACCTTCCTGGCGCAAGGCATTCCCATCACCTACCTGGCGATGAAGCTCGACAGCGACGCCCCGCTGACCGAACCCGACTGGGATCAGCAGCCCTATCAACAGACTTATAAGACGATTACGCGATCGTAACGGCCAGTTTTCCGGCCAGTTTTTCCAGATAATCCCGGGCTTCCGACTCCGGAAGCGGTGCGAGCGCCTCAACGGCAGCCTTCAGTTCGGCTGACAGTCGTTCGCGCGCATAGCCCAGCCCGTCATACTGCCGGACCAGGGCGATGGCGTCGTTCGCCAGGGATGCATCGGGTTTGCGCATTCTGCTGCGCAGGGCGCGCGTGACGGATTTGGGCGCGCGGGCGAAGAGCCCGAAAAGCGGCAGAGTGATTTTTTTCTCGAGGATGTCCTGCCCCGTCGGCTTGCCGCTTGAGAGCTCGGGCGAATAGTCGAGGATATCGTCGCGCATCTGGAAAGCCTGGCCCAGATGATAGGCATAGGCGCGGCAGGCGGCGATCTGCGGCTCGGCAGCTTCCACGGAATAGGCGCCGCTCACGACGGCGGCCTCGAAGAGCGAAGTGGTCTTGCAGTAGATGACCTGACGGTAATCGTCTTCGGTCAGGTCGAGTTTCGCGGCCCGCTGAAGCTGGAGCATTTCGCCTTCGGCCAGATCGCCCAGGCATTTGGAAAAGATGTGGAGTACCCGCTTGTCGGGATGGTCGATGATCAGGTTCATGGCGCGGGAAAGCCAGAAATCCCCGATCAGCACGGCCGTGGTGGGCGAATAGAGCGCCATCACGGTGGGAACGCCCCGGCGGACGGGGGCGTCGTCGGCCACGTCGTCGTGCATCAGCGTGGCCGTGTGCAGCAGCTCGGAGGCGGCGGCACAACGAAGAACGCGCTCATTGCAAGGCCCGCCAAGGGCCTTTGCAATGAGCAGCGTAAGGGTAGGACGCAGTTTCTTGCCACCGTGCTCGAGCAGGAAGCGGTTGGCCTCCCGGAGCAAAGGAATCTCAGACTGGAGGCTGGCGGCGAACAAGTCCTGGAAATCCGTCCAGGACCGGCCCAGAAACTGCTGGATGGTCCGGAACAAGGTTAGAATACCAGACCGACGCCGAGTTCAAACGTCCGGGCAGCGGGATCGAGGCCCTTGACATTGGCCTGCGCATCAGACCAGGTCGTGATCTTGCCGAAGTTCCAGTTGTACTTGCCGGTGACCTGCAGTTTCCACACGTTGACACCGACACCGATGCCGAGGCCGTACTCGAGGCGGTGCAGATTCTTGTTGATGGTGTCGGCCAGGGTCGTCTCTTTCGAGAACTTGGTGCCCAGGTTGACGCCCAGGAACGGGGAGGCGAAGATGAACGGACGGGCGATCAGCAAGTCCGGACCCCACTGGATGTTGACCGGGACTTCCACGCTGTTGATGGAGACTTTCGTGGCATCTTCCAGCGTAACGCCTTTCACCTTATAGAGGATTTCAGGCTGCAGGGAGAAGCCGGTCCACTGGCCGGTCTGGAAACCGACACCGACCTGCCAGCCGGTCTTGCCGGCCTTGAGGCTCTCGACGGAAGCGTTGGTGTAGTTGAAACCCGCCTTCACGACGGCATGCTGAGCATTCGCGGTCACACCCGTCAGCAGAAGGGCGGAAACCAGCAACAAAGCGATTTTTTTCATTGCGACAATTATTGATTAGATGAGTTTTTCGATGTGTTTTTCCAGTTCGGCCTGCGAGACGGCGCCGACGACGCGGTCCACCAGTTCGCCGCCTTTGAAGAAGAGCAGCGTCGGGATGTTGCGGATGCCGAATTTCATCGGGATGTCGGTGCTCTCGTCGACGTTGCATTTGACGACGTTCACCTGGCCGGCATATTTCTCGGCCATTTTGTCCACGATCGGGGAAATCATGCGGCAGGGGCCGCACCAGGTCGCCCAGAAATCCACGAGCACAGGAAGTTCGCCCTGCTCGACGATTTCGGCGAAGTTGGAATCAGTAAGTGCTTGTGCCATTTTTATTTCTCTTATAAATGATCAATCAGACTATAAAGGTAAGTAATTTTTTTGAATTACACGCTTTGTTCGATGTTCCAAACGAAGGCGCGCACGCCCACGGACTTGTTGCGGGCGTCGAGTTTGCGGACCGTCAGCAACAGCTCGTCGACCTTCTCGTCGGGGACCACCGTCATGACGGCCGAGTTCATTTCGGGCCAGGTATGCGTACCGCGGCGCGGCTCGCCGTCGACAGAGCCCTGCCCCTGCACCTGTTCAAAGAAGGTAAAGCCCCGGATGCCCAGTTCATCCAGCATATACTCTACGCGGGTCGTGAAGGCCTGGTTGAATACGATAAACACACTTTTCATTTTGCTGCCTCCTGATCGGGATTCAATTGCATGAAGATAAATTCCTTGCGGCGCTTCTCTTCCTTGTCGCGCTCGCCGTGGCGGGAAATCAGGCCATAAACCACCGGCACGATGATCAGCGTGACGAAGGTCGAGACCAGCAGACCGCCGATCACCACGATACCCAGCGGGTGCCACATCTCGGAACCCTCACCGCCGCTGAGCGCCATCGGGAGCATACCGAGCAGGGTCGTGAAGGCCGTCATCAGCACCGGGCGCAGACGCGAGGCGCCCGAAAGGGCGATGGCCTCGTTGAGCGCGTGGCCGCGGTCACGCATCAGGTTGATGTAGTCCACCAGCACGATACCGTTCTTGACCACGATACCCACGAGCATCACCACGCCCAGGGCACCGATCATATCGAGCGACGTGCCGGTAATCCAGAGGGCCAGCACCACGCCCGACAGACCGAACGGGATGGAGAGCAGGATGACCGCCGGCTTGCCGAGGCTTTCGAACTGCGAAGCCATCACGATGTAGACCAGCAGGATGATCAGCAGCAACAGCGCGAAGATGTCCTTGAAGGTCTTCTGCTGGTCGTCGAAGTCACCCGCCAGCACCACCGAGATGCCCGAAGGGTGCGGAAGCTGGTCGACCTGCGCCTGAATGGCGGCCGCCAACTCGCCGAGCGACGTCTCGTACGGCATCGAAATGACGCGCACATAACGCTGGCGGCTCTTGCGGTCGATGGTCTGCGGCGCCCAGTACTCCTCGATCGAGGCAATCTCGCTGAGCTTGATGCGGGCGCCGGTCGCCGTCGGGATCGTGAGGTCCTGGATGTCGGTGATGGAATTGCGGTCCTCTTCCTTGAGCCGGACCACGATGTTGTACTCATCGCCGTCTTCTTTCAGGAAGCCGGCCGTGAAACCGGCCACGCGGTTGCGGATATACTGCGACACGGTCGCGGTGTTCAGGCCGTGGATGGCGGCTTTTTCCTTGTCGATGATGACCTTGAGTTCCGGACGGTCCTTGTCGCGGGAGACGCGCACGTTGCGGGCGCCCGGCACATTGTTGACGATGGCCTGGCGGACTTCCTCCGCATAGAGGTTGGTCTCGTCGAAATCGTAGCCGTAGATCTCCACGTCCACGGTGGAACGGCCGCCGCCGCCCATACCGCCAGAGGCGTTGACCTGGTATTCGATGATCTCGGGATACCGGGCGAGTTCCGTACGGATCACCTCGCCGATCTGCTCGATGGTGCGCGTACGCTCATATTTCTTGTTGCAGACCACCGTCATCTGGATCTTGTAGTTGGTGGTCGAGGAGAAGAGGGCGCCGACCGAACTCTCGTCGTTCGAACCGGCCGAAGTGGAGATGCGCTGGACTTCCGGAACCAGTTCGCGGATGCGCTCTTCCAGAACGCGGGCGGTCTTGACCGTCTCCTCGATGCGGGTACCCCGCTGCAGTTCGATGGAGGCGCTCAGGCGGCCGTTGTCGCTGCTGGGCATGAATTCCGTACCGATCTTGCCCATAAACATCGGGAGCATCGACGCCACGAAGAAGGCGATGGCAATCAGGATGGTGATCAGCTTGTGCGAAAGGCACCAGCGCAGCAGGTTGGCGTAGGCCTTGTCGACCTTGTCGAGGAAGGCCACCACGATGCGGTCGTACCAGCCTTTCTTCTCGCGGCCCTCGATCAGTTGGCCGTTCTCGTCGATGCGGACTTCGCGGGCCTTGAGCAGTTTCGAGCAAAGCATCGGGATGAGGGAGATGGCCACCAGCGTCGAGGTCGAAACCACGATGGTCACGATCCAGCCCAGCTCCTTGAAGAGGATGCCGGCCAGGCCGGTGAGCATCGTCAGCGGGATGAACACGGCCGCGATGACGAGCGTCGTCGCGATGACGGAGGTCCACACCTCGTTGGTCGCGTAGATGGCCGCCTCGTGCGGCGAGGAGCCGCGGTCGATATGCTTGGTAATATTCTCCAACACCACGATGGCGTCGTCCACCACCATACCGATGGCCACCGTCAGGGCGGACAGCGAAATGATGTTGAGCGAACTGTCGGTGAGCATCAGGTAGACGAAGGCCACGATCAGGGCGATCGGGATGGTGATGCCGATGATCAGGGTGGCGCGCCACTTGCCCAGGAAGAAGAACACGACCAACACCACGAAGAGGAGGGCGTACAGGATGGATTCTTCCAGGGAACCGATGGCGTTCTCGATCTCTTCCGACGAGTCGTAGATCATCTTGATCTGAACGTCGGACGGGAGCGTCTTCTCGATGCGGGCGAGTTCCTTGCGCACGTCCTTGCAGACCTGCACTGTGTTGGAACCCGACTTCTTGGCCACCATCAGACGGACGGCTTCCTTGCTGTCCACCTTCTCGTCGAGTGAGAGGTCTTTGATGGTATCGCGCACCGACGCCAGGTCGCGGACGAAGACTTTCTGCCCCAGCGGCGTGGTGGAGACCACGATATCGGCGATGTCGGCGCTCTGTTCGTACTCGCCGCGTACCTGCATCTGGTACTGCTGGCGGTCCATCTTGACCGTACCGCTCGACAGGTTCAGGTTGTTCACGCTCACGGCGTTGGCCACCTGTTCGAGCGTCAGGTTGTAGGCGTCGAGCTTGGCCTGGTCAATGTCGATATAGACATAGCGGTCGGGCGCACCCGACACCGACACGGAACCGATGCCGTTGATGCGGTTGAGCTGCGGGACCACCTCGTCGTTGAGGATCTTCTCCAGGCCGGGATAGCTTTCCTTCGCCATCACGGAATACTGGATGATCGGCATCAGGCTCGAATTGAGCTTGAACATCACCGGGCTGGAGCAGCCTTCGGGCAGGTTGCTCTTGACCATATCGATGAACGACCGCACGTCGTTGGACGCTTCGTCGCGGTCGGTCCCCCACTCCAGTTCCAGCGAGACGACGGACATATTGTCGCGCGAGGAAGAGGTGAGCTCCTTCAGGCCGTCGACAGAGGTAAGGCTGTTTTCGATGAGCTTGGTCACGTTGGTCTCGATCTCGCTGGCGGAGGCGCCGGGATAGGTGGTCATCACCGTGATGAACGGCGGATCCATCTCCGGGAACTGGTCGATCGGCAGTCGCGACAGCGAGAACACGCCGATGACGATCACCGCCACGAAAATCAGCGCCGTGGTGACGGGCTTTTCAATGGCTGACTTGTAGATACTCATTGGGCGTTGTCTCCTGCTACGTTGAGTTTCGAACCGTCCACCAGTTTGGCCTGGCCCACGACGACGAGCCGGTCGCCTTCGTGCAGTTCATCGCTGATGACTTCAATGTTCTCGTCGAAGCGCTGGCCGAGCGTCACGAAGACGCGCTTGGCCGTACCGCCTTCGTCCAGGAAGACATAGCGGTCGTTCGAGCCCGTGAGCTTGAGCACGGCCTGATACGGCACCACCATGGCGCGGGCCATGCCCATCGACATCTTGGTGCGAACATACATACCCGGGCGGAGCCGCAGTCCGCTGTTCGGGATGCGGAGCCGGGCCTGGAAGGTATGGGAGGCCGGATCGACGGTCGGATAGACGATGTCGATGGTGGCGGGGAAGGTCTCGCCGGGATAGATTTCCGAGGTGAGCGTCACCGCCATGCCCTTCTTCACGTTGGGATAATAACTCTCCGGAATGGCGATCAGGGCCTTCAGCGTGTAGATCTGCGTCAGCACGAGGATCGGCTGGCCGCTGTAGAGTTCGCCGTCCTCATAGTTCTTGGCCGAGATCACGCCGGCGAAAGGCGCTTTCACAAAGGTATTCTTCTCCAGGAATTCCAGGCTCTCTTTCGTCTGCTCGTAGCTGAGGCGCGTCTGGTCGTAAACCTGCTGCGACACGGCGCCGCTCTCGCGGAGCGACTCCATGCGCTGCATCTCCACGCCCAGGTTGGTGTAGGTCAGCTTGGTGTTCGTATACTGGTTCTGGTCCATGCGCACCAGGTTGGCGCCGGCGGCCACGTTGGTGCCGACCTCGACATAGATGTGCTCGATCTTCCCGGTGATGGACGGCGAGACGTTGAGCGTCTGCCAGCCCTGGAGCGTGGTGGAGAACTCCAGTTCGCGGGAAATGTCGGACATGGCGAGCGGCGCCGTCTCAACCAGCTGCGCACGCTGTTCCACGACCTGTTGTTGCTGCTTTCCGCCGCAGGCGGCGACGATGAAGGCTGCAGCCAGGACCCATACATATAAAATGTGCTTCATATCGGAATGCTATTTATTCAAGAGTTGTTCAAGGGAAATCTGAGCGTTGACGATCTCGAGCAGCGACTGCACGTAGCTGCTCTGCGCTGCGATCAGGTTGGTGCCGGAATTGGTCACGTCGAGGCTCGACGCCACGCCGAATTCGTATTTCTTGGCGATGTTGTCGAAGACCCGCTTGGCCACGGCCACATTCTGCTTCTGGATCTCGTATTTCTCAATGGCGCTGCGCAGGTTGTAAAGCAGCTGGCTGTGCTGGACATTGAGGGAGAGTTCCGTGTCTTCCAGGGTGTTGAGCTGCTTCTTGTAGGCGAGCCGGGCATCCTTGATGGCGGCGTAGTTCTTGCCGAAAGCGAACAGCGGGATGTTGAGCTGGGCGCCGAGCATGTTCGGCGGCGTCATGTTCATCGTGGCTTCGTTGCTGAAATTGTGGCGCGCATTGAACTGATGGTAGACGCTGAGCGTGGGGCCGGTGGTCCAGCCGGTCAGGGCGATCTGCTTGCGGGCCAGCTCCGTGCTTTCTTTCAGCAGCTTGTAGTCGTAGTTGTCGTCGATGTCGAACTCGGCGGCCAGCAGGTCGGATGTGGTCTGCATATTCAGCAGGTCGTCGATTCCCTGCGTGAGGACGATGTCCACGCCTTCTTCAAGGCAGAGCTGGAGCCGCAGCGAATTGTAGACCATCTCGAGCGAACGCTCCGTGGTCTTGATCGTGCTCTCCATCGTGGCCACCTGCACCTGGAGCTGGTCGGCATCGGTCTGTTCCGCCACGCCCACGTCCACGGAATTCTGGGTGATCGCGTGCAGTTTCTGCATGCTCGCCAGGTTCTCGTGCAGCAGGCGGAGGGTCTCCTCGGTCACCAGGGCGGAGAAATACAGGGTTTCCACCTGGTCGGAGATCTGCCTTTCCGTCTTCTCCTGGGTGATGTCGGCCATCCGGCGCGAGATGTCGGCGATGCCGAGCGACACGATCTGGGCGCCGCTCAGGGCGACGGTCGTCGAGATATTGAAGGTCATATACGGCGTCATCGAAATCTTCATCGGTCCCAGGTCCATCTTGTAGCCAAGGCTGTTGGAATACGAGGAACTGGCCGAGACCTGCGGCAGCATCGCGGCGATCCGCTGCCATTTGACGGCCTGCGCTTTCTGGACGTCGAGCGAGGCATTGGCGAGGGTCCGGTTGTGCTCGACGGCGTATTGCTGCGCTTCGGCGAGCGAAAAGGACACCTTATGGGAATTGTCCTGCGCAACGCCCGGCCAGGCCAGGGAAAGGGTAAGCAGGAAAAGTCCCAATTTAAGAAGATTATCTCTCATTTTTACAGTAATTTTCGGCTGAATCAAGGCGCAAATTTACCACAAAAAATGCGCCGAACCACTATAAATTGCGTATCTTTGTACATATTGTGCAAATGTTTTTTCCCATGAAAAGAATCTTCGCTTCCGCACTCGTGACGATGCTCGTCATCGGCTGCGCAGTCAGCGCGTACGCGCAGGACAAAGTCGTCAAAAAGATCATCGAAACCGGCACCACCGACAACCGGGCCATGGTGCATATCGACCACCTGGCCAACCGGATCGGCGGCCGGCCCATCGGCTCCGCTGCGCTCACCGAGGCCGAAGCCTGGGCAAAAGAGCAGTTCGAGTCCTGGGGCCTCGAAGTGATGGTCCAGGAAGCCGGAGAAATCAACGTCGGCTTCAACCGCGGCCCCTGGTTCGGCCGTATGCTGGGCGACGAATCGCTGAACCTGCACTTCGCCACGCCCGCCTACACGGCCGGCACCCGCGGCAAACAGAGCGGCCACGTGCTCATCGAGCCGAAGTCGCGCCGCGAGCTTGAACGGATGAAGGGCGCGCTCAAGGGCGCCTGGGTCCTGCTCGACGCCGAGTCCGACGGCATGGCCATCAACACCACCGCCGCCGCCAATGCGAAACGGGCCGAGGTCATCGCCAAGAACGAGGAAATCGACCGCGAGAACAACGAGATCCGCCGCTGGAACTACGAACACCGCGATAGCGAGCCCAAGAAACTGAAGGAATACGAGAAGAGCGTCGCGCCTTTCTATCAGGAAATGGTCGAGGCCGGCGTGCTGGGTTTCATCCGCTCCGCGCAGGTGCCGCTCAAGATCATGTACGACCGCGCCGGCTGCTATGACATCACGATGGAGACCCTGCCGACCGTGTGCGACATCATGCTCGACGAGGCCCAGTTCAAGGTCGTCAAGCAGAAAGTGCTGCGCAAGGACATCTTCCAGCTCGAATTCGACATCCGCAACCACTTCTACCGCGGCCCGGTGAAATACCATAATATCATCGGCATCCTCCGCGGCAGCAAATATCCGAAGGAATACGTGATGGCCGGCGGCCATCTCGACGCCTATGACGGCGGCACCGGCGCCGTGGACGACGGCAACGGCACCACCGTGACGATGGAAGCCGCCCGTCTGCTGGCCACTTCGGGCGCCAAGCCCAAGCGCACCATCCTCTTCTGCCTCTGGACGGGCGAAGAGTACGGCCTGCTCGGTTCGAAGTATTTCGTGGAGAACAAGACGGTTCCCCTCGAGAAGATCTCCAACTACATCAACCGCGACGGCGGCCCGCTCTGCGCCACGAGCGTGACGGT
>CACYZM010000023.1 GCA_902778855.1 uncultured Bacteroidia bacterium
GCGCCGATGACGATGTATTCGTCGCTGGGGATGGAGGCGGGGAGGTAGCCCACGACATTGCGCACGATAATCGAATCGCGGTAGCGGAAACTCTGGGTATAGTTCCAGTTCCAGGGCTTGAGCCCGATGTTGCGGAACTGCGAAACGAGGTAATGCTCAGCCAGTTCCTTGCCCGGCGTGCCGGAGGCGCGGCCGTTGGTCATCTCGTGGGCCAGATACTCCACATCCCGCCGGAGATCCTCCACGGCGACCTTGTTCTCGTAGGGGAGGGTGCTCTGTGCCCGCGCCGGTATCATTCCCGCCGGGACGAGTCCGAGAATCAGCAGGATGGCGACTGCAAAGAGTTTGGCACAACTTTTCCTCATTTCGTTTCAAAAGATTTGCAAAAATAGTAATTTTGCAAAGATGTTCAAAAAGGGCTTCACCATCCTGCTGCTGCTTGTCGTTTCGCTCGGCACCGCCCGTGCGCAATACGACCTGGACCATTTTTACTACAATGGCCGCCAGTCGCTCATCGACGGCAAGTATGCCCAGGCCATCGAAAGCTTCAACATCCTGGCCCATCTCGACAGCACGGTCTATGAGGCCTATTTCTTCCGCGGCATCGCCAAATACAACCTGGGCGACTTCGTGGGCGCCCAGCGCGACTTCGACCGCACGATCCATTTCAACCCGATCTATACGCCGGCCTACCACTACCGCGCCATCACGCTGAGCCGAATTGGCAAGTACGACGACGCGCTCCGCGACCTCGAGGAAGCGGTGGACCTGCGTCCCGGCTACACGGGCCTCTATTTCAGCCGCGGCGTGACGTATTTCCTCTCGCAGCAGTTCGACAAGGCGGTGCGCGACTTCAACACGTACATCCGCAAGCAGCCGCGTGAAGCCGATGCCTACCTGAACCGCGGCGCGTGCTATCTCTATCTGAAAGACACGACGAAGGCCCTGGAAGATTACAACAAGGCCATCTCGCTCAACCGCTTCGACCCGGAAGGCTACGTGCGCCGCTCACGCGTGTACGCCATGCAGGAGAACACCGACAAGGCCATCGAGGACCTCGATATCGCCCTGCGGCTCGACAGCACCAACACCTTCGCCTTCTTCAACCGGGCCATCCTCAAATATGACCGGAAAGACATCGCCGGCGCGCTTGCCGACCTCAACCGCGTGCTCGACGAGGAGCCCGGCAACGCGCTCACGCTCTACAACCGCGCCCTGATCTACGCCCAGGTGGGCGATCTGCGCGCCGCCCTCGACGACTACGACCGCGTGCTCAACATCAACCCGAACAACGTGCTGGCCTACTTCAACCGCGCCGCCGTGTTCATGGAGCTGGGCCGCTACCGCGAGGCCATGGACGACTATTCGCAGGCCATCAACCTGTATCCCGATTTCGCGAAGGCCTATATGAACCGCTCGTACGCCAAGAGCCAGCTCGGGCAGTTCACCTCCGCCAAGCAGGACTACGACATCGCCCAGCGCAAAGTGCGGGAGTACCAGGCCATGACGGCCGACTCCACGGGCCACGCCGCCTTCGCCGACACGGCCCGCAAGTACGACCGCCTGCTCGCCCTCGACGCCGAGTTCGCCAAGAAGGATTTCGACAACGAACTGCTGCAGTACCGCGACGTCGACATCCGCCTCAAGCCGCTCTACAAGGTGCAGCCCGCCGACAGCGTGGCTTCGTTCTCTTCCATCGCCCGGAAGTATGAGGACGAGGTGCTCGACACCTTCATCGCCCAGAGCCCGCTGGCCGTGCGCTTCGCCGCCGCCGGCGTGGCGCCGCCGCGCGACCCGGCCCGCCTCCGCGAAGAAATGAACCGCCTGACGCGCGCCAACCGCAGCAGCGACAATCTCTTCGCCCGCGCCCTGGTCGAGGCCTGGAGCCGGCAGTTCAACACGGCGATGGTCTGCTACGACGAGGCCATCGAGAAGTCGCCCGGAACCTTCTTCTACTACATCAACCGCGGCGCCCTGCAGGCCGAGATGATCGACTTCATCTCCTCCATCGAGAACAACGTGCAGGTGCTCACGCTCGACAATTCGAGCACCGTCCGCACGCGCGTTCAGGACCAGGTCACGCGCAGCTACGACTACACCCCGGCCATCCACGACATGACGCGGGCGGCCGAACTCAATCCCGATTTTCCCTATACGTATTATAACCTCGGCAACCTGTACTGCCTCTCCAACGACCTCCCCGAAGCCATCGTGCAATACACCCGGGCCATCGACCTGTATCCCTGGATCGGCGAGGCCTACTACAACCGGGGGCTTGTCCTGATCTATCTCAAAGACAAGGAAAAAGGCTGTATCGACCTGAGTGTGGCCGGCGAGCTCGGCATCCAGGACGCATACGGCGTCATCAAAAAATATTGTAAAACCGAAGAAGAATTGTAACGATGTCGAACTTATGGCTTTGGACGGCGGTCGGTTCCGCCATTCTGCTGGGTATTTACGACGTGTTCAAGAAGCAGGCTTCGACCCGCAATGATGTCCTGCATATCCTGTTGTACGCGACGGCGCTGTCGACGCTCCTGCTGTCGCCTTTCATCATCGCCTCGGCGTTCCAGACGGGCTGGTTTGCGGGGACGGTCTTCGACGTGTCGCAAGGCACCGTCCGCGACCACCTGCTGGTGCTCCTCAAGGCGTGCATCGTCTCGGTGTCCTGGATCACGGGCCTGATGGGCCTCAAGAACCTGCCCATCACCACGGCCGGCACCATCAAGGCGTCGCGCCCCGTGTTCGTGCTCATCTTTTCGATCATCATCTTCGGCGAACGCCTGAACCTCTGGCAGTGGGTGGCGGTCATCGTCGCGATGTTCGCGCTCTGGCTGCTGGGTCGCACGAGCAAGCAGGAGGGCGTGGATTTCGTCCGCAACAAGTGGATTTTCTGTATGTGGGTGGCCGTCATCACGGGCGTGATCAGCGCCCTGATGGACAAGCACCTGATGGGCTCGATGGAGCCGATGTTCGTGCAGGGGTGGTGCAACTTCTATATCGCCCTGATCATGGCCGCCATCGTGCTCTTCGGCCGTTTCGCCCACCGCGATTACTACCAGCCCTACAAGCACGACTGGGCCATCTGGCTCATCGCGCTCTTCATCACGGGATCGGATTTCCTGTATTTCCTCTCGCTCCACAGCAGCGGTGCGATGCTTTCCGTGGTTTCGATGCTGCGCCGCAGCTCGGTCATCATCACGTTCGTCTTCGGCGCCATCCTCTTCAAGGAGAAGCGGCTGCGCTCGAAGGGTCTCGCGCTGCTGATCCTGCTGATCGCGATGGCGATCCTGGTGTTCAGCTCGCGCTAGCGGGTTTCCGGTAAGTTAGTTTTCGATGTTGAGCCGGCGCGCGATGCGCTGGGCTGTGCCCTCGTCGGCCGCGTAGCGGACGGCGAGCACCAGCAGGATGATGGCGATGATCGGGAAGATCGCTCCGACGGAGAGGGTATAGACCGACGACATTTTTAAGCCCGAAGGAAGTTTCGTGGTGAAGAAATCCACGAAGATCCAGATCTGGAACCCCAGCAGCACGATGGCGTTGATGATGGCGGTGAACACCTGGTGGAACGGGTTCTTGGCCCCGAGCAGCGTGAGGTCGGAGAGAATGAACGAAAGGACGATGAAAAGGATGTAAATGAGCCGGTCCACGAAGCGGACGGCATATTCCTGCCCCGTCTCGGGGTTCACGGCGTGACAGACGTTCAGGCCCAGGAGTACGATGATCAGCAGCCCCGCTGCCGCGATCAGCCAGTTGTGCGGTTTCTTCCACATAGTGCTGCAAAGATAGCAATTATTTCAGACAGCGGAGCGGGATGCGCGTGATGACGATCCGCTCCTTGTTTTCCGAATAGGCCACATAGAGGGCGTTTCCGTGGAGGGTGGCCTTGGGATAACTGTAGCCGAGGGTTTTGTACTTTCCTTCGTATTGTTGCGGCGGGAGGTCGTCCGGGGTGCGGAGCGCCACCGGCGTGGAGAAGGTGATGCCGTCGTCGCTCGTCGCATAGGCGAGCGTCGTGCGGTCTTTGGCGGGGAGGGGATTCCCGATGTAGAAGGCGCGGCCGTCCGGCAGGTTACCGGCGCACTGTTTCGTCCTTCCGTCGGGGATTTCGGTCTCCCGGGGTGCGGTCCAGCTTTCGCCGCGGTCGTGGCTTTCGGCGGCGAGTTTTCGGAACGACGAGGCCTGGTCGCGGAAGAACATCACCAGCGTCCCGTCGGACCGCCGGTAGAGGCTGGGCTCGATGCCGCGGCTTTGGTTGCCGCGGTCTTCCATCTCGATCCGGCCGACGTGCCAGCCGCTCCGGCCGGAAGGATCGTCGGAGTAGATGGGGCGGGCCTTGAGGCCGGGGCGGAAGTGGGCGGCGCCCACGAGGCGCCCGTCGGGGAGGGTGTGGATGTCCTGTTCCAGAATGCCGTCGAGCGGCGTGCCGTCTGCCATCCGGACCGGCCGCAAGGCCGACCAGGCGAAGCCGTCGGACGATGTACGATAATGCGCTGTGCCGCCTGTTTTGATGTCGGAGAGCAGATTGACGAAGGCGACGAGCGTGTCGCCGAAGACCATCCAGCCGCCGGCGGAGGCGAAGGCCGAGTCGGTGCTGGGCGCGAGCGTCTGTGGCGCTGCCCAGCGCCGCCCGTCGCGGCTCCGGCTATAGACCAGCTGCGTGTCCGGTGCATCTTCGTCGGTCGCGGAACTCTGCCACATACAATACAAATCGCCCTTGAAAAAGACGGGAACGGCGTTGTTGACATAGTGGTCGCCGTCCTCGGCCGGCGCATAGACCGTGACGGTCTCCACTTGCGGCCGGCAGGCGGAGAGAAGCAGGAGCAAGGCGTTGTAGAAAACTCCGCCGGATGAAACGCCTCCTTTTTCCGCTCCTTGGGCTGGCCTTGTCAGTGGCCTTGTCAGTGGCCTTGTCGTTAGCCTTGTCGCTGACCGCGACGGCCCAGCCCCGCTATACCAATCCCATTCTGCATATGGATTACAGCGACCCCGACGTCTGTCGGGTGGGGGAGGACTACTATATGACGGCCTCTTCGTTCAACTGTTTTCCGGGCCTGCCGATCCTGCATTCGCGCGACCTGGTCCACTGGACGCTGGTCGGGGCGGCCCTGGCGGATTACGAGCCGGAGTTCCATTCGTCCGTCCAGCACGCCAACGGCGTCTGGGCCCCCGCCATCCGCTATCACGACGGCTGGTTCTACATCTTCTGTGGCGACCCCGACCGCGGCATCTTTATGGTCAAGACCCAAGATCCTCGCGGCCGCTGGGAAGACCCCGTCTGGGTAGTCCGCGCCAAGGGTTTCATCGACCCTTGCCCGCTCTGGGACGAAGACGGCACGGCCTGGCTCTCCCACGCTGCCGCCGGCTCCCGCGCCGGCCTCAAGAGCATCCTCTTCATGGCCCCGATGTCGCCCGACGGAACCCACCTCCTCGGCCCTTCCCGCATCGTCTACGACGGCCACCGCACACAACCCACGATCGAAGGCACGAAACTTTATAAACGCGACGGCTGGTATTACATCTTCGCGCCCGCCGGCGGCGTCAAAACCGGCTGGCAGACCGTCCTCCGTGCGAAACATCCCTACGGCCCCTGGGAAGCGCGCATCGTGATGGCTTCCGCCCCGGGCACCATCAACGGCCCCCACCAGGGCGGCTGGGTCGAAACCCCCTCCGGCGAAAGCTGGTTCCTCCACTTCCAGGACAAAGGCGCCTACGGCCGCATCGTCCACCTCCAGCCCCTAACCTGGCTCCCCGACGCCTGGCCCCTCATCGGCGAAGACCCCGACGCCGACGGCATCGGCCAACCCGTCTCCTCCTGGCCCATGCCCTCGCTCCACCAAGCCAACCCGCCCGAATCCAACCCGCCCGAATCCCCCGGCACCGCTGCCGCCGCGCCCGGTTCCGCCGTTGCCGCTGCGCCAGGGGCCGGGATTCTTTCCGACGCGCGCCAGAATCTTTCCGATCCCTCCGCAAGCGTTCGGGATCGAAAGAACCTGTCGCTCCACCAGGCCACCCCGCCCGAATCCCGGCCCCTCGGCCCCTACGGCCTGCCGCTCGAGTGGCAGTTCCCCGCCGTCCCGTCGCCGTACTGGCATTATGCCTTGCCTGACGGGGGCGTCCGGCTCTACTCGGTAGAGCAGGCGCAGAAGTCCGCCCCGGAGACGCCGGACTGGCGGCAGATGAAGAACCTGTTGCTCCAGAAGTTCCCGGCCGAACGATTCACCGTCGTAGCGAAGCTCGTCTTTCATCCCAATCCTCAGCTAGGCGAAAAACTGGAATCCGCTGGCTTCCTCGTCTCCGGCGACGAACTGGCCGGCTTCAACCTGGTGTCCGCCAAAGACGGCGCCTGCCTCCACTTTTTCATCAGCCGCCCTGAAGGCGATCGCGTAGTGGACGAAGTGGAAGAAGAAACCGCCTGGATCCCCTACGACGGCAATCGTGAAGCGACGTGCTGGGTAAAACTGGAAGTCCGTCCGAATAATCCTTCGCCCACGTCTTCTGACCTTGGCAAGATCTCATCTTCCGACCTTGCCACGATCTCGTCTCCCGACGTTGCCACGATGCCGGTTCCCGACGCGATTTGCCGTTTCTTTTATAGCCTCGACGGGAAACGTTTTGCCGTAGCCGGCGTGCCTTTCATCGCCCGGCCGGAACAGTGGATCGGCGCCAAATTCGGCTTCTTCTGCAACCGCTATGCCCCCAAGAACGACGCCGGCTGGCTCGACATCCTCGACCTGCGCGTCGTCCCTGAATCCAACCCGCAGTTACCCGCAGTTAAGGTTCAACCCTGTCACCCTCATCAGCCCCGGTGAGCAGATAACCTTTGATTGCACACCAAAGGGTCTTCCATCCGCCGTCGTGAGCAGGAAGGCCCGTTTTGCACACCGAGGGCCCTCCCGGCCGGCCTCGGTGAGCAGATAGCCCTCGATTGCACACCGAAGGGGTCTTCCATCCGCCGTCGTGAGCAGGAAGGCCCGTTTTGCACACCGAAGGCCCTCCCGGCCAGCCTCGGTGAGCAAATAACCCTCGATCGCACACCGAAGGGGTCTTCCGCCCGTCGTCGTGAGCAGGAAGGCCCGTTTTGCACACCGATGGCCCTCCCGACCGGCCTCGGTGAGCAGATGGCCCTCGATCGCACACCAAAGGGGTCTTCCGTCCGCCGTCGTGAGCAGGAAGGCCCGTTTTGCACACCGAAGGCCCTCCCGACCGGCCTCGGTGAGCAGATAGCCCTCGATTGCACACCGAAGGGGTCTTCCGTCCGTCATCGTGAGCAGGAAGGCCCGTTTTGCACACCGAAGGCCCTCTCAACCGACCTTGGTGAGCAGATAGCCCTTGATTGCACACCGAAGGGCAAGGCGTAGGGGGAGAAGGAACAATTCTGGAGCGAATTGGCGAAAAAGGGATGTGGGTCGGGCTTGTGCAGGGAGCGGTGGCTGGAGGAAAGGGCCCGGGGGGGGCGTCGACCCAGGGGGCGTTGGCCCCAGGGGCTGCGACCCCGGGACCTGGCGAGGCCATGACGGCGCTTTGTTCGACGAACGTTCCGGGCCTTCGTGGCCCGGATAAGGAGGAGTTCGCCGTCAAGCGACCGGTGCCGCTCCCTTTTTCGCCATTCTGAGCGGAAGAATGTTCCTTCTCCGCCGGAGCCAGCCGAGCGGCCGGGGAAAGCGGGTATCGGGCGCTGGAGCGTATTTGGTTGATTATCAGCCGATTCCTGAAAGTTGCCCCCGTTGTTCTGGAGGGGGCGACTTTGCGTAATTGGCTTATATAAAGGCGATTACTCTACAGGCGGGAGTGGGGGCGGGGAGGAAACGCGGTCTGGCAAGGCCGCGATGGCTTGAGAGGTGGGCTGGGCTAGCCCGGCTTGAGGCTCGATCTGGGGCCGGGCTAGTTGAGCCGAAGCCCGGCTAGTAGTAGTCGACGTTGTAGCGGGTGAGGATGTCCATGTGCATGAAGTTGTCCTTTTTCAGGGGCAGCTTCCGGCGGAGGATGTATTCGGCGAGGGCTTCGATGGCGAGGCGCATCTGTTCGTCGGGGTGCTGGGCGATGAGGCAGGAGACGGTGCCGTCGCGGAGGGCGTCCATGTTGGCCTTGAGGTTGTCGAAGCCGACGACGCGGCGCTGGGAGTCGGGATGATGCAGCAGCCAGGGGACCAGCAGGTGGATGCGGGAGTTGAACATCACGATGTGCCGGGTGCCGGGATGCTCCCGGAACCAGGCGTCGAGGGCGCCTTCGATGCTGTCGGGATCGTTGGGGTCGATGAAGACGTTGCCCAGGACGCAGTCGGGGCTGTGCTCCAACATATAGTCGACGAAGCCGGCGCGCCGGTTGATCGTGGGGTCGGATTGCTGATTCCGGTCGCGGCGGATGCGGACGATCAGGACGCTCGGGACGGCGAAGCCGCCCGTGAGCTGGTCGGCGCAAAGGTAGCCGCTCTTGTAGAGGGGCATGCCGAAGTAGGCCAGGTAGCCGTCTGTCTCGGGCTTGGAATCGATGTAGGCGAAGGGAATGTCGCGCTCGCGCAGCTGCGCGGCGAACACGTCGGTCTCTTCCTGGAAGAGGGGAGCGATGACCACGCCGGACGGGCCGGCTTCAAGCACCCGGGCGCAGGCGGCGCGGAACGATTCGATGTCGTACTGATCGTATTCGAAATGCTGCATCTGGACGCCGAGGGTGCCCACCGACTCGGCGGCCTTTTCAATGCCGCCGGCGGCCAGCTCCCAGAAAGTGCCCGGTTCGTGGGCGGGAATCAGCACGGCCACCAGGTGGTGCTGCCCCTTGGCCAGCAGGGAGGCGTAGACATTGGGCTCGTAGCCCAGCTCCTCGATGGCGGCCATCACTTTGTCGTAACTCCGGCGGGAGACCTCGCCGCGATGGTGCAGCACGCGGTCGACCGTGCCTTTTGACAGACCGGTGCGACGGGCGATGTCGAGGATCGTTATTTTCTCGTTCTGGGCCATTCCGTAGTTTTCCGAATGCAAGTCTAAACAAAAAAATCCAAATCCGCAAGAAAATCGTGTACGATAACGGGGGATTGTTGATAACTCGCATAAGGTATTGATAATTATTTCCGTTACCGTACACGGAAATAAAAAACTTTTTCTACATTTGTAGTCGATATAAAACATCCTGTCGCGCCACCATGAGAAAATGCCTCTTCTTCGCCGTCCTGCTCGCCCTGGCCACCGCCTGCACCGGCGGTTCCGCCGATAAGCTCGACGCCCTCTACGAAGGCCTTCCCTTTGACATGCCGCGCGTGACTCTCCCGTCGATTCCTTCGCGCGAAGTCGTCCTGACCGACTTCGGCGGCGTGGGCGACGGCGTCACGCTCAACACCGACGCCTTTGCCAAGGCCATCGCCGCCCTCTCCGAAAAAGGCGGCGGCCGCCTCGTGGTGCCGGCCGGCATCTGGCTCACCGGCCCGATCGGCCTGGCGAACCACATCGAGCTCCGCGTCGAGAAAGACGCCGTCATCGTCTTCTCCACCGACCAGGACCTCTATCCCATCATCGACACCAACTTCGAAGGCCTCGACGTGCGCCGCTGCCTCTCGCCGATCCACGCGGAGGGCGCGCACGACATCGCCATCACCGGCGGCGGCATCATCGACGGCAGCGGCGACGCCTGGCGCGAGGTGAAGCGCCGCAAGGTGTCGGACGACCAGTGGAAGGTCGTCCTCCAGCGCGGCGGCCTCCTCTCCGACGACGGCAAGACGTGGTTCCCCGACGAAGGCTACGCCAAGGCTCGCGCCACGGCCGGCTCGCTCAACTTCCCCGATCCCTCGCTCGACGAGCAGGAGATCAAAACCTTCCTGCGGCCCGTCCTCGTGTCGCTGCGCGAATGCAGCCACGTGCTCATCGAAGACTGCACCTTCCAGAACTCGCCCTGCTGGAATCTTCACCCGCTGTATTGCCAGGACGTCGTGATCCGCGGCATCACCGTCCGCAACCCGCACTACTCGGCCAACGGCGACGGCATCGACATCGATGCCTGCGAGAACGTCATCCTCACCGAGAGTTCCTTCGACGTGGGCGACGACGCCATCTGCATTAAATCGGGCAAAGACGAAGACGGCCGGCGCCACGCGCGCAAGTGCCGCAACCTCATCATCTCCGACTGCACGGTCTACCACGGCCACGGCGGCTTCGTGGTGGGCAGCGAAATGTCGGGCGGCGTGGAGAACATCCGCGTCACCCGCTGCCGCTTCATCGGCACCGACGTGGGCCTGCGCTTCAAGAGTACGCGCGGCCGCGGCGGCCTCGTGAAGGACATCTGGTGCGACCATATCTATATGAAAGACATCGTCACCTACGGCGTGATCTTCAATCTCTACTACGCGGGCGTTGCCGCGACCGACATGGATCCCGACGCCAAGTCCGACCTCCAGCCGGTCGACGAGACCACGCCGGAATTCCGCGACATCCACGTCTCCGACGTCCTCTGCGCAGGCGCCGACCAGGCCGTCTTCATCAACGGCCTGCCCGAACTGCCCGTGCGCAACATCGACTTCCGCAACAGCAACTTCACGGCGAAGAAGGGCGAGGAAGTCCACTTCGCCGAAAACATCACCTTCGACAACGTCACCATCAACGGGAAACGCCTATGAAAACCCTGAAAATCGCCGCGATCGCGGCCCTCTGGCTGCTCTGCAGTTCCTTTACCACCATCCATCTGATGGGCGACTCCACGATGGCGGAGAAAGACCTGTCCAACGGCAATCCCGAGCGGGGCTGGGGCATGATGTTCCAGAACTTCCTCGACGACCAGGTGAAGGTCGTCAACTACGCCCAGAACGGCCGGAGCACGAAGAGTTTCATCGACCGCGGCCTCTGGGACCAGGTCAAGGCCAACCTCAAGCCCGGTGACTGGGTGTTCATCGAATTCGGCCACAACGACGCCAAGCAGGACGACCCCGAGCGCTACGCGCCCGCCTTCGGCGCCTACCAGGACAACCTGCGGACCTTCGTCCGCACGGCCCTCGACGCCGGCTGTAAGCCCGTGCTCCTCACCCCGGTGGCCCGCCGCTGGTTCAAGGAAGGCAAGCTCGACCGCAACTGCCACACCGACTATCCCGAAGCGATGAAACAGGTGGCGCAGGAATTCAACGTGCCGCTCCTCGACATCACCACCGCCACCCTCGACTGGCTCGAGGGCCTGGGCGACGATGCCTCGAAGGCCTATTTCATGATCTCCACCGGCAAGAACGACAACACCCACACGGTGGCCTGCGGCGCCCGCAAGGTCACCGAGATCGTCTGCGACAAGATCAAGGCCCAGATCCCCGAACTCGCCGGGCACCTCGTGCGCTACGACATCGTCGTCTCGCCCGACGGCCACGGCGACTTCTTCACCGTGCAGGAAGCCATCAACGCCTGCCCCGACTACAGCCACGCACGCATCACCACGATCTACATCCGCAAGGGCGTGTATCGGGAGATGGTCACCATCCCGCACAACAAATTCCGGCTCCACCTCATCGGCGAGGACGCCGAGAACACCGTGATCACCTGGGGCAAGTATGCCGAGCAGATCTGGCCGGGCTTCGACTTCAAGGTCGGCACCTCGGGCAGCGCCACGATGTACGTCCATTCGAGCTACGTCACCTTCGAGAACCTGACCTTCGAGAACACGGCCGGGGAGGGGAAACCCATCGGCCAGGCCGTGGCGGTGTTCACCGACGGCGACTTCCTCTTCTTCCACAAATGCCGCTTCCTCGGCAACCAGGACACCCTTTATACCTACGGACGCTACGGCAAGGAAGGCGGCGTGAAACGCAACTACTATCTCGATTGTTATATAGAAGGTACGACCGACTTCATCTTCGGCCCCAGCATCTGCTACTTCGAGAACTGCACGATCCACAGCAAGAAGAACAGCTACGTGACGGCCGCCTCCACCTTCCCCGGCCAGAAATACGGCTACGTCTTCAAGGACTGCAAGCTGACGGCCGGGCCGGGCATCGACAAGTGCTACCTCGGCCGCCCGTGGGGCGCCTATGCCAAGACGGTCTTCATCCACTGCGAACTCGGCGCCCACATCCTGCCCGAAGGCTGGCACGACTGGGAGAAGGAGGGCAAGCCCGACACGAAGAAGAATTCCTTCTACGCCGAATACGACAACTACGGTCCCGGCGCCGCCGGCCCGCGCGTGAAATGGGCGCACACCCTCAAAGCGAAGCAGGCCGCCGAATATACCTTCGAAAAAGTGATGTACCAACCCCAGGACGGCATCGTCTGGAATCCCTTCGACAACCGATGAGCAGAAGCCTGACGATCGTCCTTTCGGCTGTCCTGCTGACAGCCTGCACGGCCCGGGAGCCCCTCTCCCAGGCTGTCGTGCGTTCTGAGATGCAACGCAATCCCGCCGCTTCCTACATCGACGGCCTCGAAGGAAAACTCAAGTGGAATTATACAACGGGCCTCGAACTGAAGGCTTTCCTGGACGCCGCTCCGGAGAAGACCCTTGACTATGTCGACGCCTGGTACGACGCCATCATCGCCGAGGACGGCACCATCGGCGTGAACTACAAGAAATCGAATTATTCCACCGACCACATCTGCCCCGGCCGGACGCTCTTCCAGCTATATGACCTTACGGGCAAGGAAAAATACCGCCTGGCTATGGACCGGCTCTACGAGCAGGTCCTCGAGCAGCCGCGGACGCCGGAAGGCGGCTTCTGGCACAAGCAGGTGTATCCGAACCAGATGTGGCTCGACGGACTCTATATGGCGCAGCCTTTCTACGCCGAATATACGGCCCGCTACGTGCCCGACAGCCTCAAGATGCGCAACTTCGCCGACATCGCGCAGCACTTCGTGACCGTGGCCGACCATACCTTCGACCCGGCCACGGGCCTGTACCGCCACGCCTGGGACTCTTCGCACGAGATGTTCTGGTGCGATCCGGCTACGGGCCAGTCGGCCCACGCCTGGGGCCGCGCCCTCGGCTGGTACGCCATGGCGCTCGTGGAGGTGCTGCCCGTCCTGCCCGCCGACACGCCGGGCCGCGACGAGATGCTCCGCATCTTCCGCCACATCTTCGAAACCCTGTCGAAATACGCCGATCCCGGCACCGGGATGTGGTACCAGGTGCTCGACCGGCCGGGCGAGGAAGGGAACTATATTGAGGCCACCTGCAGCGCGATGTTCGTCTATGCCATGCTGCGCGGCTGTCGCGAGGGCTACCTCGACTGCCAGGCCGGTGCGAAGAAGGCCTACCGCAGTCTGATCAAGACCTTTGTGTCGTTCGAACGCGGCCTTGTCGACCTGAACCGCTGCTGCGAAGTGGCGGGCCTCGGCGGCAAGGAGAACCGCAGCGGCGACTACGACTATTATATCCACGAAAAAGTGCGCAGCAACGATCCCAAGGGCATCGGCCCGCTCATCTGGGCTGCGCTGGAATACGAGAAGCTATGAAGCGTGACCTGTTGAAGCTGGCTTTCCTGCTGGCCATCATTCCTTTTATCACCGCCTGCCCCGGCCCGGAACCCGAACCCGAGCCGAAGGCGCCCGATGTCCCGACCGGCGTCGCCCTCCACAGTGCGACGCAGACTTCGCTGACCTTCCAGTGGTCGGCCGTCACGGGCGCCTCGTCCTACGACTGGCAGCTCAACCAGGGCGGTACCCAGATCCAGAAGGGATCGGTCAGCAGCCGCAACGTCGTGATCTCCGACCTGAAGGCCGGTACGGCCTATCAGTTCGTCGTCCGCGCCGTTTCCGCCGCCGGCGCCTCCGCGTGGTCGAGCGCGGTCACGGCCTCTACCGAGGCCGAGCCCGAGCCGCCCACGCCGCCCGCACCCACTGGCCTCAAATATGAAGACTTCCTCATCCCCGCTTCCGAGGAAGACGGCGTCGCGCGCGCCTTCCCGGGCGCCGAGGGCTGCGGCATGTTCACGGCCGGCGGCCGCGGTGGCGCGGTCTATCACGTCACCACGCTCGAGGATAACAACAACAAGGGCTCGCTCCGCTACGCCCTCGGTCAGTCCGGCGCCCGGACCATCGTCTTCGACGTGGCCGGCGTCATCGAGCTCAAGAGCAGCCTGACCATCTCCAAGGGCGACGTCACCATCGCCGGCCAGACGGCGCCGGGCGACGGTATCTGCCTGGCCAACTACAGCGTGCAGAACAACGCCGACAACGTGATCATCCGTTTCGTCCGCTTCCGCCTGGGCGACAAGGTGCCCGGCCAGGAAGACTGCATCTGGGGCCGCAACCACGCCAACATCATCCTCGACCACTGCTCGATGAGCTGGTCGATGGACGAATGCGCCTCGTTCTACGACAACGAGAACTTCACGATGCAGTGGTGCATCCTCAGCGAGAGCCTCAACAACTCCAAGCACCCGAAAGGCGCCCACGGCTACGGCGGCATCTGGGGCGGCCACAAGGCCACCTTCCACCACAACCTGCTGGCGCACCACGCTTCCCGCACGCCGCGCCTGTGCGGCAGCCGCTACACGGGTACGCCCGAAATCGAACAGGTGGAGCTGGCCAACAACGTGTTCTACAACTGGGGCCCCACCGACGGCGGCTATGCCGGTGAAGGCGGCTCCTACAATTTCATCAACAACTACTACAAGCCCGGCGCTTCGACCATCACCAAGAAGGTGCTGGTCAACCGCATCTTCCAGCCCTATGTCTCGGGTTCCTCGAGCGACGACAAGAACCCGGCGGGCACCTGGGGCAAATTCTATGTGGCCGGCAACCATTTCGACGGCCAGGTGGCCGGAGAGAAGTATGCCGACCTGATCACGGGCGTCAATAAGGACAACTGGCAGGGTATTCAGCCGAAGACCCCGGTCGAGACCGCGGTCATCAAGTCGGAATCACGTTTCAACATTGTCTTCGGCTCGAGTACGGTGACGCTGCAGACGGCCGAGAAGGCTTATGAAAGCGTCCTCAAACACGTCGGTGCCTCCCTGGCGCGCGATGCCGTCGATACCCGTATCACCGACGAGGTGCGCGGCGGCACCTGGTCGGGGAAGCCGGGAAGCGGCGGTTCCACCAACGGCATCATCGACTCGCAGGAAGACGTCGGCGGCTGGCCGTCTTACAAGGCCACGTCGGCCCAGACCGCCGCGGTGAAGGACACCGACGGCGACGGCATGCCCGACGCGTTCGAAGACGAGGCCGGCCTCGACAAGAACAACGCGGCCGACGGCAAGGCCATCACGCTCGACAAGAACAACCGCTACACCAACCTGGAAATGTATCTCCACTACTTAGTTAGAAATATAATCAACTAATTATCAATTATTTAATTTATTAATCCTCAAAAAGTACCCTATGAAAAATCCAGCAAAGAAACTCCTTCTTGCGCTTCTCTGCTTGGGCGTCGCCTGGTCGCTTTCGGCCCAGACGACCATCACGGGCATCGTGACCGATGACGCGGGCGAACCGCTCATCGGCGCCGGTGTCATGGTGGAAGGGACGCAGATCGGTACCGTCACGGGTATCGACGGCGACTATTCGCTCACAGTTCCCGCAGATGCAGTCAATCTGGTGTTCTCGTACATCGGGTTTGCGAACCAGGTGGTTCCCATCGACGGACGTACCCGGATCGACATCGTCCTGGCGGCCGACCAGACCTTCCTCGACGAGGTGGTCGTGGTGGGTTATGCGACGGTCAAACGTCGCGACCTCCTGGGCTCCGTCTCCTCCGTCGGCAGCGAGAAACTCGCCGAGCAGCCGGTGACTACGGTCAGCCAGGCCCTCTCCGGCAAGATGGCCGGTGTCTCGGTCGTCACCACGGAAGGTGACCCCGACGCCGACATCAAGATCCGCGTCCGCGGTGGCGGCTCCATCACGCAGGACAACAGTCCTCTGTACATCGTCGACGGTTTCCCCGTGGAATCCATCAACGACATCGCCTCCTCCGAGATCCAGTCGATCGACGTGTTGAAAGACGCGTTCTCGACGGCCATCTACGGTAGCCGCGGTGCCAACGGCGTCGTGATCGTCACGACCAAGAGCGCCGAGAAAGGGGAGCGGGTCTCCGTGAAGTTCAATTCCTATTACGGACGCAAGCAGATGGCCAACAAAGGCGCCATCGTGGCGATGAACCCCATCAACTTCGTCCGCTTCCAGTATGAGCTCGCCAAGATCCGCGACAACGTGAGCAACTATTACGAGCCGTACTTCGGTACGTTCGACGACATCGACCTGTATTCCAACCTGGAAGGCAACAACTGGGTCGACGCCGTGTTCGGCAATGCGGGCCAGACCTTCAGCGCCGACTTCTCGATCTCGGGCAGCGGCGACAACCACAACTGGACCGTGGGCTACGCCCATATGGGCGACGAAGCCATCATGGCCGGTTCCACCTACACCCGCGACAACCTCAATTTCAAGGGTAACTTCAAGACCTCGAAGACCACCAACATCGACGTCAACGTCCGCTACTCCCGCACCAACGTGCGCGGTTCGGGCGCCAACGGCATCAACGATACGGGTACGACTTCGGGCAATGGCCGTCTGAAACACGCCGTTTCCTACACCCCGATCCCGCTCCAGTCCACCATCCAGGGTGTCGACGAAGAGCAGGACTACGGCGACAACGCCCCGCCGTTGCTCAGCGTGGCCGACAACGACTCGAAGCGTCTCCGCAAGACCCTGAACGCCAACGCCGCCTTCAACTGGCAGATCATCGAGAACCTGACCCTCAAGATCGAGGGCGGCCTCGAGGACTACCGCCAGATGGACGACCGCTTCTACGGTCTGACCACCTACTACGTGGCCAACAACTCCACGGTCAAGAACACGCCTTCCAACCAGCACAAGGAAGCCTTCCGCGACCGTTACCGCAATACCAACACCCTGAATTACAACTTCGGCGAGATCCTGGGCGAAGACCACAACCTGTCGGTCCTCCTCGGTGAGGAAATGACCATCACCAAGAGCAACACCCTGACGATGATGGTCGACGGCCTGCCGACGTTCTACGACGCCCAGATGGCCTGGAACTTCCTCTCGTCCGGTACGCCGGCTTCGACCGACAACTATTACAATCCCGACGACAAACTGCTCTCGTTCTTCGGCCGCGTGAACTACGACTACAAGCACCGCTATTCGATCGGTGCCACGCTCCGCGCCGACGGTTCGTCGAAGTTCGCCCGCGGTCACCGCTGGGGCCTCTTCCCGTCGGCCGCCGTGTCCTGGACCATCTCCAACGAGCCGTGGATGGATGCGAAATGGATCGATCAGCTGAAACTCCGTTACAGCTTCGGTACCGCCGGTAACAACAACATCCCTTCGGGCCTGCTGGTCAAGCAGTATTCCTCCACCACCACGGCCTGGCTGAGCCAGGCGGGCAACTACTGGATGGCCGGCAAGGTGATGAACAATCCCGACCTGACCTGGGAGACCACCTACACGCACAACATCGGTCTGGACTTCGGCTTCTGGCGCGGCGCCCTGACCGGTAGCATCGAGGTGTACCAGAACGACACCAAGGACCTGCTCATCAACTTCCCGATCACCGGTTCCGGCTATGACAGCCAGTACCGCAACCTGGGTTCGACCCGCAACCGCGGTGTCGAGCTCACGCTCAACGCCCCGGTCGTCTCGGAGAAGAACTTCTCCCTGAACATCGGCGGCAACATCGCCTACAACATCAACCGTGTCATCGACCTGGGCGGTCTGGAATCCATCACCGCGCAGTCCTACTGGGCTTCCACGGAGATCGGCGAAGACTACATCGTGCAGGTAGGCCAGCCGCTCGGCAATATGTACGGCTATGTGAGCGACGGTATGTACACCGTCGACGATTTCGACTGGGACGGCTCCAAGTGGGTGCTCAAGAGTGGCGTGGCCGACTGCTCCGCCATCATCGGCAGCAACTATATGCGTCCCGGCGCGCCGAAATACAAGAACATCGACAACTCCGCGGACAACCGCGTCACCGTGGCCGACCGCAAGGTGATCGGCAACGCCGCACCGGACTTCACGGGCGGTTTCAACCTGAGCGGTTACCTCTACGGCTTCGACTTCAGCACCAACTTCAACTTCATGATCGGCAACCAGGTGTACAACGCCAACAAGATCGAGTTCACCTCTTCGCGCAAGTTCAACAACCGCAACCTGATCGATATGATGAACGTGGACAACCGCTGGACCAACATCGACTGGAACACGGGTGAACTGATCACCGACGCCGCGCAGCTCAAGAGCGTCAACGCCGGCAAGACCATGTGGTCGCCGGCCGTCGGTACCGCCGTGTTCAGCGACTGGGCCGTCGAGGACGCCTCGTTCCTCCGTCTCCAGAGCGCGACCCTGGGCTACACCCTGCCCGAGAAGCTCACCGAAAAGATCCATCTCCGCAGGGCCCGTATCTACGTGACCGGCACGAACCTCTTCTGCCTGACGAAATACTCGGGCTACGATCCTGAGGTCGACACCCGCCGTGCCACGCCGCTGACTCCGGGCGTGGACTATTCCGCCTATCCCAAGAGCATCGGCTTCGTGGCCGGTGTCAACCTGACTTTCTAATCCGCCCAGAAGATGAAAAAGATTACAACCTATATTCTCAGCGCCATCGCGCTTCTGATTCTCGGCACCTCCTGTGAGAAATTCCTGGATTCGGAATCTCCCTCCGCATTCGACTCGGCGACGGTCTTCGCGAACTACGGCCTGGCCGAGGGCACGATCTACGGCATCACCGAGACTTTCTGCGAGGTGAACTCCTACCGCGGCCGTTTCCTGCCCTGGTACGGATACAACACCGACGTGGAATGGTACAATACCTATAAACCGGGCGACGGCAAGAGCGACATCGCCGGCTATGTCTGCGAGCCCAACAACGCGCAGCTCAACCTCTCCAACGGTCCCTTCCCGTTGATGTATATGGGCATCGAGCGTGCGAACCTCGTGATCGAAGGCATCCGTGAATACGGCGACATCGAGCACAATGCCGACATGGCCTATCTGCTGGGCGAGGCCCTGACCCTCCGCGCCATGATCTACTACGACCTGATCAAGGCCTGGGGCGACGTGCCGGCCCGTTTCACTTCGCTGACCAGCGAGACCATCTACGCGCCCAAAGAGAGCCGCGATGTGATCTTCAAGCAGATCCTCGCCGACCTCGAAGAGGCGATCCCGTACATCCCGTATCCGGGTGCCACGACCGCCACTTCGCGCACCGACCGCGTCAACAAGGTCTTCGCCGAAGGCCTCTACGCGCGCATCGCGCTGCTGGCTTCGGGCTACGCCCTCCGTCCCGACGACGGCCAGGTGGGCACCGGCGACCTCGGCAAGGTCCGTCTGTCGAACGACAGCGAACTGTCGAAGACCGTGCTCTACCCGAAGGCCCTGGCTTACCTGAAAGACGCCATCGCGTCGAACAGCGCCAGCCTCGAGCCCGACTTCGAGGGCTACTGGTTCAAGCTGAACAATATGAACAACCTCTCGGCGGGTCCCGCCTACGAGACCCTCTACGTGATTCCGTTCGGCGCCGGCCGCGGCCGCTGGAACTTCACCTTCGCCATCTCTTCGGAAGGCGCGAGCATCACCAACGGCGTGAGCCGCGGCGGCGATGCGGGTCCGCTCCCGACGATGTACTTCAAGTATGGCGAGAATGACATCCGTCGCGACGTTACCTGCGTCAACTACAAGTGGAACAAGGACAACACCATCGAACCCGCCGGCATCGGCAAATGGTTCTTCGGCAAATACCGCTTCGAGTGGATGGAGGCCCAGCCTTACACGGGCGGCAACGACGACGGCATCAAGCCGGTCGTGATGCGTTACGCCGACATCCTGCTGATGGCCGCCGAAATCGCCAACGAGCAGGGCGACCTGGCCTTCGCCAAACAGTGCTTCCTGCCTGTCCGTGAGCGCGCCTACGGCACGCATTGGGACGAGGCCGAGGCCTATGTGAACGCCATCGGTTCCAAGGACGAAATGTTCAAGGCCATCGTCGACGAGCGCGCCCTCGAATTCTGCGGCGAGTTCCTCCGCAAGGCCGACCTCATCCGCTGGAATCTCCTCACCACCAAGCTCGACGAAGCGATCTCCGATATGCTCGACCTCCGCGACCTGACGGGCGACTATGCCGACCTGACGGGCGACATCTGCTACACGGTGGCCGATGACGAGAAGTCGATCGACATCACCTTCCTGGTGACGGACGAAGAAATCCCTGCCGGCGCGACCGTTTCGAAGGCCTACGTCAACAAATACGACGACGGCAAGAAGACCGGTTTCTACTACGACCGGATCAAGGGCCTCTACTACCGCAACCCCGAGCAGTACATGTTCTGGCCGATCTTCAACGACACGATGACCAACAGCCAGGGCTACATCAAGAACGACTATGGCTACGACAGTATTTAATCGCAGGCTACCATGAAACTTATCAAGAAACTGACATACGCGTTTGCAACCGTTGCGGTGCTCCTGGGCCTCGGGTCCTGCGATACGCCGTTCAACGAGATCACGGTGCTCGACCTGAACCGCTGCCTGGAGCCGATGAACCTGGCCGCGCGGGTCGATCCCTACGCCGGTGACATCGTCACCTTCAGCTGGGATGTCTCCAAAGATGCGGAGACCTATCTCCTGACGGTCTACACCGACGCTGCGATGACGCAGCGCTACCTGACCGAATCGGTGTCTCCCGCCAACGTCCCGTACCAGAAGAAACTGGATGCGGACCAGACCTACTTTTTCACCGTCCAGGCCACGGCTTCGGGCAAGAGCGATTCGAAGATCGCCGCCTACGACAAGGCCATCAAGACCTATGCGGTCAAGGACAACCTTTATATGAAGGTGGCCGGCCGTGACGCCAGTTCCGTGCAGCTGACCTGGTCGAACGAGGTGGAAGACTATCTGGATGTCACGCACATCGAATACGGCTATCCCGGTGAGGAACCGATGGGTGCCATTCAGCTGACCGACACCGACAAGAGCCAGCATTCGGCCACTGTCGACGGCCTGGCGGCTTCGACGGAGTACGTGATCACCCTTTACTACCTGAGTGCCGAACGCGGCCGGGTCGATGTGTGGACGATGGCCGATACCGAAGGCTTCACCACCGTCAGCTCGCTCGACGCCCTGAAGAACGCCATCCTGACGCCGGGTGCCAAGATCTCCCTGACGATGGAAGGCTCGCCTTACGACATCGAGGCGCTCGACATCGCCAACGGCTTCACCCTCGTGGGTGTGGAATCCGCCGATGGCGCCAAGCCGGTGCTGCAGGGCGAACTCCACTTCGCCGATACCTGGACTTCCGGCAACGACCTCTATTTCGAGGGCGTCGAGTTCAACGGCAACCCCACGGCCCTTTCTCCTTCGGGATTCGGCTTCGCCATCCAGAACAAGAACGGCGGCACCGTGAAGGGCAAGCAGATCGGCAACCTGACCTACAAGAACTGCGTGCTCACCAACTACTCGAAGGGTCTCATCTACGAATGGGGCAATGACATGGCTTTCGGCGACGTGATCTACGACAGCTGCGAGATCAGCAACATCAACGCGGACGGTACGGGCGGCGGCGACGTGTTCGACATCCGTCAGGCCACGAGCGTCGGCAAGCTCGCTTTCGTCAACAACACGATCTTCCAAGGTATGCGTACTTTCGTGCGCTTCGATGCGGGTTCGATCGGCGAACTGGTGTTCGAGAACAACACGCTCTATAACCTGGACTTCGTGGACAACGCCAACAACGCGGGCGTCTTCGGTCTCCAGATCACCCCCGGCTCGTTCTCCTTCAAGAACAACCTGTTCCTGGGTATGACGGGCAAGGCCGTGCTGGCCAGCGCCAACGCGAAGTACGTGCCCGCCTCTTCGATGGGCGTGTCGGCTGCGAACAACTGGTTCTTCAGCCTGCCTGTCGACGACAGCGGCAACGTGATCTACTTCACCAGCAACTTCACCCAGGCCGATGCTGCCGGTACGATCCTGACCGTCGACCCGTGCTACAACGCCGCGGCCGGCCAGTTCAACATCATCCCGGCTTCCGAGATTGCCGGCAAGAACGTCGGTGCGCCGAAGTGGTGGACCCCGTATGTGGAAGAGCCCGAAGACCTCACCCTGAAGGTGATCGAAGGCAACCACACCTGGAACCTCGCCAATCCGAAGTTTTTCTCGGGCACCATCAAGAAGCAGATGGTCCGCGACCAGCTCTTCATCAACACCTCGGATGCCTATCCGATCGTGGTGGCCGACGGCATGCTGAACTTCCAGCTTCCGGCCGTGACCGACCGTCAGGGCGTCCCGACCGTGAACTGCCTGATCTTCAAGGTCAATGAACCCGGTTCCGTGGTCATCAAGGCGGCCGATCCGGGCAACAAGGGCGGCCACTTCGTCGTGGGTGTCGGCCCGGTCGCCGGCGGCGAGATCGCCCTCAAGGGCGGCGTCTCCGCGCTGGCCGATATGGACAACGCCACGAAGATCGTCATCTCGACCATCACCGAGGAATCCCTCGTGTACATCTATCCTTCCGGCCCCGTGAGCCTGCAGGAACTCGCCTGGTCGACCGACCTGACGCCGGTCAACACGGCCCTGCCGACCCCGGCCCCGAAGGCGGCTCCCGCCGCGATGACGCAGGGCGAAGCCACCGACATCGTGGTGAGCTGGGATCCTGTTGAAAACGCGGGCAGCTACTCCGTGGTGTTCAGCGGCAAGACCTACACCGTGGAGGAGACTTCCTACACCGTCGAAGGCAAGACCACCGGCATGCTCGATCCGGGCAGCTACAAGGTCGAGGTCTATGCCAACCCGACGAAGGAAGACATCTACAACACCGAGTCCGCGGCCGGCGTGGCCACGTTCGCGGTCCTGCCTGCGGGCGGTGGCGGCGGCGACGAGGAATTCGTGGTCGCGAGCGTCGAAGACCTGCTCAACGCCATTGCAGCCGGCAAGGATGCCATCACGCTCAAGTACAGTGACACGCCGTACGAGATCGGCGCCCTGACGGTCAACGCCCCGCTGCATCTCAAGGGCCAGACCAACGGCGACGCCAAGACGAAGGTCACGACCTCCATCACCCTGAGCGGTGAGATCGGCGGCAGCGTGATCCTGAGCAACCTCGAGTTCGTGGGCGACGGCACCTCCGTCCTCGTCGACGACAAGACCGACGCCGCGCCGGTGGCCGACACCGTGGCCATCTACGACAGCTACCTGCACGGTACGAAGGCCCTGTACGACAACTCCGGCAAGGCCGCCTCGAACGTCCAGTACGTCATCTTCAAGGGCAACCTCATCGACGACTGCTCCAACGGCGCCGACTTCATCGACATGCGTGCCGGTGCCCACCACAACTTCCAGTTCGAGAACAACACCGTGGCGAACAGCTGCCGTACCTTCATCCGCACCGACGCCGGTCACGAGATGAACACGGCCGTCATCCGCAACAACACCTTCTACAAGGTGGCGACCAACTCCTCGAGCAAGGACAACAACGGTATCTTCCACATCCGCAGCGCGGCCGGCAGCGGCCTGTACCGCTACGAAGTGGCCAACAACTTCTTCTACTCGATCCTCATCGACACCGATCCCGAAAACGCCGCGGGCTTCCCGAAACTCCGCAGCAAGGGCGGCATCACGCCGATCACCTTCTCCAACAACTATTACTACAATTGTGAAGATAGGGAAGAGCGCGCCGCCTACAGCTTCTGGGCTTACGTGACGAAGGAAGAGTCAATGGCCGACGGCGGCGCCATCGTGCCCGCCGATCCTTGCGTGGATGCCGAAAACGGCGACTTCACCCTCACCAACGGCGTGATGATGAACGCCGGTGTGGGCGATCCCCGCTGGAATCCCGCCGGCGGCAGCACGCCGTCTTCGGAGATCACCGTCTCCGACGCCGACGCCCTGCTGACGGCCATTTCCGCCGGCAAGAAGTCCATCACCCTCGAAGACGGAAGCTATGACCTCTCCGCCGCGGCCGTGGTGCTCAACAGCCCGTTGACGCTCCAGGGCGGCAAGGACGCCGTGGTCAAGGGCAAGTTTGAACTCGCCCCGGGTGCCACCGCCTTCACCGTCAAGGGCATCACCCTCGACGGCGCCGGTGAGCTCGACAACGCCTTCTATGTGCAGGACGGCGCTTCCGTGATTTCCGCGACGCTCAGCGACGTGGCCATCAGCGGCTACAAGAACCGCCTGTTCTACCAGGACAAGGAGACCTCGACGGTCGGCTCCCTGGTCATCAGCAATGCTGTGGTAACCGATATGGGCACCAGCGGCGACTTCATCGACTTCCGCAAGGGCGGCCTGACGGCCCTCAAGGTGGAGAAGAGCACCTTCGCGAACGGCATCCGCACCTTCGCCCGCATCGACGCGGCCGTGGTGTGCAACTCGATCGTGGTGGAGAACAACACGTTCTACAACCTCTGCGCCGTCGACAGCAAGGACAACAACGGTATCTTCCACGTGCGCAGCACGTCGGTCACCGAGGCGGGCGCCATCACGGTGCGCAACAACCTCTTCGCCGGCATGCACCGTGCCGCTGAGGAACCGTCCAACGCCCAGGGCTTCCCGAAGCTCGTGAGCAAGGCCTCCTCGGCCATCGCCCTGCCGAACTTCAGCCACAACTACTTCAGCGACGTGGATGAAGCCGACGAAGCCTACAGCTGGTGGGCCTACTCCGCGAAAGAGGTGGCCACCGACGGCTTCGGCGTGGTCCTGACGGCCGACGTCTTCAAGGATGCGGCTGCCGGCGACTTCACCGTGGTCCACGACCTGGTGGCGAGCGAGAAGGTGGGCGATCCCCGCTGGATCAAGCACACGCCGGCCGGCGGTGACATCTTCACCGTCTACGACGTGGAAAGCCTGCTGGGCGCCATCGCGGCCGGCAAGACCCACATTGCCCTCCAGTACGGCACCTACGACGTGACGACGGCGGTCGGCAGCGACGCGGGCAGCCTCGTCCTGAACCAGGGCTTGACCCTCCGCGGTCTGAGCCGCAACGGCCGCCAGCCCGAATTCGTGGGCGGCTTCAAGCTCGCGATGACCGAGGGCAGCTTCGTGCTCGAGAACCTCAAGCTCAACGGTACGTACACCGCCGACGGCGCCGAGAAGAAGATCGGCAACATGATCGACATCGACGGTACCTCCGTGATCGACGACATCATCCTCAAGGACTGCGAAGTGACGGGCTACAACAACCGTCTGGTCAGCGGCTCCGGCGAATCCGACGTGAACTCGTTCCAGATCAGCGGCCTACAGGTCCACGACTTCGGCACCGGCGGTGACTTCATCGACTTCCGCAAGGGCGCCGTCCGCCGGGTCGAGGTGAAGAACAACACCTTCGCCAACGGTATCCGCACCTTCGTCCGCATCGACGCGGGCGTGATCTGCGGCGCCGTCAACGTGGAGAACAACACGTTCTACAACCTCTGCGCCGTCGACAGCAAGGACAACAACGGTATCATGCACGTGCGTTCCACCACGTCGGTCGGTCCGGCCTCGCTCGCCGACGCCGCCCGCCGCATCGTGGTCCGCAAGAACATCTTCGCCGCCATGCACCGCGCCGCCGAGGAGCCGTCCAACGCGAACGGCTTCCCGAAACTCGTGAGCACGGCGTCCGAGAAGATCGCCCATCCGTACATCACCGACAACATCTTCTTCGACATCGAGACCGCTGAAGGCTTCAGCTGGTGGAACACGATGCTTGAGGACGATATCGCCGCGGCCGGTACGGTGGTCGAAGACACGCCTTTCGCCGGCGATCCCGCCACGGGCAAGTTCACGGTGAAGGCCGCCTTCAAGGGCTATGGTGACAAACGCTGGTAAAATCGGAGTCACCATGAGCTTCATCAACGACAATTTCATGCTGCAGAGTGATACGGCGCGCGCGCTGTATCACTCCCACGCAGCCAAGATGCCCATCATCGACTACCACTGCCACCTGGTGCCGCAGCAGATCGCCGAGAACATCCAGTTCCGCGACATCACGCAGCTCTGGCTGGTGGACGGCCACTACGGCGACCACTACAAGTGGCGTGCGATGCGGGCCAACGGCGTCTCGGAAGACTATCTCACAGGCGGTACCAAAACCGCCTGGGAGACCTTCGAGAAATGGGCCGAGACCGTGCCCTACACGATGCGCAACCCGCTCTACCACTGGACGCACCTCGAGCTGAGCCGCGTGTTCGGCATCGACAAGCTCCTGTGCCCCGCGACGGCGCGCGAGATCTTCGAGGAGTGCAACGCCAAACTCGCTACGCCCGAGTTCCGCGGCCAGGCGCTCATCCGCAAGTTCAATGTCGAGGTGGTGTGCACCACCGACGATCCGGCCGACGACCTCCGCTGGCACAAGATGATCGCCGCCCATCCGTTCGGCACCCGCGTCATCCCGGCGTGGCGTCCCGACAAGGCGATGGCCATCGAGAATCCGAAGGCCTACAAGGCTTATCTGAAGCAGCTGGGCGAAGCCGCCGATATGGAAATCGACTCCTACGCCGACCTGCAGGAAGCCCTGAAGAAGCGTCACGACTACTTTGCCGCCAACGGCTGCAAGCTCTCCGACCACGGTCTGGAGAACTTCTACGCCGCCGACTACAAGGAGATCGAGATCGAACTCATCTTCAAGAAAGTGCTGATGGGCATCGCGCCCAACCCGCGCGAGCTCGAGAAGTTCCGCAGCGCCTTCCTCTACGACCAGGCCGTCATGGACGCCGAGGCCGGGTGGGCGCAGCAGTTCCACATCGGCGCCATCCGCAACAACAACTCGAAGATGTTCGACCTCATCGGCCCCGACACGGGCTATGACGCCATCCACGACCAGGACATCGCCGTGGCGGGCCACCGCTTCTTCGACCGCCTCACCGCGGCCGGCAAGCTGGCCAAGACCATCCTCTACTGCCTCAATCCCAAGGACAACGCAGTGATGATGACCATGGCGTACACCTTCAACGACGGTACGGTTCCGGGCAAGATGCAGTTCGGCTCCGGCTGGTGGTTCCTCGACCAGGAGGTCGGCATGCGCCGCCAGATGGATTCGCTCTCCGCACTCGGCCTGTTCAGCCGCTTCGTCGGCATGCTCACCGATTCCCGCAGCTTCATCAGCTACCCGCGTCACGAGTACTTCCGCCGCATCCTCTGCGACGTGCTCGGCCACGACGTGGAATCCGGCCGCCTGCCCGCGTCCGAACTCGACTTCATCGGCCAGATGGTCGAGGACATCTCCTACAACAACGCGAAGAATTATTTCAACTTCTAATGGATTACATCAAGATCAATCCTTCCGACAATGTCGCCGTGGCGCTCACCGACCTCCGGGCCGGTGACGCCGTGGCGGGCGTTGTCCTGCGCACCGACGTCCCCCGCGGTCACAAAATCGTCCTGACCGGTCTCGGGGCAGGGGAGAACGTCATCAAGTACGGCTTCCCGATCGGCCACGTCACCCGCGCCGTCCAGGCCGGCGAAATGATCGACCACACCTGCATCAAGACCAACCTCGAAGGCCTGCTCGAATACAGCTACCATCCGGAACTGGCCGCACAGGCCGGTCAGGCCGTCAGCGGCGGCTGGAGCACTTTCCGCGGCTATCGCCGCGGCGACGGACAGGTGGGTATCCGCAACGAGATCTGGGTCATTCCGACCGTGGGCTGCGTCAACGGCATCTGCGAGCAGATCGTCGCCCGCTTCAAGGCCGAGATGGCCGACCAGATCGGCGCTGGCCGAAGTGTCGACGCCGTCGTGGCGTTCCCGCACAACTACGGCTGTTCCCAGCTCGGCGACGACCACCAGAACACGCGGACCGTGCTGGCCGATATGGTGCACCATCCCAACGCCGGCGGCGTGCTCGTGGTGAGCCTGGGCTGCGAGAACAACCAGCTCGACGCGTTCCGCGAACTCGTGGGCCCGGTCGACGAATCGCGCGTGCGGATGTTCGTGTGCCAGACGGTGGAGGATGAGATCGAATACGGCCTGCAGCAGCTCCGCGCCATCTACGCGGTCTGCGCGCAGGACCGGCGGACCGACGTGCCGGTCTCCGAACTGCGCGTCGGCCTCAAATGCGGCGGCTCGGACGGCCTCTCCGGCATCACGGCCAACCCGCTGCTCGGCGTCTTCTCCGACTGGGTGGTTGCCCGGGGCGGCACGACGGTCCTGACCGAAGTGCCCGAGATGTTCGGCGCCGAAACCATCCTGATGAACCGTTGCCAGGACCGCGCAACCTTCGACAAGACGGTCCGCCTGATCAACGACTTCAAGGATTATTTCATCCGCAACAACCAGCCCGTGTACGAGAATCCCTCGCCGGGCAATAAGGCCGGCGGCATCTCCACCCTGGAAGAAAAGTCGCTCGGCTGCACGCAGAAATGCGGCGGCAGCCCCGTCCGCGACGTGCTCCGCTACGGCGAGCGCCTCTCGGTCAAGGGCCTGAACCTCCTCAGCGCGCCCGGCAACGACCTGGTCGCCTCCACGGCCCTGGCGGCCGCGGGCTGCCAGCTCGTGCTTTTCACTACGGGCCGCGGCACGCCCTTCGGCAGTTTCGTTCCGACGATGAAGATCGCGACCAATACGGCGCTTGCCACCCGCAAGCCCACGTGGATCGACTTCAACGCGGGCGTCCTGGCCCAGGACGAACCGATGGAAAAGGTGGCCGCCCGCTTCATCGACGCCGTCCTGGCCGTGGCCGGCGGCGAGCCGGTCAACAGCGAAAAGAACGGCTTCCGCGAAATCGCCATCTTCAAGACAGGCGTCACCCTTTAATCTGACAATTATTTAATAGCTGCATATATGGAAAAACTCAATCGTACCACGGCGCCCCAGGCGAAAAAGTACACCGAGAAGATCATCCAGTTCGGCGAGGGCAACTTCCTTCGCGCATTCATCGAATGGATCATCTGGAAGACCAACCAGAAGACGGACTTCAACGGTTCCGTCGTCGTAGTCCAGCCCATCGAGAAGGGCATGGTCGGCTGGCTCAATGAGCAGGACGGCCTCTATCACCTCAATCTGCAGGGCCTGCAGAACGGCCAGCCCGTCGACAGCGTCGACCTGATCGACGTTGTCTCCCGCGGCCTGAATCCCTACGAGGATTTCGACGCCTATCTGAAGCTCGCCGAGCAGCCCGAGATCCGCTTCGTGATCTCCAACACCACCGAGGCGGGCATCGCCTTCGACCCGGCCTGCAAGTTCACCGACAAGCCGGCCTCCTCGTATCCGGGCAAGCTCACGCAGCTGCTGTACCACCGCTTCGATTATTTCAGCGGCGATATGTCGCGCGGCCTGATCCTCTTCCCGTGCGAGCTGATTTTCGAGAACGGCAAGCACCTGAAGGAATGCATTCTCCAGTACATCGACCTGTGGCAGTTGGGCGAGGACTTCCGCAACTGGTTCCTCAACGCCTGCGGCGTCTACAGCACGCTTGTCGACCGCATCGTGCCGGGCTATCCCCGCGACACCGCCGAGCAGCTCTGCGAACGCGTGGGCTATAAGGACAACCTCCTCGACAAGGCCGAGATCTTCCACCTCTGGGTGATCGAAGCACCGAAGGAGATCGCCGCCGAGTTCCCCGCCGACCAGGCCGGCCTCAACGTGCTCTTCGTGCCTTCCGAGGCGCCGTACCACGAGCGCAAGGTGACCCTGCTCAACGGCCCGCACACCGTGCTTTCGCCGGTGGGCTACCTGAGCGGCCTCAACACCGTGAAGGAATGCTGCGAAGACGAGCTCGTGGGCCCGTTCGTGCGCCGCGTGATGTACGAGGAACTCCTGCCGACGCTCAACCTGCCGAAGGAAGAACTCGTGAAATTCGCCGACGACGTGATGGAGCGTTTCCGCAACCCGTTCGTGAAGCATTTCGTGACGAGCATCATGCTCAACTCCTTCCCGAAATTCAAGACCCGCGACCTGCCGGGCCTGAAGACCTATCTGGAACGGATGGGCGAACTGCCGAAGGGCATCGTCCTCGGCCTGGCCGCCATCTGCACCTACTACAAGGGCGGCAAGCGCGGCGACGACGAGATCGTTCCCAACGACGATCCGAAGATCCTCGAACTGCTGCAGAAACTCTGGGCTACGGGCGACATCGCCACGGTGGCACGGGGCGTCCTTGCGGACGAATTCATCTGGGGTGAAGACCTCAACCAGATTCCGGGCCTGACGGCCCTGTTGACCACGGATCTGACGATGATCCATCAGGCCGGCATGCGTGCCGCCATTCAAAACATCCTGTAGGCTATGAGTACCCAGCAGAAACTTTTGTCGAACTGGCGCTGGTGGATCTGCTCGCTGCTGTTCGTGGCGACCACGGTCAACTACCTCGACCGCCAGGTGCTCTCGCTCACCTACGAAGAGTTCATCAAGCCCGAATTCCACTGGATCGACGCCAACTACGGCACCATCACCAGTTTCTTCTCCATCTTCTACGCCATCTGCTGCCTCTTCGCGGGCAAGTTCGTGGACTGGATGGGCACGAAGAAGGGCTATCTGATCGCCATCGGCGTGTGGTCGGCCGGCGCGTGCCTCCACGCCGCCTGCGGCTGGGCCACCGCCCACATCCAGGGCCTCGGCTCCGTCGCCGCCCTGCGCGCCGTCGAGAACGGTTCCAATATCGCACTGGCCGTCTCCACGACATCCGTCTATCTGTTTATGCTTTGCCGCGGCATCCTGGCCCTCGGCGAGGCGGGCAACTTCCCGGCCGCCATCAAGGTGACGGCCGAGTATTTCCCGAAGAAAGACCGCGCTTTCGCCACGTCGATCTTCAACGCCGGCGCTTCGGTCGGTGCCCTCGCGGCGCCGCTGCTCATCCCGCCGTTGGCCGTGAAGTTCGGCTGGGAGATGGCGTTCATCATCATCGGCGGCCTGGGCTTCCTCTGGATGTTCTTCTGGGCCTTTATGTATGAGAAGCCCGAGAAGAGCAAGCACGTGAATGCGGCCGAGCTCGAATACATCCACCAGGACGACGCCGCCGAAGCGGCCGCCAAGGCGGCGGAAGAGGCGCAGAAAGCCAACGAGAAGGCCATCCCGTTCCTCCAGTGCTTCACCTACAAGCAGACCTGGGCGTTCATCGTGGGCAAGTTCTTCACCGACGGCGTGTGGTGGTTCTTCCTGTTCTGGGCGCCTTCGTACTTCAGCAACCAGTTCCACGCCCCGGCCACTTCGTCGCTGGGCCAGTGGCTCATCTTCACGCTGTATCTCATCGTGACGGTCATCTCGATTTTCGGCGGCTATCTCCCGAAGATCTTCGTCGACAAGAAGGGGATGAACCCGTACGCCGGCCGTATGCTGGCGATGCTCATCTTCGCGTTCTTCCCGCTGGCCGCCCTGCTGGCGCAGCCGCTGGGCGTCCGCTTCGACACGCCCTGGTGGCCGGCCATCCTCATCGGTCTGGCCGGCGCGGGCCATCAGGCCTGGAGCGCCAACCTCTTCTCGACCGTCGGTGACATGTTCCCCAAGAGCACCATCGCCACGGTAACCGGCATCGGCGCCATGGCCGGCGGTATCGGCTCGATGATCATCCAGAAGGTGGCGGGCAACCTGTTCACCTATGCCGAGAACGCGGGCGAAGCCTTCCGCTTCCTCGGTTTCACCGGCAAGCCCGCCGGCTACTTCATCATGTTCTGCTTCTGCGGTCTGGCTTACCTGATCGCCTGGAGCATCATGAAGTCGCTGGTTCCGAAGTATAAACCCATTGAACGGTAAGACGATGAAAAGGCTGTTGGCTATCGCGTCGCTGCTGCTGGCTCTCGCCGGCTGCCAGACGACGCCGGAGACCCAGGTCATGGCCCGCTTCGTTCCGGAGCGTTCCGATGACTTCGTGTTTGAGAACAACCTGATCGCCGGCCGTTTTTACGGCGAGGCCCTCGAGGGCAATCCCACTTCGCCGGGCATCGATATCTGGGTGAAACTCCCCGGCCGCCTCGTGGCGAACGAATGGTACAAGGGCGCGATGGAAGATCCCGACTACTATCACCACGACCACGGCGGCAAGGACTGCTACAAGGTGGCCGTATCGCTGGGCGGTGGCGCTTCGTCGCCCCTGATCGACGGCACGCTCCGCTATCCCGCCACGAACTTCCGCTCGCACGAAGTGCTGCACGTCGGGGCCGACAAGGCGGTCTTCGTGCTGCACTATCCGGCCTGGCAGGCCTCCGACGAGGTGACCGTGTCGCTCGACAAGAAGGTCACCGTCGTCCCGGGCAATCATTTCTGCTTCGTGGAAGATACCTATACCTTCACCGGCGCTGAGACCCTGACCGTCGCCGCCGGCGTGAACCGCCATCCGGCCCAGCAGACGTTGCTGGCGGAGGTCATCGAGCCCGGCCGCTATGCGCTGTGGGAGAATGCCTCCGACCAGAGCATCGAGCCCGAGGACGGCCAGCTTGGCGTGGCCGTCATCGTCCCCGATGCGACCGCGACCTTCGTGACCGACGACGGCCTCCACGGCCTGTGCGTGAAGGAGATCCGCAGCGGCGAGCCGTTCTGCTACCGCTTTGGCTCCTGCTGGTCCAAAGGCAATGTGAAAGATGCCGCAGCCTGGTTTGAATACGTAGAGAAACAGTAATGAAAACGCTCTTTTCCCTCGAAGGCAGGAATGCCTGGATCACCGGCGCCGCCTACGGCATCGGCTTCGCCATCGCGAAGGCGTTCGTAGAGGCCGGTGTCGACAACATCATCTTCAACACCAGCAACGAGGCCTCGATGCAGAAAGGCCTCGAGGCCTACCGCGAAGCCGGGATCAAGAACGTCCACGGCTATGTGTGTGACGTGACCGACGAAGTGGCCGTGAAGGCGCTCGTGGAGCGCATCCACGCCGAGGTCGGGCCGATCCACATCCTGGTCAACAACGCCGGCATCATCAAGCGCATCCCGATGCACGAGATGTCGCGCGAAGAGTTCCAGCGGGTCATCGACATCGACCTCGTGGGTCCGTACATTTGCTCCGCCGCCGTGGTGCCCGAGATGATGGAGCGCCGCGAAGGCAAGATCATCAACATCTGCTCGATGATGAGCGAGCTCGGCCGCGAGACCGTCTCGGCCTACGCCGCGGCCAAGGGCGGCCTGAAGATGCTCACGCGCAACATCTGCTCGGAGTACGGCGGCTACAACATCCAGTGCAACGGCCTGGGCCCCGGCTACATCGCCACGCCCCAGACCGCGCCGCTGCGCGAGCCGCAGCCCGACGGCAGCCGCCATCCGTTCGACAGTTTCATCTGCGCCAAGACGCCCGCCGGCCGCTGGCTCGACCCCGATGAACTCGGCGGTCCCGCCGTGTTCCTGGCTTCGCACGCCTCCGACGCCGTCAACGGCCACATCCTCTACGTCGACGGCGGTATCCTGGCTTATATTGGCAAACAACCGTAATACGCTATGAAGATCAATTGTGAAGTTCGTTACGCCTCGCATCAGGACGATGCGAAACACTATGATACCGCCACGCTGCGGAAGCACTACCTGGTGGAGCGGGTGATGGTCCCCGATGAGATCAATATGGTCTATTCGATGTTCGACCGCATCATCGCCGGCGGCGCCGTGCCCGTGAAGGAAGACCTGCTGCTCAGCGCGCCGGAAATCCTCCGCGCCGACTATTTCACCCAGCGCCGCGAGCTGGGCATCATCAATGTCGGCGGCACGGGCATCGTGAAGGTAGGGGAGCAGGAATATACCATCCCCTTCAAGGAGGCCCTCTACGTGGGCCGTGGCGACCGCCACGTCACGTTCAAGAGCGTCGATCCCGAACATCCCGCGCACTTCTACTTCTGCTCCGCCACCGCGCACCGCGAGACGGGCGTCAAGCAGGTGTCGAAGAAAGACGCCGTGGTGATGCACTGCGGCTCGCTCGAAGAGAGCAACGAGCGGACGATCAACCGCCTGCTCGTGAAGGAAGTCGTGCCGTGCTGCCAGCTGCAGATGGGTATGACCGAACTCGCGCCGGGCAGCACCTGGAATACGATGCCGGCCCACACCCACGACCGCCGCATGGAGGTGTATTTCTATTTCGAAGTTCCCGACGACGCGGCCGTCTGCCACTTTATGGGCGAGCCGCAGGAGACGCGGCACCTCTGGATGCACAACGAACAGGCGGTCATTTCGCCGCAGTGGAGCATCCACAGCGCCTGTGCGACCCGCAACTACACCTTCATCTGGGGTATGTGCGGCGAGAACGACGACTACAACGATATGGACTGGTGTGCAACAAAAGATTTACGATAATATGGCAAAAGTTGTGACTTTCGGCGAAGTGATGCTTCGCCTTTCCACGCCGGGGTATCTGCGCTTCGCGCAGGCCCGGCAGTTCGACGCCACCTTCGGCGGCGGCGAGGCCAATGTGGCCGTGTCGCTGGCCAACTACGGCGTCGATGCGCATTTCGTGACGCGCATGCCCAAGAACGACATCGCCGATATGTGTCTGGCCGAACTCCGCGGTCTGGGGGTGAACCTCGACGGCGTGGTGTACGGCGGCGACCGCGTGGGCATCTATTATCTCGAGACCGGGGCCGTGGCCCGCGGCAGCAAGGTCGTTTACGACCGCGCGAATTCCGCCATCGCCGAGATCAAGCCCGGCATGGTGGACTGGCACAAGGTCCTCTCCGGCGCCGACTGGTTCCACTGGACCGGCATCACGCCGGCCCTGAGCCAGGGTGCGGCCGACGCCTGCCTCGAGGCCATCCAGGTGGCCAATGAGCTTGGCGTGAAAGTATCCTGCGACCTGAACTATCGCAAGAAGCTCTGGAAGTACGGCAAGTCCGCTTCCGAGGTGATGCCCGCCCTTGTGGCCGGCTGCGACCTGATTCTCGGCAACGAGGAAGACGCGGAGAAGGAATTCGGCATCAAGCCCGAAGGCTTCGACGCCGAGAAGACGGGCGGCGAGATCGACCAGTCCCGGTTCGAAAGCGTCTGCCAGCAGCTGATGAAGATGTTCCCGCGCTGCAAGAAGGTGGCCGTTACGCTCCGCGGTTCGATCAACGCGAACCACAACACCTGGGGCGGCGTGCTCTACGACGGCAAGACGCTCTGGCAGAGCCGTCGCTACGACATCACCCACATCGTCGACCGCGTCGGCGGCGGCGACTCCTTTATGGGCGGCCTGCTCTATGGTCTGATCGCTTACGATACCGATCAGGAAGCCATTGAATTCGCCGCCGCGGCCTCGTGCCTCAAACACACCATCATCGGCGACTACAACCGCGTCACCGTGGCTGAGGTCGAAGGTCTCATCAAAGGCGGCGGAAGCGGCCGCGTGTCCCGCTAAGCTATGGCCAAATTCAAGAAGATCGATACGATCAATGTGATCCGGACGACGGGCGTCGTGCCGGTGTTCTACAATGCCGATGTGGAGCTGACGAAGAAGGTCGTGAAGGCCTGCTACGACGGCGGCATCCGGGCGTTCGAGTTTACGAACCGGGGCGACGGCGCCCATCGGGTGTTCAAGGATGTCATTGAGTTTGCCCGCAAGGAGTGCCCCGATATGGCCTTCGGTGCGGGGACGATCCTCGATGCGCCGACGGCCGTGCTGTATATGCAGCTCGGCGCCGACTTCCTCGTGTCGCCTTGTCTTTCCGAAGAGGTCGTGAAGGTGGCCAACCGCCGGGGCGTGCCCTATAGCCCGGGCTGCGGGACCGTCTCCGAGATGGTCCGCGCCATGGAGCTGGGCTGCGACCTGGTGAAGGTCTTCCCGGCCGGCAACGTCGGCGGTCCTTCCTTCGTGAAGAACGTTCTCGGCCCGCTGCCGTGGGCCATGATCATGGCCACCGGCGCGGTCGAGCCGACCGAAGACAACCTCAAGGCCTGGGCCGCCTCCGGCGTCACCGCCGTCGGCATGGGCTCCAAACTCTTCCCGAAAGA
>CACYZM010000024.1 GCA_902778855.1 uncultured Bacteroidia bacterium
GGCATGTATTGCTACACCCGCTGCCCCTCGACTTGCATGTGTTAAGCCTGCCGCTAGCGTTCATCCTGAGCCAGGATCAAACTCTTCATTGTATAATTTTATTTATAACTCAAGCTGGATCCTGCAACTTTCAATTCTTTCCAAAAGAATCAACGCTTCGCTCTCTGATTTTACTAAGTAAAATCGGTACTTGCTTGTACTTGTTTTTCTTCCTATTCTTTCAATGAACTGTCGTTTCTTCCGAAACGGGCTGCAAAGGTAAAAACCTTTTTTTATTATGCAAAATATTTTTGCAAAAATTTTATTTGACCGTGACCCAACCACCCGGGACCGATGCGCCGACGGTATTGTCGTACATCGGTTCGCAGACCGTGGCGGGCAGGTAGAAGCGGCCCTTGTAGGTGGCCGTCAGACGCGTCTTGATGACGGCCGAACGGTTCCGGGCCAGATAGATGTACGAATACACCCGGTCGTCGCGGTAATCCTGGTAGAAGTCGTCGACGCGGTCGACGTGGATCTCCCAACCCGAAGGGAAGATCTGCGTCAGGGCCAGGTTGGTGTAGTCGACCGTTCCGCTGAGATTCGTAACGGTGGTCGTAGCCACGAAGTCGGTACCCTGCTCCAGTTCGGTCGGATCGACGGGCGTGCCGTTGGGCAGCGTGTAGGTCACCTGCAGTTTCAGACCGTCGGCGCGGGTCACTTCCTGGCCCTTGTCCGGCACACCGGTGGAACTGACCACCAGGTAGACGGGCGCCTTGGAATTGTTGACGATCTCGAGGTCGAGGGTCGTACCGTTGCCCGGCGCCAGGGTACCCTGTGCGATGGCCTTGGACGATTTGAGCTGGGCGCTGGTCTGCGGACCCTTCACGGATACGTTGAGCCCGTCGACCGCATTGGCCTTCATATAATCGGCCACACCGCGGAGGGCCCAGGAGGTACTCTGGGTACTCATCCAGTGCTTGCGGTCGTTGAGCCACTGAGCCAGCTGCTCCACGCAGCGGAAGGCGGAGGCCTTGTCGCCCACGGCGGTGTGGATCATCGCAGCGATGGCCTGCACACGCTCTTCACTCTCGAAATTCGGGGAGAAGTGGTCGAAGGTGCTGGCGCCTGAGCGCGTGCCCTGCAGGAGGGTACGGGCGATGTCTTTCTTGCCGTCGAGCGCATAAGCGCCGGCCAGCAGCAGCGCGCACGACTCGGGCAGTTTGGCGGCGTCTTCCCGCAGGCGGCCCATGGAGCCGCGGTCGGGCGTACCGGCCAGGGCGAGGACGTAGCAGGCGTAAGCCCGGGATTCGGCGTTGAAGTTCTTGCTCGCGGCCACCGACTTGACATAGCCCAGGTTCGATTTCTTCAGGGCTGCCGGGACGGAATAGCCCGCCTTCTGCGCCTCGGCCATGAAGTGGGTGGCATAGATGGTGGCCCAGGTGTTGGCGCCCGAGTAGGAGGCAGTGCCCGGCCAGTAGGTCATGCCGCCGCCGGCAATGGCGAAGGAGCTCAACTTGGTGATGGCGGCCTTGACGTTCTTCTCCACCTTGGCGCGCTCTTCCGCGTTCAGTTCGGTCAGGTCACCCAGGTAGAGTTGCGGGAAGGCGGCCGAGACGGTCTGCTCGAGGCAGCCGTGCGGGTAGTTGGTCAGGTAGCCCATCCGGAATTCCAGGTCGACCGGCGGGATGGTGGAAGCTTCCACGCTCACCGCGTTGGTGCCGGGACGGCCGACCAGCTCGAACGGCAGCTTGAGCGACTTGCCGCCCTCGATCAGTTTGACCAAGGAATTCGTGGTACGGACGTTCGGTTCGCGGACGTCGACTTCGAGATCTTCGGCGGAGCTGTCGCCCGCGCCCTTGGCCACGGTGTGGATCTTGCCGATGCCGGCCACGTCGGAGGCCTTCAGCGTGAAGAACACCAGCTCTTCACCGGCCTTGCCCATATGGACGGTAGCCGTACCGGCGCCGGTCAGTGCGCCGTCGGCCTTCACTTCGACCGTGACCTCACCCACGCCGTCCTTGTTGGTGAAGACGGTCACGGGAAGCACCACTTCTTCTTCCGTACCGACCACGCGCGGCAGGGTAGCTTTGACCATCACCGGTTTGGTGACCAGCACGTTCTTTTCGGAAGCACCCATAGCGGCGCCGTCGGTGGCGATCACCATGGCGCGGACGTTGCCGATATACTGCGGAATCGTGACGGTGTGCTTGTCGGTGCCTTTCGCCTTGACGGTGTACGGGCCCATGAAGATCGAGACGGGTTTGAAGCGCTCGGCCTTCGTGTTGGGCGTCACGGGCGCGTCGCCTTCACCGTCGCCGCCGATGGCGAAGAGCTGCTCCATGCGGGCGCCGTAGGCGCCGATGATCAGGTCGTAGAGATCCCAGGTGCGGACGCCGAGGGCCTCGGTCGCATAGAAGCTGTTCCAGGGATTCGGCGTCTTGAAACGGGTCAGGCTCAGCAGGCCTTCGTCGACGAAGGCCACCACGTAGCTCATCGGACGGCCGTCCTGCTCGCGGACCGTGAAGGAGACTTCCTTCTCGGGCTGGATTTCACCGGCGATGTCGATGACGGGGTGCAGGTGCGTGGCCGCTTCTTCCACGAGGATGCGCTGGACGCCGAACAACCGGATCGGCGCATCGTTTTCGCAGTTGTTGTAAGGCTGGATCAGCGACACCGTGGCGTACACGTTGGGCGCCATGCCGGCCTCGATGGGGATGGCGATGTCGGTGTTCTCACCCTTGCAGTCGACCCACCAGGTCTTGAGCACACGCTCGCCCTTTTCGATGGAGACCAGGGCGCGGGCACCGTTGGCCGAAGGGATCGTCAGCGTGGCGGTCTCGCCAATGGCGAACTTGTCTTTGTTGATCGTCATCGGCAGGCGGATGGCGGCATCGGCGTTGCCGCCGGTGGCATATTCATAACTGCTGCGGGCCATCGTGACCGCCGAAGTGGCATGGCCGCCGGCCGGATCGGTGACGCGGATGAAGAAGAAGCCGCTCTCTTCCTTCGACAGGTCGAGCCGGAACTCGCCGGTACCGGCGGTCAGCGTCACGTCCATCTCCTTGAACGGCTTGTTGTAGGAATCCTTCGCATAGGAAGCCAGGCCGTCGGAAGAGGAACTCCACCACCAGCTCCAGCCCATCTTGTAGACTTCCACATTCACTTTGACGGGTTTGCGGACGGCATTGCCCTTGTAGTCGACGGCAGCCAGCTTGAAGGTGTGGATCTTGCCCTTGTCGAGATAGGAGTCACCCCACTGGTCTTGCTGCTCGGGAACGTTGAGTCCGATATAGGTATCGTAGACCGAGACCGTCGTCGTGTAGTGGTCGATGCTGAAGTCGCCGCCCTTCTCGAACACGCGGGTGGTGAAGCGGCCCGTAATCATACCGGGGAAAGCGCCGGTCACGCGGAAGCCCGTGGCGAACGAAACTTTGCCTTCGCCGTTCGTCTTTCCCTTGAAGACTTCGATTTCCTGCCCGGAGAAATTGCGGGAAGCGTCTTCAAACACATAGTCCTTGTAGCTGTCGAAACGGGTGCGGCCCCGGGAGAGGTCGGCGTTGATCCGCACTTCGAGATCCTTGGCCGGGTTGCCCACCAGCCAGCGGGCGGCGATGTCGCCGTGGATGTCGCCGATCGGCAGCACCGGGTCGTCGTTGAGCTTGAGGTCGATCGCGATGTTGTTGGGCTTGACGGTTTCGATCTTCACCGTCTTGTACCAGGTCTGGCCGCCGGCCGTCACGGCCACTTCCCAGTTGCCCGTCGGGGCGTCGGGAGAAGTGGTGAACTTGAAGGCATACATGCCGTCGTGGCCGGTGTTGTTCACGAGGGTGCTGATGACCTGGCCCTGCGGGTTGCTCAGGGTGGCCGTCACGGGGTGGTTGGCAGGCAGGACGCCTTCGTCGAGCATCGACACGAAGGTGATGTGGACGTCGTCGCCCGGACGCCAGACACCGCGTTCGCCGAAGATGAAGCCCTTCTGGCCCTTGCGCGAAGCGTTGCCGTCGACTTCGAAACTGCTCATCGACACCGCGCTGCCCGGATTCATCGACAGGTAGGACTTGTCGTTGCCCTTGGTGACGATGATGGTCTGCACGTCGTCGTTGGGAACGTTGCAGGAGAACTTGCCGCCCGAGGCGGTCGATCCTTCGCCCACCACCTGGTTGACGGAGTTGTAGAGCGTCACCTTGGCGCCGCTCACCGGCTGGGCTGAGAGGATGTCGGTCACGAAGACCGTGTATTCACCCTTGTCGGAGCCTTTGGCGATGACCGACAGGTCGGAGATCAGGATGTTGCGCACGCGTTCCTCATAGTCGTCGTAGCTGCCGAAGTAGTAATCGCTTTCATAGTGGTCTTCGTCGAACTCGGCCAGCGGGCCGTCGCCCCGGATTTCGATGCGGTAGATCGCACCGCGCTCGATCTTGACCAGGTCGGCCAGGTTCAGGCCGTAGGTATTGAGGTTGCGGAGCCGGGCGGAGTTGGCTTCACCCAGCACAAGCGTCGTATCGATGACCGTACGGGCCACATTCGAGGTGTAGCAGTAAGAGTCGTTGAGCCGGTTGCTCTGCAGGAACTGCAGCACGTTGTTGCCGTAGATACGCTTCACGCGCACGCGCGCTTTCGTATAATTGATGGCCTGGAAGGCGAGGTTCATATCGCCCGAAGAAGGCAGGACCGAGCCTTTGGCGAGGAAGGCGACCATGGGGTAGCCGGAAGGAATGGTGAACCAGCGGTCGAAATCTTCTTCCAGTTTCTGCCCCTTGACGCTGGTGACGCCCTTGCTGATCGAAAGGAACTGTTTCTCGGCGGCACGGGTCGTGGGGACGATCTTCAGGACGTTTTCCTTGACGATGAAGGAAAGTTTCCCGGCGCCAGGCATCGAGACGAGGCTGGCGAAATCCTGCTTGGGATCGAGGGCACCGGAGAAAGCCACTTCATAGCCATAGGGTTCGGCCTTGACTTCGCTGTCGATGACTTCGAACTGGCCCTTGGCCGGCACGTTGAACTTGCGGGAGCCTTCGGCCGCAAACTTGGGCCAGTTGTGGACGAGTTCCACCGTGGATTTGCGGTCGCGGGCGGTGATGTTGCCCACCGTGGCGGTGTGCGTCCGGCCGTCCTCGGAGTGGACCCAGGCCACGGGCGCATCGGCGCCGCGGACGGAGAAGCCGCTCTCGAGGTATTTGCCGTCAAGCACGTCGGGCGAAGTGATCTGGAGCTCGATCTGGTAGCGGTCGTCGATATCGGGGTAGCCGGTGAGTTTGCTGTAGTCGAAGCGGAGGATCGGCGCGAGGGTCTTCACCTCGAACGTCTGCTTGCCGCCCGAAACGCCGGCAATCTTGCCCACATCGGCCGTTACCTTATAGGTCGTGTTGTATTCCAGCGGCTGCGTCGGGATGATGCAGAGGGTCTGGGGGTCCACCACCTGGACGTCGAAATCGACTTTCGGAGTGATGGTGACGGCTTTCCTGGCAGCCGCCAGGGTCTGGTCGTTGTCTTGCATCGAGAAGGAATCGAAGAGACGGACGGTCACGGGATCGTCGATCCGGATTTCCTTGGAATAACTGGCAATGCTTTCATTCCCCGACGTGGCGCAGGAGATGGCTGCGAGGCCCGCCAGGGCGAAACTCAGGGCAAGAAGGAAACGTTTCATAGTATGTCGGATAAGGATTTTTGCCTATTTTTGCTATATAATGCAAATATAGGAAATCGTTTGGATAAACGGAAGAATCTTTTGCTGCTTTTGGCAGCGCTCGCGGGCCTGACGGGCATCCTGCTGGCGCTCAAGCCCGGACGCTTGTTCGACGACCCCGTCTGCGCCGTCCTGGAGAGCCGCGACGGGCAGTTGCTGGGCGCCCGCATCGCAGCCGACGGCCAGTGGCGCTTCCCCGCTTCCGATACGGTTCCCGAAAAATTCGCCAAGGCCATCGTCGCGTTCGAGGACAAGCGCTTCCGTTATCATCCGGGCATCGACCCGCTGGCCATCATCCGCGCCCTGCGCCTCAACGTCAAGGGCGGCGAAGTCCGCAGCGGTGCCAGCACGCTCACCATGCAGGTCATCCGCCTGAGCCGCGGCGACAAGCCGCGGACCATCCCCGAAAAACTGATTGAAATGGCGCTGGCCCTGCGGCTGGACGCCTATTGCAGCAAAGACGAGATCCTCGCCCTGTATGCCGGCCACGCGCCTTTCGGCGGCAACGTCGTGGGGCTTGAGGCTGCGGCCTGGCGCTATTACGGACGCAGCGCCGACGACCTTTCCTGGGCGGAAAGCGCCACCCTGGCCGTGCTGCCCAACGCCCCGGCCCTCATCCACCCGGGCCGTTCCCGCGAAGCGCTGCTGGCCAAGCGGAATTTCCTGCTCGACAAACTCTGCGCAACGGGCGTCATCGACGGGACGGAATGCGAACTGGCCAAGGAAGAACCCTTGCCCGATAAGCCCTATCCCCTGCCGGAAATCGCCTTCCATTATCTGGAGACGCTGCGCAAGCAACAGGGCGACAAGCTCTACCACAGTTCGATCGACATCGGCATGCAGCAGCGGGCGGAAGCCATCGTCAAGCGGCACGCCGACGTGTTTGCCACGAACGAAGTTTATAATGTCGCGGCGGTCATCCTCGACGTGCACAGCGGCGAGCCGGTCGTGTATATCGGCAACGCGGGGCACGGGTCGGGCAGCCACGGCGACAACGTCGACGTGGTGCCCTCGCCGCGCAGCAGCGGCAGCACGCTCAAGCCGCTGCTCTATGCGGCGATGCTCGACGAAGGCGACATCCTGCCGGGTACGCTCGTCTCCGACATCCCGTTCCACTACAAGGATTTCACGCCCAACAACTTCAACCATACCTTCGACGGGGCCGTCCCGGCGCGCGACGTGATCCGCCGCTCGCTGAACGTCCCCTCCGTCCGGATGCTCTACGAATACGGCGTCGAAAAATTCATCGACGTGCTCCAGCGCAGCGGCTTCACGACGATCACCCGCGGCGCCGACACCTACGGCCTGTCGCTGATCCTCGGCGGCGCCGAGATCAAACTGGGCGACCTGGCCGCCGTCTATGCCGGGATGGCGCGGAAGCTGGACGGCGAGGCCGCCGGCGGCCGTCGGGCGGCCACGCCCCCGCTCTCCCGCGGCGCCATCTGGTGCACCTTCGACGCCCTGACCGAAGTGAGCCGGCCCGAAGAAGAAGGCGACTGGCATACGTTCCATTCCAGCCGGACCGTGGCCTGGAAGACCGGAACGAGCTACGGCAACCGCGACGCGTGGAGCGTCGGCGCCACGCCCGACTACGTCGTGGCTGTCTGGGTGGGCAACTGCAACGGCGAAGGCCGTCCGCTGCTCACCGGCGTAGGCTATGCCGCGCCGGTGATGTTCGATCTCTTCAGCCTGCTGCCTCCGACCGGCTGGTTCGACCAGCCGCTCGACGAGCTGGAAGAAGTGGTCTGTTGCCGGCTCAGCGGCCATCCGGCCACCGACCTGTGCGAAGCCGACGGCGTCGAGACGGTATGGGCGCCCCGCGCCCCGCACCGGCCCGATCCCTGCCCCTACCACAAACTGGTCCACTTGGATCCCGACCACCGCTGGCAGGTCGACGGAGACTGCTGGCCCGTATCCGAAATCCAGCACGTTGCGTGGTTCGTCCTGCCTCCTGCCCAGGAATGGTATTATATGCGGACGCACAGCGACTACCACTCGCTCCCGCCGTTCCATCCCAACTACGCCGGCTCTCGCGGCGCCGGCGCCATCGAAATCATCTATCCCCAGGAAGGAATGAGCATCGCCACACCCGTGGCGCTCGACTCCCACAGCCAGGGCGTCATCTTCTCCGCCGCCCACAGCGACCCCGGCGCCACCCTTTTCTGGCACCTCGACGGCACCTATCTGGGAGAAACCGCCCACGGCGAACACAAGATCAAAGTCGTCCCCGAAAAAGGTCCCCACACCCTCACGCTCATCGATGCCAACGGCCACATCGCGTCGGTCCGTTTCACGGCGTTATAAAAAATTTGGAGATATCGTCGAAAAAATACTACCTTTGCAGTCCCATAGATGGTGGATGTAGTTCAGCTGGTAGAGCATCGGATTGTGGTTCCGAGTGTCGTGGGTTCGAGTCCCATCATCCACCCCAAAAGCCTGGCTTGAAAAAGCCAGGCTTTTTTGTTTGTGGATGATGGGACTCCGGGCGGCCAAGGCCGCCTTTTTCTATGCCCCACCCCCTGCCCCCTCCCGAGGGAGGGGCCGCCGCAGAAGCGGCGGGGGCGCCTGCGGCGCTTCTATCTTCAGTTATATGATAATAATCAATGGCAATCGGCGTCGAACTGAATCTTTTGTCCGGGGAGAATGTGGTCGGATTCGATGGTGAGGTCGGTGCCGGTGGTGGGTTTGGGGATGAAGACCAGGAGGGTGTCGCCGGGGAGGAGGCCTTTGAGGGAGGTTTCGCTGCGGGTGCCGGCGACGGCGAGGTAGGCGTCGCGGTAGATGGGGGCGATGCCGGTGTTGGTGATGTAGGCGGCGGTCTTTTCGGCGTTTGCATAGAGGCCGGTCAGGGCGAAGTGGTAGCCGCAGGCCATGCTGGCTTCCTTGAAGCGGGCGGCGGTGCCGTACTGGCCGGAGGGGGCGTCGTTGGCAATCATAAAACTGATGTGGTATTTGGCGGAAGCCTGCTCCCAGGTGACGCCATACATCCCGGCCGGATTCAGGAAGTTTTTCTGGTCGGCGGAGGTGTAGTAACTGATCTCGCCGCCGCAGGCGCCTTTCTGCCAGCGGGTCCCCTTGCCGATGGCGTTCCAGCAGTTCTCGTTGTAATCGCCTTCGTGGTCCTTGTGCATGAAGCTGTCGTCGAACAGGCCGAAGGTCAGCGCCATCAGAGAGGCGTCGCCCACGACGGGCGAGCTCTCGGCCGCATCGATCGAGATGAGCCAGGGAATATCCAGCGCACCGGCCAGATAGGTCAGGAACTCCTTCTGGTAGGCATCGGACGGAAAATTGACGCCCGGCTGAAGCGGCGTGCCGAAAATGTGGTATTCGCTCCAGTGGCCGAAGCCCACCTCAACGAAAGCGATGCGCGGATCGTCCCTGTAGGCGGCGTTGAAATCGGCATAGAACTGCTTGGTAAACCACTGCAGTTCTGCGCTCGTCCAATCGGCGTACCAGGTCGGTCCGTCTTCATTCTCGAAATAGGTCTCTTGGTAATCGGGCAGCGCCTTGATATAGTCGGGCACGGCGGTGGTGCCGGGCTTGCCGTCCACGCTGCGCTCGCCGGGATACTCATAGCGGAAGCGGACCACGGCTTGGTGCTTCCGCGACGCGACGTCGGACAACCACTGGTTGAAAGGCCGCCAGTCATACTGGATCTTCCCGTCGACCTTGCCCTTGACGACCTGGCAAGGAAGGCAATAGGCGTATTCCAGGGAGATGGACTTGCCGTAGGCGGCATTCCGTTCACTGGCGTTCTCGCTCCAGAGCACAAGCCCGGTACCGGGCTGCACCGCATCGACTTTCGCGCTGATGCTGACGGGAGCATACGATTCGTCCAATTCGGCCGGAAGATTCTTCCCTGCCGGCTCGCACGCGGCAACGGCCGCCATCGCGAGCATCAAGATAACCACGCGTCTTTTCATAAGAACAAAGTTACAAAAAAGTCTTTCTGCCCCAAAGAGAACAGAAAGACTTTAATAAAATGCTGACTATCAGCTGTTTACTTACTCAACGCCCGCAAGGCGCTTATAAGTGCTCAGACGCCACTTGGCGAATTCTTCGGTCTTGCCGAAGAGTTCGGCGGCGTTCTCGGGGAACGACTTCATCAGGGAAGCGTAACGGACCTCGCCCTTGAGGAAGTCCTGGAACTTGCTCCAGTCAGGATCGGCCTTGCTGTCGAGCTTGAACGGGTTCTGGCCCGCGGCTTCGAGCGCCGGGTTGTAGCGGTACAGGTGCCAGTAACCGCATTCGACGGCACGCTTCTCCTCAGCCTGGCTGTGGCCCATGCCGGCCTTCAGACCGTGGTTGATGCACGGGGCGTAGGCGATGATCAGGGACGGACCGTCATAAGCCTCGGCTTCCTTGATCGCATTGAGGAACTGGGCCTGCGAGGCACCCATCGCCACCTGGGCCACATAGACGTAGCCGTAGCTGATGGCCATCATGCCGAGGTCCTTCTTGCGGATCTTCTTGCCCGAAGTGGCGAACTTGGCCACGGCGCCGGCCGGCGTCGACTTCGACGACTGGCCGCCCGTGTTGGAGTACACCTCGGTGTCGAGCACGAGCACGTTGACATTCTCGCCGGAGGCCAGCACGTGGTCGAGGCCGCCGTAGCCGATGTCATAGGCCCAACCGTCACCGCCGAAGACCCACTGGCTGCGGGCCGGGATGAAGTTCTGGAGCTCGAGGAGTTTCTTGCAGGTGTCGCAGCCGCATTCCTTCATCAGCGGAACGAGGGCGTCGCAGATCTTGCGCGTGGCGGCCGCGTTGTTGCGGTCGGCGAGCCACTGCTCAAAGAGCGTCTTGATCTCGGCGGTGCAGCAGTTGCACTCCAGGCCTTCGCGCATCAGGCGCGCAACGGTCTCGCGGACGCGGTCGGAACCCAGGTGCATACCCAGGCCGAATTCGGCGTTGTCCTCGAAGAGGGAGTTCTGCCAGGCCGGGCCGTGACCTTCGGCGTTCTTGCAGAACGGCGAGGACGGGAAGGCGGCGCTGTAGATCGACGAGCAGCCCGTGGCGTTGGCGATCATCATCCGGTCGCCGAAGAGCTGGGTGATGGCCTTGATGTACGGGGTCTCGCCGCAGCCGGCGCAGGCGCCCGAGAACTCGAAGAGCGGCTGGGCGAACTGCGAGTTCTTCACGTTCTGTTCCTTCGGGGCGACGGTGTCCTTGTAGCCCACGTTGGCGTGGAGATAATCGAAGTTGGCCTGTTCGGCCTTCTGGCCGTCGAAATCCTTCATCACGAGGGCCTTCTCCTTGGCCGGGCAGACGTCGGCGCAGTTGCCGCAGCCCGTGCAGTCGAACGGAGAGACCTGCATCGTGAAGGTGTATTCCTTGAACTGGGCCAGGCCCGGTTTGCGCTTGATGGCAGCGGGGGCTTTCTCACCCTCGGCGGCGGTCATCAGGAACGGGCGGATGGCGGCGTGCGGGCAGACGAAGGCGCACTGGTTGCACTGGATGCAGTTGGCGGGGTTCCACTCGGGGACCACGACGGCGGTGCCGCGCTTCTCGTAGGCGGCGGTGCCGGCGGGAATCGTGCCGTCCACCATATTACCGGCGAACGTGCTCACGGGCAGGTCGTTGCCGTTCTGGGCGGCGACCACGTCGGCCACGTTGCGGATGAATTCGGGAGCCAGACGGTCGTAGTTCGCGTGCACGAAACGGCCCGTAGCGTTCTTCCAGGATTCGGGAATCTCGACTTCCACATAGTCACCGCCCCGGTCGACGGCGGCGTAGTTCATCTTGACGACGTTCTCGCCCTTCTTGCCATAGGACTTGTCGATGGCTTTCTTCATATAGGCCACGGCCTCTTCGTACGGGATGATGCCCGTGATCTTGAAGAAGGCGCTCTGCAGGATGGTGTTGGTGCGGCCGCCCAGGCCGATCTCACCGGCGATCTTGGTGGCGTTGATCAGGTAGAGGCGGATGTGCTTGTCGACGATGGTCTTCTTCACGAAGTCGGGAATGCGGGCGAAGGTCTCTTCGGTATCCCAGAGGCTGTTGAGCAGCAGCGAGCCGCCGTCCTTGATGCCCTTGAGCACATCGTACTTGTAGAGATACGAAGGCACGTGGCAGGCCACGAAGTCGGGCGTCGACACAAGGTACGGGGCGTGGATCGGCTGGTCGCCGAAGCGCAGGTGCGAGCAGGTGTAGCCGCCAGACTTCTTGGAGTCGTAGTCGAAGTAGCCCTGGCAGTATTTCGGCGTGTGGTCGCCGATGATCTTGATGGTGTTCTTGTTGGCGCCCACGGTACCGTCGGAGCCGAGGCCGAAGAACTTGCACTCGTAGGTGCCTTTCTTCACGATGGAGACTTCTTCCTTGAGCGGGAGCGACTTGAAGGTCACGTCGTCGACGATGCCGATGGTGAAGCCGTTCTTGGGTTCGCGGAGCTTGAAGTTGTCGAACACGGCGATGATCTGGGCCGGGCTGGTGTCCTTGGAGGAGAGACCGTAGCGGCCGCCCACGAGCATCGGGGCTTTGTCGCCGAGGTCGACCAGGACGCTCTTGACGTCGAGGTAGAGCGGTTCGCCCAGGGCGCCGGGCTCCTTGGTGCGGTCGAGGACGGCCACGCGTTTGGCCGTCTTCGGCAGGGCGCGGAGGAAGTATTTGGCGGAGAACGGGCGGTAGAGACGGACCGTGATCAGGCCCAGTTTCTCACCGCGGGTTTCGGCCAGGTAGTCGATGGTTTCCTTGATGGTCTCGCAGACAGAACCCATGGCGATGACGACGTTCTCGGCATCCGGTGCGCCATAATAGTCGAATGGCAGATAGTGGCGGCCGGTCAGCTCGCTGATCTCGCCCATGTAACGGGCCACGATGTCGGGGACGGCTTCGTAATACGGGTTCGAGGCTTCGCGGGCCTGGAAGAAGACGTCGGGGTTCTGGTTGGTACCGCGGGTGACGGGCTTGTTGGGATTGAGGGCCTTGGCACGGAACTGCGCGAGGGCCTTGTCGCTCACCAGCGGACGGAGGTCTTCGGCCTCAAGCATCTCGATCTTCTGGATCTCGTGCGAGGTGCGGAAACCGTCGAAGAAATGGACGAACGGAACGCTCGACTTGAGGGTGGCCAGATGGGCCACGGCGCCCAGGTCCATGGCTTCCTGCACGCTGGCGGAGGCCAGCATCGCAAAACCGGTCTGGCGGACGCTCATCACGTCCTGGTGGTCGCCGAAAATGGAGAGCGCCTGCGCGGCGAGGGTACGGGCCGACACGTGGAAAACGGTCGGGAGCAGTTCGCCGGCGATCTTGTACATATTGGGAATCATCAGGAGGAGGCCCTGCGAAGCCGTGAAGGTGGTGGTCAGGCTGCCCGCCTGGAGGGAACCGTGCACGGCGCCGGCGGCACCGCCTTCGCTCTGCATCTCGGTCACTTTCACGATTTCGCCGAACATGTTCTTCTTGCCGAAAGCGGCCCACTCGTCCACGAGTTCCGCCATCGTCGAAGACGGGGTGATCGGATAGATAGCCGCGTGCTCACTGAACAGGTACGCCACGTGAGCCGCGGCAAAATTGCCATCACAGGTGATGAATTTCTTTTCTTTTGCCATACGACTTATAGGATTTAAATGAGATTCTATCTTACAAATATACAAAGATTTTACGCGATCCCCGCAATTTCTTCCACCTCGGGAGCGATTTTTCGCACAAGACCCTGCAGAACGGTGCCTGCGCCCACTTCCGTGAAGGAGCCGGCGCCGTCGGAGACCATGTTTTTGACGGTCTGGGTCCAGCGGACCGGCGAGGTAAGCTGCATCAGCAGGTTGCTCCGGATCTCGTCGGGATCGGTGTGCGGCAGCGCATCGACATTCTGGTAGATCGGGCATACCGGACGGTGGAAATCGGCCGCCGAGATGGCCTCGGCCAGCTCCTGGCGGGCCGGCTCCATCAGCGGCGAATGGAAGGCGCCGCCCACCGGCAGCAGCAGGGCGCGCTTGACGCCGCGCTCCTTGAGCGTGGCGCAGGCCGCCTGCACGGCCGCCACCTCGCCGGAAATCACGAGTTGTCCGTCGTTATTGTAGTTCGCGGGAACCACCGTTCCCGGCGTCGCGGCACAGACTTCTTCCACCAGTTCCGCCGGCGCGCCGAGGATGGCGGCCATCGCGCCCGGCGTGGCCTCGCAGCAGCGCTGCATGGCCTGTGCGCGGGCCGAAACGAGTTTCAGTCCGTCTTCGAAAGAAAGGGCGCCGGCAGCTACCAGGGCAGAGAATTCGCCCAGGGAGTGGCCGGCCACCATATCCGGTTTGATGGCATAATAGCGGGCCGCCGCCACGCTGTGGAGGAAAAGCGCCGGCTGCGTCACGCGCGTGGCCTTCAGGTCTTCGGCCGTTCCTTCGAACATAATCTCACGCAGACCAAAACCCAGCAAGCTGTCGGCCGCATCGAACAGATCGCGGACCTCGGGATCGCGGACATACAGTTCGTGCCCCATTCCCGTAAACTGGGACCCCTGTCCCGGAAAAACATATGCTTTTTTCATTTCTTCAGTTCTTTGTGGGGCGCAAAGATAACAAATTTGGCGGAAAGCACACCAGCCTGTTACAGCGCCTTCGGCGGATAGAGCGCATCCCACCAGGAAGGATCGTCCTGGAGCCATTTGGCGAACCAGGCCCAGATGGTGTTCTGCCATTCGAGGCGCTTGGCGTAGTCGAGGATGTGGTGGTTCTGATCTTTGACGGCGACAAGGGCCGTTTCCTTGCCGAGGAGCTTGAGCGCCGTGAACAGCTGGATGCTTTCGTTGAAGGGCACGTTGGTGTCGGCGTCGCCGTGGATCAGGAGGATGGGCGTGTTGATCCTGTCGGCCAGATAGAGCGGGCTGTGGTCCACGTAGAGTTCCCGGTCAGACCAGGGATAGCTGTTCGCCATCGAGGTTTCGCTGTAGGAGTATCCCCAGTAGCCGAAGCCCCAGTAGCTGGTGTGGTCGCTGATGCCGGCGTGTGAGATGGCGCAGGCGAAACGGTCGGTGAGCGTCGGGATGTACTGCGACATGAAGCCGCCGTAGGAGGCGCCGATGCAGCCGATCTTATCCGGATTGACGAACGGATGTTCCTGGCAGAACTTCTCCGTGCCTTCGATGATGTCCTGGGCGGGGCCGTCGCCGGCCGTGTTCACGTGCCGGGCCGACCATTCCTGTCCGTTGCCGGTAGCGCCGGAAGGCAGGGCCACGACATAGACCACATAACCCAGCGCCGCATAGGCGTGGTGGGGGTAGCGGCTCTCGAAGTTGCGGCTCGTAGGGCTGCAGCCGCCGTAGTAGTTGACGATCATCGGGTATTTCTTCGACGGATCGAAATCCGGCGGGAGATAGAAGCGGCCGTAGACGGTCTCTCCTTTCGAATTTTTGAAATTCCACGGCCGGCATTCGCCCAGCCTGACATCCTTGAGGATCTTGGCGCTGAGATCTTCGCGCAACGAGGACGCGCCCTTTTTCGTATCCATCAGATAAAGCCGGTCGGAGTTCGAGGCGCCCTGGCCGTACCAGGCCATGACGGGTGCGGCGGCGGCGAGGCTGAAGCCCTTGACCAGGTCTTCCGGCGTGTCAATCTGCCGGATGCGGCCGTTCTTGGGGTCGAGGCGGAAGAGATCGATCCGGTCGCGATTCTCGGCGGTCAGGTAGATCTGCCCGTCGGCCAGGCTCCATTCCGAGGAGGCCACGCAGGGGTCGAAATCGCGGGTCAGCGGCTTGATCTTCCGGGTGCCGAGGTCCATCAGGTACAGCTGGATGTCGGTCATGCTCGGGGTCTGGCCCTTGCGGACGTTTTTGCCGATGCCGTCGAAAGCCTCCGGGCTGCCGCTGAGCAGCACCTGTTTACCGTCGGGCGAGAAGGAAGCGCTCTGCATAAAGCCGTCGCGGTCGACCAGCTTTTCGGCCTGCAGGGTCTGCAGATCCATCAGGTAGAGGGTCATGACCGTCGTCGGGCGCTTCTCGAGGCGCTCTTCGCTTACCAGGAGCAAGGCCTTCTTGCTGTCCTGCGACACGTCGGAGAGCCAGACGTTGTGGTAACCGTAGGTCAGGCGCTGCATCACGCCCGTCTTCAGGTCGTATTTGGCCGGGTAGCTGCGGCTGCGCCAGCCGGGCTGGCGGTCATCGGGCGACAGGATCTGGTAGATGCTTTCCTTCTCCGCCGGCCCATCTTCGCTCTGCATATAGATCAGGAATTCCTCGGTCGGCGCGAATTGGAACATCCCTTCGGGAACGCCTTCGGCCAGCGTTTCCTGCTCGCCCGTGGCGGGATCCACGGCCAGAATCCGCAGGCCGTCGGATTCACGCTGTGTGTAATAGTATTTGTTGGAGCGGGGCATCCAGGCGATGCGTTCCGCGGTGCGGGCAACGACCCGGCCGGTGGCGACTTCGGACAGCAGGCTCGACCGCTCCACCTTGCCGCCCTCCCGCGTGGTCGCATAGTTCGTGATCATCCACTTGCCGTCGGGCGAGAGCGACACGCCGGAGAACCGGGTGCCCAGCAGGACGTCGTGCATGCCGTAGCGGTGCTTGCCGTCTTCCCGCAGGGAAAGGATGCCGTCTTCCGGCGTCTCGAGGGAGATGTCCAGCGACAGTTCCTGGCCGGGTTCCAGCCGGTATTCGATCTCGGCATGGTGGGTGCCCGGAGCCAGCTTGAGCGGCCCGCCGGCCGGCTTGCCGTCCACGAAAAGCTTGTGGTCTTTCACGGGACCTTCGATATGCACGGTCACCGGGGCGAACCGGCTGTTTTCAAAATCGAAAGAGATCCGGCCGCTTGCACTGACGGGCTGGAAGGCTTCCGATTTCACATTGACCGAATCGATCAGGAAAGGGGTTTGCTGGGGAAACGGTCCGTTGTGGCGGAAATTCCGGACCGGAAGGGTCTCCGCGCCGGAGAGGAAGGCGAGGCAGAGCGCCAGCGCCGACAGGAAAAAGTATTTTTTCATGGATAGGGATATTATCTTCCACGAAGATAGTGATTCTTCGCGGGGCGGGCAAAATAAAAGTGGACACCCTTTCGGATGTCCACTTCCTTTTGCTTCGTACCCGACGGATCGGGCAGCCGATTACTCGATGAAACCGACGATCTGGCCTTTGACGACCTTCTCGCCCTGCTTGGCGTTGATCGAGACGATGCGGCCGCTCTTGAGGGCCTTGCATTCCTCGAGGCCGTAGTAGGCCTGGACCCAGCAGGCGGGCTTGCCTTCCTCGATCTTCGTGCCGATGGCCGGGGCGATGGACTCGCCGGCGGGCTCGATGGTCCAGGTCAGCGTACCGGCGGCGGCAGCCTGGATCGGCTGTGCGTCGGGGTGCTGCTCGGTGTACTTCTCGATGTCGAAAGCGGGACGCTCCACGACCGGGCGCTCGACGATGATCGGAGCACCGGCTTTGGCGCGGGCGGCCTCCAGGTCGTGCAGGAAGCGCTTCTCGGCGGCGCCGCTCTTGTAGTCGCGGTACTGCGTCGGGTGCATGGCCAGCTCGAAGAGTTCTTCGTCGTCGGGACCGAACTCCCAGCCGTTCTCCTTCATCTCCTTGCGGTATTCGTCCATATCGTCCGGATAGAGGGCCTGGACGTCGCCTTCGAAGAATTCGAAGCCCTGCTTCGCGGCGAGTTCCTTGATTTCCGGAGCCACGGGGCCCGGCAGCACGCCGCTCTTGCCCAGGATCATGCCCCAGATGCTCTTGTCGGTGAGGAGGCTGTAGCGCGGTTTGCCCTGCGCTTCGGCCATGATGTTCATCAGGGCGATGTTCTTCACATACTGGCTGAACGGGGTCACCAACGGCGGGTAACCGACCTTCGGCCATACGTATTCGACTTCTTCGAACAGTTTCACCACGAGGTCGTCGAGCGAGACTTCGGGTTTGCCGTTGTTGCGGAGGTACATGTTCACGGCCGGATGGACGCCCTTGAGGTCGGCCATCATGGAGCCCATCATGCCGCCCGGCAGGCCGCAGCCCACGAGCAGGGAGGTGAGGTGATGGTTGGTCGGCTCGATAAAGTAGCCCAGGAAGTCGTCGATGAACTTCTGCGTGAGGGCGCGGGCTTCCATATAGGCCTTCATGTTGATGTCCTTGACCTGGAAACCGGCATCCTTGAGCATGGCGCGGATGGTGATCACGTCGGGATGGATCTTACCCCAGGAGAGCGGTTCCATGGCCACGTCGAGCACGTCGACGCCTGCCTTGGCCGCTTCCAGCATCGAAGCTACGGAAAAACCGGGGCCGGTGTGGCCGTGATACTGGATCACGATGTTCGGATGTTTCTTCTTGATGCCCGCGATGATCTGGCCGATCGACCAGGGACGGCCGATGCCGGCCATGTCCTTGAGGCAGATTTCCTGCGCACCGGCTTCGATGAGTTTCTCGGCCAGTTTGGTGTAGTACTCGACGGTATGGATCGGCGAGTAGGTGATGCAGAGGGAAGCCTGCGGGATCATGCCGCCTTCGATCGCGTATTTGATCGAGGGGATGATGTTGTTGGCATCGTTGAGGCCGTCGAAGATACGGGTGATGTCGACGCCCTGGGCGTGCTTGACCTTGTACATGAGTTTACGGACGTCCACCGGGCACGGGTACATGCGGAGGGCGTTGAGACCACGGTCGAGCATGTGGGTCTGGATACCGGCCTTGTGGAGCGGTTCCGTGAAGGCGCGGACGGCCTTGTTCGGGTTCTGCCCGTACAGGAGCTGGACCTGCTCGAAGGCGCCGCCGTTGGTTTCCACACGGTCGAAGCACCCCATGTCGATGATTACCGGAGCTATCTCTTGCAGCTGGTCGACGCGGGCGGTGTACTTGCCCGACGACTGCCACATGTCTCGATAAACGAGGGAGAATTTGATTTCACGAGCCATATTGAAGCGAAATATGTTTAAAATTAGTTTGGTTTTTCCGTAAACAGTTTGCAAATGTAACGATTATTTGAAAGAAAAACAATATATTTGCAGTCCCAAACCGGCCTCCGTAGTTTAATGGATAGAATTTCAGATTCCGGTTCTGACGGTTGCGGTTCGATTCCGCACGGGGGTACAAAGCCTGGCTAAATAGCCAGGCTTGTTTTGTACTCCCTGACCCCTCGTTCCTTCGGAACGGCCCGCAGATGCGGGCTTTCATCTGATAGAAAAAGCCTGGCTGATTAGCCAGGCTTATTTTGTACTCTCCCGCGCGGAATCAGTTCATCAACTCGATGGCGGGATCGAGGTCTTTTTTTAGTTTGGGGACGTCGATTTCGAAGTAGTGGTAGGCGTAGAGGGCCTTGGGCTTGATGAGGTTGGCGGCTTTGATGAACTCTTCGTCGGTCATCGTGTAGGGGAGGTTCTTGGGCAGGAAGGCCAGGTCGATCTTCGGAAGGTCCTGCATCGCGGGAATCGGTTCCGTGTCGCCGGCCAGATAGACCTTGAAGCCGTCGAAGTCGAGGACGTAGCCGTTGCCGACGCCGCGCGGATGGAACAGGTTGCCGTCGGGGTTGCGACGGTTCACGTTGTACGACTCCACGGCCCAGACGCCGATGCCGGCCCAGGTGCAGCAGGCATCGTTGGCCAGCACCATGTAACGGCCGTCCACCCGCCCGACGTTCTCGCTCACGATGAAGGTCGTTTCCGGGGTTTCGATCTCGGAAAAGGCCTTTTCGTCGTAATGGTCGTAATGGTTGTGGGTGATCAGGATCAGGTCGGCCTTGGGATCGCCGGTGAAGTCGTGGACCTCGCTGTACGGGTCGGCATAGATGGTCTTGCCACCTATGCCGAACCGTACGGAGGCGTGGCCCAGCACCTCGACCCGAAGGTCACCCATCGGTGTAGGGAACGTTTTCATCGGCATCAATAACCCGGATTCTGCTGGATTTCCGGATTGGCGTTGATTTCGTCCTGGCTGATCGGCAGGATCGCGCGGAAGAACGTCCGGTCGATGTGGGTCTCGCGGTAGGTCGTGGTGGTACCGAAGCCCCAGGCGTCATCCTCGAAGTAGACGGTGCGGTTCTGGCGCATCTCCTCGAAGAAGAGTTTGCCTTCGCCCAGGAGCTCGCGACGGTACTCGTCGAAGATGGCGTCGAGGCTCACGTTGGCGGAGGTCCAGGCCGGCTGGTTCGGATTACGCTTGGCGATTTCGTTCAGCAGTTCGGCCGCCTTTCCCTTGTTGTTGGTCTGGAAATAGGCCTCGGCCGCGAGCAGATAAATCTCGGAGAGACGGATGACTTTCACGTTGACCGCCGTGGAGGTGGACTTGCCGTCACCGGCCAGGCTCGGGCTGCCGCTGTACTTGTAGCAGCATACCGGCCAGTTGCTCCGCGTCTCTTCGCCGTACATATGGTCGTAGTCCATCACGCCCCAGCGGACGTCGTCGTTGTCCATGATCTGGTGCCAGTATTCGCTGGCGCTGAAGCAGCCGTACGCCGAGGAGTTGCCGTGGTTCTTGCGGCGGAAGAGGATGCCGTAGGCGCTGCCGCCCAGGTCGCCTTCACTCGGGTAGATGCCCAGTTCGAAGATGGACTCGGAACCGTTCTGCTTCGTCCAGGAAGCCACCCAGTCGCCGGGTTTGTAGAGGCTGTACACGCCGCTGTCGATGACATTGGCGAAGCACGTGGCCGCCGAAGCATAGTTGTCCATATACATATACACCTTGCCCAGGATGGCCTGGTTCGCGTAGTAGTTGATGTAGCCGAGGACTTTCTTCTTGGCCAGCAGCGGAGCCGCCGTGTTGAGGTCGGCGACGATCTGCGTATAGGCCTCTTCCACCGTACCGCGTTTGAGCTGCGCGCCGGCGTCGACCGGCTCGGTGACGACGGCGATGCCGGCGGCCGACTTGTTCATGTTGTACGGCTGGCCGTAGAGGCGCACCAGGTCGAAGTGGATCAGGGCGCGGGCCGTATAGGCCTGACCGAGGATGTTGTCGAGCGTGGACGAAGTGGTCCCTTCGGCCTTCATCGCCTCGAGGTTCTTGATGAGGTTGTTGGCCTGGAGCAGGCAGTTGTATCCCTGCGACCACAGACCGGAATAGGTGTTCGAGGTCTGCGTGTGGGCGAAGTAATACATATTGGAGCCCGTGTAACCGGCCGTGTAGATGGTGAAGTCACCGCCCCTGGCGTCGCCGAAGAGCATGAAGTTCTGGCCATAGTAGCTCGACGAGGTCATCTTGCGCATCAGGCCGTTGATCATCACCTGGGCATCCGACTCGCTCGTGATGCAGGTCGAGGAGTCCGCCTGGTTACTGGGAGATACGTCCAGGAATCCTTCGCAGGAGACGAAAGCCAGCACACAGCAGAATGAAAGGATGATAGCTATCTTTTTCATGGTTGTTTCCTCCTGTATTTAGAAAGTGAATTCAAGGCCAAAGGTGTAGGTCTTTCCGATCGGGGTTTCCCAGCCTCTGGTACCAAACTGGTTGACTTCAGGGTCCGCCTCCTTGTATGCGGCGAACGTCAGGAGATTGCCGCCGGTGAAGTACACGCGGAGGTTGTTGATGGAGATCTTCTTGGTCAGGACCGTCGGGAACGTGTAGGAGAGCGTGACGGTCTTCAGACGGATGAACGTGGCGTCGTGCAGGTGGCGGGAGCTTCGCTGCATGGCGTCTTCCAGGTCGGTACCGCGAAGCTTCGGCTCCGTACCGGCCGTGTTGTATTCGGTCCACATATTCTCGAAGTACTCCTGGGCGCGGATACGGTTCCAGTAGTAACCGTCATCGGCCACGTCACGCCAGGCACCGTTCGCCAGCTGGCCGCCGATCTTGTAGTTGAAGTTCAGCGCCAGGCTCAGGCCCTTCCAGGCCACGTCGGTGTTGATACCGCCGAACAGGAACGGGTTGGCGTCGCCGATGATCACCTCGTCGGCATCGGTCAGGTCGTACACGACGTTGCGGCCGTCGACCGTGGCGTCCATGTTCTCGTTGTTGGAGAACCACAGGTTGGCACCGGTCGTCGGCTCGACGCCGGCCCACTCGCGGCCCCAGAAGGCCAGGGTGGACTCACCCTCGCGATAGATGAACTTCGCACGGTCGTCGCCGCCCGTCGGGTCCCACCAGATGATGTCCTGGCCGCCGTAGAGTTCGGTGACCTTGGATTTCAGGAAGGAGCCGTTGACGCCGGCGCTCCAGCGGAAGTTGGAGTTCTTGATGATGTCGCCGTTCAGTTCGAACTCGATGCCGTGGTTGTTGATGGAACCGACATTCTGCAGCGTGGAGCTGAAACCGGTGATGTAGGAGATGGGCACGTCCTGCAGCAGGTCCCTGGAGTCGCGGTTGAACCACTCGACGCTACCGCTGAGGCGGTTGTCGAAGAAGCCGAACTCGAGGGCCACGTTGGTCGTGTAGCTGGTCTCCCAGGAAAGGTTGGCGTCGGCCGCGTTGATCAGGCCGCCGCCCGGGCTTTCCATATATTTATAGCCGTAGCCGGCGAGCGAACGCCAGCCGTAGTTGCTGCTCGGCAGCGTACCGTTGACACCGTAGGAAGCGCGGAGACGGAGATTGCTCAGGACATCCTGGTTCTGGAGGAACGGCTCGTTGCTGATACGCCAGGAACCGGCCACCGACCAGAAGTTACCCCAGCGGGAAGCGGAACCCAGACGGGAGCTGCCGTCCCGGCGGAAGCTGGCCGACAGGTAGTACTTGTTGTCGTAGTTGTATTCGGCGCGGGAGAGGACCGACAGCATCGTGTTGCCCCAATAGTAGGAGTTCGCATCGAGCGTACCGGCGGTCGCCACCGTGTGGAGGGCGCTCACCGGAAGGTCCTTACCCGTGGAACGCATGAACTCGGTGTAGTTCTTCTCGGCCTCGAAGCCGACCAGGGCGCTCACGTGGCTCTTGCCGAATTCCTTGTTGAAGTTGAGCGTGGAGGACGAGACCGTCTTCTGGTAGCTCGTCATCATTTCCGTCACCTGGCCGTTGACCGAGGTGCCGTTGTAGTGTTCGGCGCTGTACCAGATGTGGTCGCGGACGCGCGTGTCGTCATAGGAGAAGACGGTGCGGAAGTTCAGCCAGTCGGTGAACTTGACGGTGGCCGTCTCGTTCACGGAGACTTTAAGCGTGCGGGAGTTGTTCTCCCACAGGTTGTTGTAGTACAACTGGTTCTGGGCCAGGGAAGCGTAGCGGGACGTCCAGGGATCGCCCGTCTTGTAGTCATCCGGCCAGTAGAGCGGCCACAACAGGTTGCGGGTCTGCATGAAGTAGTTGGAGCCCGTGTTGCGGGTATCGTTGTAACCTTCCTTGTTGGTGTTGGCCAGGCTCACGTTGGTGGCCAGTTCGAAGAATTTGCCCACCTTCTGGTTGAGGTTCACGCGGCCGCTGATACGGTCGAAGCCGTTCACATAGACGCGGCCCTGCTCCTTCGTGTACGCGAAGGAAGTATAATAGGTACTGTTCTGGGTACCGCCGCTGACGTTCAGGTCGTAGGTCTGGTAGACGGCCGTGCGGAAGTAGGCGTCGTCCCAGTCGAAGAAGATGACGTTGCCGTTGGCGTCGGTACGTTTCAGCTTGCCGTCGGTCTTCGCCGAAATCTTGATGTGACCGTAGCGCTCGGTGTCGTCCTTGGTCAGTTCATAGCCGAACATGTTCCATTTGCTGTTCAGCTGGCCGAGGGCGTATTCACTGGCGTATTGCTGCGTACGGCCGCCGGACACGCGATAGTCCCAGAAGATCTGGTACAACATGTCGACGTTGTCCTGGGCAGAAGCCGTCTCGAAGTTGTCGTAGGCCCAGCTCGGCGTGATACCGACCGAGGCGCGGAAGGTGACCGTGGGTTTGCCTTCGCGGCCCCGCTTGGTGTTGATCAGGATGACGCCGTTGGCCGCACGGGATCCGTACAGGGCGGAGGCGGCGGCGTCTTTCAGCACCGTGATGGACTCGATATCGTTCGAGTTGAGGGTGGCCATCACGTTGTTGGAGGTGTAGAGGTAGTCGCCCATCTGGCCGGTATCACCCGACACCGTCGGGACGCCGTCGATGACGTAGAGCGGTTCGTTGGATGCGTTCATGGAGCCGATACCGCGGATGCGGATGGCGGAAGCCGAACCGACCTGGCCCGAAGACTGGGTGATCTGCATACCCGCAACCTTGCCGTTGAGGGCCTGCTCGAAGGAAACGGAAGGCACGTCCTTGATGGCATCCTGCCTTACCACGGAAGCCGCACCGGTGTAGGTGCCTTTTTTCGCCGTACCGTAAGCCACGACGATCGTTTCTTCCAGCGATTCGGCATTGGGCGCCATCGCGGCGTCAATGACGGTCCGTCCGGCTACCTGGACCTCCAGGTCGTTGAAGCCGATGGAAGAGAAAACCAGTGTGGCATTGGCCGGCACGCTGGGGAGAACGTAGACACCGTTCTCGTTCGACGCGACACCCGTCATCGTGCCCTTCACCACGACACTGGCAAAGGGGATGGGCTGGCCGTCCTGCGCAGAAGTCACCTTGCCGGTAACCCGGGTTTGCGCAAATGCGGTGCTGCAGAGGAGCAGCATCAGCGCAATGGTCAATAGTTTCTTCATAAGCGAATCAATTAGGTTAACATATGGATTGACTTGACTATTTTTTCAAATTTTTGAAGGAATATACAAATTTATACAAAAAAAATCTGAAAAACCAGCAAGGAACATAGGTTCAGTTTCATCAGAGCGGTACTATTTTGTCCATATTTCGCTATATTTGTAGAGAATAATCGGATATCGACATTTACGCATACCTAATTAATAACCTATCCGCTTATGAAGAAACTATTCTTGGCAACGCTCCTGGTGCTGTTCTGCAGCACCTTGTTTGCGCAGAACAAAGTGACCGGACGCGTCACTTCTTCAGAAGACGGGAATCCGATTCCTTTCGCCAGTGTCGTGGTGAAGGGTACGATGAACGGCGTGGCGACCGACGATAACGGTGTGTATACCATCACCGGTATCACTCCGGGCGCCATTCTTGAATTTTCATCGGTCGGCTTCCTTACGCAGGAAGTCCAATGGGACGGCAAACCTGCGGTCAACGTCATCCTCGCCGTCGACCGGGAATCGCTGGATGAGGCGATGGTCGTGGCCTACGGTACGGTTAAGAAAGGATCCTACTCCGGATCCGCCGCCGTGGTCAAACAGGAGTCCATCAAAGATGCTCCTGTCGTCAGCTTCGAGCAGGTGCTCGCCGGTAAGGCCCCCGGTGTCCAGGTGGCCTCCTACTCCGGCCAGCCCGGTGCCGACACGGAAATCAACATCCGTGGTTTCGGCTCCTTCAACGCCGGCAACCAGCCGCTCTACGTCATCGACGGTGTCCCCGCCACCAGCCGCGACCAAGGCTGGGGCAACCTCTCCATCGGTTCGATGAACTTCCTCAACCCGGGCGACATCGAGTCCATCACCATCCTGAAGGACGCCGCGGCCGCCTCCCTGTACGGCTCCCGCGCTTCCAACGGTGTGATCCTGATCACCACCAAGAAAGGCAAGGCGGGCAAGATTACGGCCAACTTCAAGGCCAGCGCCGGTTTCTCGTACTTCGCCTACGACAACTATCCGCTCTGCAACGACGCTGAATCCGAGTCGATGCACCGCATGTCCTGGACCAACTACGCCATCGACAACCCGTCCGTCTGGAAGAGCTACGGCAGCATCGAGGCCTATGTGGACAACCGCGTGCAGCAATACTATCCTGCCAAGGATGAAAGCAAGTACATCTACAAGGACTGGGAAGACGTCCTCTTCCGCACCGGTATCGCCCAGAACTACGAGGTGAGCCTCTCGGGCGGCGGTGAGAAGGGCAAGGTCTACGCCTCCGTGGGCTGGACCGACCAGCAGGGCGTCGTCACCATCGACTACCTGAAACGTTTCTCCACCACCATCAACGCCGACGCCAAGATCAACAACTGGCTGAGCGTGGGCGGCACGGCCCAGTACTCCTGGCAGTACCAGGACGGTCACCAGGACGGTTATGCTTCCAAGGACAACCCGTTCTTCATCTGGAAGGTCGTCCTCAACGAACGCTGGCCGTATGCCTACAAGGATACGGGCGACCTCTACCTCGACGCCTGGAGCCCCAGCTTCTCGACCATCAACCCGGTCCAGACCTACGACAAGCAGGTCAACGACGCCTGGCAGAACCGTCTGATCCTGAAGGGTTGGGCCGAAGTCAAGTTCACCGACTGGCTGCGCGCGAAGACGACCGTCAGCGAAGACTGGCTCTACGTCCACGACCGTTTCGGCTGGCTCTACGGCCACCCGAACTTCTATGCCTACAGTGACGCGGGCGGCTACATGGCCGACCACCACATCAATATCCGCCGTCTGGTCAGCTCCTCGACCCTGAACTTCGACAAGACCTGGGGCAACCACCACGTCGCCGCGATGGCCGGCTGGGAAGCTGAAGATGAAAACTTCGAACTTTCCTGCGTCAACAAGATCGACTTCTCCTACATGGGCGCGACCCAGTCGATCCTGGCCACCAACTTCGATGACGGCTACACCTACACCCGTCAGGGCACCCTGCTTTCCGCCCTCGGCAGCCTGAGCTACGACTACGGCGCCCGCTACTACCTGACGGGCACGTTCCGCCGCGACGGCAGCTCGAAGCTTGCGCCGGAAACCCGCTGGGGTAACTTCTGGTCTGTTTCCGGATCGTGGCGCTTCAGCAACGAGCCCTTCATGGAAAGTGTGAACTGGCTGACCGACGGTAAGATCCGTGCTTCCTACGGTACTTCCGGTACGCTGCCTTCCTCCTACTTCGGCTATATGTCGGTCTACGACTACACGAGCTACGGCAACACGGGTGCCAGCTACCCTGGCAACCTGGCCAACTCCGACCTGTCGTGGGAGAAGAACAAGAACTGGAACGTCGGTCTCGACCTGCGTCTGTTCGACATGCTGGGCGTGACGGTCGAGTACTACAACAAGCTCACCACCGACCTGTTGCTCGACGCCACCGTCCCCTCCACCACCGGTTTCTCCTCCACGCTGATGAACATCGGCTCGATGGTCAACCGCGGTTGGGAAATCGCCGTGAGCGCCGACATCCTCCGCAACAAGAACGGCTGGAACCTGTCGGTCGGCGCCAACTGGTCGCACGTCCACAACGAAGTCCTCGCGCTCTCCGAAGAGGGTGAATCGATCGTCGACACGCCTTGGGTCTGGCAGCAGGGCTATGCCTTCTACCAGTACCGTACCCGTAAATTCCTGGGCATCTGCCAGGAAGACGGTTATATGGGCAACAGCCGCCTGTACGCCGGTAACCCGATGTACGCCGAAGGTTCCTTCTACGAGAAGGGTGAAACCGCCGACATGACCGTCGTCCTGAAAGACGGCACCGTCATTCCGGAAGGCAGCACCGTTCCCGAAGACACCTGGAACTTCTATCCGACCAATCGCCAGAACGCCAGCAACATGATCCTCGAAGGCATGACCGCCATCCCGAAGGGCTTCGGTGGCTTCAACCTCAACGTGGGCTGGAAGGGCATCAACCTCGACATGGCCTGGTCTTACAAGTACGGCCACTACATCTGGGACGAAGGTGTGGAGCAGATGGAAAGCGACGGTTACTACTGGGCGCACCGCAACATCGCCAAGGACCAGCTCAACGCCTGGACCGAGACCAACACCAACACCAACGTGCCGCGCCGTATCGCCGACAACGGCCAGGGCGGTTACTACTATTCGAGCCGCTACCTCAAGAAGGGTGACTTCCTCCGTCTGAAGAACCTCACCCTCTCGTACACCCTGCCGCGCAATGCGGGCAGCAAGATCGGTCTGAGCAACGCCCGTATCTACGTGGCCGGCGCCAACCTGCTGACCTTCTCGGGTCTGAACATCGACCCGGAGATCCAGTCGAACGGCTACTACTACTATGCGATGCCCGCCATGCGGACCGTCACCCTGGGCCTCGACCTGACCTTCTAACCTCAAAAATCAGAAAGATATGAAACGCTATATTCAACATCTTGCGATTGCAGCGGTCCTGCTTCTCGGCCTGACCGCCTGCGAGGGATTTCTCGACACGACCCCGACCGACTCCGTGGTGGACAAGAACGCGATGGTAACCCTCGCCGATGCGGGCGTCGCCTGCAACGGCCTCTATACACCGCTGAAATACTATACCCTCTACGGTACCTACATTCCGTATATGGGCGATCTGCGCGCCGACAACATCTATCCGCGTACCGCCGACGGAACCGGCAGCGTGATCTACACCTGGCAGTATGAATCCACCCAGAGTTCCTATTTCGGAACCTTGTGGGAGAACTACTACAACGTGATCATGCGCTGCAACACCTTCATCGAGAACATCGACGCCTGCGAGGCCACGTCCAGCAGCGACATCGCCAAGAAGAACGACTACACCGGCCAGGCCTACGCCGTGCGCGCCCTGTGCTACTTCGACCTGGCGCGTCTCTACGGACAGACCTACACTTATGACAACGGCGCTTCGCTCGGAGCCGTTCTGCTTACCGAGACCGTCGGTCCGAAGGAAGCCCGCCAGCCGCGCAGCACCGTGGCCGAAACCTATGCGCAGGTGCTCGCCGACCTGGCTGCCGCCAAGCCGCTGCTTTCGACCAACACGAATCTGGGCCACTTCAACTACTGGGCGGCCCGCCTGCTCGAGGCCCGCGTCTATCTGTATATGGGTAAATGGTCGGAAGCGCTGACCGCCGCCACCGACGTGATCAACAACTCGCCGTACCGCATGGTCAGCCGCGACAACTACCTGAACTACTGGGGCCAGGAAGGCAACCTCGAATCGGTGCTCGAACTGCTCGTTTCCGTGCAGGGCGATATCGACTCCGACGGTGGTTTCTACACGATGTACCACAACCTGTGGTTCGACGATCCGAACGCCGGTGCCGGCCTGATCCCGACCCTCAAGTGGCGCAACCTGTTCAAGGACACCCCGGACGATGTCCGCGGCCAGATGATCCAGTATGACGACCCGACTACGGGCGCCAAGAAGACCGGTGAATACTGGCTCCGCAAGTTCATCGGCAACAAGGACCAGGGCTACACCTTCCGCCGCAACAATCCGCGTGTGATGCGTATCACCGAGGCCTATCTGATCGCCGCCGAGGCCGCCCTCGAATCGGGCAATGCCTCCGCCGCCAACGACTACCTCAACACCGTGCGCAAGCGCGCCGATGCGTCGGCCGGCACCGTGACGGCCACCCGCGAGCTGATCCAGATCGAGCGTCAGAAAGAGTTCATCGGCGAAGGCCACCGCTTCTTCGACGTGATGCGTACCGGCGGATCGTTCACCAGCGACCTGGCCGCCGACCCGCACGACTTCCGTGGCGGCGCCGCCTACCAGCACTCGCTGAAGCCCGGTGACACGAAAGCCGTGATGCCGATCTCCAGTGACGAGCGCGTCTCCTACCCCGAACTCCAGCAGAATCCGGGTTATAAGGACTGATTCTTCCGAGCCAGTCTTCTAGCCAATCGTTCAGCACGCCGCGCCTCGCGGCGTGCTTTTCTTTCGGCCCGGCGGAGCGCGCGTTTTTCGGCGCGGGTAAGCTGGTCGGATTGGATGACTGTTTCCGGAGAAGCCGGCGTGACTTCCGCCGGTACGACAGGTTTTTCGATCTTTTCGACGGTCGAGGGAACGACGGTGACAGGAGCGACAGGAGCGACAGCCGTGGAGTCGGGTTTGACGGACGCGACACGGGTCGTGTCGAGCGCGGCGGCGGGCACGGTCATGACCACAGGGGCGGCGGCAAGGCTGTCAGCCGGGGTGACTTCGTGGTCGGCGGGCTCGGGAAGGTCGAGCGCCTGGAGAGCGGCGATACTGTCGGCTTCGGCCTGGAGGGCGGCGACGCGGAGCAGGGAGTCCTGCTCGGCCTGCCGGCGTTCGTATTCAGCCCGTTTCTCTGCGTCGATCTTCTCGAACAGTTCGATCATATAGTTGTCGAAGTACTTGTTCGTCTCGCGATAGAGCGGTTTCTTGACGTCTGCGTAATGGAACTTTTCGGAAGAATTGAGTTTCCGCCGCGTAATGTCCCAGGGATGGCGGGGCCGTTCGTCGCCACGCCACTTGAAGTCCTTGAGGCGCTGCTTTTCGGCCGGCAGGTCGCCCACCGGATACAGGTCGCTCTTGATGGCGTCGGTATAGAGCAGCCGGGTGGCGGTTCCGTCCTTGAGGGCGGCCGTCATCGACTTCGCTTCCTTGAGGTTGATGGTCGTGATCACGTCTTCGTCGGCCATATAGAAGATGGCCGAGACGCCGCCCAGGGCGTCGAAGCGGTAGAGTTTGTTGTCGCGGAAATAGCCCAGCATTTCCGTGCTCTTGATCTGGTTGTAGTGCA
>CACYZM010000025.1 GCA_902778855.1 uncultured Bacteroidia bacterium
GAAGACGCCGGCGACCTCCACGACAAGCTGATGGTCCTGGGTGCAGACCTGGTGCTCAAGACTGTCGACGCCATCGAAAACCACCGCGTCAAACCGTACGAACAGACCCAGGACTTCCGCCGGGCCCTCCGCCTCGCCCCGAAACTCACCCGCGACAACTGCCACATCGACTGGACCCGCAGCGCCCGCGACATCAGCCTGCTCATCCGCGGCCTGAGCCCCTACCCGTCCGCCTGGACCACGCTCGTCGGCGCAGAAGGCACGCAGCCTCTCGGCGTCAAGCTCTACGACAGTTATGTCGTTCCCTGCCCCGACGACGACCCGCGTACCCCCGGCACCCTGACCACCGACGGCAAGACCTTCCTCGAAGTCCGCTGCGGCCGCGACGCCCTGCGCATCCTCAGCATCCAGCTCTCCGGCAAGAAACGGATGGACATCGCCCCCTTCCTCATCGGCTTCCGCGACCCGGAAAGCTACCGGTTCGAATAACTATCATCCTTATGCAGATACGACACGCTTTCCAGAATCTGCATCGCATCGTTCTATGAACAACATTAGTTCTCTATTTGACTGTTATGAAGAATAGTGTTCTACACATAGTCTTTGTTTTTTTATCACACTCTCTCTGCCCTTATTTTGTCAAGAATCTGTCCACCATTATTTCAGTGGAAAGCAAGATATCAAGAATCCTATTTTCATTCTAGATTCTATTTTTCCAGGAAAGTTTTCTATTAGACGAGCGTCGGATACTCTGGTTGGAACTGATGCTGCGATTCCTTTCCCCAGGGTTTTCCGGGAATCGAGCTTTACAGTCTCAGCAGAGGGAGATACAATTGAAGAAATGCCTGCACTCGGCATTATTGGAGACCCTTTTTATTCTAAACTGAGTGCCGGACAGCTAAGATCCTTTGTGAAGGCTTGCTTTTCGGAAGAAGAAGAAAACAGTTTTTTTGTTGGATGTGTCAAGATTCTTGTACAATTGCTTGTAGATGCGACCGGACAGGTTATAGAGGTCAAACAAATAATTCAATGGCAAGATGACACCTCTACAGCCATTTCCCTTGCCCCTTTGGAAAAGTTGGATTCCCTTTATCGCTCGGTCCTACAATTTGAGGATAACGGTTTCTGCGAACGCGAAGGACTATCTTGGGGTGGGACGGGATTAATGATTGATTTCTCCAACAGAGATATTACGGTCATTCTCCCAAATAGTTTAAGAGATGATATGAATTAGGCCGGCGCGGCGCAAGCCCGAATCTGCAAAACGTTTTTCGAATTCTTCCTCCGACAGGCCGGCCCAGTCGGCATCGCTCATTGTTTCCAGTTCGCTGCGATGCGTTTCGAACTCCGGCAGCGGGGTGAGGGGTTTGTCCCAAGGACAGGCTCGCATACATTCTTCGCAGCCGAAGCGCCAGCCGCGGCGGCTTTCGCGGGTGGCGAAAGCTTCGGGCAGCGGCTCCTTTGATTCGATGGTGAGATACGACAGGCACTTGGCGGCGTCGAGTTCAAAGGGGGCGCGGAGCGCGCCCGAGGGGCAGGCGCGGAGGCAGGCGCCGCAGGCGCCGCAGTCCGTGGCTGCGAGCGGGGCGTGCGGGGCGAAGCGGTCGGCGGGGATGTTGCAGACGATCACGCCGATGATGGTGCGCAGGCCGTATTCCGGGGAGATGAAGAAATTGTTCTGCCCGATGAAGCCCAGACCGGCTTTCACCGCCCAATAGCGCTCCATCACGGGGGCGCTGTCGACGAACGGCCTGCCTTCGAAGGCCGGAAATTTTTTCTTCAGCTCCAGGATGACGGCAAAGAGACGATCTTTGACGACTTTATGGTAGTCGACGCCTTGGGCGAAACCGGCGATGCCGCCGCCTGCCTGGCCGTAGGGCGCCAGAAAGCAGAGGACGCTTTCGGCTCCCGGCACCAGCAGGGCCGGATCGAATCGTTTTTCAAGATTCCTTTCCAGGTAGCCCATATCCGCGTTCCGGCCTTCGGCCAGATACTGCGCAAAACGATCCCGCAGACCGGCTGTCACACTTTCTGCTTTTGCGGCCCCAAAATCTACAAAACCGTATGCACGTTCGTCGATTTTTATTAAATTTGTGGACAATTGAAAGTAAATCTTAAAAAATACGATGAAAAGAATCCTTGTTGTCGGAGCTGGCGGACAAATCGGAACCGAGCTTGTCCCGTATCTCCAGCATATTTATGGCGAAGATAATGTAATTGCCGCAGATTTGAAAGACGAACTCGTCGAAAAACTGGGCCGGGGTGCCATTGCCGAGAAGCTCGACGCCCTCGATGCCAAGCACTTCAACGAAATTGTCGAAAAATACAAGGTCGATGCGATCTACAATCTGGTGGCCCTGCTCAGCGCCAAGGGCGAGCATATGCCCGGCGTGGCCTGGCACCTCAACATCACGGCCCTGATCAACGCCCTGAACATCGCCCAGGCCCACCACTGCTCCATCTTCACCCCGAGCTCCATCGGCGCCTTCGGCCCCAACACCCCGCACGACAACACCCCGCAAGACACCATTATGCGCCCCAACACCATCTACGGCATCTGCAAGGTCACGGGCGAACTGCTGGGCGACTACCATTGGCAGCGCTTCGGCGTGGACGCCCGCAGCGTCCGCTTCCCGGGCATCATCTCCAACGGCGCCCTTCCCGGAGGCGGCACCACCGACTATGCCGTGGAAGTCTTCTACGAGATCCTCAAACCGGGTCACCACTACACCTGCGAAGTGCCGGAAGACAGCTATATGGATATGATGTATATGCCCGACGCCCTGCGCGCCGCCGTGGAAGTGATGGAAGCCGACCCGGCCAAGCTCGTCCACCGCAACAGCTTCAACATCGCCGCAATGAGCTTCTGCCCGCGCGAACTGTTCGAGGTCATTAAGAAGCGGATTCCCGATGCCACGTTCGACTATAATGTCGATCCGGTGAAGGCCGCCATCGCCGACTCCTGGCCCAACAAGATGGACGACACCTGCGCCCGCGAAGAGTGGGGCTGGAAGCCGCAGTGGGACATCGACGCGATGGTCGACGATATGCTAAAGGTGATCGGCGAAAAACAGAAGAACGCCGCAGGCGTGTGACAGCGTCAGCGTGAAGGAAGATGACAGCGCCTCGTTGAGCGTCGCCTTCCAGAGCGTATCGAAACAGACTTGATCGGTCGGGTATTTCAACCCGGCCGATTTTATTGTGAGCGTGTTGTCGAAGGCGAAGATTGAAATCTGCTGCCCGGGAACGGACGGCAGGGTGGCCGTGTCGAAAATGGTGGTGAATCGGCCATAGTCCGTGAGCATATCCACCGGGCAATCAGCCTCGCGGGCATAGTCGAGCAGCAAAGAGATGTTGCCCAGCGTATGGTCCTCCCGCTTGCCCGTCGCTCCCAGAATCGTAATGCGCGACGGCGACAGCGTCAGCGCCAGGTGGAAAGCCTTGGTCAGGTCGTTGTCATCCTGTTCGCTGATATGCGTAATCCGGTCGGCGAAACGCTCCCGGAATGCCGGCGACAGCGAATCGAGATCGCCAACAATCCGGTCGGGCTCAAGCCCGTGGGCCACCAGCGCCTCCGCCGCCGAATCGCAGCAAATGCGCAAGTCGGCCCCGCGAAGCGCCGCCATCGGCGCCTCCGCCCGCGGGAAGTCGCCCGCCGCAAGGATTACGATACGCTTGTTTTTCATCAAATCAAAGATACAGCTTCCCGGTGAAAAAAACAATTAAGGATTTCGCTTTCCGCCAAACAGGCGCAAAGGCACCTGCCTTGGAAGTGCGTTAGAGGCCGATTTTCGCAGAAACGCTTGCACCTGGGGCCGTAATCGGGCTGTGGCGCAAGAAAACCGGCCCCACAACGCGTGTGAGGCCGATTTCTTTGCGCCTGTTTGGCGGAAAGCCGGGCGGCCGTATAGATGGCGCCGGAATAAAAGGGGCGGCTACGGCAGGTTTACGAAGTAATCCCGCAGATCTTTCCAGCGGTAGTAGGGGCCTTTGTAGGGTTTGAGCGCCGGGATGGTGGTTTCCTGCTCGTTGCGGAGGATCTTGACCAGGACGTCGCCTTTCTTGTCGCGGTAGAAGATCATCTGGAGGTTGGAGCCCATCGGCATCTGCTCGAAGCTGTACCAGCCGCTTTCCGCGGCCTGCGTCATGGAAACCGTCTTTTCGTACCCTTTCAGCCGGAGATAACTCAGCAGCGGCAGCAGACCGGTGTCGTGGCCGAAGCGCAGGTCGGCGGCCACGTCGTTGCCGGCGATGGCGGCATCGGCCTTTTTCACGAAGTCGGCAAGGATCTTGCGGCCGGTCTCGTTGAAGCGGCAGTTGTTCTCCAGCGTATTGGACATCGAGTCGAACCGCGAGAGATTCTCGCAATACCACAGGTTGTACAGTTCCTCTTCGGTGAAGAACCGATGGATGGACGGCAGGTCATAGTCGTCGGCCAGGCATTGGTTGATGCCGCCGGCATAGAAGACATAGTAGATGAACTGGCGCACGCTGTACTTGCCCAGATGCTGGGCCGCTTCCCACGGATCCGTAAACCAGGCGTTCATCGCGCGGGTCGGGTCGAAGCGGGCGTTGAGCACCGAGTCGAAGACGGCGTTGTGCGAACGGTTGCGCGGCGCCGAGGTGCCCGGCGAGATATGTTTCATGAAACGCTCGCCGGCATACACGTCGAAACGCAGTTGCGGCGCATCGGCCTTGAGCACCATCGTGAAATTGGCCAGACTCTGGATGCAGCGCTGCACATAGCTGGATTCGGCGATCACGCGGTCGCGGTCGGGCTGGCTGAAAACGGCCGGAACGCGCTCGTACAAGCGCTGGGCAATGGCCTGGTGTTCCCGTCCGCCCCGCAGCGTCAAATAACCGGCCTGGTCCTCGTGACTCTGCTCCAGCGCCTTGAGGGCCTCGTGCAGGGCAACGCCTTCGGCAGAAAGGACACCCAGCGAATCCAGGCCGTCGAACAGGTGCGAAACCCGGGTCACCGAGTTCATGGACGTCATATACCGGCTGCCGTGACGGCCGTAATGGCTCACATAAAAGGGCTCATACCCTTTCGGCGCCGGCGTGTCCGCGGCAACGGCCGGAGCCTCATAGCTATGATGGACACCGCCGTAACGTTCCGGATTTTCCTGCAGCCGGGCACGGGCATCCTGTCCCCACGCGGGAGAGAAGGACAGGACGACTGCCGTCAGAAGGAGAATCAATCGCTTCATCGCTATTTGGCGGGGTTGTGCTTATATTTAAACAAAGCCGCGAAGAGGAAGGCCAGAACCAGGGCGAAGCCAGCAAAGACATACCAGGCGGAGGTCCAGCCCGTCATCAGTTCGGCGCCGGTCTTGCCCATCGTGAAGTGGTTGACCACCATCTGTGCGCAGAGCGAGCCGATCGTGGCGCCAAGGCCGTTGGTCATCATCATAAAGACGCCCTGTGCGCTGGAACGGATGCTCTCGTCGGTGTTCTGGTCGACGAAGAGCGAGCCGCTGATGTTGAAGAAGTCGAAAGCCACGCCGTAGACGATCATGGAGAGGATGAAGAGCACCAGACCCCATCCGGTGGGATTGCCGGCGCCCAGGAAGGCGAAGCGCAGGAACCAGGCGAAGAAGGAGATGAGCATCACCTTCTTGATGCCGAAGCGTTTCAGGCAGAACGGGATCAGCAGGATGCAGAGCGTCTCGGACACCTGGGAGATCGACGAGAGGAACACATTGTTCTTCACGGCGAAGGCATTGGCATATTCGGGCAGCTGGCCGAACGCATCGAGATACGGCGTCGCAAAACCGTTGGTCACCTGGAGGCACATACCCAGCAGGAATGAGAAGATGAAAAAGACGCACATCTTCGAGTCCTTGAACAGGGTGAAGGCGCGCAGGCCGAACGCGTCGACCAGCGACGAGGACTTCTTGCCGCGGCTGACCGGACAGTTGGGCAGCGTGAATGCATAGGCGGCCAGGATCAGGCCCCAGGCCGCGGAGACGAACAGCTGGTTATGGTCGTTCTTGAATCCCGTGAAGTTGACGATCCACATCGAAAGGATGAAACCGATCGTACCGAAAACGCGGATGGGCGGAAAAGCCTTCACCGTATCGAGACCCGCCTTGGTCAGGGCGTTGTAAGACACGGAATTGCCAAGTGCGATGGTCGGCATGAAGAAGGCCACGGACAGCGTATACCAGGGGAAAATCTGCCCGAATTCGATGTTTTCACCGTATTTCAAGCCCATGAAACCGGCGATGCCCATAAAAATGGCGGCCAGCAGATGGCACAGACCCAGCAGTTTCTGGGCGGGAATCCAACGGTCGGCCACGATGCCCATCAGGGTCGGCATGAACAGGGAGATGACGCCCTGAATGGCGAAGAACTGTCCGATCTTGGCGCCCATACCCACACGGCCGAGGTAGATACCCAGCGAGCAGAGATAGGCTCCCCAGACCGCGAAGATCAGAAAGTTCATCACGATCAGTCGGATTTTGAGATTCGTTTTGGGATTCATAATATCGGATTTTGATTATTTCGGAGCAAGCCGGTAGAGAATGAACGCCACGATCGCGAACACGATGTTGGGGATCCACAGCGCCAGGGCGGGCGACATGATCCCCGTATGGACGAACATCTGGCTGAAGCGCATGAACAGGATATAGGAGAAACTCAGCGCCAGCCCGATGCCGATGTTCAGGCCCAGGCCGCCGCGCTTCTTGCGCGAGGACAGCGACACGGCGATAATTGTCAGCACGAAGGCCGAGAAGGGCATGGCGATGCGGTTGTTCTTTTCGATGAGGGCGTTCTTGACCAGCGCGTCGCCGCGCATCTTCTGCACGGAGATCAGGTCGTTGAGGTCGCGCTCGGAGAGCGACTCCACGATGTTTTTGCGGCGGTAGAAATCGTCGATGGTCAGGCTGATGACCGTGTCGATCTGGCGGCCGGTCCGGACCACTTCGGATTCGCCGTAGAAATCGCGGATGTAGTAATTCTTCAGCTTCCATCCGCCGAGCGTGGAGTCCCACGCGGCCGATTCGGCCGAAAGCTTGGAGATGATCCGGCCTTTTTCCACGCGCTCCAGCGTGAAGCGGTAGGCCGTGTTGGCCCAGCGGCTGAACTGCTCCACGTACACGAATTCGCCCGGGGAGAGCTGGTAGTGGATGTTGCGCAGGTTGTCGGCCGCGATCTGCTGGGTCTTGATGTATTTGTTCTCGAACGCGAGCCGGTGCTCATTCGCGGGCGGAATCACGTAGAGGCCCAAGACCAGCGACAGCAGGGCGATCACGCCAGCCGAGAACATATAGGGCGCCATCAGGCGGCGGAAACTGATGCCGCCCGAGAGCATGGCCACGATCTCGCTGTTCTGCGCCATCTTCGAGGTGAAGAAGATGGCCGAGATGAAGACGAACAGCGGACTGAAGCTGTTGACGATCCAGGGAATGAAGCCCGCGTAGTACTCGAACACGATCTCCTTGAGCGGGACCTCCTTGTCCACGAACTTGGAGATCTTCTCGCTCAGGTCGAACACGATCACGATGACCACGGCGATGAGGATCGTGAAGATGAACGTCCCGAGGAACTTCCGGATGATGTACCGGTCGAGGATCTTGATGTGGGGCTTTTGCATCTTACAGACGGGTGTCGAGTTTGCGGACCATGGCTTCCTTCCAGGGGCCGAAGTCGCCGGCGGCAATATGTTCGCGCGCCTGGGCCACAAGGTTCAGGTAGAAAGCGAGGTTGTGCTGGCTGGCAATCTGGGCGGCGAGCATTTCGCCGGCCACGAACAGGTGCCGCAGGTAGGCTTTGGTGTAGCGGTGGTCCACAAAAGACGTTCCATGGGGATCGAGCGGCGAGAAATCGTCGGCCCATTTGCGGTTCTTGATGTGGATGACGCCTTCGTCGGTGAAGAGCATGGCGTTGCGGCCGTTGCGGGTGGGCATCACGCAGTCGAACATGTCGACGCCGCGGGCGATGCCTTCCAACAGGTTGGACGGCGTCCCCACGCCCATCAGGTAACGGGGCTTGTCGCAGGGCAGCACGGGATGCAGGAGTTCCAGCATCTCGTACATCTTTTCGGTGGGTTCGCCCACGGCCAGGCCGCCGATGGCGTAGCCTTCGCGGTTGAAAGCCATCGCGTGTTCGGCCGCCTTCAGGCGCAGGTCGGGATAGACGCAGCCCTGGACGATGGGGAAGAATGTCTGGCTGTAGCCGTAGAGGGGTTCCGTTTCGTCGAAATGGCGGATGCAGCGCTCGAGCCAGCGCTGCGTCAGGCCGAGCGATTTGGCCGCATATTTATAGTCGGCGTCGCCCGGGCAGCATTCGTCGAGCGCCATCACGATGTCGGCGCCGATGATGCGCTGGGTGTCGACGTTGTTTTCGGGCGTGAAGACGTGCCGCGAGCCGTCGATGTGCGACTGGAAGATGCAGCCGTCTTCGGTCAGTTTCCGGCTCTGGGCAAGCGAGAACACCTGGAAGCCGCCGCTGTCGGTCAGGATCGGTTTTTGCCACGACGTGAAGGCGTGCAGGCCGCCGGCCCGGCGCAGGATGTCGAGGCCGGGACGCAGGTAAAGGTGATAGGTATTGCCGAGGATGATCTGCGCGCGGATGTCGTCCTCCAGATCTTTGTGATAAACGCCCTTGACGCTGCCGACCGTGCCGACGGGCATGAAGATGGGCGTCTCGATGACGCCATGGTCGGTGGTGATCCGGCCGCGGCGGGCGCTGGTGGCGTTGTCTCTGTGGAGGACTTCGAAGTTCATTTCGCTCGTAAAACAAGCAAAGATAGGCAAAATTGGTATATTTTTCGTTATCTTTAGCTGGCAAAACCCAGTTTGCGATGAAACGATTGTTATGGACGGTCGCCCTGATGACCGCTTTTGTCTTTACCATGAATGCGCAGAACAATTATTCCCGGCTCTGGTCGAAAGTCAAGGCCGCGGAGAAGGAAGGCAAGCCGCAGACGGCCGCCGGCTATTTGCGGGAGCTGGAAGAAAAAACCATCAAGGCCGGCGACGAACTGGAACAGCTCGCCGTGGCCGAAAACCTGTACAACGACCTGCGGGAGTACAACTGGAAAGAGGCGAACGCCTATTCTTCCCACTACAACTCCCTGAGCCGGAAAGTGCTCCGCGACAGTCTCGACGCCTACATCGTCATATACAAGGACCATCCGCGGGTGATGATGCTGCTCTACCGGCAGCTGCGCAACCACAAGGAGGAAGTCGACCGTAAATGGAAGCCTTCCGCCACGGGCGCCGACTACCTGAAAATCCGCCAGGAAGCGCAAGAGCTGCTGACGCATAAACGGGTGGGCACCTACAAGAAGAGCATCCAGAGCCTGATCGACGGAATGGATGCGTCCTCCCTGGGTTCGTCCAGTCAAGCGACCATGGCGCCTTCCGACAGCGTGGAATATGAGATCCACGCCACGAACCTGCGCCGTGTCGAAGTGCAGGTATGGCGGCTGCTCGACGACCGCCTCTTCTCGGCAGGCTACGCCGACTCCAACGAAGCGACCCTCCGCAAAAACGCCACGCTGGTTTCTACGCAAACCGTCGACAAGTTCGCGTGCGACTACCATATCGGCGAAACGGTCAAGACTTTCGTCGCCTTCCCCCAGCCGGGCGTCTATGTCGTCCGCTTTATCGCCACCCAGGGGCGTGAAGCCGCCACCGACATCCGGGACCAGGTGTGCTACGACGAAGTCTGCGTGAGCAACGTGGCCGGCGCGATGCGCATCCGCAACGGCAAGGCCGAAGTCTATGCCGCCGACCTGACGACGGGCAAACCCTTCGAAGCGGGAAAGGTCAGCCTCTATAAGAATCTCTACAAGAACGTCAAGTCCGCCATCGTTTCGCTCAAGCCCCATCTGACCGACAAATTCAGCGGCCAGGGCTTCCAGCAGGTCCGCACCGGCCAGGCCGTCGGCGACACCAAGAACGACTACCAGCTGCGGATCGAGGCCGGCAGCGACATCTATGCGCCGCTGATCAACGGATTCTACGAGCCGTATTACCGGCCCCGTCGCGTCGAGAAGGTCTTCCGTTATGAGGAAGGCCGGCTCTTCACCGACCGGGCGCTCTACAAGCCCACCGACACCATCCATTTCAAGCTGCTCTGCTACAAGGCAGGCGAGACTTCCGGCGAAGTGACGCCCGACAAGGAAGTGCTCGTGACGATCCGCCACCAGTCCGACGACAAGGTGACCGATTCGATCAAGGTCGTGACCAATGCCTACGGCTCCGCCGCCGGCGCGTTCACACTTCCCGAAGGCAGCAAGAACGGCATCTATATCATCGAGGCCGAATACGTGGCCACCGCGCGCGTCCGCGTGGAAGAATATAAGCGTCCCAACTTCACCGTGTCGCTCCAGCCCGTGGCCGAGGCCCTGTGCTATGGTGACGCCATCAAGCAGGGCGGCCAGCTGCGCAGCTATGCCGGCTTCTCGGTCGCCGGCGGCGAAGTGTGGTACCGGGTCAACCGGACCACCTACTGCCGGACCCACGGCAGCTATCTCGGCCGCAGCGAAGTGCTGGAAGGCACGGTCCTGACCGATGCGGACGGACATTTCGACATCGTCTTCCCGGCCGAACGGCCGAAAGACACCGCGCACGGCGAAGACCTGCTGTATTCCACCTATGACATCTCCGTCCGGGCCACCGATCCGCAGGGAGAATCGCACGAGACGTCCATCACCGTGCCGGTCGCCGACATTCCGATCGACCTCGACGTGGTGCTGCCCGACAACGAGCACTTCGAAGACCGCCTGATCGTGGACAAAGACTGCGTGAAGGCCGTGACCATCCACGGCTCGACGCTCAACGGCACCCCCTACGCCATTGAGACCGACTGGACCGTGACCGACGCCGGCGGCGCCGTGGTCGCCCAGGGTAAGGCCACCACCAATGAGGCCATCGCCTTCGATTTCGGCAGCCTGCCTTCCGGCGACTATCTGGTGAAAGCCCGCACGGAGTACCGCGGCCGCGAGATTACCGCCGAGCGCAAGGTCGTGGTGATGAGCACCGACGACCGCAAGCTCCCGTTCAAGTCCACCTACTTCTACTATCCCGTCAAGACCGAAGGTGCCATCGAATTCGTGCTCGGCACGACCGAAGACGACCTGTGGCTGGAAGTGGAACTCTTCGACAACGACGAACAGCTCTACTGCGAACACGTCCACCTGCAGAACGAGATGCGCAAGTTCAAGCTGCCTTACAAAGAGAGCTACCGCAGCGCGGTCAAACTCTCGGTGTTCGGCTTCCGCAATGCCCGTGAACTCGACTATACCTACCAGTTCACCCGTCCGGGCGACGTGCGCCTCGACGTGGCCGTGGAAACCTTCCGCGACAAGACCACGCCCGGCAGCGAGGAGACGATGGTCGTGCGGGCGCCCGCCGGCAGCGAGCTGGCCGTGACGATCTACGACATCACGACCGACCGCTACCGTCCCAACTCCTTCAGCTTCCATCCGCTGCAGGAATATGTCGCCGTGAGCCGGCCGGACATCACTTCCACGCTCAGCCGGCGGCAGTTCTACGCCATGAACCGGATGGCGGCCGGCGCCGTGGTCGAAGAAATGGCGATGCTGGATGCCGCCATGCCGATGGCCAAGCAAGCGTCGATGGATATGGCTGATGAGGAAGTTGCCGACAATGGGGCCGACGCCGAAGAAACGCCCGAATTCGAAGGCCGGACCAATTTCAGCGAACTGATCGCCTTCTATCCGCAGATCGAAGCCGACCCGTCGGGCCGCACGGAGATCCGCTACAAGGCCGGCGACCTGCTCTCGACCTTCAAGGTCCTGGTGCTGGCCCACGACAAGCGCCTGTTCGCCGGCGACGCCTCGGCAGAATTCGTGGTCCAGAAGGAACTGATGGTGATGCCCAACGTGCCGCTCTTCGTCACGGAAGGCGACCGGCTGGTGCTGAAGGCCAAGGTGGTCAATATGAGCAGCCGCGAACTCAAGGGCACCGCCTACATCGAACTGCTCGACCAGAACGGGAAGAAACTCAAGATGAAGGGCCTCGAAAGCCAGAAGCGCGCGCTGCTGGCCGGCCAGCAGGATGAGATCGCCTGGACGGTCGTCGCCCCGGGCGGCACCGACAAGCTCACCGCCCGCATCTGGTTCGCCACCCCGACCTCGAGCGACGGCGAACAGCACGAGATCCAGGTTGTCCCGAATACCATCACCCTCACCGAAGCCGCCTCCTTCGTGATGGGCCAGGGCAAGACGCACAAATACTACGAGAAGCAGCTCCGCAAGCAGTTCGGCGCCGCCGATCCGAAGATCGAATATGCCGAATACTCCACGCTCGACGCCGTGAAGGAATCGCTGCCCAAGGCTTCCAAGCCGACGAGCGACAACGCCATCGCCTGGATCAACCAGCTTTACATCAACCAGATGCGCAACCTGGTGCTGAAAGACGATCCGGCCGATTACGAAGCCTTCCGCAACCAGGCCTTCTCGAAGCTGAAGACCTTCCAGAGCAGCGACGGCGGCATCCAGTGGTTCCAGGGCATGAAGTCGAACGACATGCTGACCCTCTATCTCCTGGAGAAACTCGGGCAGCTGCGCAGCGTGGGCGCCTTCACGCCCGACGATGACGAACGGAAGGTCATCGACAAGGCGCTGTCCTATGTCGACGAGCGCATCGCCGTGCAGGGAAGCTACAAGGAATTCCGGCCGTACGGCCTGATCCGCGACTTCGCCATCCGCAGCCTCTGGTTCGACGAACCGATGAGCCAGGCGGCCCAGGCCGTCTACAAACGCTTCGTCGACGGCACGGAAGACGGCTGGCAGAAAATCTCGATCCTCGAGAAAGCCCAGCTCTGCAACCTGATGCTCCGCGCCGCCAAGACCCCGTACGCCGACAAGCGCTTCGACAAGCGGATCAAGCTCCTGCGCGAGAGCCTCAAGGACTATGCGGTGGAGAATCCGACCGTGGGCTGCTACTTCCCCAACGCCGTGATGCCGTTCCGGGGCATGATGAACAATGAGATCTACGCACACGCCCAGCTCATCGAAACCTTCGGCGCCCTCGGCGAACGGAAGGTGGTCGACGGCATCGCCCAGTGGCTGCTGCTGCAGAAGCACAACCAGGCCTGGGAGAACACCGTGGCCACGACCGACGCGGTCCACGCCCTGATCTCGAGCAAGGCCAAGGATCTCAAGCTCGGCGCCGTGTACTACACCTATACCACGAAGCTCGACCGCGTGAAGGCTTCGGCCAATGAACTCTCGGTCACGCGTACCTTCGTGCGGGCCGACACGGGTGCTCCGCTCCAGGAAGGCGAAGCGCTCCACGTGGGCGACGCGATCCTCGCCACCTATTCGATCCACAACACCGAGAACCGCAGCTTCGTGCAGATGCGCGCCATGCGGCCGGCCTGCTTCTATCCGAAGGACGAGCGTTCGTACTTCTCGTGGTGGGGCGGCTACTACCGCGAGATGAAGGCCTCCGAGACCAACTACTACTGGGAACTCCTCGCCGAGGAATACCACACCGTCCAGGAGACGTACTTCGTCCAGCAGGAAGGCACTTTCAGCAGCGGCCTCGTGGAGATCGAATGTCTCTACGCCAAAGAATACCGCGGGCACACGGACGCGGTGACACTCACTTCCCAGAAATAAAAAAAGGCCCGAGTAATCGGGCCTTTTTTTGGAATTCCGCTAGGATTAGTTGTTCCCGGATTTGCGGGGAGCCACCACTTTGCGGGGAGCGGGAGCGGCCTTCGTGGCGCTCTCGTTCGCAGCCTTCGGGCTGTTCGCTTTGCGGGACTTGCCATCCTCGGGGGTGCCGGACTTCTTGCCGCTGCGGCGGGTCGAGGTCTTCTTGACTTCCTTCTCGGGAGCGGCGGCAGCCTCGGCGAAGTCGACCAGCTGGATCACAGCCATGTCGGCGGCGTCACCCACGCGGAAACCCGTACGCACGATGCGGGTGTATCCGCCCGGACGGTCGGCGATCTTCGGGGCGATGACCCGGAAGAGTTCGCTGACGGCCTCTTTCTGCTTGAGATAGCTGAAAACGATTCGGCGGGAGTGCGTCGTGTCTTCCTTCGACTTGGTGATCAGCGGCTCGACATACATACGCAAGGCTTTCGCCTTGGCGACGGTGGTCTCGATCTGCTTGCTGAGGATCAGCGAAGAAGCCATGTTGGCCAGCATCGCCTTGCGATGACCGCTCTGGCGACCCAAATGATTAATTGCCCTATTATGCCTCATAATCTTCTAATTCTTCTTTTTCGGTTTCTGTTTCGGTTTCTGTTTCGGAGCCGGTCTCACTGTCCTTGGACTTCTTCGGTTTGGGTTCGATGCCGAATTTGGTCACGTCCATGCCGAAGTTGAGCTTGACTTTCTCGATCAGCGTCTCGATCTCGTTCATCGACTTCTTGCCGAAGTTGCGGAACTTCATCAGTTCACCGCGCTGATGGGACACGAGGTCTGCGAAGGTATCGATATCAGCCGCCTTGAGGCAGTTGAGCGCCCGGACGGAAAGTTCCATGTCGGAGAGCTTGGTCAGCAGCAGATGGCGCATGCGGAGCGCTTCCTCGTCGAGTTCCTTGCTGTCGACTTCCACCGGGGTCTCCGGCGTGATCTTCTCGTCGGAGAAGAGCATGAAGTGATAGATCAGGATCTTGGCGGCCTCCTTGAGTGCTTCCTTCGGATGGATGGAACCGTCGGTGGTAATCTCAAGGTTGAGCTTCTCGTAGTCGGTCTTCTGTTCCACGCGCCAGGGTTCGACCGTGTACTTCACGTTCTTGATCGGGGTGAAGATCGAGTCGATGGCGATGGTGTCGACCGGGGCAAGTTCGACTTTGTTCTCGTCGGAGGGAACATAGCCGCGTCCTTTGCCGATCCGAAGGTCCATGACGAACTTCACGGTAGGCTCCATCGAGCAGATGTGAAGTTCCGGGTTGAGGACCTTGAAGGAGGAGAGATTCTTGGAGATATCCTCCGCGGTGAACTCCGTCTTGCCGCTCACCGTGATGGTCGCCGTCTCACTGTCGGCATCCTCGATCATCCGCTTGAAGCGAACCTGCTTCAGGTTGAGGATGATGTCGACGACGCTTTCGATGACGCCCGGGATCGTGTCGAACTCGTGGGCGACACCGTCGATGCGGATCGAAGTGATGGCGAAACCCTCGAGGGAGGAGAGCAGGATGCGGCGCAATGCGTTGCCGATGGTAATTCCGTAGCCCGGCTCAAGCGGCCGGAACTCGAAACGTCCAAAGGTCTCGGTTGCATCGAGCATGATCACCTTGTCCGGTTTCTGGAATGCTAAAATGGCCATTTCTCTGAATTTTATTACTTGGAGTACAACTCGACGATCAACTGCTCGTTGATGGTTTCGGGAATCTCGCTCCGTTCAGGCAGGCTGGCGAACTTGCCGGCGCACTTGTCGGCATCCCATTCAAGCCAAGGGTATTTGCCGGCGGAGGCGTTGAGGCTGTCCTGGATCACTTCCAGGCTCTTCGAGCGCTCGCGGACACCCACGGTGCAGCCGGGGCGGACGAGGGTCGAGGGAACGTTGCAGACGTTGCCGTCAACGGTGATGTGGCAGTGGGTGACCAGCTGACGGGCGGCGGCGCGGCTCGGCGCGATGCCCATGCGGTACACCAGGTTGTCCAGACGGGATTCGAGGAGCATCAGCAGGTTCTCGCCCGTACGGCCTTTCATGCGGTTGGCCTTCTCGTACGTCTTGCGGAACTGGCGCTCGAGCACGCCGTAGGTGTATTTCACCTTCTGCTTCTCGGCCAGCTGGATGCCGTACTCGGAAGTCTTCTTGCGCTTCTTGGCCAGGCCGTGCTGTCCCGGAGGATAGTTCTTCTTTTCAAAATATTTGTCAGGGCCGTAGATCGGTTCGCCGAACTTACGGGCAATCTTGGTTTTCGGACCAGTGTATCTTGCCATAATCTCAATACTTTTTAAAAGTTAGACTCTGCGGCGTCCCTTGGGGCGGCAACCATTGTGCGGCAGCGGCGTGACGTCGATGATCTCGGTGACCTCGATGCCGGCTCCGTGCAGCGTGCGGATGGCGGATTCGCGACCGGCGCCCGGACCCTTGACATAAGCCTTGATCTTGCGCAGACCGAGGTCGTAGGCGACCTTCGCGCAATCCTGAGCGGCGACCTGGGCGGCGTACGGCGTGTTCTTCTTCGAACCGCGGAAGCCCATCTTACCGGCGCTCGACCAGCTGATGACCTGACCCGTGCTGTTGGTCAGCGTAACGATGACGTTGTTGAAAGTCGACGAAATATGGGCCTGGCCGTATGCGTCAACCTTGACAACTCTCTTCTTGGTGGGGGTAGCTTTCTTTGCCATAATTCAAACCTTATTTCGTTGCTTTCTTCTTGTTGGCGACCGTCTTCTTGCGGCCCTTGCGGGTACGGGCGTTGTTCTTGGTGCTCTGGCCGCGGACAGGGAGGCCGAGGCGGTGGCGGATGCCACGGTAGCAGCCGATGTCCATCAGTCGCTTGATGTTGAGTTGAGTGGCGGAACGAAGTTCACCTTCGATCTTGAACTCGTTCGCAATCTTGTTACGGATTGCGGCAATCTGCTCGTCGTTCCAGTCCTTCACCTTGATGTCGGGATTGATGTCGAGCGTTCCGAGGATCCTCTCAGCGGAGCTGCGGCCAATACCGTAGATGTAGGTCAGACCGATGACTCCACGCTTGTTGTTGGGTAAATCTACTCCGGCTATACGTGCCATAATCTATTTTTTACTTTATTGTTTTGCAAATGAAAAATTATCCCTGGCGCATTTTGAATTTCGGATTCTTCTTGCAAATGACATACAAGCGGCCTTTGCGCTTCACGATCTTGCAATCCTCACTACGCTTCTTGATGGATGTTTTAACCTTCATGGGTGTAAAGTTTTTATTTGTATCTGAAAGATATTCTTCCTTTTGTCAAATCATACGGGGACATTTCGACCCTCACTTTGTCTCCGGGCAGGATCCGGATGTAATGCATGCGCATCTTGCCCGAGATGTGGGCGATGATCACGTGGCCGTTGTCGAGTTCGACGCGGAACATCGCGTTGGACAAGGCCTCGATAATGGTACCTTCTTTTTCGATTGCTGACTGTTTCGGCATATAGGAAAAACGTATGGTTTAACGGTTGTTGTTTTCAATAAATTCGTAAGTGGTCAGAACTTCGGCCTTGCCGTGGCGGACGGCGACCGTCTTCTCAAAGTGAGCCGACGGGGCTCCGTCTGCCGTGTGCACGGCCCATCCGTTGTCGTCGAGATAGACTTCCTTGCGTCCGGCGTTGACCATCGGCTCGATGCAGATGACCATGCCTTCGTGCAGCTTCACGCCGTGACCGCGACGACCGTAGTTGGGGACTTCGGGGCTCTCGTGCATGTCGCGTCCGACCCCGTGTCCGACCAGCTCGCGGACGATGGAGAAGCCGAGGCTTTCGCAGTAGGACTGCACGGCCTCGCCGATGTCTCCCGTCCGGTTGCCGGCTACGGCCTGCTCGATGCCCAGTTCCAGCGAATGCTTGGTGGCATCGAGCAACTGCTGTACCCGGGGCGACACTTTCCCCACGGGGAAGGTGTAGGCCGAGTCGCCGTAGTAGCCGCGGTAGATCGTGCCGCAGTCAACCGAGACGATGTCGCCTTCCTTGAGCTTGTAGCCAGAGGGGAAGCCGTGCACCACCACGTCGTTGACCGACATGCACAGGGTACCGGGGAAACCCTCATACCCGAGGAAACCGGGCTCCGCACCGAGCGAACGGATGTACTTCTCGGCAATCACGTCGAGCTCCTTGGTCGTGATACCCGGCTCGATGTGGCGGCCGACCTCTGCCAGTGTCTTCGACACCATCAGGGCGTTCTCCCGCAGCAGCGCGATTTCTTCTTCGGATTTGAGTCTGATCATGAATCTATCGAAATTACATACCCGAACGGCCCTTGAGACGTCCCGTCTTCATCAGACCGTCGTAGTGACGCATAAGCAAGTGGTTCTCGATCTGCTGGAGGGTATCCAGGATCACACCCACGAGGATCAGCAACGAGGTGCCGCCGTAGAAAGGTGCGAACTGGCTGTTGACACCGAGCAGGCGTGCGAACGCCGGCAGGATGGCGACGAGGGCCAGCAGGATGGAACCCGGAAGCGTGATGCGCGACATCACGGCGTCGATGTACTCGGCCGTCTTCCTGCCGGGCTTGCAACCCGGGATGAAGCCGCCGTTCTTCTTCATTTCCTCTGCCATGTTGGTCGGGTTCACCGTAATAGCGGTGTAGAAATACGTGAACGCGATGACCATGATGGCATAGACGAAGTTGTACCAGAAGCCGTTGGTGTTGCTCATGACGGCAGCCAGACCCTTGGTAGCGGAGAAGTTGGAGAAGATCAGCGGGAAGAGCATCAACGCCTGGGCGAAGATGATCGGCATAACGCCGGCCGCATTGATCTTCAACGGAATGTACTGACGTACACCGCCGTACTGTTTGTTACCAACGATACGTTTGGCGTACTGCACAGGGATCTTGCGCACCGCCTGCACAAGCGCGATGGTACCGACGAACACCAGGAAGAGAATCACCAGTTCGATGACGAGCACAAGCATGCCGCCGAGGCTGGTAGACCATTTCTCGGTGATTTCGATCCACAGGGCCTGCGGGAGACGGGCGATGATACCGATCATGATGATCAGGGAAATACCATTACCAATGCCGCGGTCTGTAATTCTTTCACCCAACCACATGACGAACATCGTACCGCCGATCAGGATCAGCGTGGCGAAGACACCGTACCAACCGCCGCCCATCGTGGTGACAAACGCCTCGGGGGGAAGGGTGGAACGCAGGGAAGCGACATAGGCCGGTCCCTGGATCGCCAGGATCAGGATCGTGAGGTAGCGCGTATATTGATTCATCTTGCGACGTCCGCTCTCGCCTTCGCGCTGGAGGCGCTGGAAGGAAGGAACGAAAACGCCCAGAAGCTGGATCACGATGGAAGCGGAGATGTAGGGCATCACGCCCAGTGCGAAGATGGAAGCGTTACCGAACGCACCACCGGAGAACATGTTCAACAGACCGACCAGGCCTTCCGACGTCTTCTGCTGCAGGGCCGCGATCTGCGTGGCATCGATGCCCGGGATCACGATGTAGCTGCCAAGACGGTAGACCACGATCAGCAAGAACGTATAGAGCAACCGTTTCCGGAGCTCTTCGATCTTGAACATGTTGGCTATCGTTTGAAAAAATCTTTTCATGGCCTGCCGGTGTTAGAGTTTGGTGACGGTTCCGCCCTTCTCTTCGATCTTCTTGATGGCCGTAGCGGAGAAAGCATCGGCGGTCACGTCGAGCTTCGCCGTGAGTTCCCCGTTGCCGAGGATCTTGACGAGGTCGCCCTTGGCCGCGAAGCCGGCGCTGCGGATCACGTCAACGTCGATGGCAGTGAGGTTGAAGCGCTCACTGATCGTCTGCAGTGCAGAAAGGTTGACGGCTTTGTATTCAACTCTGTTGTGATTCTTGAAACCGAACTTCGGAAGACGGCGCTGGATAGGCATCTGGCCGCCTTCGAAACCGATCTTGCGGGAATAACCGGCGCGGGATTTGGCACCATTGCTACCACGACCGGCGGTCTTGCCAAGACCCGAACCCGGGCCGCGGCCGACACGTTTCTCCGTTTTTACGGAACCCTTTGCGGGGGTAAGATTATTAAGTTTCATCTGAGGTCCTCCTATTCGTTGACGGGTTCGATGGTAACCAGGTGGGCGACACGCTCGATCATACCTTCGGTGACCGGGGTGAGCTCCACGACGACGCTCTGGTGCATCCGGTGGATGCCGAGCGAGGTGAGGTTGGCGATCTGACGCTTCGTAGCGCCGCTCTTGCTCTTGATCTGGGTGAGTTTCACTTTTGCCATATCAATACCTCCTAGCCGTTAAAAACGCGATTCATGGGAATGCCGCGAAGACCGGCCACGGTGTAGGCGTCACGCATCTCGGTGAGAGCGGCGACGGTCGCCTTGACCAGGTTGTGCGGGTTGGAACTGCCTTTGCTCTTGGCGAGGACGTCGTGGACGCCGACGGACTCGAACACGGCACGCATAGCACCACCGGCTTTCACACCGGTACCGGGCGCTGCGGGTTTCATGAACACGCGGGCACCGCCGAACTTGGCGGACTGCTCGTGCGGAATGGTCTGTTTGCTCAGCGGGATGCGGACGAGATTCTTCTTCGCGTCCTCGATACCCTTCGAGATGGCGGTGGTGACTTCATTCGCCTTGCCGAGGCCGTAGCCCACGACACCGTTTTCGTCGCCGACAACCACGATGGCAGCAAAGCTGAAGTGGCGGCCACCTTTGGTGACTTTGGTGACTCGCTGGACGGCCACGAGGCGGTCCTTGAGTTCCAGGTCCGTAGTCTTTACTTTCTTAACATTGATGTCTGCCATAGTGCTTAGAATTTAAGGCCACCCTCACGGGCAGCGTCTGCCAAACTTTTAACTCTTCCGTGATAGAGATAACCTCCGCGGTCGAAAGCGACGGTGGAGATACCCTTCTCAAGGGAACGCTCGGCGATGGCCTTGCCGACGAGTGCGGCGGCCTCGATGCCGGTCTTGCCCTTGCAAGCTTCCACGAGGGCCTTGTCGTTGGACGAGGCGGAAGCCAGGGTCACGCCCTTGGTGTCATCCACGACCTGGACGTAGATCTGTTTATTACTTCTGTAGACCACCATGCGGGGACGCTCGGGCGTTCCGCTGACGATCTTGCGGATGCGGTTGTGGATACGCTGTCTTCTTTCTGATTTAGTCAATGCCATAACTTGATCTCCTATTATTTAGCAGAAGCACTCTTGCCGGCCTTGCGACGGAGCTGTTCGCCGACGAACTTGATACCCTTGCCCTTGTACGGCTCAGGTTTGCGCAGCGAGCGGACCTTGGCAGCCACCATACCGAGCAGCTGCTTGTCGGCGCTCTTGAGCACCAGCACCGGGTTCTGGCCCTTCTTGACGGGTTCGGCCTCAGCCTTCACCTCGTCGGGCAGGAGGAACTGGATGTCGTGCGAGTAACCGAGGCTGAAGGTCACGACCTGACCTTTCACGTCCACGCGGTAACCGACACCGACCAACTCCTGTTTGACAGTATAACCTTCCGAGACACCGACGACCATGTTGTGGATCAGGGCACGGTACAGACCGTGCATGGAACGGTGGCGAGGCTGATCTGTCGGACGTTTTACAGTAAGAACACCGCCGTCAACGGAGACTTCGATGTCCGGATCAATTTTCTGGGACAGTTCTCCGAGCGGGCCTTTCACCTTGACGACGTGGTCGTCACCGACGGTAATGGCAACGCCACTGGGCAGGTTTACAGGTAATTTACCGATTCTTGACATTATGCTTGGATTTTGATTGTTAACAATTAGTACACGTAGCAAATTACTTCACCACCGACATTGAGGTCGCGTGCCTCTTTGTCCGTGATAATACCTTTGGAAGTAGAAAGGATGGCGATGCCGAGGCCGTTGAGCACGCGGGGCATGCTGGCGACGTCGGTGTAGGTACGCAGACCCGGGGAGCTGACGCGGATCAGTTTCTTGACCGCAGCCTTCTTGGTCTCCGGATGGTACTTGAGCGCCATCTTGATGGTGTTGCAGGGCTGGCCTTCAACCACCTTGTAAGCGAGGATGTACCCTTTCTCGTGGAGAATGCGGGTAATCTCGAGTTTCATCTTCGATGCCGGAACCTCGACGGTCTTGTGGCCTGCGAGATAGGCATTGCGAACTCTAGTCAGATAATCTGCAATTGGATCAGTCATTTTGTTTTGTTTTGCTTGAACTCGGCGTCACTCGGAAAAAGCCTTGGCGCGACGCCCGATATCCAATGAGTTATTAATTAAGTGAATGAATTTCTACCAGCTGGCCTTCTTGACGCCCGGGATCAGGCCCTTGGAAGCCATCTCACGGAACTGAATACGGCTGAGGCCGAAGAAACGCATGTAACCCTTCGGACGGCCCGTGATCGAGCAGCGGTTGTGCTGACGGCACGGAGAGCTGTTCTTCGGCAGTTTGTCGAGAGCGGCCCAGTCGCCGGCTTCCTTGAGGGCTTTACGTTTTTCAGCGTACTTGGCACACATCTTGGCGCGCTTAACTTCGCGGGCCTTCATCGATTCTTTTGCCATACCTCTTATTAGTTATTGTGTTTGATGTTCTTGAAGGGGATGCCGAATTCGCGGAGAAGGGCGAAAGCCTCTTCATCCTTGTTGGCGGTGGTGACGAAGGTGATCTCCATACCCATCACTTTCGTGATCTTGTCGATGTCGATCTCCGGGAAGATGATCTGCTCCTTGACGCCGAGGGTGTAGTTGCCACGGCCGTCGAAGTTCTCGCTCACGCCTTTGAAGTCGCGGATACGCGGAAGCGAAACGGCGACGAGACGCTCGAGGAACTCATACATGCGGACGCCGCGAAGCGTGACCTTCACGCCGATGGGCATGCCCTTGCGGAGCTTGAAGTTCGAAATGTCCTTGCGGGAGACGGTCTGGACAGCCTTCTGGCCGGTGATGGTGGTGAGCTCCTGCTGAGCGACCTCGACCAGCTTCTTGTCCTGGGTGGCACTGCCGATACCCTGGTTGACGGTGATCTTGGTGAGGCGGGGAACCTGCATCACGGTGGAGTACTTGAACTCCTTCATCAATTTGTCCACGATCTCTTCCTTATACTTCTTCTGAAGGGAAGGAACGTACCCGATCTCGGCCATCGTAGGGCCCTGCGGGACTGCTGCTGCTTTTTCTTTCTTAGCCATTACTTGATCTCCTCACCAGATTTTTTTGCATAACGGACCAGCTTGCCCTTGTCGTTCAGCCGACGGCCGATCTTGGTGGCGCCGCCCTTCACGGGGTCGACGACCTGCAGATTCGAGATGTGCACGCCTGCTTCCTTCTTGACAATACCGCCCTGCGGGTTCTTGGAATTCGGTTTGGTATGCTTGCTGACCATGTTGACTCCTTCAACGATGGCGCGGCTCTTTTCGGTATCCACGGAGAGGACCTTACCGGTCTTACCCTTGTCGTTTCCTGCGTTCACGTATACCGTATCGCCTTTCTTGATGTGCAATTTTGCCATGGTTGTACCTCCTTATAATACTTCAGGGGCCAGTGAAACGATTTTCATGTAGTTCTCGCGCAGTTCGCGGGCCACGGGACCGAAGATACGGGTGCCCACCACCTCGTCCTGCTTGGTCAGCAGCACGCAGGCGTTGTCGTCGAAGCGGATGTAGGAACCGTCGGGACGGCGGATTTCCTTCTTGGTGCGGACGACCACTGCATTCGAAACGGAGCCCTTCTTGGCGTTGCCGCCGGGGATGGCGCTCTTGACGGCGACGACGATCTTGTCGCCCACGGTGGCGTAGCGATGGCGGGTACCGCCGAGCACGCGGATGCAGAGAACCTCTTTCGCACCCGAGTTGTCAGCCACCATTAAACGTGATTCTTGCTGTATCATGTTATTTGACTTTTTCTACGATTTCAACTAATCTCCAACGTTTGGTCTTGCTAAGGGGACGGGTCTCCATGATGCGGACCGTATCGCCTTCGCTGCACTCGTTCTTGTCATCCTGGGCGACGAACTTCGTGGTCTTGTTCACGAATTTGCCGTAGATGGGGTGCTTTTCCTTCGTCTTGACAGCAACTACAATAGATTTATCCATTTTGTTGCTGACCACGATACCGATTCTTTCTTTGCGAAGATTTCTTTCCATAGGACTTCTCTATTTAGTTCTGTTTTTCTTTTTCTGCCAGCACGGTCATCATCCGGGCAATGTCGGTCTTCGCTTTCTTGATCGCGGAAGTGTCTTCCAGGGGAGAGATCACGTGGTTCATCTTCATTTTGTTGAGATTCTGCTTCTCAACCTCGAGACGCTCGCGCAGGTCTTTCACTGCCATCTCATCGATTTCTTTTCTTTTCATGGTCTTCTCTCGTTTAGCTTATTCGACATAGTCGCGGCGAACGACGAATTTGGTGGTGATGGGGAGCTTCTGGGCACCGAGACGGAGCGCTTCCTTCGCGATTTCCATCGGAACGCCTTCGGCTTCGATGATCATGCGACCCGGGGTGATGGGAGCCACAAAGCCTTCCGGGTTACCTTTACCCTTACCCATACGGACTTCAGCCGGCTTCTTGGTATAGGGCTTGTCGGGGAACACGCGGATCCAGATCTTTCCCTCACGTTTCATGTAACGGACGACAGCCTGACGGGCGGCTTCGATCTGCTGACCGGTGAGCCAGCAGCTCTCCATCGTCTTGATACCGAAGGATCCAAAGGCCAACTGGTTGCCTCTCTGCGCAAGACCTTTCATGCGGCCTTTCTGCTGCCTTCTGAACTTGGTTTTCTTGGGTTGTAACATAGCCTTATTACTTTAATAATACCTTAAACTTCTAATTCTCAGGATCTTAGCCTATTCCAGGCATAAGATACAGGGTTGCAAAGGTACACAAAAAAATGAAATACCAAAAACTTTTGCGAAATTTTCGACAAAAATTTTTGGTACTTAACTGCCCGACCTTTCAGGCGTTTACACGAAACTAAAACGAATCGCTTCCGTGCATTTTCGACCAAGTGTCACGGGATCATCCGGCGAGGAAACAGATCCGATGGCTCTCCAGCGAATCGGCCAGGGTGACGGCGGGAAGCCGGTCGGGAGTGGCCACGGCCTTGACGAAGTCTTCCACCAGGAGCAGGTCGGCGTTGGCGTGGTACGGGAGAGACGCTTCCGGCGAAAAGTCCTGCACCTGGACCAGCGAGCCGGTACGGTCCCGCACCTCGATGACTTGCCCGGCAACGACCATCTCGCCCTTGGTCCCGCTAATGACGGTCTCACGGCCTTCCCGGCGCGTGAGGGCATTCATCTCGATGGTAATCAGCATTCCGTCCGCGGCGGTGAGCGTCACGAGCTGGCGGTCGGCCACGTCGTTGTCGCAGCGGAAGGCGCAGCGGCCGAAGCGGCCCGTGCGCATCTCCTCTTCCAGCACTTCCGTCAGGGTCTTGCCTTCCGGAACGGGGAAGTTGCGGGTCCATACGCCCCGGCGGAGATACATATCGACGGCCGAGTAGGCGCAGCTGGGCTCCACGGGGCAGGTGATGCAGCGGTCCGTGCTGCCTTCCGGAGCGTTCTCAGGCCTGTACCACGCCAGGCTTCCGGCAGACTGGACATCCGTGATGGTCGCCCCGGTCGTCCACAGGAGCATATCCACGTCGTGACAGCACTTGGACACGAACGACGGGGCCGACAGGTCCGCCCGGTTCCAATAGCCCCGCACGAACGTATGGAGCATCCGGTCGATTCCCACATATTCGCGGTGAGAGACGCCCGTAACCCGGCCGATGGCCCCGCTTTCCAGCAGTTCCCGCACTTTCCGGTAGATCGACAGGAAGCGGAGCACATAGCAGACGCCCACCTTGACGCCCCTGTCGCGGGCCGCCGCGGCAATCTCCAGGCATTGCCCGTACGACTGCGCCACGGGCTTCTCCAGCAGGATATGCCAGCCCCGCTCAATGGCTTTCAGCGCCTGGGCGTGATGGAAGCGGTCCGGAGAACCGATGATCACGCCGTCGCAAGGCTCGTGGAAACTGTCGAAAAAAATATCGGAGGAAGCAAAGCAACGGTCCTCAGGCAAGGAAAACTGCTTCCGGCAGGCTTCCCGGCGGACCGGATCCGGTTCCACCACGGCAGCCAACTCCACGGCATCGGGATGCAGGGAAAAGTAGTGCAGATACTTTCCCGTTCGGTTCCCCACTCCGATGACCGCCAGTTTGACGCTCATCGGTCAGCCGCTTTTTCCACCGCGCGCATCACGCGGAGGAAATTGCCGCCCCAGAAAAGTTCGAGTTCGCGGTCGGTCCAGCCGCGGCGCATCAGTTCGACCGTGATCATCTTCATCTTCGAGGCGTCTTCCAGCTCGTTCATGCCGCCGCCGCCGTCGAAGTCGGTGCCGATGCCCACGTATTCCACACCCACCAGGTTGCGGATATACTCCACGTGGTCGCAGAAACAGCCGATGTTCACCTGGGCGTGGGGCTGCCACGACAGGGCCCAGCGGCCGGACGTGACCTGGATCACGCCGCCTTTCGCGGCGATGGCCTTGATCTCCTCGTCCGTCAGGTTGCGGGGGTGATCCTTGATCGCATAGACACAAGAGTGCGAGCAGATGACCGGCGCCGTGCTGAGTTCCAGGCAATCATAGAGCGTGGACGTGGAGGCGTGCGAGCAGTCCACGATGATGCCCAGGCGGTTCATCTCCCGGATGAGCTCCTTTCCGAAAGGCGAGAGGCCGCCCCAGGTGTTCTGCGGGTAGCGGGAGGCGTCGCAGATGTCGTTGTCGTAGTTGTGCGAGAGGGTGATGATGCGCGTACCCAGGTCGTAGAAGGTCTGCAACTTTTTCAGGTCCTTTCCGACGGGATAGCCGTTCTCGATGCCCATAACCAGGCTCAGCCTGTGGCGCTTCTTGTTCTTGACGATATCATCGGCCGTCAGGGCGATGCGCGCCTCGCGCGGGCGTGCTTCAATATAGGCGCGGATGGCCTTCATCTTGTCGACGGTCCATTCGAAGGCCGAGTCGCGCGAAGCGTCGGTCAGCGGCCCCTGGTCTACGAAGATGGGATAGAAGCAGCAGTCCACCCGCCCGGCACGCAGCTTGGCGAAGTCGGCCTGCACCTTGTCCAGGTTCACATTCTCCGCCGTGAGCGCCAGGGCCGTGTCGGTATGCGTGTCGATGGAGATGATCTTGTCGTGCAGCTTTTCGGCGCGCTTGAGCAGGGCCGCGTCATCGTCCTGCTGAGCCGTGAAACCGAGCGCCGTGAAGAGCAGCAACGCCGGCAGATAACTCAAAATCCGTTTCATTTCAGTTCATTTTTGGGGATCCACCACTTGAGCCGCTTGGCCAGCCAGAGAATCAGCAGCGAAAGCGCCAGGCAGCCGAGCATGAGCCAGAGGCCCTGGCCGGCCGCGAACATAATGGGGACGAAGGTGATCAGCAGGATTTCAACCGGGGCGCAGGGCAGGTAAGCCAGCGCATAGTCGTCCATCGCCCGGCTGGCCTGCTTGGGGTCGACGATGCGCAGCAGGGCGATGCCCATCGCCATCGTGCCGGTCCACCAGCCCCAGGCGAAGATCGATTTCTCAAACCAGTCCTTCCGGTTCAGGTGACGGCCGAAATAGAAGACCGTGAAGACCGTCACGCAGATGCCCACCAGCGCCAGCACGATCAGCGGCCACGCGTATTTGACCACGACGCTCAGTTTGATGGAGGCCACGCCGCAGGCGACCAGCAGGTCGGTGGCCGAGCTGCTGATGCTGCTAGTGGTCTTCGGGTCGATATAGGTGGCTGCGTCGGCCTTGTTGAACGCCATCTTGATGAGCATGCCCACCACGAAGGCGCAACTGAAGACAGGCAGTTCAAGTTTCGGCCAGGCCATCTTCACGCCCTTGCTCAGCATATAGCCGCCGAACGCGGCCAGGACGACGATCGCCAGGTGGAAGATGTGCGAATCGATGGAAATGGGAGAGGTCGTGCCCACGGCGGTGGCTTCCCGCTTTTCTTTGGGCAGCAGGCCGCTGCGGTATTCGTCGGGCAGGTCGGCGAAATCGGCCAGGTAGGAGGTCTGCCCCTTCTTCGTGGCAATCTTGATGAAGAGAAGGCCGCCGAGGATGGCGACAATCACGCCGACCGTGGCCGTGGTCATACCCAGACTCGTGGCTTCGTCCCAGCCGAGGCCTTCGAAAGCGGAACCGATGGCGGCGGCGGTGCCGTGGCCGCCGTAGAAGCCGGTCGGCAGCATCACGCCGAAAGCGGGATTGAGCTGCGGCCAGATGAGCCGCAGCACCAGCAGGCCGAACAGGCCCATCACCGCCCACTGGAAGACCATACCGAACTGCGAGAAGGCCCACATCGGGCCGACGCGGTGCGCCACTTCCTTGATCTTGAAACTGGGGGATGACAACGGCAGCGCGCCGAAGACCACGGCAATCAGAATCGCCGCGTAGGTGCTGATATTGCCCGAGAGGGGCAGCCAGCCCAGGCCGTTCGGGCCGAAAATCAGGCCGAGAAGGCCCGCCAGCAGGCTGGGCGGGATGAACAGTTTCTGGATGAGCCGTATTTTGACACGCAGGAATTTCCCGACAAGCAGAAGGCCGCAGATGATTCCCATATCGGAAAAAAACACCCACGGTGTGAAATTTGTTAGATCGAACATGCTTGTGACAAGGTTTGTTCCCCAAAATTACTCAATTTTTCGGAAAGAATCCTACCTTTGCCCCGCGAATCATGGCAAAAAGACATATATATCTCCTTCTCGTGGCATTCACCACGCTCCTGGCGCTCCCGCTTCCGGCACAAAATACCCGGCGGGAGATCAACGTCATGGAGTATTATGTCTACAAAGGCGATACGCTATACGTGGACGAACTGCCTCCGGCTGTGATCCATCCCCGGCAGACCATGAGCCGCCGCAATTGGGTCAAGTACTACAAACGGGTCCACAATTTCAGCAAGGCCTATCCCTACGCCGTGATGGTCGCCCGCGTCATCAACCAGACCGACAGCCTCTTCGAAGCCGACCACTATAACAAGCGTCAGCAGGACAAGTATCTCAATCAGATGAAGAAGCCGACCACTATAACAAGCGTCAGCAGGACAAGTATCTCAATCAGATGAAAGAAGACCTGCTCCGGGAATTCGATCCGATTTTCCGCAAGCTCACGCTCAAGCAGGGCCTGATGATGATCCGCCTCATCGACCGGGAATGCGGCCAGACGCCATATTACATCCTCAAACGCTATCTGGGCGGCACCACGGCCGGCTTCTGGCAAGGCGTGGCCAAACTCTTCAAGGGGAACCTCAAACAGCCGTACGACAAATTCGGCGAAGACAAGGATCTGGAAGAGCTGGTCGGCATCTGGCAGCGCGGCCAGTTCGACAGTCTCTACGAAATGATCTTCGGAAAGCCCCGCCCCGAAATCTACATTCCCGAGCGGTTCCGGTAGTACAGCACAATTTTTACAGAAACAACGTGTCTTCGGGGCCTGTCCAGGCGGGGAGAA
>CACYZM010000026.1 GCA_902778855.1 uncultured Bacteroidia bacterium
TAGGCCTCCACCACGTTGGGCATCTCAGCCTTGCAGGGGCCGCACCAGGAGGCCCAGAAATCGACGAGTACCCAGTTGCCCTGGCCGACATACTCGCTCAGCTTGTGCATCTTTCCGTTGGGATCGGCTTCCTCGAGATCAATGAACTTCTGGCCGATAATCGCATTCTTGGCCTTTTCGGCGGCACGCTCTTCGGCGGACGACTCATCGACCTTGTTCTTGAAGTTCACGACATACGGATGCTGGGTGAAGGGCGAACCGGAAGCCATCAATTCATCAAACTTGTCATAACCGACGAGGGAAGGGATAGCTTCGATCTGGGAGACCGGAATGAGGTTGTCCTTGTTGTCCTCGATCGCCTGGAGGAGGAAATCGATATATTCATCGACCTTGTCCTGATACACAACGGTAAACGCTTCTTCCTGCGCCTGCTGCTCCGCTTCGGGGAGTGCGAGGAAGGCCTGGATCTTCTCATTCAAATCGGTAAGGATGGCGCCGCCCTGCCTGTCCACATCGGAGAGTTTCACATTGAGCGGAGAGCCGGTCACGGTGCTGTCGGCGAGGTTGATCTTCACGGCCTTGCCATCATTGAAGAGCGGGAACATCCATTCCCAGCCTTCCACGTCCACCCGCAGGAAGGCATCCTTGTCGGCCTTTCCCTTCATCTGGAAAGCTCCGTTGGCAACAACGGCACTGTCGATGGGCGTATCGCTGATTCGGTCAATCAGGAGAACACGGGCGCCGTCGACCGGCGCGTTGATACCCGAAATGTCATACTTGGCACCGTCTCCGGAGCAGGCCAGCGCAAACGCAGCCGCGAGCGCCAGCATAAGGATAGAAGTTTTTTTCATATACGGTTTGGTTTTATTGTTTCTGTGCTTTCTTGCCTTCCTCCCGCGCGTGTTCCAGCACCTGCATGCGTTCCGTCATCTCGCGCAGGAACGGGTTCCCCTCCTGATCCACCGCATCCGATTGCATGGCTTCGCGGAGCTTCTGCTGCTCGGCGCTGAACACATCGAGTTCCGCATCGCTGACCTTCATCATCAGCTTGCATTGCTCGAAATCCGCCTGCATCTCACTCCGCAGCGACTGGCTGTAGAGCAGGAAGATTGTGGAGTCGAATTCCGACAGGCTGTCGTAAAGCCTGATTGCTTCCGCGGCATCCTTCATAAAATCGGAGACCACATTTTTTTTATACATGGCCCGTTTATCGTAGAACGACGAGACAGTCTGGACAAACAGGACGCTGCCCAGGGTATTGATCGTCTCGATACTGGATTTGAAGATATTTTCCGTGGTAACGGGGTATTCCAAGACCGGAGTATTAGCGGCCAACTGAGCAAAACCGACCTGCTGATAGCGCTGCGGATGGGCGACCAGGTCGACCTGCAGGTCAAAGAAATCGCGCATTTTCTGCTCGCACTGGGCGATTCCGTCCAGCGTCTGGCGCATGTCATACATCACCATCATCACCATTTCGCGCTTCTCGGCGTTCTGCTTCTTGCGCTCGACGATGGCGGTGGTGCCGAAGGTGAGGATGATGGAGATCGTGGTGGCGGCCAGCGTCATCAGGAATCTTTTCAGCTGGGAGGGTTTTCCGCTTTCCTTTTTCATAAACGCTTAGGTTCAAAGTCGTAAAGTTAGCATTTTTCCGAATAAAAGCGTATATTTGGTTTCATAATCAAGGCCTATGAAAAAGATATTGATTTCCATGACGGTAATTGCCTTTGCCTGGATCGCGGGGGCGCAGAATCCGACCGTCGTTGACCTTTCCGTGGTGACGCAGATGCACCTGACAACCATCGACGAAGCGGCGAAATGACGCGGGAAAAGGAAATCTATAAGGTCACGATGATTGGCGGAATCGCCAATCTGCTGCTGGTGGGATTTAAATTCGCCGCCGGCATCGCCGGTCATTCCGGCGCGATGATGGCCGATGCCGTCCACTCGGTCTCCGACTTCGTGACCGACGTCGTGGTCCTCGCCTTCGTCGGCGTCAGCGCCCGGCCGCAGGACCGTTCGCACGATTTCGGCCACGGCAAATTCGAGACGGTCGCCACGCTGTTCATCGGCCTGGCCCTGGCCGCCGCGGCCATCGGCATTGTCATCAACGGCGCCGGCAAGTTCGCGGCCTGGCTCCAGGGCGAGAGTCTCCCCTCGCCTGGCAAGATCGCTCTCTGGGGCGCACTGATATCCATCGCCGTCAAGGAAGCGATCTACCGCTACACAGCAGCCAAAGGGAAGAAACTCGAATCGAAAGCCGTCATCGCCAACGCCTGGCACCACCGCTCCGACGCCCTCTCTTCCATCGGCGCCGCCATCGGCATCGCCGGCGCCATCTTCCTCGGAGAGCGCTGGACGGTGCTCGATCCGCTGGCATCCATCGTCGTGGGCGCGATGCTGATCAAAGTCGCCTGGGACCTGCTCGGCCCCAGCCTCGGAGAGCTCACGGAGCAATCGCTTCCCGACGAAACGGAGAAGGAAATCCTGGACCTCGTGCAATCCGTACCCGGGGTGTCCGACCCGCACAACCTGCGTACCCGCCGCATCGGCAATCACATCGCCGCGGAGGTGCATATCCGGCTCGACGGGTCGATGCCGCTGAGCGAGGCGCACGACAAGGCGTCGGCCATCGAGCGCCAATTCAAGGAGCGCTTCGGCCCAGAAGCCCACATCATCATCCATATGGAGCCTGCGCCGTAGCGGCGGGCGGTCAGATCAGCATCCGCGTCTGCTTCCGGTACTCGGCGTAGCCGGGCTTGCGCTCAAGCTGGCGGCGCTCCATCATCGGTATGCTGATGAAAAGGAAGAGCGCGGTCATCGCGACAGGCGCCAGGATGAGCCAGTCGATGCCGCGGAGCGACGCGTACATCAGCCACACACCCCACCACATCTGCACTTCGCCGAAATAATTGGGATGGCGGCCGTGTTTCCACAGGCCCACATTGCAATACTGCCCCGGGTGCGCATTGCGGAAGCGATGGATCTGCGTATCGGCCACGAGCTGGATGGTCGCGGAAGACAGGCAGACGATGAAGCCCAGCCAGGTAAGCCAGTTCGCAGAAGCAGCCCCTGCCTCGGACGCATCAAAGAGACCGAAGCCCGGCAGCATGCAGGCAAAGACCAGCAGCGTGGGCATCATATTCAGGCCGAAGAAATTGATCAGGTGGAACACCAGCGGCGACTGCGTCTCGCGATAGCGGGTATAGCGCCAGTCTTCGTGGTCCAGGCCCTTGAACGTATAGGCCCAGTTGCCCGTGAGCCGGATGCCCCAGTACCAGACGGCGATCAGCAGGAGTACGACGGGCAGCGTGAAGCAGTCCTTATACACGGCCCAGGCGGTGAACATCACCGGCGGGGCGACGCTCCAATACGGGTCATAGACCGACACATTGCGGAATACCAGGCCGAAAAACCAGGTGATGACCGTGGCCACCACGTCGGCCAGCAAGAGAGCCCACAATTCGGCCATCGAGGCCGCGGCCCAGCCGAACACCAGAAAACCTGCCCACGCAGCGACGGCATACACGGCCGCGATGATGGCGATACTGAGAGATCTTTTCACGGAAAAATGACGGTTCAAGGTTTTATTCGGCCATAAAAATAATCATTTTTCCGCGTTCAATTCGTATCTTTAGGGTATGAAAGAATTCCGACCGCTCCGAAGAATCAAACAGTCCGCTTCCGAGGAGGAATGCCTGTCGCTGCTCCAATCCGCCCCGCGCGGCATTCTGTCCGTGACGGGAGAAAACGGCTACCCCTACGGGGTTCCGATGAATTTCGTCTACCGCGAAGGGAAGATCTACTTCCACTGCGCCCGCGAAGGCCATAAGCTCGACGCCATCGGCGCCGACGACAAGGTGTGCTTCACCGTCCTGTCCGAACCCGTCCGCAACGAGGGCGAATGGTGGTACTGCCTCACCAGCGTCATCATTTTCGGCCGCATCGCCGTCCTCTCCGACCCAGCCCGGGTCGACGTCGGGCTCCGCGCCATGGCCGCCAAGTACTTCCCCGACGACTACGACCTCGAGACCGACCTCAAACGCAACGCGCCCCATGCCCTGGTCCTCGAACTCACCATCGACCATATGACCGGCAAACACGTCCGGGAAAAATAACTCGCTATGAAAAGGAAAGCCATCCCCACGATTCTGCTTCTGTTCTTCCTGAGCCTCTTCACGGCCTTCGGCCAGGAGGTGACGGTTTCCGACGCCCGGTTCTGCAAGGGCGACGACCCGGCGTTCAGCGCCCCGGGCTACGATGACGCGACCTGGCCGGTCCTCTCGCTCGAGAAGGACTGGACAAAGCAAGGCATCGCCAACGCCTATGGCTACGGCTGGTACCGCATCCACGTGGTCATCCCCTCGTCGCTGAAGAAAGGCGCGGCCGACAAGGTCGTCCTCGACCTGGGCCCCATCGACGACAACGACGAGACCTGGTTCAACGGCCGCTTCGCGGGCAAGACCGACGGGTGGAACAAGCCCCGCCGCTATCTGGTCGACGCGAAAAGCGTGAACTGGGACAAAGAGAACGTGATTGCCGTCCGCGTGTACAACGGCGGCGAGCCGGGCGGCTTCTACGAAGGCCCGGCCCGCATCGGCAAACCCGTGCTGAGCGACTTCGTGTCGATGTCGCTCACCGGCGGGAAAGGCGCCTGCAAGATGACGCTCCAGTCGGCCGTCAAATCGTCGGGCACCGTCAATATGAAAGTCATCAATCCGCTGACGGGCGAGACGGAAAACGCGCAGATGCGCCCCGTCCGGCTCAGCCCGAAGCAGCCGGTGACCCTCTCGTGGCCGACGGAAGAGCAACGCATCGTGTCGGTAACCTATCGCGATGACAAGATCGACGGGGCGCTCGCCGCCAGTTACGAAGTGCCGTACATACTCACGCCGCCCGCGCCGGCTTCGCCGCGCTACAACGGCCCGCTGGTGTTCGGCGTCCGCCCCGGCTCGCCGGTGATCTTCCGCCTCGCCTTCTCGGGCGAGCGGCCGATGAAATTCGCCGTGGAAGGCCTTCCGGCCGGCGTCAAGCTGGATGCGGAGCAGGGCGTGCTCAGCGGCAGCGTGAAGGAAAAGGGCGACTATCCGCTGGTGCTTGTCGCCACCAACGCGCACGGGGAAGTCCGGCAGGACTTCACCCTGAAAGTGGGCGACAAGATCGCCCTCACCCCGCCGATGGGCTGGAACTCCTGGAACTGCTGGGGCCTGAGTGTCTCGCAGGAGAAGGTGATGTCGTCGGCCGCCGCGCTCATCAACCGCGGCCTGGCCGATTACGGCTACGCCTACATCAACGTCGATGACGCCTGGGAAGCCGAGGAGCGCGCGGCCGACGGCCGCATCGTGTGCAACGAGAAGTTCCCCGACATGAAGGGCCTGGGCGACTGGCTCCACGGCAACGGCCTCAAGCTGGGCATCTACTCCAGCCCGGGCGACCGCACCTGCGGCGGCTATCTCGGCTCGATCGACCACGAGAAGCAGGATGCCGAGACCTGGAACGAATGGGGCGTCGACTACCTGAAATACGACTGGTGCGGCTACAGCAAAGTGTTCAACGCGCAGAACGACCGCTCCGTGTCTTCCTACATCCGCCCCTATCTGAAGATGCAGGAATTCCTGCGCCAGCAGCCGCGCGACATCTTCTACTCCCTGTGCCAGTACGGCATGGCCAACGTCTGGACCTGGGGGCCTTTCGTCGATGCCAACTCCTGGCGCACGACGGGCGACATCACCGACACCTGGCAATCGCTCTACCGCATCGGCTTCGAGCTGCAGCCCGAGCTCTACCCCTACGCCGGCCCCGGCCACTGGAATGACCCGGATATGCTCGTCGTGGGCAAGGTGGGCTGGAGCAACAACCTGCGCGACAGCCGCCTCACGCCCGACGAGCAGTACACCCACATCACCCTCTGGTCGCTGCTGGCCGCCAACATGCTCATCGGCTGCGACATCGCCCAGATCGATGACTTTACCTTCAACCTGCTGTGCAACAACGAGGTGAACGCCGTCAACCAGGACGTTCTGGGCGTCCAGGCGCACCGCGACATCGATGAGGACGGCGTCCAGATCTGGAGCCGCCCGCTGGCCGACGGTTCCACGGCCATCGGCATCTTCAACCTCAACGACCAGCCGGTTCCGGTGAACATCGCCGGCGCCCTGGGCAAGCTGGGCCTGGCCGTTCCGGCCACGGTCCGCGACCTCTGGCGCCAGCAGGACATCGCCCCCGACACCTATGTTATCCCTCGGCACGGCGTGCGCTTCATCAAGTACTGCGCGCCCCAGCCGAAGGAGCCGGATCCGAAGTACATCGTCCAGATTTCCGTCGGCCACTGGAAAGCCCCGACTTTCTCCGCGGAGCAGATCATCGCCCGGCTCGACACCGTCAGCCGTCTGATCCCCATTGAGAAGGTCATCATCGGCTGGAGCCTCGACAAAGACCTTTACAAGAAAGTCGGCGCGTACCTGCACGAGAAGGATATCCATATGCTCCTGTGGCTGCCGGTCTTTGCCGAGACCGAAGGCGTGCTCGACAATTCGCCGGCCGTAGACCTCTGGGGCCGGCTCCCCGCCGAGTATGCCGCGGGCGGCTTCCGCTTCAACTGCCCCACCGATCCGCATAACCTGGCCAATGTCGTGTCCCTGTACGACAAATGTTTCAGCGACTGCGGCTTTGACGGCGTATTCCTCGACCGCGTCCGCACACAGTCGTTCGTGAGCGGCGTCGGCGGCGTGCTGAACTGCGGCTGCCCGATTTGCGCCGCGCACTACGCTGCCGAAGGCGTCGATCTCGAGGAAGTGCGCAAGGCCTGGGAGCAGAAAGGCGACGATTTCCTGTCGGTCTCGAACTACGATCCGGTCACCGGTTTCGAATTCGCCGATCCGCTGGCAGCCGACTTCTTCCGGGCGAAGGGCCACATCGTGAGCAACTCCGTGGCGGCTGTCTGCGACAGCTTCCACCACCGCGGCCTCGAGGTCGGCCTCGACCTGTATGCGCCGTTCATGGCGCCGTTCGTCGGGCAGGACTACGACATCCTCTCGCGCCACGCCGACTTCATCAAGCCGATGCTCTACCGTATGACTTTCGCGCCTGCCGGCATGGGCTATGAATACGACCTGCTGCGGAAAGCGATTCCGGGTGCGAAGGGTTACCCCGACCTCAAGATGGACGTGGACTTCCTGGAATCCCAGCTGGAAGCGATGGCAGACTGCCCGTGCGCCAAGTATCCGGGCATCGAGATCAATTACCGGGCGGACATCGTCCCTACCTCGCCGGAATATGTGGCCGAATCACTGGCAGCGGTCATGCGCTACCACTTCGACGGCCTCGACCTGTCGTGGAACATTATGGAAGCGCCCGACGCGCATATCGCGTGTTTAGGGAAATAGCGATGCTGAGGGCGGCGATCAGCAGGCCGACCGGGACGATGGCCCAGACCGGAACGTCCATCCCGATGCTGACAGAGGCGATCACCAGCCACTGGACAATGTAGATGACATTCAGGCGCCGCGCGACGGCGCCTATTTTTTTCTGGAGCCAGCCGTGCAGACCCAGGGAAATACGGTAGCAGAGGAACAGCTGGAGGCCGACGACCAGCAGCGTCCAGAGCGACACCGGGAAGCGCTGGACGTAATAGATATCGTCGGCCAGCGCAAAGTTGTCGAGCAGATTCCAGCCTGTCAAAACCATCCCGAGGCTGACTGCGACCAGCCCGGCCGCCGATACCAGCGCCAGGCGGTTGTACATCTTCCGCTTATCCGAAACGGTCTGCAGGAACTCGCCGAACAGGACGCCGAAGGCCGGATACACGAACCAGAGTGACAGCGGGAAATACACGTTCGGGCTGGTGTAGAACACCAGGCCGACGGCGTACCGGGCCACGCCGGGCAGCGCGTCGAACCGGTGCAGCAGCAGCGTCCCGAGCGCCTGCAGCAGCAGCGCCACCGCCACCACGCCGTAGCGGCCGACTTTCAGCCGCGTGAGCAGCGCCATCAGCAGGAACGACATCCCCGCGAACTGGAGGATGTCCACCATACAGATCGAATCGACCCACGACCAGCCGTACCAGGGATGCCCCTGTAGGCTCGAGAGCAGATACTGGCTGCCCCACACGGCCAGATTCAGCAGATAGCCGATCAGCAGCAGTCGCAATCCGCGCAGCGCGAACGCCCGCGGGTTGCAGTGCCGGGTATAGACCATGCCCACCCCCATCGCGAACATAAATACCGGCGCCGCCAGCGGCCCGCCCAGAAACTCGAGCAAGCCGCGGAACAGGCTGTCGGGCCGGACGTCATAATCCACCACGCTCAGCTCCTCATACACGTGGATGATCACCATGTACGGGATGGCGAGCGCCTTGGCGACGTCCAGTTCCCCCTGCCGGCCGGTATTGATCCGTTCGCGCATTTATTCCATTCCGAAGCGGGCTTTCAGCCAATGGAGGGCCTGTTCGGTCTGCCAGGGATAGAGCCAGTGGCCGGTGTCTCGCGCGACCTTGAGGGTCTTGGGCGCGGTGATCACGTTATAGGCCGAGAAGGTGGACGAAGGGCAGCAGACGATGTCGTTGAAGCCCCAGGCATAGAAGCCGGGCTGCGTGAGGAAGCGCGCGAAGTTCACGACGTCGTAGTATTTCGACACGGCGACCTTCTGTTCGATGAGCGGGTCGCTGCGGTCGATGAACAGGTGCGGCCAGCCGCCGCTGCGGCCGTAGTAGTAGCCGGTCACGTCGCAGAAGGCGGGATAGTACGCGAACAGGGCGCTGATGCGCTTGTCGAGCGACGCCGTCACGATCGACAGCATACCGCCCTGGCTGCCGCCATAGCAGGCGATGCGCGCCTGGTCCACGTCGGCTCGGGAGCACAGATAGTCGACGGCACGGACGCAGCCCAGGTACGAGCGCTTGTAGTAGTACGTGTCGCGGTGCTCGATGCCCTTGAGCACGTAGCCAGACATCGAGCCGTTCTCCAGCTGGCGGTACATCTCCGTAGCCTGGTCCACCGGGATGCCGTGGACGCCGATGTTCAGCACCACGAAGCCCTCATAGGCCAGCGGATCGATGCCGCTGAACTTGCGCACGGCCGCGCCGGGCAGGCGCAGAATCGCGGGCTTCGGGCCCTCCGTCTTCGGAACGGACAGCACGCCGTACACATAGTTGCCCACGCGGTACGACTGGATGCGGACGTAATACACGTCCACGCGGTCGTCGCTCTCTTCGGGCGCATAGCGTTCGCGAACCAGCATCGGCACCTTGGCGGCCTTCGCCTTGGCGTCTTCCCAGAACTCCGTGAAGTCGGACGGCAGCGAGGTGGTCGGCTGGATCTTGTCGGGATCGAAGCCGATGTTGGTCATGCCGGTATATTTCTTCCCGTCCCAGGTGACACTCACGTTGACGGTCGTGAATCCGGGCACCTTGCGGCCGGGAACCTTGATGCGGGCGTAGCCGTTCTTGTCGGTCGTCACCTTGCCGGTCTTCTCGGCCTTCAGCTTCTCCGGGCCATAGCTGTACTCGATTTCCGTGAGCGGCATCCGCACGTTTTCCTTCACGGCATACACCGTGAACTCCGCCTGCTGCCCGCAGGCATACACCCAATCGGCATGATCAGGCTCGGCATACACCGTAACATATTGTTTCGACGGCTGGGCGAAGGCGCTCAAGGCCATCGCCAGCAGGATTGACAAAGTCAGGCTGCATCTCAGGGCGACTTTGGAAGTCTGGGGTTTACGCATATCTTTCGGGAATTGATGGTTTCTGTAAAATGTAAATTTACTCAACATTCACCTTTTCGCAAAAATCTTGTTAAATTTGTAGATGTTACGAAGTCCAGCGGATATGGTTAAGGATTATTCAGCTTACGGCCCGGCGTATCGGGGGTTCAAGGTGCAGGAGGAGGTTTTTGTGCCGAAGCCGATCGAGGAGTTTTCGGGGGAGAATCCGTTTACGCGGATGGCGCCGATTCGGGGAGAGAAAAAGGAGATCAATTTCGACGGGACGTATCCGTATCTCGACAAATCGCTGAAGTTCAAGTTTCTGCATACGCTGATCTATCTGGTTCTCTGGTTGGTCGCCTTTCCGGTGAACTGGATCCGGTTCGGGCTGAAGATCGAAGGCCGGGAGAAGATCCGAAAGAATCGGAAGTTGTTTGCCGGCGGGGTAATGACGGTTTGCAATCACGTGCACCGGTGGGACATGGTCTGCGTGCTGCAGGCGATGCGGTACCGGATGGCCTGGATTCCGATGTATGCGGAGCCGTTCAAGGGAAAGGACGGTTTCAAGATGAAATATGTGGGCGGCATCCCCATCCCCGAGTCGATCAGCGGGCTCGGCAAGTTCAATGAAGCGATGCAGGAGCTGCGCGACCGCAAGAAGTGGATCCACATCTTTCCCGAAAGTTGCAGCTGGAAGTTTTATGCGCCGCTGAGGCCTTTCAAGACCGGCGCTTTCAATATGGCCTACCGGTTCGCCTTTCCGGTCGTGCCCCTGATCATCACGTTCCGGGAGCGCACCGGGTGGCGCAAGTGGTTCGGCAACGGCGAGCCGCTGCTCACCATCCACGTGGGCGATCCCATCGTCCCGGATCCCAAGGCGCCCCGCAAGGAAGAGACGGCGCGCATCCGCGATCTGGCGCACAAGACGATGCTCGACATGGCCGGCATCGTATCGAATCCCTGGCCCTCCTGTATTGACTGACACTCCCCATCTTATGAAACCCATCATCGATCCCGTACCCGTCGAGTTGCTCAAGGCGGAACTGACGCCCTCCAAGAAGCTGGAAGATACCAACAAGGGGCACAACGAGCTGTACATCGTCACCTGGCAGGATTCGCCCAATGTCGTCACGGAAATCGGGCGGCTGCGCGAGCTCGTGTTCCGCGATGCCGGCGGCTCCACGGGCAATGAGATCGATCTGGACGAGTACGACAAGATGGAGAAGCCCTACAAGCAGCTGATCGTCTGGGATCCCGATGCCGAGGAGATCATCGGTGGCTATCGGTTCATCTTCGGCTCCGATGCGGTTTTCGACGAGAACGGGCAGCCGATGCTGGCCAGTTCCCATCAGTTCCGTTTTTCGCAGAAGTTCATCGACGACTATCTGCCGTATGTCATCGAGCTCGGCCGCAATTTCGTGGTTCCGTCCAAGGATGGCAAGCGGTCCATCTTCGCCCTCGACAATTTGTGGGACGGTCTCGTGGCTGTCATCATGAAGCATCCCAATCTGCTGTATTTCTTCGGCAAGATTACTATCTATCCCGCCTATGACCACATCTCCCGCGACCTGATCTATCATTTCCTCTGGAAGCATTTCGGCGACAAGGAAGAGCTTGTCCGGCCGTGGGACGATCAGGCGCTGATGCCCGATTCCGATCCCGAGCTGATGGATCTGGTGCTCAACAAGGAAGATCCGGCGGAAGATTATCTGCTGTTGAAGAATGCGGCCAAGTTGCGCGGCGTCACCATCCCGCCCAACATGACCGCCTATCTCTCCGTCACTTCCCAGATGATGATGTTCGGCACCGCCGTCAACCGGCTGATGGACAACATCGAGGACACCGCCGTCCTCCTCCCCTTCGACGCCATCTACCACGAAAAGAAGCAGCGCCACATCGGCGCCTACCTCCGCTTCTTCCAATCGCGCAAGCACCGCAAAGCCGCCACCGCCGCACTCGCCCCGGCGAAACCCCAAGCCGCCGAAACCGCCGCCGAAACCGAAGAAGAAATGGTCAACGCCTGGCTCGCCCACCGCAACCGCAAAGTCAAACGCCTCCTCAAGAAAATCGGCCGCAAACTCTAGGAATCTGGACAGGCGGGGTAAGTCCCCAGGCAAAACGGGCAAGGTCCCCAGGCAAAACGGGCAAGGTCTCATTTGAGGCCCGACACCTTGCCCGCCCGAATGGCCTCCCACGGCTATCTGGCGCAGATTTCCCGGGCAAGGTCCGCTATCTGAAATGAGACCTTGCCCGCAGAGGCCCCAGCCTGTCACGCTCCAAGTCTGTCACTCGCCATCTGTCAGCCACCCGCCGCGCCGTCAGCCGGCACACAGTCAGCCGACGGCTTCTCTGACTTACCCGAAAATCACGGAGCGCGGTCTACCCATTCCCAGGGCCCTCGCTGGCCCATACTCACGCGCTGCGAGGCCAAATGGGCGCACGGAGCGCGGCAATAGTCGTCTCGTGCTCTATTTCATCGATTCAGGCGCTCTGTGATTTTCGGTTTGCCGTATCTCTGGCGAAGCCCTGTCGGGAAGGGACAATTCCTCCGCTCAGGCTGTCGAAAAAGGGAGCGGCATCGGGAGCTTGACGGCGAACTCCTCCTTATCCGGGCCGCAAGGGCCCGGAACGTTCGTCGAACAAAGCGCCGTCATGGCCCGAGAGGGCCGCAGGTAATCCCTGCGGCCCTCTCGCTACGGCCACCGCTCCCTGCACAGGCCCACCCACGTCCCTTTTTCGCCAATTCGCTCCGGAATTGTCCCTTCCCTCCTTGGGCTTACCGAAATCGAAAGGGGCAGGAATTTCGGCTCACCTGCAATTATCCGTGGCTGACTATAATTAGTGTAGTTTGAAGATTTGATTGAGAATGGTTATCTTGCAGGTTGTAAACACCTGTTTTTTCATGAATCAAGATTGTAAACCCGTTCTGCACTTCACTTTTGGAATGATGCTTGCCTCCGTTGTAGCATTCCTTATGCATCCTCTGTTATGGATACAGGCAGGGCCCTATTTTGATTGGAGTTTCCTTTGGGTGGGCGTTTTGTACATTTTTGTTTATGGCGCCGTTGGCATGTTTATCCGGTGGAAATGGTGGAGGTTTACCTGGAAGAAACAAGCAATTATCGTGCTCTTTATTGTCAATACAATCTTGGCTATCGCTCTTCTAATTTACCTTTATTGGCCTCGGTATATTGAGATTGACGGAGTCCGGGAGCGATGGTATATGGATGGATTGACAGGTATGATGATTTTGTCAACCAGTGCCGTGGCAGCCCTTTTTTCTGCCATACCGATATCCCTTTGTTGCTACTGGTTTAAACGAAATCGGGAATAACAGGCGATGTCCATCTCTGTCGCGCAATCGTGGGTTTCTACCCAAAGATTGTGCTTGGGTTTTGTGACCTTTTACTAGGTAACCTCCTTCTTAGTTAAAAATTATGGGGTAATTGAAGTTAAGTGATTTATTATCAATCACTTACCCCTGTATTCAAAAACTTGGGATAGTCGCAAGGGAAGTTTGAGGCAGGCTGAGATGCCACCAACTAACTGTATACAATTACAACTACTACCCCCAGACAGATTAGTTATTCTATCCAATCTGATAATGACACTTTCTCCTTTGTTTTGTCATAAGGGAGGAACACTGTTTCGCCTGTGCACCAGGATGTCCGGAGGTCGGCAACAACCCCATCGTCATAGAGATAAAGACTGAATATTTTCGGCATAGATTCAAAATGCCAATACCCACCCCAATGGCCTCTGTTAACTTGGATAAGATACCTGAGTTCAGTTAATCTGTCCTCATTAATCTTTGTCCATTTAGTATAGTCTAAAACAGCATCCTCATCAGACTCACAGACACCTCCAACATATAGTGAAAGGAGCCTGTCAATTTCTGATGTTATGTATACAATCTCCTTATCAGAATCAAAACTTGGAACATAAGCAAAACGGTCTGATGCTTTCATCATATAATCCCATTTGAGAGTCATATCCCAAAGAGCATCAAAAGGGTATTCATTGAAGGTCCCAGAATACCTCCTGACCTCTATGCTGCCAGGCAATGAACAAATAGCACAACTGTCAGGAATACTTTTATTGTATTCAATGAAAATTCTTTTAACGGCCTGATTATCAGTTGAAAAAGACCTTAATTGTACGGACCAATTCTTCCACTCCTTGAGAAAGGCTTTGAAATTCTTCTCAGTTAAGGAATGATACTTCTTGGTAAATGATGGCTTGATAGGAGTCGTTATTACCAGTGTGTCCGGATGTTCTGATTCCCATTGTTTATACTCCTCATCCATTTCTTCTCCATATGTTTCCTTCCAATTGGAAACACCCCAATTGCCATCTATGAACTTATAATGGTATTCTTCCCAATCAGCAATATTACGAGCAAGGTTAAAGAAAGGTATGGTATGGAAGAATGCGAAAGAGGAATATGTTAGAAATGTTGACTTTTTCCCTGTTTTTTCAAAGACATCAGGAATAGATTCTTCCAGTTTATCTTCTGATACAATAAACTTAACCCCATTTATGATAACCTGTCCAAATAGACTGTCCTTAACCATCCAGGTGCTAGGATGCTCTGGGCTAGCAATAATGGAATTTCTAGTGGTATTGGTATATATGAACATCTCTGGAGTATTAGACTTGGCCTTCTCTTTATCTGCAATTTCTTCGAGCCAAGATCTCACATTGTTATCAGCAATCTCGACCTTGTCAACTCTCATTATGCGGAAGTTCAAGCAAACAAAGACAAGCATAGCAATCACAATAGTAATTACTATGGCAATCAAACAATATGACTTCTTTGATTTACTATTCCTCCTCCTTCTCCAGGAGGACTTCCTCCAAAAATGGGAAATATTTGGGAAGTAAAAAGACAAAAAAAGCCGCAAACTCTGCGGAATAGCGGGTGCCGGAAGCGACCAGCGGATACATGTTCAGGATGACGTTCTTGCCGTCCGGAGTAAGCCACCTCCGACGGCGGATGTGCAGTTCCACCCGGCGCTCCGTATCGGAAAGTCCGTGAGGATTGTCGGCTCGGTAAACCCATTGGGCCTGAGTTCCTGCATATCCTCGGTGCGATTGTCCCGCTCATCAAGGTGAATAAGGAGTTCGCCCGTATACACGATATCCTTCTGGCTCTCTCTAGAATCGAGAGATTGGCTCTCCACCCAAACCAGATCGAAGAAGTCCAACAGACCTTCCGGAAGAAAAAAGCTGATGAAGTGCTTGTAAAGCTCGAGTTGTGTGGTATCCTTATCCATATCCGCAAAGGTACAATCTTTCATTGACAGTTCCTCGAAGGATATACTTTTAACTCATCCTAAACACGGAACTTTGCAGATGACCAGGAATTTCAGGAGTTTTGTCATAATGCCGGCAGCAGATAGTCCCAGATGAGGTTCAGTTCCTGACGCATATTGGGGATATCTGCCGTCGTAACGATGACGGCATCCTGCTCGGGAAGAATCAATATATATTGGCCGTTGGCTCCATCAGCACGGAAGGCGCCATGGCGGCAGCGCCACATCTGATAGCCATAGCCTTGTTGCCAATCATTCTGTTCGGGATCAAACATGGCGTAGACCGGGTGGGACGGGTCCTGTCTGATCTCGGCGACTTGCCGTTCATTGACTCCGGCGTTTACCGACGGAACCTGGGCGGCAGACATTTCTTTTACCCATTCTGCAGGGATTACCTGCTGGCCGCGGAACTTGCCCCCGTTCAGCAGGCAGAGACCCATCCGGGCCAGGTCTTCCGTTTTCAAATACAAACCCCAGCCGCCCGTATTGATACCGGCAGGACTCTCCTGCCAATAGGGCTTTTCGATACCCAGCGGATGCCACAGACGCGACTCCAGATAGTCGACCACCTTCTGCCCGGTGACTTTCTGGACAGCCGCAGACAGCACATAGGTACCCAGACTGTTATAGCAGTAGCAAGTGCCCGGTTCATACGCAATCGGCCACTCCATGAATGTCTTGATCCAGTCTCCCTGACCGGAGCGGGTGGCGGATGTCGGATCTTTTCCATGTCCGGAATTCATGGTCAACAAGTGACGGATGCAGATTCTTTCCAGTGTGTCAGACACATGGGCGGGCAGGCTTTCCGGGAAGAGATCCACGATCCGGTCGTCCAGGGCAAGCAATCCTTCGGAAATGGCAAACCCCACAGCCGTAGCCGTAAAGGTCTTGGACACAGAATTCAGAATATGCGCCGTATCAGGCACGAAGCTTTTTTCCATAAGAACTTTGCCGTGCTGCAAGACCATGATACTGTGCAACTGTTCGCTGCTGTCGGCAACAGCTTGAAGGTAGGCGGCAAAGGCGTTTTCCATTTTTGCCGAAGCCTTTCCGCGAGGAAGCGGAGCGTCCGGATGCGAACAAGCGGCCGAAAAAAAGAGGACGGCCAGCAGAAGGATGCGATTCATAATTACCAAATTTTAGTGCGGCGTTCGGGAGGGAGGTAGAGGAGGTTGTTGCGGTCGACGTCGTAGAGGTCGTACCAGAGGTCGGTGTTCATGACGACGCCGTTGACGCGAAGACGGGCGTGGGAGTGGACATCGGTTTTCTGCAAGACGCTGAACTTATCGTCCCCATACTGAACGGACCAGATGTGGGCGTAGGATTCGTAGAACTTGCGAAGCTGGTTCTTGAACTCTTCGCCGCCGAAGCCTTGTTCATGGAGACGGGCCTGGTAGGCGTCGAGGACGGTGAGGAAACCTCCGAGATCGGCGATGTTTTCCGTCAGGGTGCGGGTTCCGTCGCCATAGATGCCGCTGCGGCCGAGGACGCCGGGTTCCATTTCCAGATGACTGTAGCAGTTGATGAGATTCTGGGTGCGTTCCTCGAAGGCCATCCGGTCGGCGACGGTCCACCAGTCGAGTTCGTGCCCATATTTATCGTATTTCGAGCCCTGTGAATCGAATCCGTGGGTGAGTTCATGACCGATCATGGCGAACGCGGCATAGAAGCAGGCTTCGCTCATCCCCTCTTCCGGGGTGGCGGGCGGCATCATCAGGGCCGGATAGATGACCACGCAGTTGAAAGCGGGCATGTACATGGCGTTGCACAGCGTGAGGTCGGAAGATAAGACCGCACCGTTGCTGTCCATAAAGACACTGGCGATCTGAAAAGAGAAGACATCATTGGTGCCGGCCAATGTCTTAATCAGGAGAGCGATGTTGCGGTTGTTCCGGTGGACGGCTTCCACCAGGGTTTCACAATTGGCATACGAGGAAACGCAGTCTTCATACCACTGGTCCGGGTAGGCCACATAGAGACCGCAATGGGCCAGTTTGTCCAAGGCATTGGTCTTGGTGGTCTGGCTCAGCCAATCCACTTTCTCGATGCGATGCGCCAGACTCGCCTGAATCTCCCGGGTAATGCCCACTAACTTCTCCTTGAATTCTTCGGCAAGGAACTGCTTGGCGAAATGGTAGGAAATCGTGTAACCCAAGGAAGCCCGTGCCGTGCTCCGGACTCTCGAAAGACTGGCCGTCCCCATTTTTTCGGGACTCACGTACACCTCATATCGATCCCAGGCTTCGTCGATCATCTGACAAAGCTGTTCCAGCGTCTTGTTTTCAAACACCGACCAGAAACTCAGCGTAAGGGAGTTCAAATAGACTTCGGACGGATCCAACCCGATTCCCCGGGCAATCAGTTCCGGGGCCGATTCGCCGGCTTTGGTCTGTACAATCGGCACCAGTGTTCCCGGAGCAGGCGGATTGGGCATCGGCATATCAGGAAACACGATCGGCGGAGTCAAGGTAGCCACCAGGTGATCTTTGTCCCAAGTCATGTTCAATGCGGGCATGATGGCGGCACCCCAGGGATCCACGCCGTCGGCAATGAGCCGGCCCAAGGTCAGGTAGGCTTCTTCCTTGGTCTGAGGCCGAGCTATCTTAGCCTTCTGGGCATCGATATAGGCCTGAGATGCCTCGGGATTCGTGTGGATCGCATCGAGCAGTTCGAAGAAATGCCCAATGTCGGGAACCGTTTTCTTCAGGGTTTCGATGCGTTCCTCCATGGCGGGATCCGCATCGTAATAGCCTCCGATAATCTTGTCGGGGGCGGGAATGGGATGATTCTTCAGCCAGGTGCCGTTGCAGTAGTCGAAAAAGCTGTCACCGGGATCGACCGATAAATCTTTGCGTGCCGTGTAGTCCGCAGGATACGGGAGCGGGTCCGTCGCATCGAAGGGTGAGACACAGGCGCTGAGCCCAGCGGCAACAATGACAAGCGTCAGGAGGGAAAGGCGTTTCATCGGGGAAAGGGTTTCCTATTTTTCGGCGGCTTTGATCAGATCGACATTAAGCTGTTCGATGAAAGAGAGTTGAATGTCGGCGTTGTTGGCGGCGGGGCGGTACCAGGACTGGGAGCTGAAGTATTCCTTGAGGTCTTTCGACTGAAAGACGTAACCGTGACGGGCTAAGATGGCGTTGCGCATCAGTCGCAGCAGTGACTTATCGTAGCGCAAGAGGCCGCCGTTCAGCACAATGCCGGAGGTAAAATCGAAACGGGGCTGGCCGTTGTCTTTCCAGACCAGCCGGTATTCCACGCCGGTCGGTTTGTACCAGAAGGTATCCTCATCGAATACCATCTCGCTGACCTTCAGACCCTCTTTTGTAGGTTCGAGCTTGAACGAGCCCTTCAGCGGGCCCTGCCCCTCAAGCGACACGACACCCATCACTTCGCCATTGAAAGTTTCCACTTTCATCGGGACGCGCTGGCCGTCAATAGTCGCCCAATCCCATTCCAGTTTGACGGTATGGCCGCCGGCCACCGTATATTCGCCGCAGATCTGCGGCACCCACTGGTTGATATTCAGTTCCTGCGAATCCGCCTCGCTGCTCACCAGCCACATCGCGTCGCAAAGGGAGCCGTCCGCTCCATAGAAGCAAAGCACGTCCCATTCCCCCGCTTCCCGATAGACCACCTTCTCCGCGCGGTCTTCGTACTCGTTCAGGGCATCCATGAGCGGATCGGCGATGCGGTAGGTATCGGCCGCTTCCGGCGTGGGAATCAGCAGGAATCCCATCTCCTGGCCTTCGGACATCGCATAAAACGCAACGTTCCCGTCATCGGCTTTTTTGGCGGAGTAGATGTTACTGCCGCTATACCAACATCCTTCAATGTCGTGCGGTTCATCAAAAGGATTGGATGAAACCCTGCCGGCGAGCGTAAGCTTGCCCGCATTCCACACATACGTCTCCTCCTCCATCAAATCCGGGCCGTTAAAAAAGCGGCAAGTGATGGTCTTCGCGACAGGATCCACATCGGGCTCGACCAGGCCGTCCGTAGAGACCGGATCAAAAGCGTATTTGTCAGGATTCCAAACATAACCGAATTCGAGACTCGGGACGCCGCGGGTAGGTAAGAGCCCCAGATAGACCATCAGGTCGGGAATCCCGTCGAAATTCAGGTCGATTTGGTCGTCTACCCACTTGGTGACCCGTTTCAGGTAGGCATCATCAATCGGCTGGGCCAGCTGCAACTCCGTCTCGAACTCAGGGGCGAGGGACGATCCGGCCGACCCCTTGACCACGATGCGGTCGTATTCGCCGGGGCGCTCTTGAAACGGCACGAAACTCGTCTCAAAGCGGAAGGCCCGCCGCTCCACGACCGGGCGCAGGGCCGCGATGACGTTGTATTTCGCATCCATCACGGCCAGGATCATATTGCCATCCTCCCGCGAAAACATCACCGTGTCGCCGAAATCCGCGCCGGCAAACGGGGAATCGTCGGCCTGGCGCGAAGGGACCAGGGTATAAACCCCCTCCTCCGCTTCGAATTTTTTGAGCGTCAGTTCATCGTCTTGTGCCGTGGTCATATAGACGATGGTCCCCATCCGGATCTCCTGGACGGTCCAGGTCCTGAATTCATCGGCGAATTTGTCGCCTTTGCGAATCGTTTGCGCAAGCACGGGATGCAGCTGAAGCAGCGCTGCGACTGTCAACAAAACGGGAAGAAGTCTTTTCATACTATTATTCTGATTCGGAGAAGAATTCGACAATCCGGCGGACGACTTCGTCGCGCCGGTTGGTTATGGTGTGGTTTTCACCTTTGATGACAACCAGTTCGGCGCGGTCGCCGTAGGTTTCCTTATACTGTTCGCTGCACCACATCGGGACGATTTTATCTTTGGTGCCGTGGAGGATGCGGACCTTGCCTTCATACGCGGCGGCGGTTCCGTAGATATCCAGGTCCTGCGTGGTCAGGAGGTATTCGCGGCCGAGCTTCATAAAGCCCCAGCAGCGGATGAATTCCGGCGGATCCTTGGGGTCGAAGCGGGCGTTGAAGAATTTGCCGTTCTGGCAGGCGTTTTTGATGACGGCGCCGGGCGCGATCAGCACCAGGCGTTTGGGCGCATCCTGGCCCTGCGCCGCCAGGCGGCCGGCCGCCATGGAGGCGACCACCCCGCCCTGGGAGTGGCCCAGGAAGCCGATCTCCGACACATACGGCAGCGCCTTCACATAGTCATAGACGGCCATCGCATCGGCAATCTCCTTCTCGATCGTCATATCCTGCATCCGCCCCTCGCTCGTGCCGTGGCCGTTGAAGTCGAAACGGAGGGAGGCAATGCCCGCCTTGGCCAGGCCCTTGGCGATGGCCGGCATCGGGTTGTAATCCTTGCTGGAGAAAATGCCGTGCATCAGGATGACCATCGTGCACTGATCGGTTTCCGGATTGAAATCCTCCGGCAGGCAGATCTTATACGCAATGGCGCCCTCCGGCCCCGGAATCTGCGTATCCTTCACATCCTTCCCCTGCGAACGGAGAAAGGAACCCAATATAAGTAGTAGCGTCAGTAACATCGGTTTCAAATCATTATTTCGGTTTCCGAATCAATTGCAGACGGACCGCTTCGGGCTGGCTGGTCGAAGAGGTTACCTGATATTCCCAGAACATCCGATCGCCTGTGAGGTCGAACGAGACATTGGCCCGCAAATCATCGCTTAAGGCCTGCAGATACTCGTTCAACTGCTGACGATAAGCCGCCTGCCACTCCTCTCCTTTCGCACGAGCCGCTTCCGACAGCCCGTCCAGGTTCAGGTCAACCGACAGGATTTCACAATTCCCGGGTTTAACGACCGTATGCAAAACATCTCCCTCAAGCTCCCATTCTCCAACCATCCGATAGGAAACCGGCACATCCATCCGGACCTCCCGGTCTTCCGATTCCACGCGGAATTCCGCCACGGCGACAAACGCGACCGTAACGTCCGATGTGTGGTCCGGCTTGAACCAGAACGTCTCCGTCGCCGCGTTTGTCTGCGCTTCCCAAACACCGGCAACCAGCGCAGGCGTAGCGGACTTGGTCTTCTGGACATTTTTCCGGATATAGGCCTCGATCTCTTCGTCCGAGATGGACATCAGGAACTTGTTTTCCTGATTCAACCGGGTCAGTTCATCGATCAACTCGTTGTAAACCATGTTGCGCAGTCGATACTCTCTGAGATACCGGACCGTTTCCGGCTTGTCGCACATTTGCTTCACCAATTTGCGGAGAGACTCCTCGGACAGGCTCCCGTCGTCGGACAGATCATCGATCGTGATTCCGGCAACAAACCGGTCAAACAGCGCCTCGGAGATGGGACGGCGGAAAACCAAATCCTTTTGAACGGTCCGGAACAAATCCGCCCGCCGGAGGTAGCATTTCTGCACATTGTCATAGAACCGGGTGTTCTCCAGATTCTGCCAGGCCTCCATTCCGCCGGTAAAGGCTTTTTCCTTCGTATCATTGGCCCAGTCAGGAATCGAGGTGACGTCTTCCAACAAATAGGCGACGGCCTGCTTGATCGAATCGATCGACACGACATCCACCTTTTCCGGATGGGAAACCAGTGACATCGCAACCGGGTACAGCGTCTTCTCCCATTGCAGGTCTTCTTTCATCTCCCGGATCATCTCGTCGATGTCGTAAACGACCATCGTGGCCGTCTGGCGCCGAACCTGCGCTTTTTTGTGATTGTCCACCATATTGCTCACGGCGAAGGTCAGACCCACACCGATGGCCGTGCCCATCACGCCGGTCAGAAACTGTCTCCACCAGTCATTGAGGAAAGCCGATTTCTTCTTTTCGCTCATTTCTAATCGTTCTATCCTCACAAAGATACACAGAAAATGGTTATCTTTGTCTAATGATGGATACTTCGAAAATCAGAAAGCCGGCCGTTGCCGGATCGTTTTATCCTTCGTCGGCGAAGGAAATCCAGGAAATGATAGCGGCGTGGCTGCATCAGGCGCCGGGCGGGCCCGAATCGGGCCGGCCGGCCGAAAGCGGGCCGGCGCCGCAGGCGCTGATCGTGCCGCATGCTGGGTATGTGTTCAGCGGCGAGGTGGCGGCGGCGGCGTTCAGCCGCATTCCGCGGGGTCACGATTATAAACGGATCTTCCTGATCGGGCCGAGCCATCGGGTCGGGTTTGCCGGGGCGAGCGTGGATACGCTTTACAATTATGCCGGAACGCCGCTGGGCAACGTCAGGATCGATGTCGCCACGGGGCAGGAACTCATCCGCAAGGGAGCGAGCGCGTTTATCTGCCGAAACGATGCGCACAACCGGGAGCACTGCCTGGAAGTGCAGTTGCCTTTCCTGCAGCTGGTTTTCGAGGAGGTTCCGCCCATCGTGCCGATTGTGGTCGGAACCCAGCGCTTGGGCATCCTTCAGCAGATTGCCGAAGTGTTGGAGCCCTATTTCAACGAGGAGAATCTCTTCGTCATCAGCTCGGACTTCTCGCACTATCCTTCGTATGAAGATGCCAGGACCTCTGATCTTTTCCTGGCCGAAGCCATCACCTCCGGCGGCCTGGTGGCATTCCTCAACGCGATTTCGGACCTCGACAAGAAGAATTTCCCGGGCGAAGATACGGCGGCCTGCGGGGCCAGCGCCATTGCGATCCTGCTCTCCATAATGGATGCGCAGGGGCGCGGGAACTTCGCGGTCGAGCACGTGATGTACCGGAATTCCGGCGACTCGCCGTACGGCGACAAGGACAGCGTTGTGGGGTACAACGCCATCGTCGTGAGCCGGGCTGGCGCCCGGGTAATCGACCAAGAAGACGGGCATCTCTTCCATTTCTCCGAAGAAGAGAAGGCCCGGATGATCGCCACGGCCCGGGCAGCGATTTACACCAAGCTCGGCCTCGCTTTCGAGGGCGACGCCTCCCCCGTCGGGATCCTGAAAGAAAAAGGCTACGGTGTGTTCGTGACACTCAATCTCGACGGCCGCCTGCGCGGCTGCATCGGGCGATTCACCGCCTCGTCCAGCCTCTGGTCCACGATCCGGGAGATGGCGCTGAGCGCCGCGTTCGACGATCTGCGGTTCCCCGCCCTGTCCCGGAAAGAGGCGCCCCAAGTCAAAATCGAGGTTTCCGTGCTCTCGCCGCTCAAGCGGATCGCATCGCTCGACCAATTCAAACTGGGCCGCGACGGCATCTATATGATCAAGGGCTACAACCACGGCACCTTCCTGCCCCAGGTCGCCACGGAAACGGGCTGGACCACGGAGGAGTTCCTGGGCCACTGTGCCCGCGACAAGGCCGGCATCGGCTGGTTCGGATGGAAAGACGCCGAGCTCTACACCTATCAGGCCGAAGTCGTGAAGGAATCGGATCTTGCCGGGAAATTATGAAAGAAGCCAGGTTCTATACCATGACGGAAGCGGGCGTGCAGTGCCTGCTCTGCCCGCACCACTGCCGGATCCAGGAAGGCGGCCGGGGCATCTGTCGCAGCCGCGAGTGCCACGACGGCAAGCTCTGGGCACTTTCCTACGGAATCCCCTGCGCCCTCGCCATCGACCCCGTCGAGAAGAAGCCCCTGAACCGGTTTCTACCCGGGACGTACTGTCTCTCCCTGAGCTGCACCGGCTGCAACCTGTCTTGCCGCTGGTGCCAGAACAGCGACATCTCCCAAGTCGCTCCGGAAGAGGCCGAGCGCACGCACCTGTCCCCCGCCGACGCGGTGGACCTCTGCCTCCGCCGCGGCCTCCCCGCCCTGGCCTACACCTACACCGAGCCCTTCACCTGGTGGGAATATATGTACGACATCGCGGTCCTCGCCCACGGCAAAGGCCTGAAAAACATCCTGGTCTCCGCCGGCTATGTCGAAAAAGAGCCACTCCGCGAAATCCTCCCGTACCTTGACGCCGCCAACATCGACATCAAGGCCCTGGACGACGCCTTTTACCGCAAATACTGTGGCGCTACTCTTACCCCCGTGCTCGAAAACATCCTGGCCATGAAGGCGGCCGGCGTCCACGTCGAAATCACGAGCCTTCTGGTTACCAGCCTCAACGACTCGGCGGACACTGTAGCCCGCCTCTGCCAGTGGATGGCCGACAACGGCCTCCACGACGTCCCCCTCCATTTCAGCCGCTACTTCCCGCGGTACCGGATGAAAGAGCCCGGCCCCACCCCGGCCGCGACGCTCTTCGCGGCCCGGGAGACGGCGCTGTCGATGGGGATCAGGGATGTGTTTTTGGGAAATATCTAGACCCTTTTCTGGGGCAATCCGGCGGCGGTTTTGCCGTGCAAGGCGATGCCGGCGCCGACATGGTGGTCCTCGTCGATTCTGAGGCCGCCCTGGCCGAGTTCGTTCCGAATTACGACGCAATGAAAGAAATCGACGGCCGCGGCCTGATCATGACCGCCCCTTCCCAAACGTATGATTTCGTCTCCCGCTGCTTCTACCCCAAACTCAACGTCCCGGAAGACCCCGTCACCGGCAGTGCCCACACCCAACTCACCCCCTTCTGGGCCGAACGTCTCGGCAAACAGGAAATGACCGCCAAACAGATCTCCCGCCGCGGCGGCATCCTCCGCGTCTCCCTCCAGAACGGCCGCGTCTTCATCACCGGCAACGCCGTCCTCTTCATGGACGGCGAGATTCCCTTCGACCTGTGATCCGGCGAGGATCCGAAGCCTTGATTCATTCTCCGGGGCTTGATCTCATTCTTTGGCAACGAAAGGGACGGTTTATCCATCTCGTCCCTTTCGCTGCCAATAATGCGGGAGTTTGGGCTTTTTCTGGCAACGAAAGGGATCAAGCGGCGCCCTCATGGATTTCGCTGCCACCTCAACGCCGCAATCCATAGACTGCCTCTGATCCGGCGGGGATCAACGTGCCGGATTATTCTGTACTTTTGTAGGTCAACAGAACAATAAAAAATGGGAATGATTTACCTGTTTACACCAATTATTTCGTATAACATTGAAGTCCAGGCTGAAAAAGTCTGGACTTTTTTGAAAGATTCCAATAGGTTTAAGGTATAAGTAGATAGAAATACCTTGAACTATGAGACTTGCACTTGAACATTTCAACTCCCTTATCTCCCTCGTCAACCATTTCAACAATGATAAGCGTTGCCGTGACTTCATCACCGAGCAGCGTTGGGGCAAGGTGGTAGTGTGCCCGTTCTGCGGATGCACCCATATCTATGAGTGCGGCAACGGTGACAATCAGTTCAAGTGTGCCCATTGCCACAAGCGTTTCTCCTGCCTTGTGGGAACCATCTTTGAGAACACCAAACTTCCGTTGCAGAAGTGGTTTATGGCTATGTATCTTATCAGCAGCCACAAGAAGGGCATATCCTCCCGTCAGTTGAGCCGTGACATTGATGTGACGCAGAAAACCGCGTGGTTCATCCTCCATAAGATTCGCACTCTCTTCACGCAGGAAGATGTGGTTCTTGATGGTGTGGTGGAGTGCGACGAAATGTATCTTGTTGCAGGTACGAGTATTCTTGCTAAATCACCAACACTCCTTAAATATTGAGAGACATTTAGATGATTGTGTTTTCGGTTTAGAATTTCGTGGTTTCCGCCCCTTTTCACCATATCGGTGGCGTAATCGTCAGGATTCTCTTGCAAAACATTATGAATGAAATAAATCGTTTCCCCGCAACCATCTTGGCTTGTAGGGCTAGTGTGCTGAATCCAATAATCTTCGTTGTCACAAAAACACCACCCAACCATTCCAAGCGTATGTGCCTCTTCAAACGATGTCGGCATATTGATAGTTACATCTTCATCTTCGGCAACAAGCGTAGATAGCCATACCTGCTTTACATCTTCTGTTTTATATGTTGTTGAGCGAAATATGCCCTTCTCGTTTTCTTTGTATAAGACTGTGTAATCCTTTCCTTCCAAGGACTTATCCCTTAGCCAATCTTCTATTTCGTATCTCTGCCAAAAAATTGATTGAAGGGTTTGCTCATCAACACCTTCTTCGTATAGTTCAACTATTATGTCTATGAAGTGCTTATCATCTGTCTTATCAAGGTAAAGCAGACGCTCTTTTAGACTCGTTATCTTACTATTCGCATTCATTCAGATATAAATAGTCAAATACCTGAAATTCTTGACTATATTTGCAAAAAATACAGATATGGGTAAGTTTACTTTCATAAAGAACACGGATGACATTGAAACCTCTGATTATTTGAAGGAATTTGCCGTCCCGTCACCTGACAAAGACTATATCTTGGTTATGAAATACTATAGATATAGACAATTATCAGAAGGTGATTATCAAACAAGGGTTTTTCCAAACTTCTATTCCGAACTCTTTTTATACATTAGGAAAAAAGACGAGAATACTTTTTCTGTTTTCAAATACCTTGGGAATGTATGGGTTCATCGTCATATTGAAAACAGTATTCTGTATGATGACATTATGAATCTTGCAGAAGTTTCTACCGATGTTCAAAACGAATGGAGTTATTTGGTAGGCTTCGTAAAACAAGAAAACGCACCCGAATAGAATGCGTTTCTTCATTTAGTGCAAACTAGTATATCGTTCCCTAAAAAATCAAATCATATCATGAGAAAACAGTTTTTCTATTTTGCGACAATCGTGGCCTTTGCGCTGACCGGGTGCGGCGGATGCTCGGATTTTTCGGCGATGTTTGAGGGCAAACCGGTTACGAAAGATTTCGAAGTGGCCGGGGATTATACCAGCCTCGAGGTCTCCCACGCGTTCGATGTGACCGTGAGCGACGCGGTCGACAAAGTGCAGGTCACTGCGGGCGAAAAGATCATGCCGAATGTCCAGGTCGAGTTGGTGGGAAATACGCTCCGGATCTATCTCGAACCGCAGAAACCCACGCTTCACGCTTCGATGAAAGTACTCCTTCCCTATAATGCCGCACTGACGGACATCGATTTTTCGGGTGCTTCGGATTTCCATTCCAGATTCGGTCTGGAAGGCGCGAAAGTAACCGTGTCGCTCTCCGGCGCCTCCGACTGCGAATGTGACATCCGTGCGGAAGAAATCGAAATCAGCGGCTCCGGCGCTGCCGACTATGAGGGCAAAGTGACGGCCGCTTGCCTCAAACTCGATATGAGCGGCGATTCCGACGCCGAGATCAAAGGCGAAGTCGGCAAGCTCATCCTCGATCTGTCCGGCGCCAGCGACCTCGAAAGCCCCGTCGTCAACAAGCGCTACGGCCTGGTCTGCAATAGCTGCGAAGGATCCCTGAGCGGTGCCAGCGACGCCTACCTCCACTGCGACGGCACCATCAGCCTCAGCCTCTCCGGCTCCAGCGACCTCTACTACACCGGCGACGCCACCACCAGCACCTGCTCCACCTCCGGCGGCTCAAGCATCAAACACGAGAGGCTGTAGCTACTACGCTGGCAGCCCATTCAGTGGCGCAACCAGCGGATCCGCCAGCGTGTCTTCAATTTACCAACGCCAGAAACGATAGACCCGTTGCTGGACGAATACACCCCCCGCTACAGCAGGGGGTGTATTCAATTAAGTTTCAGCAAACGCCGGTTATCGATCATTAACTCCAAAATTGCTTTTTCGTCGGTTCGCTATGGAATGTTTTGCGTTCCTTTGCAAGCATTGAAGAACCGTTATTATTTGGAAATTGTTTACTAATTAGTTAACTTTGTGCTGAATGAAGAAGGAATTCGTGAGACAGGTGGTCGTATTTGAGAATCACTTTAAGGAATTTAGAAAAACGCTGAACAGGGAAACGCTCAAGAAACTATATCAGGTGCTAACCTTGATTATGATGGTGGAAGAAGTTCCAGCTCAGTTTCTGAGAGCCATCGTGGGAAGAAAAGGACTCTTTGAGATACGAGTAGAAAACGGAAACAACATCTATCGGGTATTCTGCTGCTTTGATGAAGACAAACTTGTAATCCTGTTCAATGGTTTCCAAAAGAAGACGCAAAAGACACCCGCGGAGCAATTGGATAAAGCAGAAGCACTGATGAAGAAGTATTATGACCAGAAAAGCAACCGAACCAATGGATAAGAAAGACCTCAAAAAGATGAATCTGACCCCTATCGAAGACCTCATCGAAGAGGACTTCGGGGCCGTGGGGACACCGGAACGTGACCAGTTCGAGATGGAGTGTGATGTCTTCGTGATCGGAGAGCAGCTAAAGGACGAGCGCCTTAAAGCCGGTCTCACGCAGGAACAGCTGGCAGAGAAGATCGGCACCAAGAAGAGTTTCATTTCCAGAGTGGAAAGAGGCCATGCCGACATTCAGCTCTCCACCCTCGTCAAGCTATTTCGAGGGCTAGGCCGTCAGGTAAGCATTCGGGTTCTTTAATCCGATGCCAGCGAAGAAAGGCTGTAGCCGCCTCACATTCCGAAATACTCCCGATAGCGCGCATACAGATGTCCGGCCTGGAGGTAGGCGGACTGGGGGCTCATGAAGTGGGAGAATTCGAAGGTGATGGCTTTGTCGTAGCCGCAGCGGGCGGCGGCTTCGAGTTTGAGACGGAGTTTGTCGAATTTGATGGGGAGGAAGCGGATGGGCATGTCGCGGTCGAAGGTCTCGGCGTTGGTCCAGCACTGCATCCCGTAGCGGTCCGCCAGCTTTTTGTTGACGGAGAAAAAGGCGTCCAGTTCGTCATAGTCGATGTGGCCGTCCTGGAAGGCGCAGGCGTCCACGTATTCGTGGATGCCGTCGAAGATCTCGTTCCACTCGCGTTCGTGCTGCTCCACCGACACGGCCTGCGCCCGGGTCAGGGAGCCGCTCGCGGCATCGACGGCTTTCTTGCCGTCGATCCACGGCGAGATGAACGTGGGCAGGCCGCCCGACACCTCCTTGCACTGCCGCCCCATCGTGCGGAAGCTCTCGATGGCGCCACGCGTGGCGCGGGAGATCTCTCCGGAGATGTACCAGCCGCCAAAGCTCTCGTACTTGCTGCCGTATCGCTCCCACACCTCGTCGATCACGAATTTGTTCGCCTCCACCTCATAGCTCATGTCGCCGGTGTCCCAGTAGCGGCCGGAGTCATAGAGGCCCAGCATGAACTTCATCCCGTATTTCTGCGCCAGGCGGCAGAACATGTCGATCAGGTCGACCGACGGCAGATAGCATCCCTTCTTCAGGAGATACGGCGATGGATACGTGATGAATTTCCGGTATCCGCAGCGGATGTCGATCATCGTGTCGATGCCGATCGCTTTCATATAGCGGAAATCCCGGTCCCACTCCCGCTCGCCCCAGTTCTGGTGCGGTATGTCGTGGGAAATCTCATCGAGGAACGTCCCCGTGATGGGGAGCGCCCTCCCCTTGCCCGGCTCGACGAGCAGCCGGCTCCTCACGGACGGATCCGCCTCAATGCCCCACCGGTCACCACCGTGCTCCGCCTCCGGCCTGACGCGCCGCTCCGGTCTGCACCCCGCCGCCACCAGCGGCGCGGCCGCCGCCGCCAACGCACCTTTCTTCAGGAAATCTCTTCGGTTTGCCATAAATCTCTTGGTTGTTCTGGAATCTGTACCAAATTTACTGAAATTAATCGTAACTTGCACTCCGTTGCACGATGTACCAGTCTAAAGGCATAGCTAACAGCCGGATCGAGGTCGCGGACGCCCTGCGGGGATTGGCCGTGGCGGGGATCATTCTGTATCATTCGGTGGAGCATTTCAACGTGGGTTATCCCGATGCGGTCACGCACACGCTGCCGTGCGACGGGACGATGTTCAACTTGTGCACGGTGCTGTTTTCGGGCAAGATGTACGGGATCTTCGCGCTGCTGTTCGGTCTGAGCTTTTTCATCATGCGCGACAACCAGGCGCAGAAGGGCAAGGATTTCTCCGCGCGGTTTTTCTGGCGGATGGTGCTGCTGCTCGGGTTCGGCATCCTCAATCTGGTATTCTACAACGGCGACATCCTGACTTTCTATGCCCTGTTGGGATTGCTGATGATTCCGGCGGGATATCTGAGCACGCCCGTCCTCTGGGCCGTTTCAATTTTCCTTCTTGCGCAACCGATCGAGATATACAGCCTGATCTCCGGCTGGAAGCCCGACCTCTCGGCGCTGGGCGGCTATTATCAGAAGATGGGACCCGCCCTGGAAGAAGGCAGCTTTTGGGAGGCGGCCGCGGCCAGCCTGCGCTACGGCTTCCGCTGCTCCTGGCTCTGGTTCCTGGCCCACGGCCGGATCACCCAGACCGTCGGCCTGTTCTTCCTCGGGATTCTCGTCGGCCGGCACCGGCTGTTGTACAACGAAGGGAAAAACCTGAAGACCTGGCGCGTCGTGCTGGCTTTCTCGCTGGCCGCGGTCGTGGCCGGCAGCGTGCTCGGCGCCGCCGAACACGGCAGCGTCCACTTCGGCCCGCTCGACGCCCTGCTCCACCCGCTCTACAATCTGGCCATCCTTCTGCTGATCGTCTCCGCCGTCGTCCTGCTCTGGTACGGCTTCGCCGGCTTCCGCCGCAGCCTCACCCACATCTGCTTCTTCGGCCGGATGTCGCTCACCAACTACCTGCTCTCCTCCCTGATTGGCACTTTCCTCTTCTACGGCTGGGGCCTCGGCCTCTACCGGGAACTCGGCGTCACCTGGTCCTTCCTCGTCGGCATCGCCATCGTCACCTTCCAAATCCTCCTCCTCCGCCTCTGGTCCCGCCACCACCCCCGCGGCCCCCTGGAAACCCTCTGGCGAAAACTGACGTGGATTCAGATAAAGCCTCCGAAAGCCGAAAGATGAAAGCCCGTTTCATTCTGACCCTCGCCTTTTTCCTGTTGACATTCGGTTATGTCGTCTGGCACTTATGGCGGATTACACCCGCAGGTTGGCCGGGGAAACTGGGCGTGGCCGGGCTTTTTGTGCTGTGGTTCTTGGCATTCGTGGCGGGAATTGGGTTCAGCGAGCGGTTTTCTTTGCGGACGGCAACCGTCCTGTATGAAGCGGGATCGCCGTGGCTGATCGCCTTCCTCTATCTGTTCCTGCTTTTCGTCGTCGCCGACGTTGCGTCGCTTTGCCATTTGATTCCCAAGACGCTGCTGAGAGACAGCGCGGCCGGCCTCGCTTTCGCCGCGGCGTTGGTCACCCTCCTTCTGGTGGTCGGGAACGCGCATTACAAGCACAAGTATCGAGAAGAGCTGACGATCGAGACGGAGAAGCCGCTGGCGCGGCCGCTGACAATCGTCCTGGCCAGCGACCTGCACATCGGCTATCACAACCGCCGGGCCGAATTGGCCCGCTGGGTCGATCTGATCAATGCCGAGCAGCCCGACCTGGTGCTATTCGGCGGCGACATCATCGACCGGAGCATCCGCGCGGTCGAAGAAGGCGGCTTCGCCCCCGAATTCCGGCGCATCGCCGCGCCGGCCTACGCCGTCCCGGGCAACCACGAATATTACAGCGACCTCGCCCGCGCCAAGCAATTCTACGCCGCTGCCGGCATCACGATGCTGCAGGACGAATGCCTTGACGTGGCCGAAATCCGCCTCATCGGCCGCGACGACCGAACGAACGCCAGCCGAAAGCCCCTGGCGGAGCTGGCGGAACTGGGGGATCTGGCAGATCTGGCAGAGCCGACGAAGCCGACAGAGCCGACAGAGCCAACGAAGCCGACGGAGCCCACAGCCTTCACCCTCCTCCTCGACCATCAGCCCTATCATCTCGAAGAAGCCGAAGAGGCCGGCATCGACTTCCAGTTCAGCGGCCACACCCACCGCGGCCAAATCTGGCCCGCGTCCTGGGTCACCGACGCCCTCTACGAAAAATCCTGGGGCCGCCACACCCGTGGCCAAACCCAATACTACATCTCCTCCGGCCTCGGCCTCTGGGGCCCCAAAGTCCGCCTCGGCTCCCGCTCAGAATATCTGGTCGTACATTTGGAGAATTAGAATCTATTCGTACCTTTGCATCAGGAAACAAACCGCGATCCGGATGAGGTAATTCGATCCGTGCGAAGTCCCCGCCCCGAGCCTCACCACCCACCTGGTAACCATCCGCCGCGTATTCCTGGGGCAGTTCTAAAGGATGACCGAGCTTGGTCATCCTTTTTTATTACTATGCCTCCAACGCAGTAATGCAGTATTGAACTTTCTCGTGGGTTCGACGTTTTACCCCTACCGTCATCCTTACAGTTCCAATACCCGGACAGTTATAGCTCATAATAAGCATTTTTTCAAACGGTCTTTGATTGGCTCTCGCCTTAGTCCCGAATGGCAATCTCTTCCGGGGTATTTCCTTGAGGTATGTTGATAATCTCCGTCACGTTTTAATCTTTGTCCACTATGACAAAGATAATGTGCCAACTTCACTTCCCTCCGACAAAAAAGCAATTTATCTAGCCTTGATCCCATTTCCTGTCAGCGACGCGCATGGTTTATCTGTCTCATGACCGTCGATGACAGAAATGTGGGGTTTGGGGCTATTTCCCGGCAGCGACGCGCATAAAGCGGCGCCGCCATTTGCTTCGCTGACGACCCAGCGCCGCATCTGTCAGAGTGTCCGCAAGGAGTACGTCTCAGAGGGGATTAATTCTCGGACTGGCTGAAGACACCACCCTCTACAGCAGGGGGTGTATTCAGGGGAGCTTAGCAAGATATTGCCTGATTCGGGTCAGTTGAAGACACGCCGGCGGAAATGGCAGAAAAATAAAAACCCGAAGGCAAAGCTCTTCCGATTTATGCGTTTTTATCCCCTTCTTTCTCGTCCGAATGGATCAGGGCGAGGACGAAGCTGACGATCATGGCGACGAGGCCGATGCCGAGGAGGATGAGGAGGATGGTGAAGAAGGTTTGCATAATCCAATAGACAAAGATACGATAATATTTCTCCCAGAGCAATCTGCCGGAGTAATCTACCCAGTAGTTTTGTCGCGACAGGATCAGGAAACCGTAGGCAATCCTGTGGCGGCGGCATTTGGGGCGAAAAAGCCGAAAATCCTACCACGACAGGACTTCCAGAGGCGCCCCCAATCCTGTCGTGGCAAAAGTTGAGCGACAAGTGCGTCAGGTCAATTGAAGACACTTCGGCGGAAGGGGGCAGCCGAAGACACTTCGGCGGAAGGGGGCGAAGCGGCCGAAGCGGGAGCCGAAGGGGCCGAAGCGGGAGCATGATTGGACTTAATTGGTTATCTTTGTATGTGAGAAGTTGTTGTAATTACCTTAAGAGACGCCCAAGATGACTCGGTTTACTCGATTTACTCGATTTACTCTATTTACTCTATTTCGATTCCTCGCCCTGATTCTGTGGATTTGCTGGCTGTCAGCGATGCTTGCAGGTTGTGATCCGTTCAGAGGGGTCGGACGCGGCGAGAAACCGGAGGAGCCCGATGCGTACGGGGAGCTCATCGGAACTTTCTTTGTCGAAGGCCGCAACATGCATTTGCGGCTGCTCGACATCACGGATCTGTACCAGCAGGTGTGTTACATCCAGTGGGCTGTTCCCGTGAGCCATACGCACTTCGACAGTTTGCCGGAACCGTTGAAGGAGATCGTCAAGGGCTTCGCGTTCTCATTCCCTACGCAAGTGTACCGGATGCAATGGAAAGGCGAAACGGTATACCATCTGATCTGTCGCTTGTGGGATGATTATCAGTGCGTTTTCAGACCTTCGGGTGAAAATGTCAAGTTCAAGACATTGCCGGACTACAATCAGTTTCTTCAGGAAGTCCGCGATGTGAACTGCGTGCTGATCATCGACACCCAAGTGGTGAAAAGCGCCGAAGGCGCCCCCAACCTGCTCGTGGGAACCTGGCAGACGGACTGGGAGCATCTGCACCACGACAACATCGACGAGCAGGTGACGCTCTACGACAAACTGCCCTTCACCCTGACGGAAGTATGTCATTTCGAAGCGGACGGTACGGGCTATCTGCGCAGCGTGAAGACGTTCAAGGACGGCAAACGGGAAGTCTCCCTGGATCCGTTTACGTACTGGCTGACCGACTATCGGACGAATGGCAGCGGATCTTCCGCCTATCACAGCTATTATTACCTCTGCCGATTCGCAGCCGGCGATACCATCGAGTTTTCCGCCAGGTCCCGCGACGGATTTACCCAGACATTCGACCGCAGTTTTACGTTCGTGACGTATCCTTGGTACAAGAAGCGGTCGGATCCTTTTTCGGGCGGGAAAGGTAATCAGAAGTACGGGAATCCCGGAAAAAACAAGCAGTCCCCGATCGTAGGACGCTGGACGGGAACCGGCTTGAGCGCCGCCTATATATTCGGCATCAATCGCTACACCTGGGTTTTCCGCAGTGACGGAACGGGCTATCAGCTCCTGGGACGCCAATTCGTTCAATCCTTCGCCTATACCGTTGAAGGAAATGGCGATGCGCCACTACTGACCATCTATAAATACGACACGGGATTTATGAGCGAGGACGGTTTCTGTAAAGAAGGAGATTGGACCTTCAGCTTCGTACCGCAACCCACGCCCCAAGGCAAGACAATGAAGGCCAGAATCTACGACGGCGGCAACCGCCTGGAACTGGAAGGCTGCGCCACACACGCAGCCGACCTGACCCTGATTCCCACCGTATTCCAGCGGGTAAATCCCTAAAACCGTCGGGAGCTTTTCTTTCTCAAAATTTAATCGTATCTTTATAGGTTGTTTGCAGCAATCAAATCACTCATCATATGGAAAAGACCTCTTATCCCTGGACCTTTACTTCGGTCGGCGGGACGGTGCGTGTGAAAATCACCTCCGGCGCCGACATCGCCCATCTGGGCGAACTGGACCGTAAACTGTGGACGGTCCTCAGTTGCCCGACGCGCAATCTGGAATTCGACCAGAAGACCCTCGACCTCCTCGACACCGACCACGACGGGAACATCCGCGTGGACGAAGTCATCGCCAATGCCCAGTGGCTGACCGGCATCCTGAAGGATCCGGACACGCTCCTGGCCGGCGGCACCGAAATCCCGTTCTCCGCCTTCAACGAGGAGAATCCTGACGGCGCGAAGCTGCTCTCCTCCGCCAAGCAGATCCTGAAGAATCTCGGCCTGGAGAAAGACAGCATCGCACTGGAAGACACGGCCGACAACGTGAAGATCTTCGCCGACACGAAGTTCAACGGCGACGGCATCATCACGCCGGCCAGCGCCGACGATGAGGCGCTCGCCGCCCTGGTCACCACCATCACGGAAACCATCGGCAAAGCGATGGACCGCAGCGGCAAGGACGGCGTGACGGCCGAGCACATCGAAGCGTTCTACACCGCCCTCGGCGAATACGCCGCCTGGCAGGACGCCGGCACGAAGGACGTCTTCCCCTTCGGAGACAAGACCGCCGACGCGCTGGCCTCGGTCGAGGCGCTGAAAGACAAGGTCGCCGACTATTTCATGCGTTGCAAGCTCATCGGCTTCGACGCCGGCACGGCCCCGGCCGTGGACGTCGATGTCGAGAAGATCAAGGCCATCGAGGGCAACCTGGCGCTGGCCTCCTCCGCCATCGGCGAAGAGCCGCTGGCGAAGCCCGCGGCCGACGGCAAGCTGCCGCTCGACGCCGTGAACCCGGCCTGGAAGGCCGCTGTGAACGCGATGCGCGCGCTCGTGCTGGAAGAAGGCACGAAGACGCTCACCGAGGACGCCTGGGCAGGCATCCTCGACAAGTTCGCCCCCTACACCGCCTGGATGGCCGAGAAGAAAGGCGCCGCGGTGGAAGGCCTGGGCATCGACAAAGTGAAGGAGCTCCTGAAAGCCGACCAGAAAGACGCGCTGCTCAAGCTCGTGGAAGCCGACAAGGCGCTCGAAGAGGAAGCGCTTTCGATCGAGGCGGTCGACAAGCTGCTCCGGCTGTATCACAATTTCTACGACTTCCTGAACAACTATGTGGTGTTGTCCGACTTCTATGCGGAAGACCGCAAGGCCATGTTCCAGGCAGGCCGGCTGTACATCGACCAGCGTTCCACCGACCTCTGCGTCCGCGTGGACGGGCCGAACCCCGACATCACGAATCTCAGCGGAATGTATATCCTCTACTGCGCCTGCAAGAGCGAGAAGCTGGGCAAGACGATGAACATCGCCGCCGTCCTGACCGACGGTGACGTGGAAGGCATCCGTCCCGGCAAGAACGCCGTGTTCTACGACCGCGACGGGAACGACTGGGGCGCCGTAGTCACGAGCATCGTGGACAATCCCCTCTCCATCCGCCAGGCCTTCTGGTCGCCGTACAAGAAGGCGGCGCGCTGGATCTCCGAGAAGATCGGCAAGGTCGCTTCCGACAAGGCCGCGAAGGGCGAAGGCACGCTGAGCAACATCACGGAAAGCGCCACCACCGCACCCGCCGCCGGCGCCGAAGCCGCTACGAAGGCTGCGCCGTTCGATATCGGCAAGATCGCCGGCATCACTATCGCGATCGCCGCCGTGACGGGCGTCGTCACGGCCATCGTCGCGACGCTCAAGACCCTCGCCTGGTGGCAGTGGATTGTGCTGATCGTCGCGCTGATGCTGGTCATCTCGCTGCCCGCGGTATTCATCGCGTGGCGGAAGCTCCGCCGGCGCGATCTGGGCCCGGTGCTCAATGCCAACGGCTGGGCCATCAACGCGGCTTCGTTCGTTCGCGGCAAGTTCGCCAAGGGGCTGACCAAGCTGGCCGTCTATCCGAAGCTCACGGAGGTCGATCCGGCCGCCCGTCGCAAAGCGGCCTGGCGCAAGTTCTGGTGCTGGCTGATCGCCATCCTGGTGGTGGCCGGGCTGGGGCTCTATTTTACCGACCATCTGAAGTGCATCGGTCTGCCGTTCCACAAGGAGAAGCCGGTGGAGGAAGTGGTTGAAGAGGCGGCCGAGGCCACCGAAGCGGCCGTGGAAGATGCCGCTGCGGCAGCAGAAGCCGTTGAAGCGCCTGCCGAAGAAGCTGCCGAGGGCTAGGCTTTCTTCTTCTGTCCGTGCCGCCGGTTGGCGGTTTCGAAGTAGTATTGTAGATCCTTATTTTTCAAGATCGGATCGCGGAAGCGCTCGAACCATTCAGCGAATGATTCGAGCGTTTCTCCTACGTAGAAGTCTTCGTCGAGTTCGCGGGTATAGGTACCGCCGCCGGTGACGCTGGCGGCCCATCCGGTGCAGACGTCATCATAGTAGCGGTAGGGTTTCCCTTTGTCATCGAAGCGGATTTCGAGGCGGGTGCCGGTGTCGTGTTCTTCGTCGCGGTACCAGCCGATGAAGATGTCGGCGTGGCGGAATTCGAGGCCGAGTTCTTTTGCGAAGCGTTCGCCGAAGCTGTCGTACCAGCCGCGGACGAGGACGTGGTTTTTCTTGAGGAGCGCTTTGAGTTGCGGGGTGACGGCGATGGCCTGGACGTTATAGTGGATGATGATATACTGGAGGGCCGGGAAGGCTTCGAGGAAGCCGGGGCCGACTTCGGTGATGTCTTTGGTGAATTCGACGCCAGTATATTCTCCCGTCCAGGCGCGGTCTCCGGGCTTATCGCCTTGGCGGTCGAGGTCTTTTTCGCAGACTTTCCCTTTACCGAGGACTTCCAGGGCGTATCGCCAGTTGGTACTATATTCGATTATGGGGTTATTGGCAGATTGTCTCATCGTGTTTATGCTTGGGTTTCAAGGGCCGTTTCGCGGGAGATGGGGGTATTCTTCATAGGTTTTCGTTCCTGATTATTGTGGTAACAAATATAGGAATTCTTTGGTTGAAAGAGAAATGAGCATTATTACTTTCCCGAAATTTAGGAATTTTTTTCAAATTATTTCCTAAAATTTAGGAAAGTTATTATCTTTGCAAAAAAACCGAGTCATGACACTCAAGGAAACCATCAAATCGCTAATCGCCATCAAGCAGCAGGAAATACCCGTTGCATACAACCCTCGTGACGTTGAATTACCCATAAATACAAAGAAAATTATCACTGTTGTGGGTGTTCGCCGATGTGGGAAATCCACACTGATGGAACTAAGTATCGAACGCTTGTTAAAAGCGGGCATCAGTCCCAGGCAGATTGCCTGGATCGGCTTTGACGATGAGCGCTTCGACGCCATGCAAGCCGCGGACTTCAATTCCATTCTTGAGGCGTATATGGAGATGTTTCCGGACATTCCAATAAAAGACGTCTACTTCTTCTTTGATGAGATTCAGCGTATCAAAGGATGGGAACTCTTTGTGCTGCGCCTTTTCAAGAATTACAGCAAGCATATTTTCATCTCGGGAAGCAACGCCGACATGCTTTCTGAGGAGTTGAATACCGCCCTTCGTGGTTGGCCTTTGGAATACAAGGAGTATCCCTTGTCCTTCAAAGAATATTGTCAGTTTACGGGAGTCCCTACTGATAGTTATCTGGAAAAGGACTTAGCTTTGATTCGCTCCTCCTTCGAATCTTTTGTTCGCGAGGGGGGATATCCTGAAGTCGTGCTGGAGCCCAGCCGGGTAATGAAGGACAAACTACTGCAAGGCTATTTCAACGCAATGATCTTCAGAGATTTGGTGGACCGCTATAAGTTGTCTAACCCAGAACGCGTCAAGTATGTTATTAAACGTTTGATGGCAGGAATGACCAAGCCGGCATCAATCAATGCCATCTATAATGACATGCGCTCGCAAGGGAGAAAAGTATCCAAAGATGATTTGTATGACATTGCCGATAAGACTTGCTCCATCTTCCTCTTGTACAAAGTAACTAAGTTTGACCAATCTTTCAAGAAAGAAACAAGCGCCCTTCCTAAATACTACTGTGTTGATAATGGTCTTCGCCAGTCAGTTCTTCTCCCTGGCAAGGACGATGACGGAATTCTTTTTGAGAACGTGGTGTTCCTTCATCTGTTGCGAAGTCTTCCTGATGGTCACAAAATATGCTACTATCGTGGGGATAAAGAATGTGATTTTGTCGTCCAAAACGATACGACAGTGGTGGAGTTGATTCAAGTCTGTTGGGACATGAAAGAAAAAGAGACCCGCGATCGTGAGATAAACGGTATTCGTGAAGCAGCGTCTTTCACCGGATGCAAGAAGATGACAATTGTTACTCGCGAAGAGGAAGAAATTGTCCCGGATACGTTTGGGACAGTAAATATAGTGCCTGCCTGGAAATGGTTTTTAGGGCGCTGAAGCAGATATTCAATCCAGTTTTACCGCCGTACCGGAAGCAGTGACCATCAGCATACCATTGTTGGTGCCGAGGACTTCATAGTCGAGGTCAATGCCTACGATGGCGTCGGCGCCGAGCATTTCGGCGCGTTCGCGCATTTCGCCCATGGCGGCAGATCTAGCCTGGATGAGTTCATCTTCGTACGACGAGCTACGGCCGCCGACGAGGTTGCGGAAACTGGCAGCGATGTCTTTCAGGAAAACGACACCGGCGATTACTTCGCCGAAAACGACGCCCTGGTATTCTTTGATGGTGCGTCCTTCGATTGTAGGGGTGGTTGTGAGGATCATAGTCTCAGATTATTTGAAACAAAGTTAGTGAATTCTCGATAGTATTCAAATGAAGCCCTATCGGGAAGCCCTTGTCGGGAAGAAACATTCCTCCGCTCAGATGGCGAAAAAGGGAGCGGCATCGGTCGCTTGACGGCGAACTCCTCCCTTTTAGCCTCGCCAAGGCGAGTCTAACGGTCGTCAAACATAACGCCGTCATGGCCTCGGTAGGGCCGCAGGATTCCCTGCGTCCCTACCCTACGGCCACCGCTCCCTGCACAAGCCCCCACACGTCCCTTTTTCGCCAATTCGCTCCGGAATTGTTTCTTCCCGCCGGCGGGCTTATAAGATCGATGACATAGAAAAAGAGCATTACTCTGTTGTCAGAATAATGCTCTATAAGTGAAAGCTCTTTCTCAACGAGCTCCCGATTAACATTTTACAAAGATAGTACACAAATCGGCCAAATCCAAATAATAGTCTACTCTTCCTCGTCCTTCTTCTTATTTCGATCCATAAAGCCGTTAGCCAATGCAGCAATAAGCGCGATGGCTATAAAGAAATGCGCCAGTTTCTGAGCCCCGGCCTTGTCGGGCAGTAATTGGACAACGACCAATGCGCTTGCTTTAACTATTTGTACTTCGTAAAACTATACTTCTCCCGAAGCACCGCCTTAGTCTCTTCATCCTGATGTGTGAAATAGGCCTTGAAGCCCGGGCAGAAATTGATGTGCCAGCGCCAGAAACGACCGACGACAGACTTGGGATTCTTGTCGTAGTGAGCCCGGAACTTGCAGGTCTCGCAGGGATAGCTTGCCATAGGGGTCGATTTGAAGGATTCGATCAAAGATAGCATTATTTTTCGGCTTTTCGCCAAAGTGCGCACACCTAATCGGTCCCAGACAACGTATTTCATCGACTGACCGCGAGCACCCGCCTTGCAACGGCCACTGCTCGCGGCCAGGCTGTGTCTGACGCGCCTGCCTCCTGTTTCTTAGTTTTCGGAAATCATTTAATTGCCTTTTTGTCGGGCGAGTTCGAATGGTTTTTAGTTACTTAGCAGCACATTTTATATTCAAAGATTTGACATAAATGTAAATTTTGTATATTTGCCATGAAAATGCCAGGCTTTATGGATATGCCCTTGATTTACAAAAGTTTGACACCCTATACGAAGTAACATTGAAGCGGGAATATGAAGCGAAATGAACTCTTTCGTGAGCAATTGGCGAAAGTCTCCCCTGCCATCAAGCTGGAGATTGACTGGTCGTGTGCAATCGTGGATAAAATCGATGCGATCCTGACAGAGAAAGGTATGACACAACGCGATCTGGCGAAGGCGATCGGGTGCAACGATACACAGATTACCCGATGGACAAGAGGATTCCCGAACTATACGCTTTCGTCGCTGGCAAAATTGTCTGAAGCACTCGGCGTACCGCTGATCCAGATACGTTAGCGCACCTCCGGCCGGAGGAGGGTGCTCTCTCCGCTCAGTGGCTCCGGAATTGTTTCTTCCCTCCGGCGGGCTTTGAGAGATTCTTGTAATTATAACGGAAGGCTGCCCCAATGGAAGCAGCCTTCCGGCCGGATGGCGACAGACCTCAGTTCATCGAACTGATTAGTTGCATTACGTCAGCTGACGGAAATGCGCCCTAACGAATTGACGTACGCCATGCCAAATCCTATAGTAGGCCTTGACAAAGACGCCCTTGGCCCGTCTGCCTTGCAGACTGATGCCGAAGGATAATTGAGCGTTCACCTTAATATTCATTGTTAATCAGGAAATAGTTGAGAAGACTATCCATTGGATCGGAATGAAGAACTAGCACATCCGGCTATCATCTCAAAAAAAGAGCATTACCCTGAAATTCAGAATAATGCTCTAAATAAGGTGTTCGCTCTTTCTCAAGGAGCTCCCGATTAACATACTACAAATATAATATGCAAATCAGCTAAATCCAAATGAATCTCAATAAAAATGACTATTCTTCCCCTTTATCTTTCTTACGATCCATGAAACCGATTGCCAGCGCAGCAATCAGTGCAATGGCAATAAAGAAATGCGCCAGTTTCTGAGCCCCGGCTTTGTCGGGGATAGTATCCCAAAAAGTGTGTCCAAATAGGTAAAAGAAAAAAGTCTGTAACTTTAAAGAGTGCAAAAAGAACCTGGTAAGTTCAACTTTAAAGAAAC
>CACYZM010000027.1 GCA_902778855.1 uncultured Bacteroidia bacterium
GCCAGCGCTTCCGTGAATTTGGTTTCGATGTCGTCGTTCTCCAGCAGCACGCCGCCCATCATCTCATAGGCGGTGCAGAGGCTCACCAGCGAATCCTGGAGCCGACGCTCGTATTGGCTGAGATATTCCTGTTCTTCCATCAGCGGCTGTACACGACCCCGTGGACGGGTTCTCCATAATAGGCCCAGATCGGGATTTCCCGGTAGAGGGATAACGCGCCCGTGGCGGCGTCGCGCTTGAACAGTTGGATGCAGCGTCCGTTCTTGCAGAAGATGACCAGGAACTCGCCCGGGGGCAGGCCTTCCGACAGGAAGAAGAAGTCCCGCACGTGGGCGGCGGTGCGCTGGTAGCCGACGGGTTTGAGCGAGCCGTCGGACTGCACTTCGGCGATGGCCAGGCCGTCGTCGCCGTTGCGGAGCGAGGCGTAGACGTGGCGGCCGTCGGGGCTCAGCTGGATGTCGCCGCCCGCCTGGGTGGGGATGCGGCGGTCGCCTACGGGCAACCGCTGCACCAGAACCGGGCGGTCGCCGGCAGCGGTGTAGTCGGGCATGGCGTAGACGAGAATCTCGTTGCTCAGCTCCGTGAGGACGTAGAAATGGGAGCCGTCCTGGTTGAAGACCAGGTGGCGCGGTCCGCTGCCGGCGGGGGTAGGGATGTCGAACAGACGCTCGAGCCGCAGGGCGCGGTCGAGGCGCCCGTCGCAGAGCGGGCGGACCGTGCCGTCGAACAGGCGCAGGACGTGGATGCAGTCGGCGCCGAGGTCGACGGCCAGCAGCAGGTTCCCGAACGGGACCAACTGGTGGATGTGTGAACTTTCCTGCCGTTCGGCGACCGGGCCGCGGCCGTCAAAGTGCACGACCTGCGTCGCAGGCTCGATGCGGCCCGACCGGACCGGGAACAAGGTCACGGTCCCGCCGGAATAGTCGGCCGTCAGCAGCGCGCCGTTGTCGGGATCGCCGCACTGGTTGAAATACCCCGGAATGTAGACCAGATGGCAGGGATCGGGCGAGGTGCCGCGAATCTCCGAGATCCGCTCGATGCGGCCTTTCGGCAGCGGCTTGAGCCGGTCGTAGGGGTGTACCCGGAAGGAGTACACGCCGGAGTCGTCGCCGCTTTCCGATGTCGCAAAAAGATACCTCTTATCGGGCGAAAGCGCCAGATAAGAGGTATTCTCTGCGTCAAACATACTGGTGCCCAGAACATCGAACGTGGCGACGCCCAATTCGAGCAGCAGCAGTTTACTGCCGTAGGTCCCGACAATCAGTTCCATACGGAGGGGTTAGTCTTCGCGGATGGCCGCGATGCCGGGGAGGTCTTTGCCTTCGATGGCCTCGAGCATGGCGCCGCCGCCGGTGGAGACGTAGCTCACCTTGTCGGCATAGCCCATCTGGTTGACGGCTGCCACGGAGTCGCCGCCACCCACGAGGGTGTAGGCGCCTTTCGCGGTCGCTTCAGCCAGCGCTTCGGCGATCTTCAGTGTACCTTTGGCGAAGTTCGGCATCTCGAACACGCCCACGGGGCCGTTCCAAAGGATGGTCTTGGATTCGAGAATGATCTTCGTCCAGTTCTCGATCGACTTTTCGCCGGCATCCATACCCATCCAGCCGTCGGGAATCTCGTGCGAGGGGACAACCTGCACGTTGGCTTCGTTGCTGAATTCGTCGGCCACGCGGGTCTGGACTGAGAGGGAGAGGTTCACGCCGAGTTCCTTGGCCCTGGCCATGATTTCGCGGGCGTCGGGGATCAGGTCGTCTTCGTGGAGCGAGTCGCCGATGGAGCCGCCTTCCGCTTTGATGAAGGTGTAGCCCATTCCGCCGCCGACAATCAGGTTGTCGACCTTGGTCACCAGGTTCTTGAGCACCTCGAGCTTCGAGGAGACCTTCGAACCGCCGATGATGGCCGTGAACGGATGCTTGGCGTTCTTCAGCACGTTGTCGATGGCGCGGATCTCGCCTTCCATCAGGTAGCCGAACATCTTGTCCTCAGGGAAATACTTCGCGATGAGGGCCGTGGACGCGTGGGCGCGGTGAGCCGTGCCGAAGGCGTCGTTGATGTAGCAGTCTGCGTAGGAGGCCAGCTTCTTGACGAAAGCTTTCTGGCTTTCCTTAACGGCCGCCTTCGCGGCTTTCTTCTCTTCGTCGGAGGCATCTTCCGCCAGTCCGCGGGGTTTGCCTTCTTCTTCCGCGTAGAAGCGCAGGTTTTCGAGCACGAGCACTTCGCCCGGTTTGAGGGCAGCGGCCTGCTCATCGGCCTTCTGGCAGTCCGGAGCGAACTGCACCGGTACGCCGAGGCATTCCTCGACGCGGCTCAGGATATGTTTCAGCGAGAATTTCTCCGCCGGGCCCTTCGGCCGGCCGAGGTGCGACATGATGATCAGTGAGCCGCCGCCGGCGAGCACTTTCTTAAGGGTCGGGATGGCAGCCCGGATGCGGGTGTCGTCGGTAATCTCGAACTTGTCGTTGAGGGGAACGTTGAAGTCGACGCGGACAATCGCTTTCTTGCCCGTAAAATCGTAGGAATCAATCTGTTTCATATGCTGTAAAGTTTCTTTCTGTCCCGGATAGGACACAAAGATAGCAATTTATTTCTTTTTCCGTCCCGCCCGCACCAGGGCTTCGTCGATCAGCCACTGCAGTTGCCCGTTGGTGCTGCGGAACTCGTCGGCAGCCCAGCGCTCCAACGCCTCGAAAGTCTTGGCGTCGATCCGCAGTACGAAACTCTTGGTGCCTTCCTTGGCCATCGCGCGTTAATTATATAAGGTACCCGCGTTGACGATCGGCTGCGCGTTGTCTTCCGAGCAGAGGACGACCAGCAGGTTGCTTACCATCGCGGCCTTGCGTTCTTCATCGAGTTCCACCACGCCTTCTTCCTTGAGGTGGTCGAGGGCCAGTTTGACCATCGACACGGCGCCTTCCACGATCTTCTCGCGGGCGGCGATGATGGCGTCTGCCTGCTGGCGGCGGAGCATCACGGCGGCGATTTCCGGGGCGTAAGCCAGGTAGTTGATGCGGGCCTCGATGGCTTCGATGCCGGCGATGGAGAGTCGCTCGTTGAGGGTGTCGGTCAGTTCGTCGTTGATTTCATCGGCGCCGGAGCGGAGCGTAACGTCGTTCTCGTTGGGGTTGCTGTTCTCGTCGTAGTTGTAGCGTCCGGCAACCTGGCGCAGCGCCGCGTCGGCCTGCACTTTGACGAAGCTCTCGAAGGCCTTCATCGTGGAGCTCAGGCTGCCCTGCATGCTCATGGTCTGCGAGTCGATTTCGAAGAGGCTCTTGTACACGTCTTTGACGCGCCAGACCAACACCAGGCCGATGAGGATGGGGTTACCGCTCTTGTCGTTGACTTTGATCGCCTCCGCGTCGAAGTTACGCGCGCGCAGCGAAACCCGTTTCTTGGAGAGCAGGGGATTGATATACCAGAAGCCGTTCTCCCGCAGCGTGCCGCGGTATTTGCCGAAGAACACCAGAGCCCGGGCCTCGTTGGGCTCGAGTTTCACCATACCGATGGCCAGGAAGAGGATCACCAGGAAGGAAATGGGGATCGTGAGTCCGATCAGGAGGTCCGGATTGGACATATGGGTCGCTTTCGAGAAGAGGATAATGTCGACAGCGATCACGGCAAGAATCAGGAACAGGGCAATGAAGCCGCTGATTTTAAAGCCTTTAAATTCGAATTCCTTGGTTTCCATAATTGAAATGATATTATATTGATATCACAAAGATATATAATAATTCTTTAATTCAAAATCTTTTTTGTTTAAATTTGCAGTCCCTATGGCAAAGAAAGACAAGAAAAGCACGGTTGAGATCCGGAATAAGAAGGCGGGGTTCGAGTATGAGTTTCTCGAATCCTTTACGGCGGGTATTGTGTTGAACGGAACGGAGATCAAGTCGATTCGGGCGGGGAAGGCCTCGCTGGTCGACAGCTGGTGCTATTTCGTGAATGGCGAGCTGTATGTCAAGAATATGAACGTGGCCGAATACTGGTGGGGCTCCGCCTTCAGCCGCCAGGACCCGAAGCGTGACCGCAAACTCCTCCTCACCAAAAAGGAGCTCCGCAAACTGGCCCGCGCCGTCAAGGAAAAGGGCCTCACGATCGTCGCAACGCGCCTCTTCATCGCCGAAAACGGCTACGCCAAGCTCAACATCGCCTTGGCCCGCGGCAAGCGTGAATTCGACAAGCGCGAGACCATCAAGGAAAAAGATTTGCGCCGCGATTCGGAGCGCGATTAAAAAAGAAAAAAGAAGCCTGCTTCTCAAGAAGCAGGCTTCTTTTCAAAAAGATAGCGTCCTTGCTATTGCTTGGGGTCAAAGCCCGCAATGATTGAGGGCTCGTCTCCTTCGACTTTACCAATCTTCAGATCGATGGGATTAAACTGGCTTTCCATGTCGCAAATATGGATCCAGGAGCTATTGTCTCCCCTCGTGGTCGTGTAGAAGGTAATCTTATCGTCCGCGCTGTCGCCGAAGATATACTTGTACACATACTTCCGGGTACGCGTATCCAGATAGCAGTAATCCGAATAGTTGATCGTGTAAACGTAGAAGAATGTATTTTTGCCTTCCTTCGACGCAAAGGCCGACTTGCCGGTCACGACCGGAAGTTTCGGGCTCGTCGCGGAGAGCGTATTGTTCTCGGCTTCGATGCGGATCTGAATCGGGAACATAGAGGAACCCAAACCTTCCGGGAGGCAGATGCGCAGATCAACCGCTTTATTGAGTCCGTGGATGGTAGTTGAATCACAAGTGCTTGTGATTGCCGTGGTGGTCATCAAACCAAATTCGCTGACGTGGGTAAAGCTCGGCGTGGTCATCAGGGTGATCAAAATCTCGCGATACAACTCATTTCTTGTCGATACGTTCGTACCCTTGATCCGGATGATACTTTTCTTCATATGATTCGGATCAATGTCGGTCGGCGTAAAGAACAATTCACCATGTTCGCCGTGGGTCACGGAGCCATCTACGACTGCGGGATAAGATTCAAAGCCAGCGACATCGACGACTTCAAATTCAATCGTACAATACTCGTTTGACTCTATATACGCGATACCATCCTCGAGGTCAGGGATAAAGTAGTACTGGAATGCACTTCCATTCTTATTCATCAGCTGTTTCGGCTGGATGACATCATCTACTTTTTCAACACTCGTATAGATGAAGTCCAGCTGATCCACGTGGATGGCACATTTGCCGTTCGAAAGGTCACTCAGGCTGGCCGTTTCCAGGGATGCGGAAATGTTGCCGAAGTAAGAGCCTTTGAATGCGTCTTCAGCCGTTGCTTCACCGGTCACCGCCAGGCCTTTGATATGCATCGTATATACGAAGTTCCGCAAGAAAGGAACATAGGCACCTTTGTCATCAAGCACCTCGACCTTATACCAGTAGGTGTTGGCCGCTTCAAGTTGTTCCGGAGAAAGACCTTCTCCCGCGTGGTCTTCATATAAGCCATGTTCGGGCAAAAATTCGACCTGAACCAGAATGGCGGTTTGCACCATCTGGGTCGTAGGCTTGGGGCGCTCGTACATATACTTGGCAACACCGTCACCGACATAGACTCCTTCAGCGACACCTTCAGTGCCCGGTTCGCCCGGGAACGAAGTATCAAGGATCTGTGGATCATTGGGCATGCAGCCGGGATATCCATCAGTTCCGACCAGTTGATTCCACCATACCGATGCCGAGGGATTCGTCTGCATAAAGGCATTCAGGTAGCCCTTGGGGAAGCGTTCGGTCGCATCTGCGTTATAGGGGGCTATATAGCCTTTCTTGGGGACATTGATATAGGTCCACTGGTGGACTCTGATGGGTTCATTGTCATCACCGACGTTCGAAGGACCTTCGACAATCAGCTTGGCGAAGTTGCGAAGCAGATGGATTTCGCCAAAAGCGGCAATCAGGTCGGCCGATCCCATCGGGAGTTGCGACTGATCGTCGATATCTCCATCCTGGTTTGCGTGGATACCGTGTTCAAGAATGACTTGCTGCCAGTAGGAGGCTTCGTATTGACCGGTTGTTGCATTTTTGCCCGTTACCATCTTCTCCATTACATTGTCCAGATAGTCGGTGGTAGTCGGGACTACTTCTTCCGGCGGATTGGCGATGATATGGATCGTGCGTTTTTCATCGGTAACGGGGAGGAACGTCTTGAAAGTACCTCCGGTGATGTATTTTCCATCTGGCGTTGTTGACGTAGACAAATGGGAAGCGGTAATCCAGTTCTGCACATAACCCTGGCCGGAACCGTAGACACAGAGGTGGATGTCAAAAGCTTCCGAAGCAAGCGGGCCTTCGCCCATCGTTCCTTTCGTTGCTACAGGGATAGGTTCCGGGAGCTGGACGGAGAAAACCACCGCCACGCTTTCGGCATCGGGTACTTCAGTATTGCCGTTGAACATTTCGGGCTGGCAGGCCACCAGACCCATCATAAGCGCAAGCGCTGCAAAATATTTCGTTGCTTTCATCGCTGATACTGATTCTATTAACGTTCGTGCATATTGGGGTGATAGTAGTCGGCCCAGTGGGCTTTCCAGTTAGGCGTTACGTCATCTTCAGACATGGCCTTTTCCCAGTCGGTCATCATATCCGGCGTGCGAATCTTATCGACACCGTCGGTGGGCTCGTCACCCCAATACCAAAGGTCGTATACCATTCGGATGTAAACAGTTCCACTATTGCTGGCCGTATAAGGATAGATATTATCGCCTGTGCCAATATGAATCCTTGTTCCGTCAGCAACACGATAATAGCAGTCGGCAGCGAACAATCCAGGCAACGTGCCATCCGACTGCAGTTTCATCATAAAGGCAAACTCGGCTTCAGTAGGAAGGCGCCAGCGACCGGCCGGATAACCAGCTTCCTGATACATAGCACAACGCTGGACGATGCCGGTGCCGTCGCTGTTGTTCCAAGGAACACCTCCGGTAATATTCATGTGCGAGGATACAAGCAGGCGCGGGGCGATGATATTCTGGTCGTCGCCATTTTGGGACGCAATCAGGATCTTAAGCGGCTCCTCCCAGGCTCTCGTGGAGTCTGCGGCGTCTTGATACTCAGTACCTGAGGCTGTGCGTTTCGCTTTATCACTATAAAGATAGGGTTTGAGAACAAATCTAGGGGTGGTGCCTGAGGAAGTCGTAGATTTGTAATGCTTGCTGGCGGGGACGCGCGGGTCGCCCAGACGATATGACTTTGTTGTAATGGCACCATCATTGCCACCAGCACGCACTTTATATTTGTTGTTTTCCTCATTGAAAGCGGAAACGGAAACTACCGTCAAGAAGAAGTGGTCAGCTCGTACGGAAGTGCTCCCGCCAGAATAAAGAGACCCATTGCCACTATTACCAGAAGTGGGTGTCCATGTGGTGCCGGAACGCCAATAGTCAATGTGGGGCATATATGCATTTCCTGTCGGATGGTGCTTATATCCTGTAAGATTGCCGTCGGCATCGCAGACGTCTTTTGTTCCCAAATTATAATAACCGTCCAAGAATGCGTTCTTGGAATTTATGGTAGTGATTTCGATAGCCGGATGCTGGATAATAGTAACTTCGGCGGTGCGGCCTTCTTCGTTCTTGAGCAGGACTTTGATGGTGCGTATAGTGAAGACATCCGTCAATTTGTGTGTGAATTTCACATACTTTGCGAATGGCTCAAGCTTATATTCATTCAAGTCCTTGGCGGCATCTGTCGGTTGTCCATTGTATTTATTAACATTCAGCGACTGATTGTCGGAGTCCTTGTCTTGCGGCAGGGTCATTTGGTAAACCGAGTCGGCCACAGGGTAGCGGAAGTGATAGTGCGTTCCGTTGGTAGAACCATAGAAATGATAGGAAACTTCCGTGAAAATAGCACTGACTGCGGAGTTCGAAGAGAACGGAATGTCTACGCTTTCATCGCTGTACAGGATGAACTCCCTTTTCGGCACGTCGAAGAAACGCGCGGCGGCCATACCGGAGCCGCCCTTCCATTCATTGACGGCCCATTCGTGAACCGTGTACTTCGCGGGATCGACAACGACATATTCGTTCTCGGTATCGATGACATCGAGGTTCACGTCGACGACGTAGCAGGTATTGCGGTCGATGGTGACGGTTCCGTCGGTGGCCGGCTTGGGGACACAGATCTTATAATAGAAGTTGGCCGTACCACGGACGTTGCTCCACCAGGTTATCTGGATTTTGAAGTACGGTTCGCCGTTTTCTCCTCCTTTCCAGGTCTGCGGATAGGTATAAACATCGCCAATGCTGAACTCATATTTATAATCGGGATCCGTAATCGTCAGCGGATCGGTGACAGTCAGCGGATTGGGCGAAATCGGATAGTTCGTCGGATAGCTGAAATACTGGTAGTTGTCTACGGCTGCGTCAGGGATGGCGCTGCGCTTGACCGGCGTTGCGCCCACCGTCGAGCGGTTGTTGAGGGCGTTCACATAGTAGGCGCGGAGGTCCTTGAGGACCGGCGTCCACTTTTCGTTCTCACCGGTCATGCTGCCGGGCACGCTTGCCGGAATGGTGAAGTTCAGGGCCAGTTTGGAGGCGATGCGCGTCAGGCCGATGTCGACCGTGCGAGCCTCTTCCACCTCAGCGGGCGTGAGTTCGGTCGTGTAGGTGTTGCCGGTCTTATTGTAAGAGTCCATCACCATATCGGTGAAGAAAGTTACAGCGCCGGTTTCGTTATCGACGGCTGTGACAAGTTTGGACTCGAATTCAAGGGCTTTCAGCTGTTCAAGCGTCCAAGCTCTGTTATGGGCGATGTTCCCGGGGAAGTTCGCAATGATATAGACGTAAGAGGTCACTTTGCGAAGTTTCACGAAATCTTTGCCAATACCCGTTTCGAACGTCTTGCTGGAACCGGTAGCCCGGCCCTGCATCGTGACGTCGATAAGTTCGGTGCCGGTGGCATCCTTGAAGAAGAAGTAATCGAAGTGATCGATCGTCGTTTCGCGGGTGGGATCGGCTTTGGTCTCGGGCTCGTCGCTGAAGAGGGTGATCGTCAGGCCTTTTGTATTGAGCTCGACATTCTCGTTGGGATAGCAGCCCGGAGCGAGGAGTGCGGCGGTAAAAATGGCCGCGATAATCAGGATATATTTTTTCATATGCTTCATCTCCTATTTAGATTAGCGGGTCTACAGTCACGAAATAATGGTAGCCGCGGATGTCGAAGAGCTGCGTCTCCGAGTCGATGTTGTAGGTGACGCCGCCGGAAGTGACGGTGGTGTTGAAATGGAGCGACTTGTTTGCGGTGGTGGTAGGGGTAATCTGGAAGGAAACGGTCCGTGTGGTTCCGAGGTCCTCGATATTACCGCTCAGGTTGCCCGTGACCGTGAAGCTATCGGTATCGCCGACCGGGGTGATCGTGTAGGTGCCGGTTTTGGGCGTGATGATCTTGAAGCTGACCGTGGCGGTCTTGCCCTGCGGGATAACCCAGTACTGACGATATTGCTTGCCATAATCCGGATTGGACGGGTCTTCTCCTTCGTGCTTGTCAAACACGTTGAAAACGCCGTGGTTCACGCCATCGTCGTCGATGTCACCGGGCTGCGGCTTGACGTTGAACTGGCTGGTCTGAGGCATGAGGGCGGGGGTTACGGCTGTCGAATCCCAAGCGGCGGCGACGCCGTTGATGGTGATGGTCTTGAAGCAGATCTCACCCTTGACCTGGACGGCGTCGATCTTGGCGAAGTTTCCGGCAGGGAAGGTAAGGTCGGCGTCGGTCTTCTTCAGGACAAGAGTCCTGGAGTAGCGATGAGAGCCGTTCACCGAGAAATCGACAGTAAGTTTAGGGTTGGTGTAAGCCCGAGGCAGCGTGAAGAAAGCAAGCGTCATTGCTTGAGTCGTCGTAACGCTCTTGCCGGTCGTGCCGAAATCAAATGTGATCGAAGAGTTTCCGCTCTCATAATCGATGGCGCTGTTGGGCAGGAAGTGCGAACCGGCCGGGAGCTTGTTCAGGTCGTAGTAGCACATACCGGTCACATAATCGGTGGCCGTGCCCGACGAGAACGTGACCGAGTAAATTGTCATGTCGCCCTCGTAGCTGAGGAGTTCGAATTCGTAGGTAGAGAAGGCGGGATAGAAGTCGAGCGTCACGTCGCCGCCGTCCGGAACGGTCTGGATGGCCAGCAGGGGCATCTTGGAGACGTCGTCACGGACACCGGTCTGCCCGCTGGTGCCGGCATCGGGGATTTCGACGGCAAAGCGGAGATGATATTTACCATCGGAGTCCGGCAAAGTCGAGCAGATCTGGACGTCTTTCGGATAGGCGCCATAGAAAGTGGCGGTCTGGTCGCTCATCCAGGTGAGGCCGTTCGCTTCGACGTTCTTCAGCGTAGCTTTGCTGACGTGACCGGACGTGGTGATGGCGTCGATGGAATAGTCTGAATAGCTATAGTCCAGTCCCTGAGTCGGATCGGTCGGAACGGTAGCTGTGCCTGTGGAACCCGATACCGTGCCGGTATTGGGTGAATAGATGCGGAGCTGATCGCCGCTTACCCAGTTGATCGTCCAATAATCGGATGCCAGCCGACCATTGGAGGTCTTCGTCAACTGAGAGTTGGCCGAACTGGCCGTGAATTTCACTTTGCGACCGCCTTCGTTCATCAGGGTGGGATCGCAACTCGACAGGACCGTCAGTACGACGGTCAGCAGGAGCGTGGAGAATAATGCTTTGTTCTTCATGGCTAGTCCTCCCAATCGTGGTTAAAGCCTTCCGTGTTCCACTCGTAGGTTTCGACCTGCTGACCCTGCGACGTTACCGTCGCCTTGTCAACGATGGAACCCACGAGAAGCGCCTCGTGCGGGGCAAAGTCCACCAGCCGGAGAATGGCTGGGGCTGCATAAGTTTTTTTCGTACCCATCGTGTACATGCTTTGTTATATTGTTTTGTTTTATTTCAATTTAACATGTGCGCATTATCCTTTGCAAGATATGACTTGCAAAGATACACCTCTTATTATTAACTGCAAAGAAAAAATAAAAAAAAATGCAATTGGCTATGAATCTGCCAACTGCAACCACGATTTAGGAACTCTGGCGCGGGCATAAAGAACACCTAAGAGTTCCACGGCGACATACCATTTGCCCGCATCTCCGACAATGCGGCCCCTGACGCCCGCGAGGGGGCCTTTGACCACTTGGACGGGTGCGCCGAGGGTGAGCGGACGCTCGGTCGTAACCTCTTCGAGCGAGAGGTCGAATACCCTTCGGAAGTCGTCCATTTCGCGGTCGGGAACGACCATCAGGCGGTGCGTGGCGTGGTCGAGCATATAATCGGCCTGGACCCCGCGGAAATGGATCAGGTCGAGCGCGTCTTTTTGGGTGGCGTGTACGAACCCCAGGCAGTTGACGAGCGGTCTTTCGACGGTGCGGCCTCGCGCTCCGCGCGTTTTCTGCGTTGGAATGAAATGTTCGATGCCCAATGCGAGCAGCCGGTCGCGGACACGCAACTCGCGCCCGTGCGTCATGCGGAGCACAAACCAGCAAAGAGGTTCTTCCGCCATCAGAATCGCTTGCCTGCCACAATACGCAGGAAGGTCAGGCCGAGGACGCGGATATCCGTCCAGACGGAACGGGTGCGCAGATAGTAGAGATCCATGTCGAGACGGGTGAGCATCTTCTCGAGCGTGGAGGTGTAGCCGTTGTAGAGGGTGGCGTAGGAGGTGATGCCGGGACGCATCTGATAGAGGAAGCGGTAGCGGGGATTCCGCTCCATGATCTGGTCGATGTAATAGGCGCGCTCGGGGCGGTAGCCGATGAACGACATGTCGCCTTTGAACACGTTCCAAAGCTGGGGCAGTTCATCGAGGTGATGCGCCCGCAGGAAGCGGCCAACGCGCGTAAGGCGCGGGTCCTCTTCACCTTCCGCTAACTCGGGTACGCCCGCCGCTTCAGCGTCGGTGCGCATCGTGCGGAATTTATAGATCTTGAACGGTTTGCCGTGCAGGCCGATGCGCTCCTGCGCATAAATCACGGGGCCGCCGTCGCCCAATTTGACGGCGATGGCGCAGATGAGGGCCAGCGGTGAAAAGAGGATGATCAGGATGCCGGAAACCAGCAGATCGAACGCGTGTTTGATCAGATGGCCGGCGGCAGACATGGCGTCGGCGTGGAATTCCTGGGTGTCGTCGGTGCCGGTCTCGCTGCCGGGGGCTGTTTCTTCTTCGTCCTCATCGGCCATCCGGTCTTTTGGGAAGAAGATGCAGTCGATGCCGCCCAGTCGCCACTGCAACTGGTCGATGTCGTGGTTGTTTTCGAGATAGCAAACCAACCTGTCGGCTACCACGCGGCCGGCCATGCCGCGGTCGCGTGTGGTCAGGGCGACAACGGTATACAGGCCCGTGCTCTCCAGTTCAGCGGCCAGACGGAGTGAAGATTCACCGGTTCCCACGACCAGTGCGGTCTTGCGCTGGGCGGAGTCCTGTACGCGGACCGGCTCCCGTGCCAGCTGTCGCGCAGCAAAGCGGCTGGCGAGCAGGAAAAACGAAGTCAGTAAAAAATCCGACAGAACGGCCATCACGGCATAGGCGGAAGAAGGAAGACGAATCCAGCCGATCAGAAGGACAAAGCCCAGCAGCAAATCCTTGATACCGGCGGCCAGAACCAGCCGGGCTGAAGATCGTGCGGTAAAATAGCGGCGAACGTCACGCCAGGTGCGGGTGATGGAGAAAGCCAGCACCACAGCTACCAAGGCAAACGCTTCCCACTTGAACAGCAGGGTGCTGAATCCGGGAATCGGATCGCTCAGCCAGCGCACCAGCAAAATGGCCAGCAAGGAAGCGACCGCCGACAGCACCACGTCCTCGATGACGATAACGCCGATGCTCCCGTATTTTTGTCCAAATTCTTTTTTCGTGGCCATAATGGATTGCAAAGGTATTAAAAAGAACTAAATTTGCGGTATTCTATGAGAAAGTTTTACATCTTCTTCAGTTTTCTATTGGGTTTTTTCTTGCTTGGCTGCCAATCGGATGAGTCTAAGGAAGAGAAAGCACATCAGAAAGTTATGGCCAACAAAGAAGAATTCAACCGGATCCTGCGGTCCACGGGGAGACCCGGGATTGAGTCGGTCATCAGCCATCTGGACTCCACGGATTTTTACACGAGACCCGCTGGCAATCATCATACTGAAAAAGGCGGGCTTGTGCAGCACTCCCTGGAGGTCTATCGGATTATGCGGCTGATCACCTGGTTCAAGCCATCCGAGAGCATTGCCCTGACGGCTCTTCTGCACGATATGGGAAAAATCGATACCGGCGGCTGGCATCCGTGGCGGTCTGTCAGGCATCTGCGCGAGTGGGGCTTTCAGTTGACCGAAGATGAGGGTTATGCCATCTTCTATCATCATAAAGCGGGTTGGCGTTATTATATCAGGACGCTTCGGCGGAACCTTACGATTGCCGATGCGATCAGTACCGGATGGTGGAGAATCCGGCACAAACTCCATTTAGTGTAGATTTCCGCGGAAGAGTCCCCAGATCGTGGAGACAGTTTCTCTCGGTGCATAGCGCAGCGAGAAGGGAAGTTGGTGGAGGAAGCGGGAGAAAGTGTTGCGCTTGCGTTTGCGGTCGTCGGCCTGAAGGGCTTCGACGCGTGCTTCGGCGTAGTGGCCGAAGTTGCCGCCTTCGAGGATGATGTGCAGCAGGGGTTCGGAAGAAACCCGCTCATCGGCGAAGAGGGTCTCGGAGAGACCGAGATACTCGGCCAGAAAAGAGAATAGAAGGCGGTTCCAGCGCAGCGTGCCGGTTTGGCGGAAGATTTCCAGCATTTCCTTCGGATTGATTGATGAGGCCAGAGCCTGCCAGGCAACGGCTATATCGCAGCACTGACGAAGACCGACGCCGGGACCGATGGCGTGTTTGAGGATGTGGCTGGAAAGAAGAAGGATTGTGGCCTCGGGCGTGCCGACAGCCGGTAATTGGATATCGGGGCAGTGGAGATCGAAGTAACGGTCGTGAATGTCGATGTCAATCCCGTTGCGGCGGATGTGACGAGTTCCGTCAGGAGCAACCTCACCGCCAAGCTGTGTCAGCGCGCGGGGATACTCTTTCGGCGGAAAATACAGGTCGATATCGCCTGAATAACGAAGTTCGGGATGGACATAATAGGCTGCGACGGACTGCCCCTTCATTACGACGGGATGGAGACCGGCTTCCGCGCATTCCGTGAAGAGCTGGTCTGTGACAGCGGCTTTCGCCTGGTTTTCCCGGGCGAGACCGCCGGCTACAGACATCAGACCGAGAACGATATCCCCCGGTATCCGGAAGTCGGCCGGCAGATGCGTGATCGCCCGGTAGAGCAGACCAGAAACGGTCTGTCGCCGGGCGATCTCGACAAGCGCAGCCCACTCGGCTTCGCCGACCACGGCTGCCGCCGCCAGTTCGTTGTCCGTGAGCGGCCGTTCCCACAGCCCGCTCCGCAACAACGCAAAAAAGAGGGGATTCATCGCCCGAACAGCCGGAAACGACGCCGGCGGCGGGCCTTGTGTTTCTCTTCCCGAATGCCGGTGATCATTTCGTGGATCAGGCCCCAGTCGGGCAGGCCGCCGATGTTGCGGTCGTCGATGTACACATCGGCCACCACCTTGCAGGATTTGCCCGCTTTGTTGGTAAACAGTGCCCCCGGAGGATAATTGCTGTTGACGGCATAAAATTCCAGTCCGCGTTCCTTGCAGAACTTAAGGGCCTCTTCAAGCAACTCCCCGTCGCGGGAGGTCCACAAGATCAACTTGTGGCCCTCTTCCGCGAGGGTTTTGAGCGTCTCGATGGCAAAGGGAAGTTCCTTTCCGATTGCCGGATATTTATGTTCGACGATGGTCCCGTCGAAATCAACTGCAATGGTCATCGGCTACTTACTTTGACTTATGCCGGCGATGATGTTTCTTGCGGCCTTCCGAATCCTCTCCGTAGCCGTAACCATAACCGTAGCCATATCCGTAACCATATCCGTAACCGTAGCCGTAACCATAGAGGCCGCGATACTCGGTGCCGTTGAGCACGATGCACGGGTTATGGAGTTTCTTCTGCTCGTAGAGCGTGTCGAGCGCCGGCATATTGCGACGGTCGATCTGGCCGCTGCGGATGATGAACATATTCATATCCACCAGATTCTGGATCACGAGCATATCGGCCACGGCCGTGTAGGGCACGCCGTCGAGCAGGATGAAATCATACCGCTGGCGAAGCTCGTCGACCACCGCTTCGAAACGCTGGCGGCTCAGCAGTTCGGCCGGGTTCGGCGGGATGTGGCCGGCCGGAATGAAGTCCACGCCGTCCAGCACGTCTTTGTGGATGATGTCGTCCAGAACCAGGGTTTCGTCGTTGAGGTAGTTGCTCAAGCCGACCGTGCTGTGTTTAAGACCGAACTTGCCGGAAACCGTACGTCTTCTTGGCGTCGGCCAAGCAGGCAGCCAGGTTGACCGTCACAAACGTTTTACCGGCCGAAGCATTGAACGAAGTGGAAGCGATTACCGGATTCTGGCAGCCTTCCGGCTTCATGAAGTTGAGGTTGGTGGCCATCAGGCGCATCGACTCGGTCAGGTTCTTATTGCCGGAATGCCCGTATGCGGTATATTTGGGATCTTCCTTTTCGCCACGCTTCTTCTTATTAGCTTTGACTTTCGGGAGCTCGGCCAAGAAAGGAACGGCGCAATTCGCATCTTCAAGATCTTTCCGGCTGCGGATCTTCTGGTCGATGAATATCCGGGCGACCAGAATGACGCCGGGAATCAGCAGACCGATGAGGATAGCCGTCAGCAACATCTTGTTGCGCGACGGGTAGATAGGCGAGGTGCTGCCTGAGGCACTGTCGATCATGCGGGCGTTGTTGTCCACCATCGACTGCGTGAGGGCATTCTCTTCGCGTTTGTTGAGGAGGTAGAGATACAGGCTCTCCTTGATTTTCTGCTGACGCTCAATGGACAGGAGCTGGCGGGCTTTCGACGGCATGGCCGTGAACTTCCGCAGGGATTCGCGCTCCAGTTCACCCAAATCGCCGCGACGGACTTCAAGGGAGGTCAGCAGGTTGTTGATGGAACCCAGGATGCTCTGGCGCAGCGGCAGGAGCGTTCCTTCGACCTGTTTGACGGCCGGGCTCTCCGCACTGGAGGCGTCGAGCAGGCGCTCCCGCTGCAGGATCAAGGTGTTGTATTGCGTAATCTCGTTGCTGATGCGGGCATCGTCGAGGCCGGTGTTGACCGGAATCGGTTCATAGGACTCGAAGGAGTTGGTGATGTAGTCGCGCAGGTACTCGGCCAGTTTGATCTGGGTCTCGACCTTGACGATTTCATCGTTGTATCCCTTGTTCTCGTTCAGGTACTGGGTCGTGGCCTGGTCCACGTTCATAATGCGTTCCGAGGTCTTGAAGCGGGCGATTTCGTCTTCCACGCCGCCGAGTTCCTGCTGAATGATGAGCAGGCGCTCGTTGATGAACTGGGCCGTGTTCACGGCGATGCGGTTCTTTTCGCGGATGGCGTCTTCGTTGTATTTATCGACAAGGGTGTTGAGAATGTCGTTGGCACGCCAGACCGAGTAGTCCTGCAAAGAAAGTTGGAGGATGGTACCGTCGCTCTGGTTAACCTTCAATCGTGAAAGGAAAGCACTGGCCGCATTTGCGACAGAATACTTCGTGATGGTCACCGGCTTGCCGGCTCCTTCTCCGTTGTAATACGGGGTGGCGGTAAAATAGACGTGGGCCCCGTAGACAGAGATGGTATCGCCTAATGCAAATGCGGCTGAGCGACCGTCGGAGAGTTGAACCTGGATTTTTTCCGGATTGACCGTGGTTACCGTCAGCTGGAAGGCTTCGGGCGCCCCTTCTTCGCGAAGAATATGCATCTTGACCGGTGCCAGTTTGTAGAGCTCCACATCGCGAAGTTTGATGTGCAAGGTATAATTGACATCGGCATCAATGGCTTCGACGACCTGTTGCATCAGTTGTTTGGACCGCAGTTGCAGGATCTCATTGGTCATGTTGATGCGGTTGATTTGGCTGCTGTACACGGTCATACTGGCCGTCGTCCGGGCGCTGCTCGGGTCTTTGATGATGACGGTCGCGTCGCTTCTGTAAGTGAAGGGCGTCTGGGCGTACTTGTAGTAGGCGTAGCCTCCGCAGAGGGCCGCGCAAAGCACGAACCAGTACCAATGGCTCAACAGGTACAGAAACAAATCGACCAGGTTGACGCGATTGCTGTTGCTAGTATTGCTGTTCTGCATAGTGGATGACTTACTTTGTTAAGGCCAGATAAGACAGGATCAGGCTGGCGAAACCGGTAATGGTTCCGACAAAACCGATAAAGGCACCTGCCGGCTGGCTCAAGCGGTAGAGTTTCGGTTTGTAGTAGATGACGTCGTTCTGCTGGAGGTAAAAGACCGGAGATTCGAACAGGGCGTTTTTTTGCATGTTCACGGAATAAGCGGTGCGGACACCGTTCTCGGTGCGGATGACCGTTACCTCTTTGATGTTGATCTGTTCGTTGGAGCCGCCACGGATCCGGGCGATCGCCTGGAGCAGATTGAAACTATGACCTTGAATCTGCATCACGCCACCACCGGTTCCGCCGATGACCGTGATTTGGAAATTGTCCAGTTCTGCATTGACGACCGGTTGCCTGATATAACCGCGGGAAATGATCTCATCGGCGATCAGTTGCTCAATCTCCTTGAGCGTCAAACCTTCCACGTGAAGCTTGCCCAAAACGGGGAAATCAATGTTACCCTCTCGGTCGACCACATAGGTGAGCATAGGCTGCTTGGCCGTCTGATTGGTCAGGTCGGTGATGGTAAGCATCGTGTTGAAGGGAGCGGACAATTCGGCATTTTCGCTGAGCACCTGGATGCTCAGCCGGTCTTCCTTCTGCATCTTCAGTTCCGGAGCCGGACGGGCAGGATAATCCTTGTTGTATTCCATGTCGAGCAGGTAGCCCAACGTTCTGGGCGTGGTGCAACTGACAGCCGAAAGGACCAGCAGCAGAAGCAGCGGCCGGAAGAAACGGTTAACGTGTTTCATATAGGTTTTCGATATTGATGATCATCTGTTTGCGGGTGAAACAATTCAAAAAGCGAAGATACGCACTTTCTCCGTATTTTTCAGTATTTTCCGCAACTTCTTGAATTGCGGAGGCATATTCCTGGGGTTTTCCGGGTGTCACATTGCGTCCCGACACCCCGTCTTCGTTGACCCACGACACGCCTGATTGGGGAATTCGTGTGGCTACCACGGGCTTGTGGCAGCTCATTGCCTCGATCTGGACGATGCCGAAAGCCTCGGTTTTCATCGTGCTTGTGAGTACGAAGCAGTCGCAGGCGCCGAACCAGACGGGTAGGTCTTCATCGGACACATAACCGATCAGATCGATGCGGTTTTGGAGATTCAACTGCTGGATCTGCGCTTCCAGCTGTTCGCGCAGCGGCCCGGTTCCACCGATGACGAGGCGGTAGTTTTCGGGCAGCAAGGCCATGGCCTCGATCAGGTAAGGATAACCCTTATAAGGAACCAGACGCCCGACGCTCAGAATCAGTTTCTGGCCCGGGAACCGGCCCCGGAACTCGGCCACCCGTTGCGGGTCGGGCTGGAGCCCGTCGATGCCGATGGGGACATAAGTGCATTTTTCCTGAGCGTGCTGCAAGTGCGGCGATTCGCGCACATAAACCGGCGTCGTGCCGACAATCTTTTCAGCTCGTTTGATCAGCCAGTTTTGCAACGGCTTGTAGAAGAACAGGAAGAAGCGCTGCGAAAGGATGTCGCTGTGCCAGTGCACGATCACGCGTCCGCGATAGCCGCTCAGCCGCAGGGCCAGGGCTGCCATCGGGTCGGGGTGATGGATGTGGATCAGGTCGTATTCGGCGGCGTGTTTCCGTAGCCAGCCGATCATTTTCGGGGCAATCATCGTCCCGGCCGCTTTCAGCAGAGTCGGCACCACGATGATGCGTCCGTGTGCATTGAGCGGGATGACCTGCATCTCCTTGTGGCCGTCGAAACTGGCGCAGAGCATATCGCAGTCCACGCCCCGGGCGGAGAGCCCTTCCGTGAGCATCTCCATCACCTTTTCCACGCCGCCGCGGATGGGGTAGAACTTACCGAGTTGCAAGACTTTCATACATCAGCTCCTTCAGTTTCCGGGCGTCGGTGGCAGGGAAGAACTCCCCGCGGCCTTCGCTGGTTTCGTGGGCATAGGGCAGGTCGGCAAGCAGCATGCGGCCACCGTTCAGTAACATATACTCCGTGATGGGCAGGCCCCAGGTCTCGACCCGGGAGGGGAAGATGAAGCAGGAGGCCGCCCGGTAGTAACCGAACAGTTTCTCTTTGGGCATCAGGCCCTTGAATTCGATGGAAGAAACATCGCCCCAGTGCTTTTTGACCCAGCGGGCGTAGCGGTTCTCCGAGCCCGCAATTGTGAGTACGACCTTGAATTTACCGGTTCCCACTTCGCGTTCCAGCAGGCGGGCCGCTTCGCACAAAGTTTCGAAATTCTTGTGGCAGTCGGCCGTGGAGACATATAGGAACAAGGGCACTTCCGGGACGATGGTTTCCGGGACGATGCCTTCGACCGACACTTTCGGGGGAATGACCCGGATCTTTTCCTTCGGGAATCCCGTGATCCGACTCAACCCGTCGCGGAACCATTCCTGCTGTACGATCAGGCAATCGTTGCGGTGCACGTTGATGCGATAGGCGAAGCGCGTGAACATCGCAAAGAGCGGAATCTTCGGATCCATCACCAGGTCGCGCAGGTGCCACTTCAGGAACGGGAAGGAGGTATGGCAATACACTTCCCGATGCCGGGCTTTCACGCGGGGCGTGGTGTCGTGCATCGAGAGCCAGGTGTCGATTTCCTGCCCTTCCCGCCGCTCGATGTCAAGGCTGACGCGATACATCGTCACATACTCGCACCAGAGCCGCCGGCCCCATCCCTTGATGGTCCAGGGGAACTCCAGGTACTCGATGCCGGGGTAATCGCACAACTTCCGGTCGTGGACCAGGGCATAGACTTTCAGGCCTTCCTGACGTGAGAGGTACTGCAGGCATTCCCGCAGGATTGTCAGCGTACCGCCCTTCCGGATATTGACGGCGGAAACTACGATAACTCGTGGAAAAGCCGCTCCCATAAGGCCATGATTCGTTCTTTGTCGTATTTTTCGGAATTCCGGAAGGCCGCCGCGCCCATTTTGCGGCGCAGCTCTTCGTCGTCCATCAGCCGCTTCATCCCAGACGCCAGGGCGGCGACGTCGCCTTCGGGAATGAGCAGCCCGTCAACACCGTCGGTAAGCACGTCGCGCGGCCCGCATTTGCAGGCAAACGAGACGATGGGAAGTCCGGCCGCCTGGGCTTCCAGCAGCGCCATGGGCAAGCCCTCGTAGCGGGAGCTCATCACCAGGAAAGCCGCGTTTTGGTACTCTTTAATGATTTCCGAAGAGGGGCCGGTAATTACGTTGTCAGGGACGTCTTCCAGCGGATCGCCGCTTCCGGCGATCCGGAGCGTCCAACCCTGCGTATCGATCATCTTCCAAGCCTTCAGCAGCAGGTCGAAACCTTTCTGGTGGCAATACCGGCCGACGGCCAGAATGGTGTTGTTTTGCAGAGGAGCCGGCTCGGGGAGGGTGAAGGTCCTGGGGTTGGGGATGACCCGCAGGCCGGGGAGTTTCGGCCAATAGCCCTTGTCTTCTTCGGTCAGGACGACGAAGCGGTCATAGCAGCCCGCCAGCCGGGCGTCATCCCGACTGCGGAGCCGGTCGATCCGGCTCCAGAGCCCGCCACGGCCGTATTGGAGACGCTTGAAGCGGGAAAAATGCACTTCCAGCACCTTCCGGCTGCCATCGTGGATTTTCGGCAGAAGGTTCACCTCATTACAGAACATCGAGACGGTAATGTCGGGATTGATTTCCCCCAGTTTTTGGGCGAGACGCCGGCGATGCCGAAACTGCTTGACCGGGTAGTGGATCAGTTTGTCGAGCAGCGAACCCCCGTTATTGCTCTCGTAGTTGATGCCCAGATCGTATCGCCGGATGCGCGGATCCAGCGGAAATGCTTCCGCCTGCCCCTGTTGGTCGGTAGTCAGAATGGTCAGTTCGTGGCCGTGGGCGACCAACCAGTTCGCCTTATCGGCCAGCACGCGTTCCATCCCGGCTGCCCGGTAGAATCCGTTGATGCAATAGACGATTTTCACGGAAGAGGGGACGTTTCAGCAGCAGGTTCCGTTTCTTCCGGAGTTTCCTGCAAGACGGCAGCGCAGAGGAACAGGCAGAAGAAGAGGAAGATATCGGTCGAGACTTTGGCCCATACGACCAGGCAGACGGCTAAAGCCATCATAAAAAGCCAAGTGTAGGGCTTGAACTGATCAGCGCAGACGAAAGCCGAGTAGATCATCACCGCCATGATCCAGACAAGGCCTAAAATACCGAAATAGAAAATGAATCGCAAGTAGCCGATATCGGTACCCATATAAAACCCTCGGTTCGTCGAATCTCCCAGGTAGTTGGGGTCGTTTCGCGAATTCTCGAAATAACCGTCCCCAATGATCCAGGTCCGTAATTCTTCCGGCCAGACAACCATGGATTCCAGGCGACTGGTCGAGTCTGTCTCCCATTTGCCGGTCTCGACCCACGAGAAGAACCCTTCAAAGCCAAAACGGAACAGATCCTGAACTTCCTGAAATGCGTTATAGACAACGACACTGGCACCAATCAGAACGGCAAGTGTACCGATGATGGCGATTCCTTTACCTGTCGAACTCTCTCGCTGCCTGTTATTGGGCAGGATAAACGGTCCAAATGCCATCCAGGCGATGCCAATGAATGTTCCGACAATCGTGGTACGTGCAATCATATTGCCGATGATGGTGATGACGACAAACGAAAAGACGTAGAAGACCGTCATACCGGTAGAGACGCGCTTGGGAGAAGACGTAACCAGAAAAGCGATGGCTACCAGGACGGCTGCGAAACGGGATCCCGCCACATCCAACGATGCGCCGATGCCATAAAGGCGGTGAACGTCTTTCAGGAAGTCTTGTGCTTGTTGGACATACCGGTCCACGAAGTCCTGGAAGGCCGGTATGAATTCAATAAGCATGGTGCTTACGCATTGGAAAAGACAGACGCCGATCAAGTAATGGACCACCAATGGCACGTCAATCCGGCCATGGACGCCCCGAATGATATAACATGCGGCAAAGGCACCGCTCAACCAGATGACTGCGGATCGGATATAAGTGACGTATGTCGTATCCGGCGTTTGGTTGTACGTGATGGAAATCAACGACATGATGGAGACCATGCCACTGATCATCATCAGGATGATAAACTGTTTCGGGGCGGAAAAATCCCGTTTGCGGATCATCTCGATGATGACGAATACCAGTCCCAAGGCCGCCATCAGGTTTTTCGTGTTGGTGGGTAGAAACACAAACTTGACCGGGAAGAAGAAGAAACTGGTGATCAGTACGGTAAATATGATTTTCAGGAGCTTGATCATCGGTGATAACGGAGTCCGTAATAAAGTTTATTGATGAGGAATGAGTAAAATCGTACCAGGAAGAAGAGACCGGCGGCGGCCCATTGCTGTACCAGCCGGGTACGCCGGGGTTGGTGTGTATTTTGTTTGATATAGCGGTTCGCTTCCGGATACCACTGTTTCCATAACCGTAGTTGTTGGCGGTCTTCCGAGAAAAGGAAGGGAAGCTTGAGGTTTAACTTGAAGAAGCCCAGATATTTTTCCTTTTCGCTCACATTCCAGTCTGCGAGTCCGGCAAACATTCGGTCCGCATTGAAACGGATATCGTCGAGGTGCCTTTGCGAGAAAGTGTTGGAGAAGGCGTTGGCATTGAGCTTTACGTAGTGATAGAGAGGCTTGGCAACATGCGCCGATCGGGTGGCGTGCGTTGCGAGCAGAATCATGGTCATGTCTTCGCCCATGCCGTGACCGGCCGGGAACACGATGCCGCTTTCGCTGTACAACCTTCGGGCGACAAGTTTGTTCCACACGTTGTATTTCATCAGGCCGGCCAGGAACCCTTCCTTGACCATTTGCTCCGGGTCAGTATAGGAGGGGTTTGTCATTTCGCGCCGTGACGTGCCGAAATCCAGATAGAAATCGCAATAAACGAAATCAGCCTGTTCGGCCGTGGCAGCTTTATACATATCTTCGAGCATCGTGGGCTCCAAGTAGTCATCGGAGTCGCAATGATAGATAAACGCTCCGTGAGCTTCGGACAACCCAGTGTTTCTGGCGGCCGGCAGGCCCTGGTTCTGCTCGTGGGTCAAAATCCGTACATCCCGATTATACTCAGCTGATACGCGCTCGATGATGGCGCGGCTCCCATCCGGTGAAGCGTCATCCACAAAGATGAACTCCACATCCGTCAGCGTCTGCTCCAGCAGCGATCGGGTGCACCGTTCGACGAACGGCTCCACCTTATAGAAAGGGATGATGACGGAGACTTTCATTTATCGGTGGAACAACTTTTTGATGAAATTTCGGGCGGCAGTCAGGATATAGCGTCTTTCCGATTCGTTGCAGCCCAGGAACAGGACGGACGGGACGGTAAAGGCCACGCACAACGTGCCGGTAATCAGGAATCGTGCCCAGCCGTAGGGGAGCAGGAGAACGGACAATAACGGGATGATGGTTGAGCAGACGATGACCTTCAACTCCGGGGAATAAACCTCCCGGAATACTTCCTGGAAGGTGTAGTCCAGTGTTTTGCTGACAAAGCAGTGTGTGGCTATGATATACCCGATAATGGCGGCCATAATGATCAGATAGATTACTTCCGGGGGCGTTCCGATTTTCAGGAAGAACCAGGCCAGCGGAAATTCCAGGAGCGTGATAATGCTCATGATGATCCGGAGTTTCCGGATATTGCCGGACGCGTTCTGTACGGTTCCGAAAACCGTATAGAACAAACCCATCGTACAGTCAATCAACGCAAGCCGGTTGAAATTGATGGTATGAGCGGGAACATCTCCCAACCACAGCGTGAACACAAATTGGGATTCCAATATGACGGGCAGGGAGATGAAAAACATGATATAGAACGCAAACCGGGATCCCCGATAAGTAAGATACTTTACGTAGGACATGTCTTGGGCGGCATAGGCCTTCGTGATTTGCGGCGTCAGGGCTATGGTAAAGTTGTTGACAAACATGGAAACCGACCGCTGCACCGTGTCGGACAATCCTCTGGCGGCATTGACGGCGGGACCCCTGTAGAAATTGATGAGCAGGTTGACACCCTGTCCGCTCAGTGTTCCGGATACGTCCGAAAGAAAATTCCACCCTGCGAAACTGAAGATTTCCTTGAACAGGCTCTTTTCAAAATAGGGACGGATCCGACACTCCCGGAAATGGGACATGGCATATACAGCGGCGAAAATTCGTAAGCCGATGCCGCATAATGTCCAGACGACCGCATAGAGAATCAGGCGGTCTATCGAATAGGTCCCGAAGGTCAGGAACAGGGCGATACCCAATTGCAGAATCGCCTCCAGAATATTGATGAAGGCATAGATGCCCATCTTTTCGTGGGAGATGATGGCCGAGTTGAAAGGGGTTATGATCAACCCGGTCATTACGGAGGCAATGGCGCAGAAGAAAGCCCAGAGAGCGGCAATCTCCCTGCCATCCGGGATTTTCATAATGTTGGCCACATACCATCGACCTACTGTCAGCGCCAGAATGAAAATCACGAGGGCAAATCCGGTCATCAGGGTCAAGGAAATGGAGAAGACCTGTTTTTGCCGTTGGAGATCGTTTCGGCCCAATTCAAAGGTCAGGAATCGGCCGATAGCCGTAGCCAGTGCGCCGGTCACCAGGGTAAACATGGAAGCGAATCCGGCTACGACGGTGTTGATGCCATAGTCGTCTACGCCCAATGCCTGGAGAATCAAGCGGCTGCTATAGAGCTGGAGCAATAAGCAGACGATGGACCGAAAATACAGGAACAGTGTATTTTTGGCCAGTCTTCTTGTGTTCTCAGTCTTGTCGGCTACCATGAATGATTATTGCTGGGAGAAAGGGTTGAAGTCCCGGGCAAAACGGGCTCCTTTTCTGAACAGGGCCAGGAATCTCATAGTGAGAACATTGAGAGAGTAGAGTACCCGCCCGTACTTATATTTCCGCATCTTGATGTAGAAACGGTCGTATTCGGTGTTCTGATATCCCTGCCCTTTGGTGAACTGAAGATAATCGACCGTTACCCGGGGCGGAAGGAGTTCGTCCAGCACTTTCCGTCTTTCCTCTTCAACGAGAAGCGGCCGTGTAGAACTGATACCGGTGCGGTCGAACCAGGCGATGTCCCTGTCAATCATCTTATAGGAGGCATTGTCGAGAATCAGGGCCTGGAAAAAGAATTTCCAGTCGGAAACAATCATCAGGGACTCATCATAAGGATGGCGGATAAGCAATTCCCGCTTGATGAAAGCGCCGGAATGCGGAATGCTGGCTTTGTACATCCAGAGACCCGTGATGGGTTCCGGAACGACCGTGCGATTCTCTCCCTCCACGATACTGCCGATGACAAGATCTTTTTCGCCGTCAAGGTGGGGGAGGACATCTTTCATGACGTCGGGGTCATTCAGAGAATCGCCCGAGTTCAGGAATAGGCAGTAATCTCCCGTGGCCATCTGAACGCCCATATTCATCTTTTTATAGATGGGCTTGATCGGCTGGCTTGTCCACTTGTCGAGACGTCCGTCATACTCCTGCCGGAGCATTTCCCCGCTTCCGTCATCCGCGCCACCATCGACCACGACATATTCAAACTGGTCTCGCGCAGTTTGACTGAGGACATTGTCCAGGGTCATGCGCAGGCCTTCCCGGTTGTTCCAATTGATGGTGATGATTGATAGTTTCATTCGTTATAATTTGAACAAGTGTGTGCCTTTCAGATAGGCTTCCTGCACCTGGGCCATAGCGAGGTTTTCCTTCTTGGCAATCTTGGAGTAAGAATGTCCGTCGGCGAGAATGGCTGAAACGAATTCTTTTATCTCATAACGCAGGCCTTCTCCGGCAAAAGGATAAAAATACTTTTTGTTCTGATCCGGGTCTTCGTAACGGATCTCGTAGTAATCGGTCTTCCACCACGGGGCGGGGATGTAGGCATAGCCTTTTGTTCCGGATATGACCAAGTTGCCTTCCGATTTGGCGCCCAGTCCGAGTTGGAACAAGGCCACGGCCGAGTCGTAGCGGAACAAAGCCTTCGTGTAGATGTCTATGCCGTTCTCGATCTTGGTGTAGAAGTTGAGGTCGCGGTATTCCGTTCCCAACAACTTGAAAATGGGCAGCAGCGGAAAACAGGCCTGCTCGTTCATTTGACCGCCGATGGACGCACTGACCTCTACGACTTCTCCAATCGCCCCCGACTTAAGCAGGGTCACCAGGTGGCCGAAGGCGGGGCAGTAGGCAGTCTTCAAGGCCACCATCAGAACCAGGTTCTTGCTTTCGGCGATTTCATACAACGCTTCCGCTTCGGAACGCTTGAAAACAAAAGGCGATTCACAAAGGACATGCTTTCCGGCCTCAAGGGCTGACTTGGCGTATTCGTAGTGTGTTGAAGGTGTGGATGCGATATAAACGGCGGAGCAGTTCTGATAAAGCTCATCCAGGGATCCGGCCGCCATGGGAATCTCAAATTTTCGGCAGAATCCGGCACAAACTTCCGAGGCTGGGTCATAAGCGGCCGTGATGGGGATGCTGTTGACGAACTTCGATTCCGGGACGAACCGTCCGGCGATGTCGCCCGTGCCGATAATGCCCAGGGAAATGGCGGGTCTTCCTTCGCGGAGAATCGTGCTGGAAATGCCCTCCGTCCGAGGGAGATAAACAACCTGGCAGTATTCTTTCAAGTAATCGAAATAGCCGGTCCAGTCCGAACCGATGGCAAAAATGTCCACCCCGTATTTCTGGATGTCGTCAATCTTCTGCCCCTTGTATTCCTCGATGATGATCTGGTCGGCAAGTCCGGTGTTGCGGACGGCTTCGATCCGGTCCATCATATTGTCGCAGGTGTTCATCTTGCCCCGCGCCAGGTCGAAATTGTCGGTCGTAACGCCGACGATTAACCAGTCGCCAAGCTCCTTTGCGCGCTTGAGCAGATTATAGTGACCTTGATGGAACAGGTCGAATGTACCGTAGGTGATGACTTTTTTCATATTATTTGGACAGTCGCTCCCGTCGTTCCTTTAAAATCTGTTTTAGATGGTAAACCGTAACGTCAGGGTATTTGATCCGCGTGGAGACAGATTTCCATAGGGATTTTATTACCATTTTCCAGTCCTTCTCTTTCCGGGCATAAGCGTAGGCTAACCTGTAATGGGTCATGGCCATGGAAACGGTGGATTTTTTGTATTTTTCCCCGAAGACTTTGTAAATCTCCACGCGATGATCTCCCATTGCCAGCCTTCTTTTCGAATCCATACTAAGCATAAAGCCCGATGGAAGTCTTCTATAGACGCTGAATATGTCGGAAAGTCCGTGAACCTTTCCCATCGAGGCACAGGTAAGCCATAAGGGAAGATCTCCTGTAATGATTTTGCGATCGGCAATATATTGTCTGAACAAATCGCTTTCGATCACCTGTCTTCTGAACAGGACGGTCGCTGTCGAAATGAACCATCCGTGTGTCAGTTCTTCAGGGGCATAATCCCTGTCTTTGATATCGGAGAACACTTTATCCGGACGGTCGGATCCTTCCCAATGCTCCAAGGCGTTGCCAAAGCACATCGTGCATTCAGGATGTGCCTCCATATAATCCACCTGCTTCTGCAATTTCAGTGGATCTGTCCAATAGTCATCACCCTCGCAGAGTGCGATATATTTGCCTTGTGCGCGGGGAAATTGGATGTCGGCCCAAAGATTCTGCTTATAGTACTGGTTTTCAGTTTCATAGATAGGGCGGATAAGGTCAGGATGTTTGTTCTCGTACTCTCGGATAATCTCGGCAGAGTTATCTGTGGAGGCATCATCATGGACAAGAATCTCTATCGGGAAATCCACTTGCTGCATGACAAAACCCTCGAGCGCATTCCTGAGGTAAGGCCCGTGGTTATAGACGTCGCAAATGATGCTAACCAAGGGATTTGCCATCTAATTTGATCTTTAGTATCCGGATAATATCATCAAACGATTTCATCTCCCCAATCTCTTCCGGCTCCAGCGAGAGATCAAACTCGCTCTCCAGTTCAACGACAAGATTCAACTGCCCCATTGAGTCCCATTTTTCGCACGTCTCCTGCGAGCAGGTCTTGTCAACCGTTTCCAATTCAAATAGATCCTTCAAGATCTCCAGTACTTTCTCTTCCATGTTGTTTCAAAGATATTCCTGAATACGGAATCAGGGTTAATATTCAATGACAGGGCTGATACTGCAATCATTCATCGTTATGGCCGCCACTCCCCAGGATAGGCCGGCGCCAAAGCCGGCCATGATCACGCGATCCCCATTTTTCATTTTATCACGCAATTCGCTTGCGATTGTCAGCGGGACACTGGTAGAAGATGTGTTGCCGTAGCGGTCGATACAGTAGGGAACACGTTGCGGGTTGAACTTCAGTTTTTTCACAAAGAAATCGGTCATAAACCGATTGGCCTGATGGAAAACGAGCCAGTCTACGCTGTCAAGAGGCATTCCCGTCACTTCTGCCATCTCCTTGATGGTTTTGGGAACCCGTTTCATGGCGAAATTGAACACATCCATTCCGTCCATATAAATTTCCAGTCTGTTGTGGATGTCTCCATTCTCATTTTTGACCTCGACAAGCGAATCCGCGTTCACGGGATTACGCATCCCATCGTGAATAATAACGGCATCCCGCCCTGACCCGTCACTGCGGAGGATAAACGTCGATTCCCCAAAGTTCCCTTTTTCTATCAGGGTCGCTGTTGCCGCATCGCCATAGAGTGGCCAGTCAACTTTGTCGTTGCGGTTCACAATTTTTGAAAAAGTCTCTCCGTCAAGCAACAACACCCGATGTACATCGGGCATCGAAGCATAGGCATAGGCGGTCGATAACGCGTATACATAACCTGAGCAGCCCAAAGACAAATCCATGGCCATCGTGTCAACAGGGAGCCCCAGTCGGTGCTGCAAAACGGGCGCTGTCGCCGGGATACGATAGTCCGCGGTCTGGCTCATAAACAACAAGACATCAATGCTGGCCGGGTCGATGGCATTGTCTTCCATCAGTTTTACCGCGGCTTTAAAAGCCAGATCGCTTGCACAGACATCAGCATCTGCAATCCTGCGTTCACGTACGCCGATGCTGTCAATCGTTTTTTGTATTTCTTCCTCAGGGATCAAGTATCCCAGGTCTTTGTTATAGACCACTCCTTTGGGAACGCAAGCCGATATAGCCCGAATCCCTACATTGTCGTATCTAATTGTGGCCATAAGGGGTTAGAATTAATGTACAAGCGAACATCCGCCATCCACCATAATACTCGCTCCTGTAATAAACGAGGCGGCATCACTGAGGAGGAAAGCCACAGTGCGGGCGACCTCTTCGGGTTGACCATAGCGTCCGAGCAAGTAGTGGTCTTCAATATCTTTCTGATAATCTGCCTCTGAAATGGTTCCGGTCGGTTCGGTCATGGCCGTACGAATCATACCCGGACAAACAGCATTGACACGGATCTTTCTGGAGGAGAAATCCACGGCACAAGACTTGGCGAAAGCATTTATCCCCGCCTTTGTTATGTCATAAATGGAATTGGCGAGAAAATGTGTGGATACACCGCCGACAGAGGCGGTAAACACATATGAGGACTCCTTGTTCAGTTTTTTCTTTTTGTACAGTTCCCGGGCTAATCTTACATGTGATTTGACATTGATATTGATAATATCATCAATCACATTATTTTTCAAGAACTTTACAGGGCTTTGCCCTTTCTGAATGCCCGCATTGGAGAATACCCCGTCTAACGAGGGGAGTGATTCAACGAGGCAGGCAAGCCCCTCTTCGGTCGCGATATCGGCAATAATGCAACTATGTTGTTGGCCTTCAGAGACATCAAGTGCACGGAGTGTCTCTTGTAAGCGCTGCTCGTTGCGTGCTGTTATAATTATCGAAGCCCCCAGCAAAGAGCATTCGATAGCGGTGGCACGGCCGATACCGCTACTTGCACCGGTGACAAGAATGGTTTTGCAACGGAGAGAATAGGGATTGTAGTTGGTCATAATGAATCAGTAAACGATAACATTGTCCTATTCCAATTTTGATTTAACCGTGTTGAACAGATCTTCTACTGTAACTGCAGCGCGCATATCATCTCCCTTAAGTTGCACATCATATTCTTCGTCTACCATGGCAATGATGGAAAGGGCGATCAATGACGAATACTCATCAAGCTCATGAAACACGGTGCTGGCCGTAATTTCGGCAGGATCGGTATCTTCAAACTGATCAGCGAAATTTTCAATAAAATCTTTGAGTTCCATTGTTATCTTCATTATAATTTTCGTGCAGGATTTCCATACACGGTTTCACCATCTTTGACTTTCTTGATTACGACCGCACCTGCTCCCACCATGCAGTTGGTGCCGACACGAATCTTTGGCAGTACAATGGCACTTGTTTGAATCGTGGACACATCTCCGACATGTGAGCCGCCACCCATGAATGCCCTGACTCCCAAATGGCAATAATTATCGACTCTCGCATCATGGCCGACATTCGCATTGGATTGGATCGTCACGAAATCTTTCACTACAATATCGCAAGAGATGCTTACATATTCACAAAAGATGCAGCCGGTTCCAATAATTGTGTTGCGCCCGATTGTGGCCGTATTGTGGATGACGTTAATAAATTCCCCGCCTTTTTTTAGGATAATCTCGACATAGTGTTTCTTCCAGTCTGCGTCTCCCAGGGCACACGTAAAGACATCGTCTTGTTGCGGGGTGTAATGCTCCACACTGTCAATGATAGGCGGATACCCGGCCATTCCATCTAATGCATCAGTTTTGTCATCAAGGAATCCTTTGACTACATATTCGGTCCCATAGCCCATGCAATGGGGTAGCATATTAAAAATCTCGCGACCCCAACCGCGGGCGCCGATAATTAAAAGATTCTTCATCGTGATGAGATTAATGTGGTAATCTTATCAGTGACTTCTACCGTCAATTCGTGGTGCATCGGCAGACAAATCACGCTGTCAGCCATTTTGTGGGCGAGGGGCAGATTCTCCTTGCTGGCACTGGGTAGTCCGCGGTAGGTGCTGAACGTGCTGATCAGCGGGTAGAAGTAGCGGCGGCCCCAGATGCCGTGGTCGCGCAGTTTGAAGTAGAGTTCGTCGCGGGTCATGCCGTATTCTTCGGCATCGATGAAAATGGGGAAGTAGGAATAATTGTGCCGGACGCCGGGCATGTCGTCGAAGAAGGTGATGCCCTTAACGCCTCTGAGTGCCTCGCGGTAACGGATGGCAACTTGATGTCGCGCCTCGATAGCCGCGTCTACCTGTTTCAGGCCGAGGAGGCCATATGCGGACCGGATTTCATCCATCTTGCTGTTGATGCCGGGCCCCACTACTTCCGTCTCTCCGGCAAAACCGAAGTTTTTCAGGTAGTCGATCCGCTTCTTTGTTTCGGCGTCGTGCATGACCATGGCGCCTCCTTCGATGGTGTTGTATACTTTGGTGGCGTGGAAACTTAGCGTCGACATATCTCCGGCCTTGAGAATGCTCTCGCCATTGACTTCGACGCCGAAGGCGTGGGCAGCGTCGTATATGACTTTCAGGCCGTACTTGTCGGCAATGGCGGCGATCCGCTTCGTGTCGCAGGGTTTGCCATAAACATGGACGGGCATGATCGCCGTTGTCCGGGGCGTGATGGCCGCTTCGATCTTGTCCGGATCGATGTTGCCCGTCGCCGGGTCGATGTCCACAAAAACGGGCTTGCAGCCATTCCACCAGATTGCGTGGGTCGTAGCCACGAAACTGTAGGGCGTCGTAATGACTTCTCCTGTAATACGCAGCGCCTGCAGGGCTGTCAGCAGCGGAAGCGTACCATTGGTGAACAAGCTGACATAGGGCACTTTGAGGTACTCACAAAGCGCCGCTTCCAACGCCTGATGGAAAGAGCCGTTGTTCGTGATCCATTTGCTGTCCCAGATTTCCCGGAGGAGTTCGTGGAACTCATCCAGATCGGGAAGCAGGGGAGAAGTGACGGTGATGGGTTTCATGTTATTTCCAGTAAGCTTTGATGGCGTGGACCGAATAACGCTTGTTTTCGGGCGGAGGCGTCATATAGTTGGGCCCGAAGGTCTCGGTGAGGGCTTTGGCGCTATCGGCGGGACACCAGAAAGAACGGTCCTCGAACGGAAGCGTGACATGCGGATCGAGCGCCTCTTTCGGGAGGAAGACCTGATACTTGTAGTCTACCAGCGAGGAGGCGTAAGGGCAGGATTCGTAGTCGTTGCGGGCGATGAACTTGTCCTCTGCCTGGAGAATGCGTTGCAGGGAGACAAAAGGATGGATGGCTTTTCCCAGCAAGGCCATGCAGCTTTTCTTGAAGCCGGTGCTGCGTCCGATCTTGAACTTGCGCGTGAAACGCTGGTTAGCCGCCATGCTGCGGTAGAAAGCAACTTTTTTCATCATCTTCACCCCCTCTTCCGGCGAATGGATGCCGTCGAGGATGAAGATATCCACGAAAATGCCCCAGTCGCCGTCGCCGCCGTCCTCTTCAACCCGCGTACGGATATCGTGGACCTTGGCGAAGTCGAGCGGATAGTCCTTGTCGGTCCAGGCGGAGAGTACTTTATAATGCGGGTGGTCGTATTCCTGGCAGAACCGCTCGTAGTCGGGGCGGGGCATCCAGATGTCAATGTCATCATCCCAGGGAATGAATCCTTTGTGACGGACGGCCCCCAGCAATGATCCGTAGGACAGATAATATCGGAGCCCTTTTTCTTCGCAGAACCGTTGCATATCCTGCAGGATATCCATCATATGGATGCGGAATTCGGCGGGAGAGATCTCTTTCATAGACCGATTACCAGTTCTTGATGATTTCCGATACCCGTTTATAGTCATTGTAGGTATCGATATCGTACGCGCGGATCTTCATGCCTTTCATCGGAAGGACGCGTTCGAAGATATTGTATACGTTGTTGGACGAATAAGTCAGGTGTTCCTTTTTGATGCAGGCGGGGCCGGTCCATTCATAATCTCCGTTTTCGCGGGAGAACGCCAGGACATTTCCGTTTTCGTCGGTCTTGCAGAAAACGGCTCCGTCGCTGGTGATGTCGGAGTAGCAGATGAATTCGCCTTCCGTGTTCAGGATTGTCTTCACGTCGTCCGGGTGTACCAGCAGGTCACCGTCCCATTCGATAATCTCATCCCGGGCATCCTTGGCGCCAAGGTAAAAACTGGCCCCGGTCTTTGTTTCAAAGTACAGATGGTTGAAGATAAAGGTCACGTCTTTCCGGATACTGAGCACCTCTTCTATGATGCTCTTTGCCTGGAATCCGACGACAATCCGGAGGTCTTCCACTTCCGAGAATTGCTCCAACTGCAGGGAAATAAGGGATCGGCCGTTGATTTTCAACAGGGCTTTGGTCAAACCGAGTCCCAGTCTGGACCCGATGCCGGCGCAGCTCAGCACAACTGATTTAGAACACGACATAGCGCAGTTTCATTAAAGACCATATAATCCGTGATGGAGAAGAGGCTGTTGGCCGGATTGTGGGTCAGGCCGGCCGCGATGGAGATATCGGCCAAGCGCATGGCTTCCAGATCATTGTTCCCGTCGCCGACGAATACGACCTTTTCTCCCTGTGCCTGGTATAATTCGACAATGGTTTCCTTGCGCAGGATGGACTTGAGTTTTACCACCGCGTCATTCTCCACGAGCGCTTCAGAACTGAAGTTCTTGCATCCGATTTTGGCAAACAAGCCTTCGCACCAGCACGAGAGGTTTCCGGTGACGACGACGCAGTTTTCCCGATGGTTGTCGATAAAATCACACACTTCCCGATAAAGGGGAATGCGGGACAAACTGTCGGAAATCAGCGATACCGGTATGTCTTTCAGGATGTTTACCCGTTGGATGAAACTTTCGATGAAAGGAACGTTTCCTTGGATGGTCTCCCGGGTGAGTTGATCGATTTTGTCAGACAGATTGCCCAATCTCGCGATGACCGGGAGCGTCTCTTGCGAAGTGATGGTTCCATCCAGATCGAATAAGAACTTCATATTGAATTACTGAAATAGCGTTGTTCCTTTGAGGATTTTTTTGTCGAGCGGGTAGCGCAGTACCATTTTGATCCGTTTGGACAGGGGGACGCGCATCAGGATCTGCATCTGCGATTTCCAAAACGATTCCGCGAAGCTTTCATCGTAAAACAGGCTTCTGCGATACACGCTCCACCAGATGTCCATATTCATGCAGTTGCCCTTCCAGGGTTTCGTGCCGTTATAGTGGACGAGCCCGTGAGAAAGCGTGGCGTCCAGGATATCCTTGCCGTAGATGGCTTCCATTTCCGGCCGCCGTGTGACAATCATGGAATACAACTGGGCGGTCATGCAATATTCCGGGCTTAGGGCAAGGAACCTTCCATTGCAGGCTATGTTCATAATGTCCATATCCTGCTGTTCGTAGTTGTTTTTCCCGAGTTCGCGGAACTGGTCGAGGAGATGGTCCTGCAGGATCAGTTTGGAATTGATGATGAGATTGCCGGAATAGTAATAGCCCTTGCGGTAATCCAGATGCAGGCTGTTCGCCAGATAGTTCTGGACATTCGGACGGAGTCGCGAGCAATTGTCGACGGCGCCGAAATAATTGTCGCCCAGATCCATCGCATAATATTTCGAGAGGTCTTCCCGGATGATGACATCGACATCGGAATAGAGAAGCTTGTCGTATTCGGGAATGAGTTCAGGCGCAAGCAGTCTGTAATAGGCGGTTTCGGGAATGCCCCGTATTTCATAGGCGCCGACAAATTCGCCATTGACCTCCCGGACCGTCATCCGGAAATTGTCGAACCGGGTTTTCAGGATATCAAGCCGGGAGAAATCACAACCCGGTCCGTGAAGGATGAAGATATCATAAAAAGTGTCGGGCGCAGCATTCTCCAGCAGGGAGGTCATGCAGACACCGGCCGGCATCAGCAGGCTGTTGTCAAACGTGAACAGGATGGGGATGGTTTTCATTTCAGGACAATGTCGTGCGCGGAATAGCCGATGGCGCCCATCTTGAACTTATATTGTTCGTCGCCGCGGCTCATATCGAGGTGCTCGGTCTCTCCGCCTTCCTTCAGATACTTGAGGACTTCCGCCATCAGGATGCACCCCGGCGTGTAATAGTTGTATTTTTCGTTGATGGCCAGTCTCGGCAGGGAATAAATCTTCTTGTCGTGGGTCAGGAAACCGCAGAGGAAGGAAATCATTTCATCGCCTTCATCACCGTTCCACAAGACACAAATCCTGGAATTCGGCAGCTCCGGGATGGAGTGAGAATCGTGCTTGGTGTAGAACCAGAATTTTTTGATCGTCAGGTAATGCAGATATTTCAGGAACTGGACCACGATGCCGCCTTTGGTCTCATCGGAAAATACGCCTCTCTTGTACTTGGCGTGAAAACGTTTATAGTAGGTTTTCATCAGGAGGCGCCAGACCTTTTTCGGGAGGGGCGTGTCCCCGCCATAGACTTTCAGGTTGTATTTGACGCCGTCGCGCTCCATCCGCATATAGGCCCTCTTTACATTGTGGCGCGAATATCCGGACAGCGATTTCAGGTAAGAATCCCAATCCTCGAAGACCGGGATGTCGGCATAACCGACTGCTTCATCAGAAACGATCCTGTCGGCCGGGGCATTCAGATAGAGAGGCGATTTCTCATAGAGACGGCGCAGTACCAGTTTGCCGGGCATGGAATCGTAGAAAAAGCGGATGCACGAAAGTTTCTCTTCTTCCGTCATCCCGGGTTTGTATAAGGCGTCGGCGATGTCGCAACCGCCGAGGTCTCCCAGCATCTTGTAGTAGGGATGGCGGCCACGGACCTTGACCAGCGCGACGATCATCAGGATCTCGGCGGTCTCGGAATCCTTGATGCAGGCAATCCGGACAGTCCGGAAGGGCTTGCGTCGGGTCTCCCTGACGATATATGCCATGTAATCATAGTACATAAAAGGAGAAACGCCCGGCGTCTCCATCGATTTCCAGGTGGCTTCTATCTTCTCGAAAGGTATGAATTCCAGGGTTTTTGCCATAATGAGTCGGACTAGGCTTCCAAATAGGAGTCGTATGCGTGGTGAGAGACCCTTTTCTCCACAGGAGGCAACTCCATATAGTTGCCGAAAATACGGGTCAGATAATAATCAAGCTGCTTGACGGCACTGTACTGCTTTCCTTCAAAAGTGACGGGTGCCAGTTCTTCATAAACGGCTTTCTGCATGAAAGTCCGGGTTTTTTCCACCCAGTAATAAACGCCAACGATGGGGGAACTCTGATAGGGAATGGCTTTTTGCGCGGCGACCACCTTGTTCTTCAAGGAACGGAACGAGCCCGGATAAAAGTAGACGATCCGTTTCAGGCAATACTTCAAAAACAAGGGGATTCTTTTCACGCCTTTGACCGCCTTGTAATACGGGCAGATCTGAAAGAGTTTTTCCCGGACGGAAACCAGCTGCTGGTAGTAGGCCTCAAGGTCTTCTTCCGGTGCTCCGTCGATAGGGAAGAGATCGACGTTCACGCCCCAGAGTTCACGTCCGAAGTTCTTGTCGACCAGAATCGTTCCGTCTTTGCAAATCTTGGTAAACGTTTCCGCGCAATCGTCGGCTTCCGCCAGATTCACGACCGTCATGCCGTCGGCCTTGAACGTGGCGACGAAACGGTCATAGTCTTCGCGAGGCATCATCAGGTCGACATCGTCATCCCACGGGATAAAGCCTTTATGTCTCACGGCGCCGAGCAAGGTGCCGCCACAAAGCGAGTATCTGATACCTTTCTCACGGCAAAAACCGTCCACTGCCGCCAGAATTTCAAGCTGGATGGCTTTAATCTCGTTTGAGGATAATAGCTGTCGCATGGATTACAGAATATGGGATAAAAAGCGTTCGAGCAACTTTTTGCGGGGATATTCAATGATAAACGCAAGGACAAACAACAGCGGCGTTACAACCAGGAAAGCAACGGGCGCCGAGATGATTGTCTTGAGCGATGGGTGTACCATGAAGAAGATATGCTGGACAAACAGGGTCGCGACAACCGTCGAGGCGATAAGGTTGACCGCTTTGCTGGTAAATCGCAGGCGGGAGAAAAAGAGGATGAGGCCGGCCGAGGCGAAAACGATCAGCGGATTGTTGTAGGCAAAAATCTGCCGGATGGACATATCGGTTTTCAACAGGATGACAATGGCCGCCAGCGAGGTAAGCAGGCATCCGCCCAGGTAGACCGCGATGGCACCTCCCTGTGAAACTTTCTGAGTGAATGATTCCTTTCTGATCCAGTTCCCCAGCACATACAGGAAGACGAAATTGTAGACGTTATAGCCGTTCGTATTGTACTCCTGGAGCACAAAACCGCTGAAGCAGTTCAGGAACAACAGCAGCGCGACTCCGATGCGGAGCTCCCGCAGGGAAAGATGCTCGAGCGCTTTATTCAGCAGAGGTGCGATGAGCATCAGCCAGAAATACGCCCGGAAGAACCAGTTGACCGTTTTGTCGACCAGGAATACCTTGATCAAAGCCTTCCAGGAAAAGGCGTCGAACATAAAAGTGTCGATCAGGAAAACGGCGGCATTGTAGAAGATGCAGAGAAAATAGTAGGACAGGAAGGATTTCCAGGTCAGGTGGATCGTAAAGTATCCCGAAATGAGGATGAACACATTGACCCCGACGACACAGAGGCCATAGAACATCACGTACAGATAGCTCGAAACCGGTTGCGTGACATCCTGGCGGCTGATGAAATCGGATCCGTTCCACAAACCGTATGTCAGGATGAAATGTCCGATCACGATCATCAGCATCGCGACGATCCGGGCCAGTTCCATATTGGAGAGCCGCTGTTTGACCGGTTGTTTATTGTCCATTGTCCGTTTTCTTCATTTGTGAAGTCCAATGGGTGGACTGGCGGGATGTCCGGATATAATAAAGATCTTCATCCGAAGGGTTGGACGAATCCACATACCAAGGGAGATGCCTGGCGACATAAGGGGCGCCTGTCCGGATCATCAGATGATGGTCGTTGGCCGGCCCATAGCAGAACGGACGGTAAAGGGCAAAAGTGGTGTCGATCTGGGCTTTGTAGAGCCCGTCGCCTAGCGGCTCTTTCCAGAATCGGCCTTCATTGAGAAGTACGGCCTCCTTATGGTCGAAACAGTCCGGCAGGTCGTCGATCCGCAGGCCGAAACCGACTTTCAGACAGCGGGGATACTTGCGCAAGACCTTCAGGAAACGTTCCATAAAATCTTCCGGGCAGTTCTCATCCGGGACGACATCCGAATCGGTATACACATAGAAAGACCGTTTGAACCGGTCGTAGACATCGGACTCCCAGATGGCCTGATAGCCGATATTCCGATCCAGCCGGATGACGTCGTACGGGCAGGTTTCGTACCAGGCCAGCAACGGAGGATAATCGGACAGGTTGTCCAAAATGTGGATATTCGTATAACCCCGGTCTTCCAGCGCCTTGATCAGTTTCTGCAAGCAGTCGAGCCGGTTGTAATTGTTGATGATGATCGGAATCTTGTGGTAGTGCGGATCTGTTGGATGGAGACAGTACCACACGATGTGTTTGACGTGCATCGTTACGTAGCGGACGGGGTCTGCGACGCGATGGCGGTATTTCATAGGGAGAATGTCCAGAATGCCCATATTCGATCTCAGGCTTTGTGCCGGGACGAGATGATCCTCAGTCTGAGCAGCCAGGCCTTCTTGGCCAGGCTCCAGGCCAGGCGCTGGGGGAGGGTCATGTCTCCGTAATGCTTCAAATAGATATCGGCGCTCTCCAGATTGCAGCGTTGGAGAAAGATGCCGGGAATATTCTGGGTACTCGTCGCGCCCAGATGGGTGCACTTGACGGTCGGCACACAGTAACTGGTACGCGAAACTGCCTTGAGTTTCTTATGGAGAATCTGTTCCTCGTAGTACAAAAAAGTACGGGGATCAAAGCTTCCGATTTGCCGGAAAAGTTCCTTGTCGATCAGCATGCACGCTCCGCTGGGCATATCGACCGGGAAAGACGGAAGAGCCGCCATCTCAGGGTGGCTTTGAAGTATTTTCTGACGGATGTCCGCTTGGGACAGCATGTGAAAAAAGTCCCGTTTCAAAAACAGAAAAAAGAGAATCTGTTCCCAATTCGTCGGCGCTTTGCGGGCGCAGCAATGGTCGATGCGGCCTTTTCCGGAAACAATCAGTGGTGTGACAAGTCCACAATCCGGCTGTTGCTGCCGGAAAGCCAGCAATGTGGGGAGAATGTCTTCCGTGAACAGGATGTCACTGTTGAGGATCAGGATGCTTTTGATGGACGGATCGGCGTAGGCCAGATTGAGCCCTTTGTTGTTGCCCCGGGCATAGCCGTCATTCTCGCCGCTTGCCAAAAACGTGAAGTAGGGTAGCTCATTTTCCGGATGGTCTGAATCGGACAGGCGGACATATGTGTGCCCGCTTTGGGAGAAGAACTCGTCAAGTCGTTCAGTTTCCCCCTTGTCGGGCGAGCCGTTGTCGACAACGATATACTTGACAGGTGCAGAATTGCAGGCTTCGATGCTCCGGATACAGTTGATCGTATCGGTCGAACTCTTATATGTCAGAATCAGAATGGCCGTGCAGTCCTGTGTCACGTCAGCGAATTCCCAGTAATTTCTTCCCTTTTTCAAACGTCTCGTCGCCCAGCAGGTGACGTATCTGCATCTTGATGGCCCAGGGCAGGTATTCCCGGAAATTGGCGGCCCTGCAGCGGGAAGCCCAGGCAAAAGTGTCAGGGCTGTACCGCTCATAGGTTTCCGGAATCATGCAGACGGTCTTGTCATAATAGGCCAGCGCCGTCAGGAACGACTGCTCGTGCTTGTGATAGGCGAATCCCGGATCCTGCTCTTTCATTTCTTCTTCCGTAGGGTCGACAATCAGTTCCGGATGGTTCATCGAGATGTCGAGCCATTGCCGGAGCAGGCTGTTGTCGGGATTCTTCATGAAAAGCAGTCCGCCCATGATTTTACAGTTCTCCCGGTAGGCGCTATCGTGAAAGTATTCGTCGAGGAACGTCAGAGCGCTTCTCTTCGTCCAGTATTTGATCTTCGTGGAGGCATTGCCCCAGTGGGCGAATTCAGGAACGGTTTCGGCATACTGGAAGCAGAGGGTGTCGTAGCGGTCCATTAATCCGAAGAGACGATCCCATTCGGGCGATTTTCGGAGCGTGGAGCCGGCATCGGCATAGACGACAACGTCGCCGGATTCGTGCTCACGAAGCGTCTTTTGGATCAACCAGGGCTTCCAGAGCCAATAACCGCCGCCCCGGCTATATTGCATCAGGGGATGCGCTTTGATTTCCTCCGACAGGTCGGCCGGGGTGTAGAGAATCACTTCGTCGAAGATCTTCAACCGACGGGCCTGGCGCCCGATCCGCTTGAGCGAATAAGCCAATGCTGCGTCAGCGTAGGCGATGAAGATCTTTTTCATCAGATGCCGTGTTTCCGAAGTTTGAGATACCCGCCGTAGCCCAGACGCGGGAAGAAGAGTTTGATGACGCCGGAGAGGAAGACGAAAGGCGTCCGCCAGGGGAAACACCGTCGGCTGAACAGCAGGGCATTGTGCATCCCGTATCCTTCTTTGACCCAGAAGAGTTTCATCCGCTCGCGGAGCGGAAGTGTGGTGTGGTCGCGCGTCTTTCCGATATGGTCGTTCTCACAGACGGCCGAGTAGCGTGGAAGGACCAGAATCGGGAAACCGGCTTTGTGGGCCAGATACGTGTAGTCATGGTCGGTTCCGCCGTGCCAGTACTTTTCACAGAAGATGCCCATTTTGTCGACCACTTCCTGCGAAACGTACGTAATATTGCCGTGGGCAGCCATACAGGGCTGGAATGTGCCGTTGGGGGGCAGCAGTTTGTCGAGCAGGGTAACCTTGCTCACATAGTTGAAGCCGCCATATGTAAAGGCTCAGGTCCTTCCAGAATTCCGGAAGCGAATACGTGTCGTCGTTGAGCCACAGATAGCCGTCGAAACCTCCTTCGGCCAGCGCTGCCTTCCAGGAGTTGATCATACCGCCGTTCCAGAAGAGGTTGCCGGTGCCCGGCAAGATATGGATCGGAAAACGGAAACCTTGAGACCGGATTGCATCAGCCGTACCGTCAGAACAGCCGTCGTCGGTCAGAAAAATGGAAACGGACAGTTCTTTCCCGTTCTTCTCCCATCCTTCCTGCAGGGCGGACAAACAGCGCAAGGTTTTTTCCTTGCGGTTATAGCAGGTCATCAGGACGGCGATGTTTTTCATAGGCTAGGCGCGATAGGTTCTTCCATACAGGAATTGCACAGTCTGATCAGCAGCCCGGTAAGGATGGAGATGGCGCAGGTAAGGCCCCAGAAGAGCAGGCTGCGCTCGAATCCCCAGATGAGAATCATCAGGCCGCCCCAGATCATATGCGAGAGGTAGATGTGCGTGCTCAGGTAGCGGAAGGTCAAGGCCGTCTTCTGCTGCCAGCTGTCTGCTTCCCAGTTCTTCATCGGCGGCAGAATCCGCCGGACCAGTCCGCCGAGGACCATGAAGGGGAACCCGGTAAAAAAGCCGTTGCGCGTGGTCTTGAAAACTTTCAGGTACAACTCGTTGCTGTCGAGATGCAACAGATATGGCGTCACATAGAGCAATGCGGCCAACGCACAAAGGCCCCAGAAAGGGATCTTCAGTTTGCCGGCAATCCAAATGATGAGCCCCGCCCAGAGCATTCCCAGCAGATACCACAGTGGCCAGGACAAATAGTTCTCGCCGACCAGCAGGAGATTTCGCAGGTAGGTGGCTATCGATTTGGCAAACCCCATCTGGTCCTGGACAAAGCCGATGATGGCGAATGGCAGGAAGATGAGCGACCAAAGCAGATAGAGCCGCAAGACTTTGCGGCTCCAACTGCAGACGATGTTTCCCTGTTTGGAACGGTCGGGTTCGTTGAACAGTTTTCCGAACAGGAAGAACCCCGATACCAGAAAGAAAAAGGGCACGGCCCACGGTGTGAGCCCGCCCAAATTCCCCACTCCGGTGTGGATCCAGACCACAACCAGACTGAATAGAAACTTCAGGGTATCGATTCCTTTCAAGGAGTCCTCTTTACGCAGGCAATACCGGGCAGGTGCTCGGCCGGAAGGCGTCCACCCTGCCCGGTATTGCCGGATTCAGACCGGGAGAAAACACCCCCGGAGTGTACGTTTTACTTCAGCGTGATAACTACGCGGCGGTTCTGCTGACGCTTTTCAGCATCGGTGGTGCCTTCGGTGAATTTACCCTTACCACGACCGATTGCTTCGAGGCGAGCGCTCTCGACACCCTTGTCGACCAGGTATTTCTTCACGGAGTCAGCACGACGCTGCGACAGACCGAGGTTGTAGGCGTCGGAGCCTTTGTAGTCGGTGTAGCCTTCGATGAGGGCGGAGTGCTCCGGATTCTCGATCAGCCAGGCAGCGATATCGTCGAGCACAGGGAACGCCTCTTTGCGGATGAAGGACTTGTCGAAGTCGAAGAGCGTGATACCGGCGATGCGTGCGGTGAATTCTTCGGACTTCTGGACCAGGTTGACCGGCTCCGGTTCCGGTTCGGGTTCCGGAACGACGACAACCGGCTCCGGTACGGGCTCCGGTTCGGGTTCCGGTTCGGGAGCGACATAAACGGGCTCAACCTTCTTGGGACGCGGTTTGGCCAGATTGAAAGCCAGACCGAGCGTGGCGCTCAGGTTGGAACCAACCGTTTTGTTGCCATCAAAGGCAGCCTTGCCGCCGAACAGCGTAGCCTTGAAGTCGGGCACGACGCTCACCACATTGCTGATCGGAATGGGGACCTTGACACCGAGACCACCGGCGACGGTTCCTTTGTTGGCTTTCAGGTAACCGGCGTGGAGGTAAGGCATAATGAAGCGGCTGCTCATCAGCATGGCATCGGCGTGGATATAGTTGTACGGGTACTGGCCGTATTCGACGTAGCGTTTGGAAATGTTCAGTCCCTGATAACCGACTGCGAGACCGAAGTTGTCGTTGAACCGTTTACCGACCCAGGCGTCAATGGCAGTACCGGCACCCAGGTTGGAAAATTCGCGGATGCTGCGATCCACCAGACCGTCGGCGCCGAAGTTCATACCGCCGCCTGCACCGCCAAACCATTTGTTCTCATATTTTTCCTGTCCGAAAGTGGGCACGCAAAGCAGCGCGACCATCAGAGCGATGAAGAATTTGCTGTATTTCATGGTCGGAGTAGATTAATAGTTGATACGGAAGATGACGCCGAGCGAGAGCGACAGGCGGAGGTCAAGCGGGAAACCGGCATAACCGGTGAAAGCCGTCTGGTCGTGTTCGCTAGGGAGCAAACCGTTGTAGCGATCGTTGAAAGCTTCGCCGCAAAGGTCGGCGAAAATGCCGAAGCTCTGGGTAAAGTCATATTCGGCGATGAAGCCGCCGCGGAAACCGAAAACGGTGTTGTTCGTCGTGATGTCCTGCCAAGGGTGGAACGGGTTGTCCTTCTCCCAGGAGTGGTTTTTAGGAGTGCCATAACCTTCGGGTTTGGTGAAGTGGAAAGTATGGCCGACACCGACACCCAGGTAGAAAACAGGCCTAAAAGCTCTCTGAATCGCATAGTTGCCATTCATGTCGAGCGTAAAGTCGAGGAATCCGTTCACGTTGCGGAAATTGTAGGGATAGAAGCCGTGCATGGCAGTCTGCTTGGTGTTGGCGGCGCTGCGGTTGTCGCCATAGTTCACGGCAAGGCGGACGCCGAGGGCGTTGGTGAATTCATAACCAACGGAGGCCGATCCCTGCAGCGAGAACATTTTAATTCCTACCCCGTTGTCCCAGTAGGAAAAAGCATCTTCGTTGAGGGAGTACATCGGGCCTCCCTGAAGAGCGAAAGTCCAGGCTCTGTGCCCGCCCACGAAAGCATTCTGGGCAAACACGGAAGTCACTCCCAGAATCAGGCATGCGAGAATTGAAGTAAGTTTCTTCATACGTTATTATGGTTTTGTTTTCTTTGTTCTAAACGCTTAAATACAAGCTAGGTCCAAGGCTCCGCCGTCGGGACGTCGTTATGCGAGGCACCGAAAAAGCGGATATTTGTATCCTAACTTCATTTAAGGCCGCAAGTTATGCATTTTTTTCCAACCTGACAAAGAAAATAAAAAAAAAGAAAGCCCACCGGTTTCCGGCGGGCTTTCCAAGGGGGTCAGACCTGCTTTAGAACGCGTAGCGCAGACCCAGGGAGGCACCGTAGTGGAAGCCCACATAGGAGCCGAAGAGGCCGTACATCGGGCGCACGTCGAGCGACAGCTGGATCGGGGCCGGGAACTGGTAGTCAATACCGAGCTGGCCGCCGACACCGAGGCCGAAATGCGATTCGCTCAGATAGGCCGTCACACCGGGGCCCACATAGGCGCCGAAGCCGCCGGCCAGGAACCAGTGCCACTGGTAGATGGCGGCCGCCGACATACCGAGCGGACGGGTGAAGTTCAGACCCAGGTCGAGTTCGATGCGGTTGATGTCACTCACGAAACCCTGATAGGAGAGTTCCGATCCGAAAGCCGTGCTGCCGTAGCCGAGACGGAAACCGATGGCGTTGTTGTACTGGGCATTGGCTGCCGTCGAGAGGGCGACCAGTGCAAGCAGGGTGATGAATACTTTTTTCATTTTGAAAGGTTTTAGGATGTGTTTTAATTTGTTACTGATTATTCGACCACGGTCACCAGGTTGCGGTCGCCGTAGCCGTTGTCGACGCGGCTGACGGCCGGCCAGAGCTTGCCGTCGCGGACCCATTCCAGCGGGAAGGCGGCCTGGGTGCGGCTGTACGGGTGTTTCCACTCGTCGGCGCAGACCTCGTCCTCGGTGTGCGGGGCCATCTTCACCGGGTTGTCGTCGGCGTCGAGCTGGCCGGCCTTGATGGCTTCGCATTCGGCGACGATGGTCTTGAGGGCCTCGACGAAGCGGTCGAGTTCGCTGAGCGGTTCGCTCTCGGTAGGCTCGATCATCAGGGTCTCGTGGACCGGGAACGACAGGGTGGGCGCGTGGAAGCCGAAGTCCATCAGGCGTTTGGCCACGTCGGTGGCGTCGATGCCGTAGGCGGCTTTGAAGTGGCGCAGGTCAATGATGCACTCGTGGGCCACGCGACCGGTCGCACCGGTGTAGAGGGTGGTGAGTTCGGGCATCAGCTTGGCGGCCATATAGTTGGCGTTGAGGATGGCGATCTGGGTCACCTTCCGCAGGCCTTCGGCGCCGAGCATTTTAATATAGGCGTGCGTGATGGGCAGGAGCAGCGGGCTGCCGTAAGGAGCCGCGCTCACGGCATCGACACCGGCGCCGCCGCATTCGCCGACCACCGGGTGGCCCGGGAGGAACGGCTTGAGGGCAGCCGTGCAGCAGATGGGGCCGACGCCCGGACCGCCGCCGCCGTGGGGCATGGCGAAGGTCTTGTGGAGGTTGAGGTGGCACACGTCCGCGCCGATGAATCCCGGGTTGGTGAGGCCCACCTGGGCGTTCATGTTGGCGCCGTCCATATAGAGGAGGCCGCCGTGGCGGTGGATGATGTCGACGATCTCGCGGATGCGGACCTCGAACACGCCGTGGGTGGAAGGATAGGTGATCATCATGCCGGCGAGTTTGTCGCCCGCGGCGGCAGCCTTTTCAGCCAGTTCTTCCACGTCAATGTTGCCGTGGTCGTCGCAGCCGACGAGCACGATGTCGAAGCCGCCCATCGCCGCCGAGGCGGGGTTGGTACCGTGGGCGGAGGTGGGGATGATCATCACGCGGCGGCCGGCGCCGTCGTTGGCGTCGAGGTAGCGGCGGATGGTCATCAGGCCGGCGTATTCACCCGCGGCGCCGCTGTTGGGCTGCAGCGAGCAGCCGGCGAAGCCCGTGATCACGGCCAGGTCGTGCTCGAGTTCGTGGATCACCTGCAGGGTGCCCTGGGCCTGGTCGGCGGGGGCGTACGGGTGCAGGTTGCCGAATTCGCTCCAGCTGAGCGGGAGCATCTCGGCGGCGGCGTTGAGCTTCATGGTGCAGCTGCCCAGCGGAATCATGGAGTGGGCCAGCGAAATGTCCTTGCGCTCGAGCCGTTTGATGTAGCGCATCATCTCGGTTTCGGAATGATAGGCGCTGAATACTTTCTGCGTGAGGATGGGCGTGGTGCGGGGCATCGGCACGGGAGTACCCGGGGCGACAGGGCAGTTGTCGGGGCAGCCGAAGATCTGCGTGATGGCGCAGGCTTCCTCGCGGGTGGAAAGTTCGTCGAAGGAGATCTGCACGGTGCAGGCGTCGGGATACCAGAAGTTGAAGCCCGCTTCGAGGGCCTTGGCGCGGATGGCTTCGGCATCGACGCCGACGACGCGGATCGTGTCGAAGAAGTCTTCGGTGGCGAGCTTGAAGCCGGCGTTCTTCAGCCGGGCGGCCACGGCGTGGGCGAAGCCCGCGGCGTTCTGGGCGATTTCGGTGATGCCTTTCGGACCGTGCCACACGGCGAACATCCCGGTCATGGTGGCCATCAGGGCCGTGGCGGTGCAGATGTTGGAGGTGGCTTTCTCCCGTTTGATGTGCTGCTCGCGGGTCTGGAGGGCCAGGCGCACGGCGCGTTCGCCGAGGCGGCCGACGGAGACGCCGATGATGCGGCCCGGCAGGTTTCTCTTGTATTTGTCGGCGCAGGCCATCCAGCCGGCGGTCGGACCGCCGAAGCCCATCGGAAGGCCGAAGCGCTGGGCGGTGCCGCAGGCAACGTCGGCACCCCAGGCGGCCGGCTCTTTCAGCACGGCCAGGGCGAGAAGGTCGCACCAGGCGGCCACGAGGCAGCCGGCGGCGTGGGCCTTCTCGCAGAAGGCCGTGTAGTCGCGCACGGCGCCGTCGGCGGCGGGATACTGGACCAGCGCGCCGTAGCATTTGTCTTCAAATGCGTATTCGTTCCATTTGCCCGTGTGGATTTCGATGCCCAGTCCGCCGGCGCGGGTGCGCAGCACGGAGAGCACGTTGGGGAAGATGTCCTCATCCACGAAGATCACGTTCTTGCCGGCCTTGACGGCGTCGCGGGAGCGCAGCTCGAACATCATGCGCATGGCTTCGGCGGCAGCGGTCGCGTCGTCGAGCATCGAGCAGTTGGCCAACGGGAAGCCGGTGAGCGAGGAGATCATCGTCTGGAAGTTGATGAGCGCCTCGAGGCGGCCCTGGGAGATCTCGGCCTGGTAGGGCGTGTAGGACGTGTACCAGCAGGGATTCTCGAAAATGTTGCGGGTGATCACGGCCGGGGAAGCCGTTCCGTAGAAACCGAGGCCGATCATCGAGCGGAGGTTGCGGTTCTTGCCGGCGATCTCCTTGAGGCGGGCCAGATAGGCCTGCTCGCTGACGGCGGGATCGAGTTTGAGGGGTTCTTTCAACAGAATATCCTGCGGAACGGTCTGTCCGATGAGTTCGTCGAGCGAGGATACGCCCAGGACTTCGAGCATCTGCTGCTCCTGTTCGGGTCTGGGACCGTTGTGGCGGTTGACAAAGGAAAGAGGCATGGTCTGTCGGTATTATAAAGTGTATATTTCTGCAAATTTATAAAAATAATCAGTAACTTTTTCCATCCAGATCGAGTCGCAGGAAGATGAACAGCAGGATGGTGAAGGCCCAGAGCGAAGATCCGCCGTAGCTGATCAGCGGCAGCGGGATGCCGATCACGGGCATCAGGCCGATGGTCATGCAGATGTTGATGACCACGTGCATCAGCAGGCACATGGCCACGCACCAGCCGTAGATGCGCGCAAAACTGTCGCGTTGTTTCTCGGCCAGACCGATCAGGCGCAGGATCAGCCACATATACAGGATCAGCACGCCGAGCGTCCCCAGCAGCCCCCATTCCTCGCCCACGGTGCAGAAGATGAAGTCGGTGCTCTGCTCCGGCACGAAGTCGAAACGGGTCTGCGTGCCGCCGAGGAAACCCTTGCCGGCGAAGCCGCCCGAACCGATGGCCACCAGCGACTGGTGGACATTATATCCCACGCCCATCGGGTCTTCCTTGATGCCCAGCAGCACCTCGATCCGGGCCCGCTGGTGCTCCTTGAGCACGTGTTCGAACACGAAGTCTACCGAGAAGATCAGCACCAGACCGGCCAGGAAACCCAGCATCAGGTTGCGCAGCGCCAGGCGCCGGTGCAGGTGGAAGAGGACGGTCAGCACGGCGGCGACCAGTCCGGTCAGGATGGCGGCCCAGACCTCGGGCTCGAAGTGGGTGAGGAAAGTCAGCGATTCGTTCTGCATCAGGCGCGGCAGGAAGGCCAGCAGCGTGACCGCGGCAGCCGTGGCGACCGTGCCGAGGATCCGATGCTGGGCGTAGAAGCCCGCCGTCACGCCGGCGAGGCCTGCCAGAATAAGGATGGCTACGAACGGCGAGAAGATCAGCGTAAAGATGAAGAACACAATAGCCAGCAAACCGGCCACCAGCAGCCATCCGGTCATGCCTTCGCGGTAGCACACGATCAAAAATCCCAGGTATACGAGCGCCGAGCCGGTTTCCTTTTCGAGCAGGATGGCGAGCATCGGCATGGCCAGCACCGCGGCGATGCGGAGCGCATCGCGCGGATTGGAGAAGCGGAAGTCGTATTTGCTCATCAGCGAGGCCAGCAGGATGGCCGTCGAGATCTTCGAGAACTCGGCCGGCTGCAGGCGGAACGGGCCCAGGGCGAACCACGACTTCGACCCGTTGACTTCCACGCCCACGAAAGCCACGGCCACCAGCAGGATGACCATCAGCACATAGAACGGCCAGGAAATGGCCGGATAGACTTTCGAGGGGATGACGAACAGGATGAGGATGGCCAGCGCCACGGCCGAAGCCATCCAGATGAGGTCCATCACATATTTTTCCTTGAGGCTCAGCACGAAGCCGGCTTCCGAGACGCTCGACGAGAAAATGTTCATCCAGCCGAAAAGGATCAGCGCCAGATAGAGGCCGATGGTGATCCAGTCGATTTTCCGGTAGTTGGTCTCGGGCATGGCTCAGCGTTTCTTGACTTTGACCTTGTGCAGCAGATTGCCGTCGAGCACGCGCTGCTCCAGCGCCTTGCGCTCCGGCGAAATCTCGCCCTTGAGATACTTTTCCACCAGCAGCGAAGCGATGGGCGCCGCCCAGGTGGCGCCGAAGCCGCCGTTCTCCACGTACGCCACCACGGCGATCTTCGGATCGTCTTTCGGAGCGAAGGTGATGAAGACGGAGTGGTCGTCGCCGTGCGGGTTCTGGGCCGTGCCGGTCTTGCCGCAGGCGATCACGCCGGGGATGCGGGCTACCGTGGCGGTGGCGCCGCCGCCCGTGTAGTTGATGGCCAGTTCCATGCCCTGCACGATGTGGCGGAAGTTGGCCGTGTCGACCATCGTGTAGTGCCGCTCCTTGAAGCGGGGATCGATCGGCGCTTCGGGCGTGTCTTTCTGCAGGTGCGGGGTGTAGAAGAAACCGCGGTTGGCGATCGTGGCGGCCAGGTTGGCCAGGTGCAGCGGCGTGCAGCCGATCTCGCCCTGGCCGATCGACAGGGAGATGATGGAGATCGATTTCCAGCGTCCCTTGCCGTGGATGCGGTCGTAGCGTTCGGAGGTGGGCATGGTGCCGGCCTTTTCGCCAGGGATGTCGGTTTCGAGCCGGCGGCCGAAACCGAAACTCTCGGTGTAGGACTTCCAGCGTTCGAAGCCCTCCTGCACGGAGCCGTATTTCGGATTGTCGAGGATGGAGCGGAACACGTAGCAGTAGTACGCGTTGCACGACATCATGATCGACTGGTAGAGGTTGATGGGGCTGGGATGGCCGTGGCAGCCCACGCGGAGGCCGCCCACCACGTAGCCGCGGTGGCAGCCGTACATCGTGTTCGGCGTCAGGACGCCCTCCTGCAGGCCGATCAGGCCGTTGACCAGCTTGAACACCGAGCCGGGCGGCTGGGGGCTCATCACGGCGCGGTTGTACATCGGCTTGTAGGGGTCGTTCACCAGCTCCTTGTAGTACTTGTTGATCTCCGACAGCTGGCTCACGTCGATGCCGGGGCTGGAGACCATCGTCAGAATGTCGCCGGTGCCGGGCTCGATGGCCACGAGCGAGCCGACCTTGTTCTTCATCAGACGCTCGCCGTAGGCCTGCAGCGCGCCGTCGATCGTGGTGGTCACGTCGACGCCGGGGACGGCTTCCTTGTCGTACTCGCCGTCCATATAGTGTTCCTTGATGCGGTTGTGGGCGTCCCGCAGGTAGATGTTATAGCCTTTCTCGCCGCGAAGCTGCGGTTCGTAGGCTTCCTCCATGCCGGTCTTGCCCACATAGTCGCCGCTCTTGTACTCGGGGTGTTCCTTGATGTAGTTGGCATCGACTTCGGAGATGTAGCCCAGCAGGTTGCCGCCGGCGTTGAAGGGATAGGTGCGCGTGGTGCGCGGCACGCCCGCGAAGCCGGGGAAGAGGAAACTCTTCTCGACGAACTTGTTGTACTGCTCGCCGGTCACCTGGCGCTTGAAGACGAGCGTCTGGTAGCCGATCTTGCGGCGGTAGAGCCGGTATTCCCGGAAGCGCTCCTTGACGAAGGCCGTGTCGAGGTCGAAGATCCGGCAGAAGGCCAGCGTGTCGAATTCCTTGACGTCGTAGGGCGTGACCATGATGTCGTAGGACAACTTGTTGTCCACGATCACTTCGCCGTTGCGGTCGAGGATGCGGCCGCGGGCCGGGTAGATGGTCTCGTACTTGAGGGCGTTGTTCTCGGCCGTGATACGGTATTCCTTGTTGAGAATCTGGACCTGGAAGAGCCGGAAAGCGATCACCGCAAAGACGATGACGATGGCTCCCACGACGATGCCCCGGCGGTTCTGGAAAGGATTCATGTCAGCTTCCGGTTCTGAAGGGGAAAGGTCAGCAGCAGGGCGAGGACCATGGAAGCCGCCCAGCTGGCCAGGAACTTGAGCAGGATGAAGCCCGCCGGCCGGAAGCTGATGCAGTCCAGGCCGATGTAGCCGATCAGGTAGATGGCCGTCAGCACGCCGAGGTATTTGAGGTATTTGGCCAGGCCGACGATCCGCGGGAGCGGAACCTCAGTCTTGTCCTGCCGGTCGGCGTTGACGAGCAGCCGGTAGAAGAACTTGCGCGGGGCGACGGCCAGCACGGCGGCGAAGGCGTTGAGGCCGGGCACGCCGTCGGAGAGCACGTCGACGCCGAGGCCGAGCGCGAAGGCGATCAGCAGGGCGACGTGCGGACTGCGCGAAAGCGGGATATTGACCAGCAGGAAGGGAATCAGGCACAGGAACACGTACGGTCCCAGATGCACGTAGTCCGAGAGCACCAGCTGGAGAATGAAAACCAGCACGAAGAAGAAAATGTCACTGAGCTTGTTCATGGAGTTCCTCGAGTTCTTCGCGACGGTTGTTCTTGACGATGTAGACGCTGTTCAGGGAGCGGAAATCCTCGAACAGGGTGACGGTGATGTCCTGGGAAGCGCCCTGGCTCACCTTGGAGGAGACGATCACGCCGAGCGGGATGTCGGGCGGATAGATGGTGGAGTAGCCGCTGGAGAGGACGGTGTCGCCCGGAGCGGCCTCCACGTGGACGGGGATCTCGCGCAGGAGGGCTTCCCGGGGATTGCGCCCCGTCCAGGCCATGGGGCCGAACGAGCCGCTGCCGGCGAGCTTGGCGCTCACTGTCTGGCCGGTGCCCAGGAGCGAGATGACGTGGGCGTAGTGGTTGCTCACCGCGTCGACGATGCCGACCACGCCCTGGGAGGTGATCACGCCCATCCCGGGCTCCACGCCTTCCTTCCGGCCACGGTCGAGGATCAGGTAGTTGTGCTGCCGGTCCACGGTGTTGCGGATGACTTTCGCGCCCAGGTACGTGTATTCCGGCTCGACGATCTGCACCACCGAGTCGAGTTCCGCCGCTGCGGTGGCATAGCGTGCCAACTGCTGCCGCAGCTGGAGATTCTCCGCCGCGAGCCGTTCATTTTCCGGCCGCAGGCTGAAATACGAGCCGATGCGGCCCGTGTGCTGCCAGCACCACGATTCTACGCTGCGTACGGCCCCCAGCACCTTGAAACGCTGCACCACGCCGCCCCGGACCACCAGGACGATGGACAGGGTTTCGAGCAGGATGAACAGGACGATGGCGGTGAGCGTCGACAGGAGACCGTAGCGGCTTTTCATCGCATCAGGAAGGGATAGTTCGGATTCTTCAGCGCGATGCGGGTGCCGCGGGCCACGGCGCGGAGCGGATCCTCTGCGACGTGGAACGGGATGTTGATCTTTTTGGTGAGACGGACGTCGAGACCGCGGAGCAGAGCGCCGCCGCCGGTCAGGAAGATGCCTTTGCGGACGATGTCGCTATAGAGCTCCGGCGGGGTCTTCTCGAGCACGGTGAGGATGCTCGATTCGATCTTGACCAGCGATTTGTCAAGGCAGTGGGCGATTTCCTGGTAGGTCACCGGCGCTTCGACCGGGTGGACGGTCATCAGGTTCGGGCCCTTGACCACGAACGGCTCGAGGGGTTCGTCGAGTTCGGATATGGCGGCGCCGATGCGGATCTTGATCTGCTCGGCGGTAGGTTCGCCGATGCGGATGTTGTACTGCTGGCGCATATACTGCTGGATCTCGTTGGTGAACACGTCGCCGGCCGTCTTGATGCTCTCGTCGGCCACGATGCCGCCGAGGGAGATGACGGCGATTTCGGTGGTGCCGCCGCCGATGTCGACGATCATGTTGCCCATCGGGGCGGTGACGTCGAGGCCGATGCCGAGGGCTGCGGCCATAGGTTCGAAGATCATCTGGACGTCACGGCCGCCGGAGTGTTCGGCGGCGTCGCGGACGGCGCGTTTCTCCACTTCCGTCGATCCCGAAGGGATGCAGACGACCATGCGGAGGCTCGGCGAGAAGATCGACCGCTTGTTGTTGTTGATCATCTTGATGAACTCGCGGATCATCTGCTCGGATGCGTCGAAGTCGGCGATCACGCCGTCTTTCAGCGGGCGGATGGTCTTGATGTTCTGGTTCTCCTTGCCCTGCATGGCCTTGGCCTTGGTGCCGACGGCCGCGCATTTTCCCGTGAGTTTGTCGATGGCTACGATCGACGGTTCGTCGATGACCTTCTTGTCATTCATGAAGATGACGGTGTTGGCGGTACCCAGGTCGATGGCGAGCTCTTGCTGTAGGAATGAAAATGCCATATTTCGTGTCTTTTTTATCGATTGTTCAGGAACAACAAAATTAGGAATAATCTCGGGATTATTAACTATTTTTGTCTATCAATTTTATCAACAAATTATCAATATGAAACGATATGCGGTCATCGTCGCCGGCGGGAAGGGTTTGCGGATGGGTTCTGACCGGCCGAAACAGTTTTTGGAAATCGGCGGGAAACCGATTCTGCGCCATACCATCGAACGTTTCCTGGCCTTCGATCCGGATATCGAGCTCATCGTGGTCCTGCCTACGGCCGAAAAGGACTGGTGGCGGAACTACTGCCGCCAGACCGGCTTCCTGGACCGCTATGCGATGGTGTCGGGCGGAATCACCCGGTTCCATTCGGTGCAGAATGCACTGAAATATGTGGGCGATACGGGTGTCGTCGCGGTTCACGACGGCGTGCGTCCGCTGGTGCGGCGCGACTTGCTGGAACGTTTGTTTGAAGTGGCGGAAACCGCGCCGGCCGTGGTGCCGGCCGTGCCGGTGGTGGAATCGGTCCGCCGGATGGAAGGGGAATCGTCGCACCCTGAATCGCGCGACGGCCTGATGCGGGTACAGACCCCGCAGCTATTCGATGCGGCCTTGCTGAAATCAGCCTATGCGCAGCCTTTTTCCCCGTCCTTTACCGACGACGCCTCTGTCGTCGAGGCGGCAGGCACACCCGTCCGTCTGGTGGCGGGCGACCGCATCAATCTGAAGATCACGACGCCGGACGATCTGTCGCTGGCGTCGGGACTGCTTACGCTTTTCTTTTCTTAGACCCGTTCTTCTTGTAATCGTAATCCTTCACCCAGACCTGGCGTTCGATGGCCTGGTCGAGGGATACCAGCGTCTCGGTCTTTCCGATGCCCGGGATGTTCTGGATGGTGTCCACCAGGATCCGCATAAGGTGGTCGTGGTCGAAGCAGTACAGTTTCAGCAACAGGGAGAACTGGCCGGTCACATAGTGGCATTCCACGACTTCGGGGATCTTCTTGAGGGTTTCGATCACCTTCGGGTAGGAATTGGCCTCCGCCAGTGCGACGCCTACGAATACGCAGACGTTGAGCCCGAGGGCTTCGGGCTTCACGAGCAGACGCGAACCGGTGATGACGCCGGCGTTTTCCATTTTTTTGACGCGCTGATGGATGGCGGCACCGGAAACGCCGCATTCACGGGCGATTTCCAGGAACGGCATCCGGGCGTTTTTTACAAGAAAAGCCAGGATTTTTTGGTCGATCTCGTCGACTTGGTAGTTGATTTTTGCCATAGTGATGCAAAAATATAAAATAATATGTCAAAATGTAACTTTGAAATCGATTTTTGACGTAAAAAATGCGGGCCGCCCTGAAAACAGTGATTTGGGCGGCCCGCAAAGGGGTTTTCGATTTCTTACGATTCGAAACTATTTCTTTTTCTCGGCTTTAGAAATGATAGCCAGACAGTCCTCCAAAGTTAAACTTGCGGCATCCTGCTTTTTCGGGATGCGATAGTTTTCCTTTCCTTTTTTCAGATACGGACCGTAACGTCCGTTCAGGATCTGGATGCCGGCGTCCGGGAAATCGGCGATTACCTTCTTCGTTTCCTTGTTCCGGCTCTCTTCGATCAGGGCGATGGCCTGCTCTTCGGTCAGGGTGTAAGGGTCCTGGCCCTTGGCCAGCGACACGAAGTGGCCGTCGTATTTCACATACGGCCCGAACCGGCCGATGGCCGTGGTGATTTCAGCGTCACCGTAGTGCCCCACGACGCGCGGCAGGGCGAAGAGCTGCAGGGCGTCTTCGAGCGTGATGGTCTCGATGAGCTGGCCTTTCCGCAGGCTGACGAACTGCTTGTCGGGATCGTCGGAAGCGCCTTTCTGCAACAGCGGACCGAAGCGTCCGATGCGGGCGCTGATGGGCTTGCCGGAGGCCGGATCGTAGCCGATCAGCCGTTCCGAACGGGTGTGTTCCTGATCCTGCAGGCTGCCGTCCACTTCTTTGTGGAAAGGACCGTAGAAGTCGCTGATCACTTTGTCCCAGCTCAGCCGGCCCTTGGCCACCTTGTCGAACGACTCCTCCACCTGGGCGGTGAAGCCGTAGTCCAGGATGTCGGCGAAGTTGGCGGCGAGGAAGTCGGTCACCACGATGCCGATGTTTTCAGGCAGGAGTTTCTTCTTCTCGGCGCCCGTCTTCTCGTGGCGGACGGAACGGGTGATCTGGCCGTCGCGCAGATCCAGCTGGCAGACTTCCTGGTCGACGCCGGGTTTGTCGCCCTTGATGATGTAGCCGCGGGTGATCAGGGTGCTCACGGTCGATGCGTAGGTGGACGGACGGCCGATGCCGAGTTCCTCGAGCTTCTTGACCAGGCTCGCCTCGCTGTAGCGGGGGAGGTGCTGGGTATATTTCTGGATGGCGGAAATCTGGTTGCAGTTGAGCAGCTGGCCTTCGCCCAGGGTGGGCAGCACGGTCAGGTTCTCGCTTTCCTCGTCGTCACGGCCTTCGATGTAGACTTTCAGGAAGCCGTCGAAGAGGATCTGCTCGCCGCTGGCCAGGAACTTTTCTGCGATGCGGCTGCCGCGGATTTCGACGTCGGTCTTCTCGACAACGGCGTCGGCCATCTGGCAGGCCACGGTGCGTTTCCAGATGAGGTTGTAGAGCCGTTTCTCGGTGGCGGTGCCCTCGATGTCCAGGTTGCTCACATACGTGGGGCGGATGGCCTCGTGGGCTTCCTGCGCGCCTTTGGTGTGGGTGTGGTAGTTGCGCGTCTTGGCGTAGGGTGCGCCGTAGAGCCGCGTGACCACTTCCTTGGTCGTGCCGAGGGCGAGGGTGGAGAGGTTCATCGAGTCGGTACGCATATACGTGATCAGACCGGCCTCGTAGAGGCGCTGGGCGATCGACATGGTCTGGCTGACCGAGTAACCGAGTTTGCGGGCAGCCTCCTGCTGGAGGGTGGAGGTGGTGAACGGCGGGGCCGGCGAACGCCGGGCCTCGCGTTTGTCGACCGAGGCGATGTGGAATTCTTCGCCGCGGCAGCGCTCCAGGAAGGCGCGGGCCTCGTCTTCCGTGTCGAATTTCCGGTCGAGCGTGGCGTGGATGGGCTTTTTGGAGCCTTCGGCGTAGAAGACGCCTTCCACGCGGAAATACGGCTTGGCTTCGAAGGCGCTGATCTCCCGTTCCCGGTCAACGATCAGGCGCAGGGCCACCGACTGGACGCGGCCGGCCGAGAGCTTCGGCTGGATCTTTTTCCAGAGGATGGGGGAGAGTTCGAAACCCACGAGGCGGTCGAGCACGCGGCGGGCCTGCTGGGCCTTGACCAGGTTCATGTCGATGTCGCGGGGGTTCTCGATGGCGTCGAGAATGGCGTTTTTCGTGATCTCGTGGAAGACGATGCGCCGGGTCTTTTCCGGATCCAGGGAGAGGGTTTCCGCCAGGTGCCAGGCGATGGCTTCCCCTTCGCGGTCCTCATCGGAGGCGAGCCAGACCGTGTCGGCCTTGCCCGCGGCCGTCTTCAGTTCCGAGACCGTCTTTTTCTTGTCGCTGGAAATTTCATATTGCGGAAGAAATCCGTTTTCGATGTCGATGCCCAGTCCTTTTTTCTTCAGATCCCTGATGTGTCCGAAGCTGGACTTGACCGTATAACCTTTTCCGAGGAACTTTTCAATTGTCCGGGCCTTGGCCGGGGACTCCACAATGACTAAATTCTCACTCATCTCGTCCGTTTTTGGTTTTGGGAATGCAAAGTAAGGGATAATCGGGGCAACTTTCCAAATCTTTTTTCGTAAATTTGCAAGTTGGACTTACTGCCTTGCGGCCTTTAACGAAGTTAAAAAAAATGAAAGCGACATTGCAGAAAAAAATAACCAAATGGTTCTGGATCTTGGTCACGCTGCCGGTGGCCATCCTGGTCCTGGCGCTGCTGCTGGTGGCCCTTTTCGCCAAGATTCCCTCGTTCGAACAGATCGAGAATCCCGACAGCAACCTGGCCACCCTGCTGATCTCCGATGACGGCAAGATCCTCAATACCTATCATATAGAGAACCGCTCCTACGTCAGCTACGACCAGATCCCCAAACACGTGATCGACGCCGCCATCGCCACCGAGGACGCGCGCTTCTACCGCCACTCCGGCATCGACTTCCGCGGCCTGGGCCGCGTGGCCTTCAAGACGCTGCTGCTGGGCGACTCCTCCCAGGGCGGCGGCAGTACCATCACCCAGCAGCTGGCCAAGACGCTCTATCCCCGTCAGGATCTGCACAGCCGCATTCCCGGCGGCCGCCAGCTCAAGATGATCGGCATCAAACTCAAGGAATGGATCACCGCCGTCAAGATCGAGCGCAACTATACGAAGGAAGAGATCGTCACGATGTATCTCAACCAGATCTTCTTCGGCGGCAACGCCTACGGCATCAAGGCCGCCGCGAACACCTTCTTTGCGAAGGATCCCGAAGACCTGACGGTCGAGGAAGGCGCCTGCCTGGTGGGTATGGTCAACAAGCCCACGCGCTACAACCCCGCCATCAATCCCGAACCGGCGCTCGCCCGCCGCAACCACGTGCTCAAGCAGATGGAGCGCAACGACTACCTGTCGCGGCACGACCTGGACTCCATCTCCGCCATCCCCATCGTGGTGACCTACCGGCAGCAGGACCACAACTCCGGCTACGCCCCCTATTTCCGCGACATGCTCCGCAAGTTCATGAATGCCGAGCAGCCGCGCCGCTCCGCCTACGACCAGGTGGAAGACTATCGCGCCGATTCCCTGGCCTGGAAGGAGAATGCCCTCTATGGCTGGCTCAAGAAGAACCGCAAGCCCGACGGCTCCGAGTGGGACCTCGACCGCGACGGCCTGCGCATCTATACCACGCTGGATTCCCGAATGCAGAAATATGCGGAGCAGGCCGTGGTGCAGCATCTGGGCTCCGACCTTCAGAAGACCCTCGACCGGGAACTCAAGAACCGCACCAACTATCCGTTCTCGAACGACGTTCCCAAGGACGAGATCGACCGGCTTATGCGCAATGGCCGCCGCTGGAGCGACCGCTATCGCAGCATGAAAGAGGCGGGTGCCTCCGAGGCCGAGATCAACAAGGCTTTCGACACGCCCGTTCCCATGCGCGTGTTCGCCTGGAACAAGAAGGGTTATGTCGACACGACGATGACGCCCAACGATTCGATCCGCTATAACAAGGCGTTCCTTCGCGCCGCCTTCGTGGCCATCGAACCCAACACGGGCAACGTGAAAGCGTATGTCGGCGGGCCTGACTACCGCTTCTTCAAATATGACAACGTGGGCCAGGGCAAACGGCAGGTGGGCTCCACCTTCAAGCCGTTCCTCTATACGCTGGCCATGCAGGAAGGCTACACGCCTTGCGACAAGGTGCACAACAGTACCTATACGATCGAAGTCAACGGAACCGACTGGGCTCCGAAGGCCGAAGTGGACGACCGCATCGTAACCTTGAAGTGGGGCCTTACCAACAGCCGCAACAATATCTCGGCCTACCTGATGAAGCAGTTCGGCCCCTTCGCCCTGGTGGAAATCTGCCGCCGGATGGGCATCAGCAGCCACCTCGATCCGGTGGTCTCGCTCTGCGTGGGTTCCTGCGACCTTTCGGTGATGGAGATGGTGGCGGCCTACAACACGTTCCCCGGACGGGGCGTGTACTGCTACCCGATGTTCGTCACCCGCATTGAAGACAACAACGGCAACGTGCTGGCCACGTTCTCCACCCGCAAGCAGGAGGCCATCAGCGAAATCACGGCCTACAAGATGATCAATATGATGCAGGGCGTGGTCAACGACGGCACGGCCGGCCGCATCCGCTGGCGCTACAACATCCAGGGCGACATCGCGGGCAAGACCGGCACCACCAACGATAACTCCGACGGCTGGTTCATCGGCTATACGCCGCGCCTGACGGCGGGCGTGTGGGTCGGCGGCGAAGACCGCCAGGTCCACTTCACGAGCACCGCCCTCGGCGCCGGCGCCAGCATGGCGCTGCCCATCTGGGCCATCTTCATGCAGAAGGTCTACAACGACCCGTCCATCCCCATCGGCTCGAACGATGTATTCGTCGCCCCGCTCGGCTGGACGGCCGACCAGCTCTGCGATGGCTCGAACGACGACACGGCCGACGCCTCCTCCGCCGGTAACGATTATTTCAATTGATTCCATGGCGAAAACGAAAATTGCATTGATCTACGGAGGCGATTCCTCCGAATGGGGCATCTCGGTGCTCAGCGGCAAGTTTGTCGCGACCTGTCTTGACCCGAAACGATATGAAGTGACGGAACTCCTGATGCGCGGCGGCCAATGGTCGGTCTGCGACCCGGCGGTCGCCGACGTGGCCGTTCCGGTCAAACCTTTCATTCCGTCCGAACTCAAGCACTACGACGTGGCGATGATCATGATCCACGGCACGCCGGGTGAAAACGGCATCCTCCAGGCGGAACTTGAAAAACACGAAGTCCCCTTCACGACCTGTTCCTCGCGGGTGGCTTCCCTGACTTTCGACAAGCACGCCTGCAAGAAGGCCCTGAAGGGACTGGGCATTCCCCTGGCTCCCGAGTTTTTCCTGCATAAGGGCGAAGCGTTCAACCCCGAAAAAGTGGTCGAGAAACTGGGCCTGCCGGTGTTCGTCAAACCCAACGACGGCGGCAGCTCCTTCGGCGTGACGAAGGTCAAGCGGATGGAAGACCTCGCCCCGGCCGTCGCCGCGGCCTTCTCCGAGAGCGACGACGTGCTCATCGAAAGCTTCATCCCCGGCCGGGAACTCACCGAAGGCGTGTACAACCACGGCGGCGTGGTGGTCCCGCTGCCGGTCACGGAGATCATTCCCCACAACGAGTATTTCGACTATGAGGCGAAGTATCTGGGCAAGAGCGACGAAGTCTGCCCGGCCCGGATCACGCCCGAACAGGAACACACGGTCCGCGAGCAGACGCGCCGCATCTACCAGCATTTCGGCTGCCGGGGACTGATCCGCTGCGACTACATCATGACGGAATCGGGCAAGGTGTACTTCCTTGAAATCAACCCGGTCCCCGGTATGACGAAGATGTCGCTCGTCCCCGCCCAGATCCGCGCCGCCGGCCTGTCCGTCAGCGGGGTTCTCGACGACCTGATCAACGAAGCCCTTGCAAAATGACCCTTCGCGAATTCATCGATTTCAGCATCATCCGGCTGGCGCCGCTGTATCCGGAAGCGGAGGCCAAGGCCATCGCCTTCCGCCTGCTCGATTACTATCTGGAGATACCTTCCTATAAATATATCTCCGATCCCGATCTCCCGATCGTTCCCGACGACCGTCCCGAACAGGCCGAGACCGCCCCGGCACGGCGCGTGGAGCGCCGCAAGGCGGCTGCTTCCGCCGACAATCCGCAGGCGCTGGTCCATCGCCCCGTGTCCCGGCAGGTCCGGAAGGACCGTGCCGCCGAAATGCTCGCTGCGCTCGATGAACTCTCGACCGGCCGCCCCCTGCAGTACGTGCTGGGCTTCGCAGATTTCTGCGGCCATCGGTTCAAAGTCGGCCAGGGCTGTCTGATCCCCCGTCCTGAAACCGAAGAAATGGTCTCCCGCATCATCGACGACCTCTATACGGAAGATCCTGCCGCCGAGTCCACTCCCGATGACGGACCTTTCAACATCCTCGATCTCTGCACCGGCTCGGGCTGCATCGCCTGGTCGCTGGCGGCGGAGTTCCCGGAGGCGATGGTCTACGGCTGCGACCTGTCGGACGCCGCCTTGCGCTACGCTTGCCGCCAGCGCGTCAAGCTGGCCGGCGCCCGTCCCATCTTCTTCACGGCCGACGTGCTGGCCGAGCCGCCCGCCGGCCTGCCGAAGTTCGACGTCATCGTCGCCAATCCGCCGTATATCTGCGACAGCGAACGCGCCGCAATGCGTCCCAACGTCCTGGACTTCGAGCCCGCCGAGGCGCTCTTCGTCCCCGACGACGATCCGCTCCGGTTCTACCGGGCGATCGCCCGCTGGACCGAAGCCCTCCTGCGCCCCGACGGCCATATTTATTTGGAAATCAACGAGCGCTTCGGCCCCGACGTGGCCGCGCTCTTCCCCGGCTCCTGCGTCCTTCAGGACATCTCCGGCCGCGA
>CACYZM010000028.1 GCA_902778855.1 uncultured Bacteroidia bacterium
GCGACGCGGACCACCTTGGTCGGGTCGATGACGCCCGTGGCGAGCAGGTTCTCGAACTTGTCGGTGCGGGCGTTGTAGCCGAAGTCGGCCTTGCCTTCCTTCACCTTCTGGACGATCACGCTGCCTTCCTTGCCGGCGTTGGCGGCGATGGTGCGGATCGGCTCCTCGATGGCGCGGGCCACGATGTTGATACCGGTGGTCTCGTCTTCGTTGTCACCCTTGACACCGGCCAGGGCGGCCTCGGCACGCACGAGGGCGACACCGCCGCCCGGGATGATACCTTCTTCGACGGCGGCGCGGGTGGCGTTGAGCGCATCCTCGACGCGGTCTTTCTTCTCCTTCATCTCCACTTCGGAAGCGGCGCCCACATAGAGGACGGCCACGCCGCCGGCGAGTTTGCCCAGACGCTCCTGGAGTTTCTCGCGGTCGTAGTCGCTCGTGGTGGTGGCAATCTGCTTGCGGATCTGGCTGGCACGGTCGGCGATGGCTTCCTTGTCACCGGCACCGTTGACGATGGTGGTGTTCTCCTTGTCGATGACCACCTTCTCGGCGCGGCCCAGCATATCGGGCGTCGCGTTCTCGAGGGTGAAGCCACGCTCTTCGGAAACCACGATGGCACCGGTCAGGGTGGCGATGTCCTGCAGCATTTCCTTGCGACGGTCGCCGAAGCCCGGGGCCTTGACGGCGGCCACCTTCAGCGTACCGCGGAGCTTGTTGACCACGAGGGTGGTCAGCGCTTCGCCGTCCACATCTTCAGCGATGATCAGCAGCGAGCGGCCTTCGCGGGCGATGGGCTCGAGGATCGGCATCAGGTCTTTCATCGTGGAGATCTTCTTGTCGGTGATCAGGATCTGGGGATCTTCCAGGACCGCCTCCATCTTGTCGGGGTTGGTCATAAAGTAAGCGGAGATGTAGCCGCGGTCGAACTGCATGCCTTCCACGACCTTCACTTCGGTATCGGTGCCCTTGGCCTCTTCCACGGTGATCACGCCGTCTTTCTTGACCTTGGCCATCGCGTCGGCGATGAGTTTGCCGATCATCTCGTCGTTGTTGGCGGAGATGGTGCCGACCTGCTCGATCTTCGAATAGTCGTCGCCCACGGCCTGGCTCTGCTTCTTGAGGTCTTCGACCACGGCGGCCACGGCCTTGTCGATACCGCGCTTGAGGTCCATCGGGTTGGCGCCGGCGGTCACGTTCTTCAGGCCGACGTTGATGATGCTCTGGGCGAGGACGGTCGCGGTGGTGGTACCGTCACCGGCCTGGTCGTTGGTCTTGGAAGCCACTTCCTTGACCATCTGGGCGCCCATGTTCTGGAAGCGGTCTTCCAGTTCGATTTCCTTGGCGACGGTCACGCCGTCCTTGGTCACCTGCGGGGCTCCGAATTTCTTGTCGATGACCACGTTGCGGCCTTTCGGGCCCAGGGTCACCTTCACGGCGTTGGCCAATGCGTCGGCACCCTCTTTCATGAGGTTGCGGGCGTCGATATTGAATTTGATGTCTTTAGCCATAGTTTATTCCTCCTTTATTTAAGAACAGCAACCACGTCGCTCTGGCGCATGATGAGATAGTCTTTGCCGTCAACGGTGATTTCGGTGCCGGCGTACTTGCCGTAGAGCACGGTGTCACCCACGCAAAGCTCCATCGGCTCGTCTTTCTTGCCGCCACCGACGGCGATGACTTTCCCCTGCTGGGGTTTCTCTTTGGCGGAATCCGGAATATAGAGTCCGCTCGCGGTCTTGGTCTCGGCTTCCTTGGCCTCGATCAGCACCCTGTCTGCTAATGGTTTGATGGTCATAATGTGTATTTTTTAATGTTTAATTTTTTAATTTTGCACGGTTGGACTAGGCAAATTGAGTGCCAACAGCCGAACTATGACAAAATGTCACTTACTGCTCTGCGCCTTGGCGGCCCTCTGTCTGACCGCCTGCAAACCGGCCCCGAAAGGGCCCTCCCTCTCGGAGTATGGCGCACAGACGGAAGCGTCGCTGCGGATGCGTTTTGAGCCCTATGTCCAGGAGCTGGAGTCCCTTCCCCTGGAAACCGCGCTGGCACGCCAGGACAGCCTGATGCGCAGCGTGGCCGGCGACAGCGCCCGTTGGCGGCAGACGCTCCGCCTCGAGGATTTCTTCCTGATGGATCCCAACAGCCCCTTCCGGAGCGAGGAACTTTATATCCCTGTGCTGGAAAGCCTGCTTGCTTCGCCCTTTGCCTCGGAAGAGGAGCGCCTCCACGCGGAATGGGTTGCTCCGCGCATTCGCCTCAACCGCCTCGGCACCCCGGCGTCCGACTTCACCTTTGTCACCCGCGATGGCCGCCCCCATACCTTATATGGAACGATTGACCGGCAAAAACCGGCGCAAACCCTGCTGTTCTTCAGCAATCCCGGCTGTCCCAACTGCAAGGAGATCACCGACCTGCTGACGGCCGACCCGTACATCCGGGCCCGGATTGCCGACGGGCGGCTGCTGGTGCTCAACATCTATCCCGACGAAGACCTGCAGGCCTGGTACGACTATCTCGACAACTATCCGAAAGACTGGATCTGCGGCTACGATCCCGACCAGGTCATCCGGAGCGACACCCGCTACTGGTTGCGGGCCATCCCGTCGCTCTATCTGCTCGATGAAGAAAAGCGGGTCGTCCTGAAGGACGCCCCGCCGGAAAAGGTTTTAGTCTATTGCAAACAGCGCTGACCCGCTGCCGGTCATGGCCACATAGCGGGCTCCCCCGGCATATAGGGCTTCCTTGGCGACGGCCAGTTCCGGATGTGAACGGAACACCGTCTCCTCGAAATCATTGACCAACAGGTCTTTCCATTCATCAATAGGCCTTTTGAGGACCGACTCGATCCGGTGTGCCGGAGGATGCGGCGTAATGCCTGCATAAGCCTCGCGGGTGGAGACGAACACCTCCTGCGGATAGATTTGCAGCCGGTGTCCATCCAGAGAGAAATCAAAGGGCGTGAGGATTTCGCCGCGGCCCCGCGCCAGCATCGGCCGATTGTAGACGAAGAACGCACAATCGCTGCCCAGGCTGGCGGCCAGGCCGGCCAGTTCGTCCTGCGGAAGATTCAGGCCGAACAGGGCGTTGAGGCCCGTGAGCGTGAAAGCGGCGTCGGCGGAGCCACCGCCGAGACCCGCACCCATCGGAATCTTTTTGTAGAGATGGATCGCCACGGGCGGGATTCCGAAACGCCCGTGGAGCAGCCGCCAGGCCTTTTCGCAAAGATTCTCTCCCGCGATGTCCGCCCCGTAAACGGTCATCCGGAGCTCGTCGGAAAGCGTCAGTTCCAGGATGTCGCACAGGGAGGGGACGGGATAGAAAAGGGTCTCAATGTCGTGATACCCGTCGGAACGCTTCCGTACGACATTGAGGCCCAGGTTTATCTTTGCATTCGGGTAGAGCAGCATCGGATCGAAGGTCAAAACCTGTTACGAAGTTACGCCAAAACGGGCGTGCCCCGACGGGCTTTTTCGGCTTTTTTTCAACAAAACCATAAACAATAGCGCAAATTGGGTGTTGGAACACTCAAATCGTGTGTTACGCACACGTGTTTTTTTCTACCTTTGTAAACACAGGAAATCCGCTCATGACCCGCCCGCAAAGAATTACCGACCTGTCCGTTTCGTTGCTGCTGCTGGTTGCCTCCACGGTCTATTTTTCGGTATGGTATGCCTTCCATACCGTGAACCTGGAACAACTGCAGCTGTTTGAAGGTACGTGGGCTTATTTTGCGGAAACGGTGTCCGTCCCGGGCGGCTTTTCCGATTACCTCGGCCGGTTCCTGAGCCAGTTCTTCTACCACGCCTGGTCCGGCGCCCTCATCCTCGCCGGCCTCCTGGTCCTGATCCGTGCCCTCCTGCGGCGGATCTGCACGCGGAAGGATGCCATCATCGGTGCGGCCACCTTCCTCCCTTCCATCCTTTTGATGATGGTTATGTGCCTGCGCTTCCCCACGGTCAGCCTCCTGACCGCATTCTGCCTCACGCTTGTCGCAGTCCTCGCCGTCAAGGGAATCCGTTCGACCAAAGCCCGTCGCATCTGGACCCTCATTTTGATTCCGGTCTTATACCTGCTGCTGGGCAGCCTCGCGGCCCTGTTCGCCGCCATTGTCGCCATCCAGGAGCATAACTGGCGTTTCGGCGTCGTGGCCCTGCTGATGGCGATTGCCTGCCCGCTGGTCGCCAGTCTGATCTTCCCCTACCCGCTGGGAAGGCTTTTCTACGGGCTGAGTTACTATAAGGTCCACGTGCAGATGCCCGTGTGGCCGTGGGTGGCTGCGGTTGTGGCCGCCGCCGTCGTCGCCCTGGCCGAAAGCCCGGTTCTGGCCGGAAACGACCGGACTTGGCGGGCCGCTTACGCCGCCGTCGTGATCTTCGCCGTCCCGGCCGTCCTGCTCTGCAGTAGCCGGAACGACGAGCAGAGCCTCCGCTACAACAGCCTCGCCGGCAAGCGGGCCTGGAACCGCATCGTCACCGAAGCCACCCGGCGCGCCCCGAAAACCTATGGGGAAACCGCCTGCCTCAACCTCGCCCTCTGCAAGACGGGGCATCTAGGCGGCCATATGTTCGAATTCCGGCAGGACGGCCCCGAAACGCTCCTGCCCAATGAAAACACGCCCCACCACGACGGCCTCTCCACCGCAGAGATCTTCTACCAGCTGGGGATGGTGAACAATGCCCGGCGCTACTGCTTCGAGGCCCTCAACGCCATCCCGGACTACCAGAAAAGCGCCCCGGTCTTCAAGCTGCTGGCGGAAATCAGCCTGGTCAACGAAAACTTCGAAATGGCCCGGAAATACCTGACCTCGCTCAGCCATACCCTGTTCTACCGGCGATGGGCCAACGAACGGATCGCCCTGCTGAAGGACCCCGCCGGTCCCTTTGTCCCCAACGAATACATCGAAAAACGCTACGAGCGCTACAAAGGCGAAGACTATATCTTCGACTACAACCACGCCGACTTCTCGCTCCGGCAGCTGCTGGTCGAGCATCCGGGCAACCTGACGGCCCTCAATTACCTGCTCGCCTGGAACCTTCTCCAGAAATATACCGGCGAGTTCGTCGCCACCTGCCCCTTCGAAGCCTTTACCTCGACCGTCCCCAAAGCCTGGCAGGAAGGGTTCGTGCTCGACTGGAACCGGTCGGGCTATCCCGCCGACGATCTCCCGGAGTTCATCACGCCGGCCCTCGCCGCGCGCTTCGAAGCCTTTACCCGGGACTTCAACGCCAACGTCCCCCTCGCGGCCATGCAGGAACGTTATGGGGACACGTACTGGTTTTATTATTTCTTCAAGTAGGTTATGCGCGCACGAGTTCCCCTGTTGATGCTGGTTTTGCTCACGGCCCTTTCCTGCGGTCGCGGCCTGCACGATCCCGTGTTTTCCGGGCGTGAGCCCCGTATCTTTCCGGACTATCGGGACGTGACGATTCCCGCCACCATTGCGCCGCTCAACTTCTCAATGGACAAGACCGAACGCGTCGACGTGACGCTTACGGGCGAGGACGGCACCGTCCTGCACGTCCACGGAACCATGGCGCGTTTCCCCCGGAGGGCCTGGCGGAAACTGCTGCAGGCCAATGTGGGCAAGTCGATCGAGGTCGAAGCGTACGGGTTCACCGAAGGGCAGTGGATGCAGCACAGGCCGTTCCATTTCTATGTCAGCGAAGACGCCATCGACTACGGACTGGCCTACCGGCTCATCCTGCCTTCCTATGAAGGGATGGGCAACCTCGGCATCTACGAAAGGGACCTGTCGTCCTACCGGCAGAAGGAACTCATCAGCACCGAAGAGGTCAACGGCTGCCTCAACTGCCATTCCTTCAACCAGTGCGATCCCAAGGACCTGAGCCTGCACGTGCGAGGCGCTTATGGCGGCACCCTGATCCGGCAACAGGCGGAACTCAAGGCGTTCGACACCAAGACCGACTCCACGATCTCGAGTTGCGTCTATCCGTACTGGCACCCTTCCGGCAACTACATCGCCTACTCCAACAACACCACCCGGCAGGGGTTCTACCAGCGGGCGGAGAATGTCCTGGAGGTTTTCGACTACGCGTCCGACATCGTGGTCTACGACATCCGGAACAACCGGCTCCTTTCGTGCCCTCTGCTGAAAAGCGAAAGCGCCTGGGAAACCTTCCCGGCTTTCTCCCCGGACGGCAAGTCGCTCTATTTCTGCAGCGCCTCACCCAAGGCCATTCCCCAGCAGCTGAGTGAAATCCGCTACAATCTCTGCCGCATCGCCTTCGATCCGGAAAGCGGCCGCTTCGGCGACCGCGTCGACACGCTGGTCCTGGCCGCCCCGGCCGGTTTCAGCGTCTCCTTCCCGCGGCCGTCGTTTGACGGGAAATACCTGATGTACACCGTCTCGTCGTTCGGCAATTTCACGATCTGGCACCGCGACGCGGATCTGTGCCTGCTCGACCTGGCGACCGGCGCTTCGTGGAACCTGGCGAGCGCGAACAGCCCCGACGCCGCGGACAGCTACCACAACTGGAGCAGCAACAGCCGCTGGTTCGTGTTCGGCAGCCGCCGCGACGACGGCGTGCACACCCGCGCCTACATCTGCCACATCGACGCGGACGGCGTGCCCGGCAAGCCCTTCCTGCTGCCGCAGAACAAGCCTCGCGAATACTACGACACCATGCTGCGGAGTTTCAACATCCCCGAATTCGTGACGGAACCCGTGTCCCTGAACAGCCACAAGGCCTGGCGGCTGCTCAGGCGGGGCAAGAAAGAACAGTTCAACTATGGAACGGATATCCCTTAAACAGACGTTGTTCCCGGGCTTGTTCGCCCTGGCCGTCTTCCTCTTCTTCTGGCTGGCCTACCCCTACCACGTATACGGCCAGGAGCAGTTCCAGCTCTTCCAGTTCTCGTGGCGGTATTGGGCCGAAACCCTGGCGGTCCCCGGCGGACTGGCCGACTGGTGCGGCCGGTTCCTGACGCAGTTCTTCTACTATTCGGCAGCCGGCAGCCTCATCCTTGCGCTGCTGCTCGCGGCAATCCAGGCCGTGACGGCGGCCCTGGCGAAAAGTCCGTCACCGCTCGGATATGCGCTGACCTACGTCCCGTCCATCCTGCTGCTGATCTACTGCTGCGACGCCGACGCCATGCCCTGCACGCTGGTGGCGGTCCTGCTGTCGCTGCTCTGCGCCCTGGCGGTCCTCCGCATCCGCCCCGCCCTGCTTCGGAACGGGATCGCTGTCGTCGCGACCGCCTTGCTCTATTTCCTGCTGGGGCCGCTTTCCGTGCTGTTCGTCATCGCCTGTCTGGTCCACGAGCGGAAGTGGCTGCCGGGCCTGCTGATGGCAGCCGTCTTCGCCCTGTGCATCGTCTGCTTCCACAAGACGATGGGCTATCCTTACTACCGGCTCCTGTACGGCATCAACTACTACCGGTTCCACCATCATATGCCGGCGTGGCCGTGGATCGCCGCGGCGGCCCTCGGTGCCCTGGGCGTCTTTCTGGCCTATGACGGCGAAATGGAGACCTATCTCAAATACGACTTCCTGACGCGCAGGTTCCAGTGGAACGCCATCCTCGCGGAAGCCCGGAAAGACAACCCCCAAAAGCCGTTCGAGATGGCCAGCGTGAACCTGGCGCTCGTCAAGACCGGCAACGCCCACCGGCTGTTCGACTTCTACCAGAACGGCCCGGACGGCCTGCTCCCGAAATACACCAACGACTACATCCACCCGCTGATCCCTTCCGAAGCCTATTTCCAGCTCGGCATGATCAATTCCTGCCAGCGCTATACCTTCGAGGCGCAGGAACTGATCCCGGACTTCCAGAAGAGTGTCCGGGCCTACAAACGGCTGGCGGAGACCAACCTGGTCAACGGGAACCACAAGGTAGCCGAGAAGTATCTGAAAGCCCTGGAAAAGACGCTCTTCTACCGGGGCTGGGCGCGGGCCAAAATGGCGCTGTGCGACAACGATGCGGCCATCGATGCGGATCCGGGCTACGGATACCTCCGCAGCGTCCGGCTCCACGACCACGACTTCCTCTTCAACCGGCAGGCCATGGAGACCATGCTGGGTTATCTGGTGCAGGAGAATCCGGCCAACCATATGGCGCTGGAGTACCTGCTGGCCTGGAACCTCCTCGACAAGAACCTGAAAGGCTTTGTGCGCTTCTGCCCCTTCGAGGGATTCCCGGGCGGCGTGCCGCGCTGCTACCAGGAAGCTTTCCTGCTGGATTTCGCCGACACGGCGCAAAGCCTGGACAACGTGCCCGCCTTCATTGACCCGGCCGTGGTCGATGCGTTCACCCGCTTCATGCGGGAGCACGGCGGCGGGACGCCGGCCGAAATCCTTGCCAAACAGTTCGGCAACACCTACTGGTACTACTATTTCTATCGACTGGGCGTATGAAAAAGTGTCTCTTCTTCTCCTTGCCGCTGCTGCTCGCCGTGCTGGCGTGCACCGGCAATCCCGACCGCTTCGAGCAGGCGGGCCGGCAGCCGGACATCTACCCCGATTACATCGGCGTAACCGTGCCCGCCACCATCGCGCCCCTCGACTTTGACATCGACGGCGCAGAGAAGGTGATCGCCGTCGCGGAAGGGGCGGGCGGCCAGACCGTCAAGGCCTCCGGAAAGAGCGCCAATTTCCCCGTCAAGGCCTGGCACAGGTTGCTGGCAGCTTCAAAAGGCGGCACGGTCCGGGTCACGGCGTGCGGAAAGTTCGACGGAAAATGGAAGCGGTTCGAACCGTTCGAGATTTATGTCAGCGAAGACGCCATCGACTACGGCATCGCCTACCGGCTCATCGCCCCGGGCTACCAGTCCTTCTCCCACATCGGCATCTACGAAAGAGACCTGTCATCGTTCGACGAGGTCTGCCTGATCGGCGGCAAGAACTTCGACGGCTGCGTGAACTGCCACGCCTTCAACCGCACCCGGCCCGAGTTCTTCAGCCTCCACGTGCGGGGCGAACGAGGCGCGACTTTCATAATGAAAGACGGCAAGACCGTCGCCTACGATATGAAGACCGACTCCACGCTGGCCGCCTGCGTCTATCCCAGCTGGCATCCCGACGGGCGGTTCATCGCCTACTCCACCAACGTCAACCGGCAGGGTTTCTACCAGCGTCACGACAAGGTGCTCGAGGTGTACGACCTCAAGTCGGACCTGCAGGTGTACGACACCGAGAAAAACGTGCTGATCACCTCGCCGGAGGTGAAGGTGGACGGCGTGAACGAGAATATGCCGGCCTTCTCGGCCGACGGCCGCGCCATCTATTTCGCTTCCTGCACGGAGCAGGAAATCCCGCGCAGCGTGACGGAAATCCGCTACAATCTCTGCCGCGTGGACTTCAACCCCGAAACCGGCGACATCGGTCACAAGGTGGACACGCTGGTCTTCGCCGAAGCAATGGGCAAGAGCGTTTCCTTCCCGAAACCTTCCTATGACGGCCGGTGGATTATGTATCAGCTGGCGGATTATGGCTGCTTCGGCGCCTGGCACCACGAATCGGACCTGTGGCTCCTCGACCTCCAGACCGGAGAGACCCGGCCGCTCGACGGCGTGAACAGCGACGATGCCGAGAGCGCCCACAGCTGGAGTTCCAACTCCCGCTGGTTCGTCTTCGGCAGCCGGCGCGACGACGGGCTCTACACCCGGGCGTACCTCTGCCACATCGATGCGGACGGCGTATGCGGGAAGCCTTTCATGTTGCCCCAGAAGAGCCCGCGCGACTTCTACGACAGCAGCGTCCGGTCGTACAACGTGCCGGAATTCGTGGCGGGCCCGGTGGACTTCAACGGCATTGACGCCGTACGCCTGTATAACAGCGATAACCGGACTAAAGTAGGTTTCCGATGGTCAGACTCCTCTTTATAACCGATTTTACCGAGTCGTTCGCCTACGCCCTGCTGCGCGGCATCATCCGCTACTCCAATGAGACCGGGCAGTGGGTGGTATGCCGGATGCCGCCGGCCTACAAACGGAGCCTGGGCCTGACCGGCGTCATCAAGTGGGCGAAGAAATGGGGCGCCGACGTGGTGATCGGACAGTTTGAAAAATCCGACCCCGTGGAGTTGTTCCGGCGCAACGGAATCGTGGCGTTCGCCCAGGACTACAAAGCCAAGTTCGACAACATTCCGAACATCACGGGCGACTACATCAAGACCGGCCGGATGGCGGCCGACCTCTATCTGCACAAAGGTTTCCGCAATTTCGCCTTTTTCGGCTACCAGGACGTCTGCTGGTCCGACGAGCGCTGCGCCGGCTTCCGCCAGCGGATCGAGGAAGCGGGGTTCGGCGACCATTTCTATGTGTACGACAAGCAGGTCATCGACAACCTCTGGTACTATGAGGCGGAGGATCTCAAGAAATGGCTGCTTTCGCTCCCCAAGCCCGTCGCCGTGATGGCGTGCGACGACAACCAGGGCAATGCGCTGATCGAAGCCTGCAACTCCGCCGGGGTGAAGATTCCGTCCGAACTGTCGATCATCGGCGTGGACAACGACGAAGTCATCTGCACGCTCTCCAACCCGACCCTTTCCAGCATTATGGTCGACATCGAACAAGGCGGCTATGAGTCCGCCCAGATGGCGGTCCGGATGATCCAGGACCCTTCCTTCCGGGGGAGCGACATCACGCTCCAGCCCAAAAGGATCGTCCACCGGGTATCCACCTCCGCCTACGCCACGACCGACAAGGACGTACTGACCGCGCTGCAGTTCATCCGGCAGAACCTCAACAAGAAAATCACGGTCAGCGACGTGCTCGAGCAGGTGCCGCTCTCGCGGAGATTGCTGGAAGTCCGCTTCAAGAAAGTGATCGGGGAATCCATCTACCAGTACATCTCCAAGCAGCGGATCGGCCGCTTCTCGGAACTGCTCCTCGAAACCAACGACGCCATCCAGGAAATCGCCTACAATATGGGCGAAGATGACGCCAAAAGTATCTGCCGAAGGTTCAAGGAGTTAAAAGGCTGCACCCCCTCGGAATGGCGCAGTCAAAAAAACGCAAATTGAGCATTTAAATACGCAAATTACACGTTCCGCTCCCTGTGTATTCAGTATTTTTGTATTGCTGATACTGCAATCTTTTGACTGAATACTATGAGATTAGGCATCGACATCGGAGGGACGAACATCGTTTTTGGCCTGTTTGGTGAAGACGGCCAGCTCGTCCGCACCTCCTCCGTCCGCTCTTTTGCCAGGGACGCCTCCCTGGAAAGCACCCTTCAGTCGCTGCAGGACCGGATCGGGGAATTCCTCACGCCGGAGGTCACATCCATCGGCATCGGCGTACCTTCCGCCCTCGACCGCGAAACGGGTGTCGTCTACAACGCCGTCAACATCCCGTCCTGGCAGAACGTACCGCTCAAACAGATCCTGGAAGCGCATTTCCACGTTCCCGTCCGGCTGAACAACGACGCCAACTGCTTCGCGCTCGGCGCCTACCGGCATTTCGCGGCAGAAAAGCCGCAGTCGTTCGTGGGCGTGACCCTGGGAACGGGCGTCGGCCTGGGCATCGTCATCGACGGAGAACTCTACAACGGCCACAATACCGGCGCCGGCGAAATCGGCTGCATCCGGTATCTGGACGCCGATCTGGAAACGTACTGCAGCACCCCTTTCTTCGCCCGGAAAGGCACCAACTGCAAAACGGCAGCCGAAGCCGCGGCGCAGGGCGATCCGCAGGCCCTGGCGTTATTCCGGGAAGTCGGCGGCCACATCGGCAACCTGGTTGCCACCATCCTCTACGCCTACGATCCCGAAATGCTCGTGCTGGGCGGCGGGATTTCCCGGGCGTTCCCCTATTTCAAGGACAGTATGGAAGCCTGCCTCGAACAGGTTTTCATCTATCCCGAAACTTTGAAAAGACTCAAGATCCGACAACTCGACAATGATGAAATCGCGCTTATTGGAGCAGCATATTTACAATGAAAGTTTTTAGGTTAATGTTGTTTTGGGCCGCCGCTGCACTGGCGACGGCGAACTGCGGCTCCCCCAGTGTCCAGCCTGGCGACAAGACCGCCCTTGCCGACGGCTGGACACTGCAATGCGCGGAGGGAGGACAAACGTACGACGCCACGGTCCCTTCGACCGTGGCCGGCGTCCTCTACGCCAACGGTGTCATCACCGACGAAGACTTCCTGGACGACAACTACCGGAAGATCGACAAAACCCCGTTCGACAAGCCCTGGACCTATACGAAACAGTTCTCCGGAAAAGGCATGGCCGGGAAGCACGTCTTCCTCCAGTTCGACGGCATCGGCTATTCCGCCGACATCTGCCTCAACGGCACGAAACTCCGGGCAAAAGACACTACCTTCGGCGTCTTCAACCGCTACACGCTCGACGTGACCGACTGCATCAAGCGGTCCAACAAACTGGAAGTCACGCTGGAACGGGCCCATAAGGGCGATCTCAACGTGGGCTACGTAGACTGGAACCCCCGTCCGGTCGACGAAAGCATGGGCCTCTGGCGCGACGTGACCCTCTCCGTCACCGGCGACGTCCGGATGAGCGACGGGTTCGTCCGTCCGCAAGTGAAGGATGACCTCTCCGCCGCCGACCTGACCGTCAGCGCCGTGCTCACCAACCTGACGGACAGGGAAATGGAAGCGCTGTTCAAGGGCAGCTTCGAAAACGGAACCTTCGCGGTGCCCGTCCGGCTGGCGGCGAAGGAAACCCGGGAAATCGTCGTCACGCCCGCCGACGCGCCGGTGCTCCACATCGAAAATCCGCGCCTGTGGTGGTGTTCCGGACTCGGTTCTCCCGAACTGTATCATATGAATCTCTATGTCGAGTGCCAGGACGGTGACAATTCCGATACGGACGCCATCACCTTCGGCATCCGGAACATCGACGCCTACCTCGACGCATACGGCCACCGGCAGTTTGTCCTCAACGGCCACAAGGTCCTGATCAAGGGCGCCGGCTGGACCGACGACATCTTCATGCGCGACACCCACGAAAACATCGAGCGGCAGGTCTGCCTGGTGAAAGATATGAACCTCAACACCATCCGCTTCGAGAACATCTGGGGCAAAGACCGCTACGTGTACGATATGTGCGACAAATACGGCATCCTGGCCCTGGTGGGCTGGAGCTGCCAATGGGAATGGGAAGACTATTGCGGCCTGCCCGAGACCGACGGCTTCGGCTGCATCGCCACGCCGGAGACCATGGACCTGGCCTTCTCCTATTTCGAGAACCAGGTCAAATGGCTGCGCAACAACGTGTCGGTCATCGGCTGGATGACCGGCAGCGACCGGCTCCCCCATCCGGACCTGGAGCCGCGCTATCTGGAAGCCTACGCCCGGCTCGACTACCGGCCGTACATCGGATCGGCCAAGAGCCTGGTAAGCGAACTGTCCGGCCCTTCGGGCACGAAGATGGAAGGCCCGTATGAATATGTAGGACCCGACTACTGGTATCTCGACACCCGTTGCGGCGGCGCCTTCGGTTTCAATACCGAAACGGGCATCGGCGCCAATCTTCCCCAGATCGAGTCGCTCCGCAAAATGGTCTCCGAAGACAAGCTCTGGCCGCCGGAGGCCGCCATCGGCCGCCACGCCACCGCGTCCGGCTCCGCGATGAACAACACGAAATACCTCGAAGCGACCATCGCGGGCCTCTATGGCGAAGCCGCCGACCTGGAAGACTTTGTCCGGAAAGGGCACGCCGTCGACTACGACGGAACGCGGGCCATGTTCGAAGCCTTCCGGGCCAATCTTCCCCGGACCACCGGCATCGTCCAGTGGATGCTCAACTCCGCCTGGCCGTCGATCTATTGGCAGCTCTATGGCCACGACCTGGTGCCGACGGCCGGTTATTACGGAACGAAGAAAGCCTGCGAACCCGTGCAGCTCATCTATAATATTAAAGATGCCTGCGTCTATGCCGTCAACGAAACGGGCAAGCCCGTGGCCGTCAACGCTTCCTTCCACCTGCTCGACGCGAATTCCAAAACCGTGGCCGCCGACAGCAAGACGGTGACCGTCTTCGACCGGGAACCGCTGAAGGTCTTCAATCTGGCCAAGTTCAAGAATCGGGACGCCTTCCTCGCCCTCAAGCTCGGCGATGCGGACGGCAATCCGATGACCGACAATTTCTACTGCCTGCCCGCCCGATGGAACACCTACGACTGGGCGAAGGCCAACTGGTACCTCACGCCCTTCGTCAAGTATGCCGACCTGCGTTTCGTCACGAACCTGCCCGCCGCCAAGGTCCGCTTCGACGCCGTCGCGGACAAGGACGGCTACCGGGTGACCGTTACCAACGACAGCGATGTGGTCGCCTACCAGAACATTCTCACGCTCAAGGACGCCGCAGGAAACCTGATTGTCCCGGCCTACTGGAGCGACAACTTCTTCTCCCTGCTGCCGCACGAGACCAAGGAAGTGACCTGCCGGACCGAAGGCGGCGCGACGGGAACCGTCGGCCTTACCCACTGGAATCCATGAAACGCCCGATGAAACGCACCCTTTTCCTCCTTGCCTGCCTGCTGTCCGTCGTCCCGGGCTTTGCCCAGGACGACGCCCGTGCCTTACTGCGGGAGAATCCGGAGCGGCTGGCCAACATCCATCACAGCTATGAGCCGCCCCAGGCCATCGTCGACACGCCGGCGCCCGAAGGCTACGCGCCCTTCTATCTGAGCCATTACGGCCGGCACGGCAGTCGCTATCATACCTCGATGCGCTCCGTCACCCGGGTTTCCAGCATCCTCGACACGCTCGGCCTGCTGGGATGCCTGACTGACGAAGGGAAAGCGCTCCGCAATGAACTCGACGACCTCGCCCGTTTTCACGAAGGACAGGACGGCTGCCTGACGACGCGGGGCGGACTGGAGCATCAGGGCATCGCCGACCGCCTGTACCAACGGGTTCCCACCCTGTTCGGACAGAAGGAGCGGCACCGCGTGATCGCCGTATCCAGCCCGAGCCAGCGCTGCATCCAGAGCCTGGCCAATTTCACGCTGGTGCTTTCCGGCCATGCGCCGGAACTCGATTATACGGTGTATGCCGGCGCCCGGTTCCTGCCCTTCCTGGCACCCGGATCCTCCATTCCGCTCAACCCGTCGCACTTCACCATTATGGACTCGGTCCTCGTGGCGCGGCTCAATCCGGAACGGATCATGAACGCCTGGTTCACCGACCCCTGGTTCGCGGCGCAGCACCTGGGCCGCTACAAGGTGCGGCAGTTCATCTATGACATCTTCTATGCGGGCCAGATCTGCCAGTGCCTGAAGCTGGACTACGACGTGCCTGACATCTACCGGCACTTCACCGAAGAAGAACTGTACACCCTGTGGTATGTCGACGACATCGCCAACTACAACTACTTTGCAAATACCGTTGAAAACCTGAACCGCTACGACGAGACCGGACAGGCCGTCCTGGTCGACATCGTGGAAAAAGCCGATGCGGCGATGGCGGGCAACGACGTGGCCGCCAACCTGCGTTTCGGCCACGACTCCGGACTGATGTCCCTGTGGGCCTTCCTGCGTGTGGCCGGCAACGAGACGTCCGGCCATATGGCGGAAGGGCCCGATCTGGGCTGGTACTGCTTCCGGGAGATGACCATGGGCTCCAACCTGCAGCTGATTTTCTACAAGAACGCCGCGGACGACGTGATCGTCAAGATCTTACGGGACGAGAAGGAAATCGTCCTTCCGTCCCTCAAACCCTGGAAGGGCCCTTATTATAAATGGAAAGACCTGCGCGCCCACTTCGGGAAACTGCTGGCCATCGACTATACCCACAAACCGAATTCATAACCAATTTTTATACAACCTACAAACAAACCTGTTATGAACTTTAAAAAATTCATTCTCATCCTGACCTGCCTGATCACGGCGTCTGCCGCCTTTGCGCAGAACATCCGTGTGACCGGACAGGTGAAAGATGCGCAGTCGGGTGAACCCGTTTCCTTCGTGACGGTCATCCAGCAAGGGACCGGCAATGCGGTGTCCGCCGACGCCGACGGCCGGTACGCCATCAACGTCCCTGCCAACGCATCCCTTCGCTTCTCTTCGGTCGGCTATGACGAAGTCATCGTCGAAGTCGCCGGAAGGAACGTCGTGGACGTCGTCATGAACAGCGACAACGTCCTGGAAGAGGCCGTCGTCTCCGCCCTCGGCATTACCCGTGCGGCGAAGTCGCTGACGTATGCCGAACAGGTGGTTTCCTCCGAGGAAATTGCCGGCAACCGCGCAGCCAACATGATCACCTCCCTGGCTGGTAAGGCCTCCGGTGTGACGGTCACCCAGTCGGCGGCCGGTATGGGCGGCTCGGCGAAAATCTCCATCCGCGGTTTCCGTTCGGTCAACAGCGGCAACGAACCGCTCTACATCATCAACGGCGTGCCGATGAGCAGCTCCGCCGACGTCAGCGGTGACACCTACGGCTCCAGCGGTATGGCTTCCTTCGACAACGGTGACGGCATCGGCAACCTCAACCCCGATGATATCGAGAGCATCACCATCCTGAAGGGTGCTTCCGCTTCCGCCCTGTACGGTACCCAGGCCGCCAACGGCGTCATCCTGATCACCACCAAGAAGGGCGTCGCCGGCCAGACCCGCGTGACCTTCAACAGCACGACCAATTTCGAGAACCCCGTCTACCGGCACGAACTCCAGAACACCTACGGACACGACGCTTCCTGGAAGAGCTGGGGCTCGAAGGTTTCCAACGGCGTGCGTGCGGCCGACAATTTCTTTGAGACGGCCCACACGCTCACCAACAGCCTCTCGGTCCAGAGCGGCAACGACCGGAACCAGACGTACCTCTCCTACGGTAACACGACGGCCAACAGTATCCTGGGCAAGAACAGCAAACTGAGCCGCCACAACATCACGTTCCGCAACACCACCAAACTCGCGGAAAACCTGACGCTCGACGCCTCGGTGCAGTTCATCCGCCAGTACACCAAGAACCGTCCGACCACCGGCGGTCTGTATCACAACCCGGTGATGAGTGTGTACCACTTCCCGGTCGACCTCAACCTCAACGAATACAAGGAGAAATTCGAGGTCTACGACATGGACCGTAACCTGATGGTGCAGAACTGGTACAAACCGCTCACCGCCAACGACGACGAGAACCCGTACTGGATCACCAACCGCATCATCAGCGAGCAGTGGCGCGACCGCGCGATGGGTTCGCTCTCGCTCCGCTGGGACATCACCCCGAAGGTCTATCTCCAGGCCCGTGCCAGCGCCGACTACTCGGCCAGACGCGAATCCTACAAGGCCTATGCGACCACGACGCCCAGTGTCGTCCTCTCCGAGAACGGCCAGTACATCACGGGCAAACGCACCAGCATGACCGCCTACGCCGACTTCCTGGCCGGTTATAAGGACAACTGGGGCGACTTCGGCTTCAACGCCACGATCGGTACGAGCATCAACTACGACGAAAGCACCAACACCACCATCAACTCCCGTTATGGCGGCGGCGAGCTCAAGCTTGCCAACATCTTTACCGTCAACAACATGACGGTCCGCGGCACCGATGAAAGCTGGTACCGGGGCGAGCTGATCGGCGTCTTCGCCACGGCGACCCTCTCCTTCCGCGACTGGCTCTTCCTCGACGTGACCGGCCGTAACGACTGGTCTTCGACCCTGGCCTTCTCCGAGAGCTTCAAGACCGGTTTCTTCTATCCTTCCGCCGGTCTTTCCGTCCTCCTGAACGAGGCCCTCAACATGCCTTCCTGGGTGGATCTGTTCAAGGTCCGCGCTTCCTACGCCGTCGTGGGTAACGACCTGCCCAGCCGCGTCACCAACCCGCTCGGCTCCGTCGCCTACTCCGGTTCCGTCTCCTCCAACACCACGGCGCCGTTCGGCACGCTGAAACCCGAGCTGTCGGCTTCCTTCGAGACCGGCTTCGACCTCCGGCTCTTCAACAACCGCCTGTCGTTCGATGTCGAGTACTACAAGACCAACACCCGCAACCAGCTCTTCTCGCTGAACGCGCCGGCCGGTTCCGGTTACTCCACCTATTATGTGAACTCGGGTAACATCCAGAACCAGGGTATCGAGGCCACGATCGGCTTCGTCCCGGTGGAGACCCGCAACTTCGTCTGGAAGAGCAGCATCAATCTCGGCCTGAACCGCAACAAGGTCCTGGCGCTGAACGATGAGATCCAGACCTTCGTGATCTGCGACGCCACCAACCACGGCTACGCCCTCAAACTGACCGAAGGCGGTTCCTACGGCGACCTCTACGTCCGCCGCTTCGCCCGCGACGCCAGCGGCAACCTGCTGCTCGACGACAGTGGCCTGCCTTACAAGGAAAGCGGTGAATTCACTTACATCGGCAACACGGAACCCCGGCTGACCGCTGGCTGGAACAACAACTTCCAGATCGGCGGCTTCAATGTCAACTTCCTGATCGACGGCCACTTCGGCGGTGTCGCCCTCGACGCCACCCAGGCCGACCTCGACGGTTGGGGCACTTCCGCCTACACCGCGAAATGCCGCGAACAGGGCTATGTGGAGTATGAAGGACACAAGTTCAACGACGTGAATGCCTTCTTCAGCCGCGTCGGCGGATTCGAAGGCATCAACGAATTCTATGTGTACGACGCCACCAACGTCCGTCTCCGCGAAGCTTCCATCGGCTACTCGCTGCCGAAGAAGATCCTCGGCAACTTCTGCCAGGATCTGAGCATCTCCCTCGTCGGACGAAACCTCCTGTTCTTCTACAAGAAGATCCCGTATGACCCCGATTCGCTCCTCGATACGGACGGCCACTTCGAAGGCTTCAGCTTCTACGGCATGCCGACCACCCGGTCGCTCGGTTTCAATATCAAGGTTACATTTTAATTAGAGGGCTACTACTATGAAATCGATATTCAAAACTTTCTTCGTAGCACTGGCTATCACCGTCGTGTTCGCTTCCTGTGAGAAATGGGAAGACTACAATACGAACCCCTTCGGCGTGACCGACGAGATGCTGGCGGCCGACTACAACAACATCGGCGCCTACTATCCGCAGATCATGCAGTCCGTGTACTACAACTACAACAACAGCAACTGGGAATTCCAGCTGGTGCAGAACCTGACCGCGGACCTGTGGGCCGGATACTTCTCCAACGTGTCCGCCTTCCTGTCCAACGCCAATACGGGCAACCTGTTCATGGTTGACGGCTGGGTCGGTTTCGAGTGGGATGTCACCTACAAACGGGTGATGTCGCCGATCTTCAACTCCATCAAGCCGCTGGCCGACAACGACCAGTACCGCCATTTCTATGCGCCCGCCCTCATCATGCAGGTCATGGCCATGAGCCGTCTGTGCGACTGCTACGGACCTTGCATCTACAGCAAGTACGGACAGAGCGCCACCGGCGGCAACTTCGAGAGCATGCAGGATTCCTACAACGCTTTCTTCAACGACCTCGACATCGCCGTGGGCGCCCTGGAGAACTTCATCAACACCACCGGCTCGACGACGTCCAACAACTTCAAACGTTTCGACGACTGGTGCAACGGCGACTTCGCGAAGTGGATCCGTTTCGCCAACACGCTCCGTCTGCGTCTGGCCATGCACATCGTGAAAGTCGATCCCGCCAAGGCCAAGTCCGAAGCCCAGAAAGCCATCGGCAATTCCTATGGCTTCCTGAGCGGCAAGAGCGATGTGGTCACGATGCACGCGGCCAGCTGGCAGCACCCGCTCTACACCCTGTCGACCGCCTGGAACGACTGCTATATGGGTGCCGTCATCGAATCGTTCCTGACCGGCTATTCCGATCCGCGTGAAGGCAAGTACTTCATCGAGACGTCCAACGCCGCTTTCAAGGCCGCCGGCCGCAACTTCGCCAGTATCCGTATGGGTAATGACGCACCCGGCAAAGGCGCCGAGATTCCGTACTCCCTCCTGTCCACCCAGAAGACCGACGCCGCCATCATCATGGTTCCGGCTGAAGCGCAGTTCCTCCTCGCCGAGGCTGCCCTCCGCGGTTGGGTGAGCGGTTCCGCCAAGTCGTACTATGAGGCCGGCGTGAAAGAGTCGTTCAACCAATACGGTGTCGGCGGTGTCGATGACTACCTGGCCAGCAACGCCGTTCCGGCCGACTATGTCAACCCGCTCGAACCGAGCTGGAACATCTCGGCGGCCAACTTCCTCTCGCCGAAGTGGGACGAAAGCGCTTCGAACGAAGTCAAACTCGAGCGCATCATCGACCAGAAGTACCTCGCCATCTATCCGGACGGCTACGAGGCCTGGACCGATCTTCGCCGTACGGGCTATCCGCGCCAGTACCCTGTCATCATCAATGCGAGCAGCGACCTGAAGAACAACGAGATCGTCCGCCGGTGCACCTACCCGCAGAGCGCCATCAGCAGCGACCCGACCGGTTACCAGCAGGCCCTCGGCTTCCTCGGTGGTCCTGACAAGGCTTCCACCCGCCTGTGGTGGGATGTGAACAAGGGCAACTTCTAATACTCCGGGATTTTTATTAACTTTGGGAGGCTGGCTCGTCCAGCCTCCCCTTTTATGCGTTAACCGTCATGTACCGAAAAGTCCTCCTCCTGGCCGCCTGTATCCTATGCGGAACGGCCGCCATCGCCCAGGTCGATGAAGATTTCCGCAAGGACATCATCGAATCGGGTTACGTCCACAAGCCCCTGCGGCTCCACGAAGACAAAGCCGTCGAAACGGCCGGTCTGCAGAAAGAAGTGCTCCATTCGGAACTCCTGTGCGGCATGGAAAGCCTGGACGGCTGGACCCATGACGGCATCGGCACGATTTCGCTCACCACGGACCGTGCCGTGGAAGGCACGCACAGCCTGCGGCTCGAAGCCCCGTCGATGCCTGAGAAAATGCTCGGCTGGGGCCTGGGCCGCGGCACCTGCCTGGCGGCCTTCGACCTGAAGGGCGCCGACTGGCGGCCCTACAACCGGCTGCGCTTCAGCATCTACCCCGAATGCGAAGGCGCCCGGACGGTCTATCTGAACCTCTATCTCGAAAACGACGGCGAAGTCAAGGTGCCCGACCGGTTCGGCCGCGAAGGCTACCACGAGATCAACCTCAAGAACAATCAGTGGAACGACTGCTACCTCGAGTTCACGGGTCTGGAGCGCGACAAAGTGTCGTATCTCAAGTTCGCCATCGAGATCTTCGGCCGGGAACTGACCATGGGCGACACCCTGCGTTTCGACGTGGACAACGTCCTGCTCGAGACCATCGCGGATCCCGAACCGGTCAAGGGCTGGAAACCCGCCGACAACCGCATCATCTTCTCCACCACCGGCTATACCACCCAGATGGAGAAAACGGCCGTCGTCACGGTCCCGGACGCCCGGAAGTTCAAAATCATCAACGACAAGACCGGCCGGACCGCCCTGCGCGGCAAGGTCAAGACCGTCAAGACGGCGCTCGGGGAATACCGGATCATCGATTTCTCCAAACTCCGGAAACCCGGCCGCTATGTCATCAAGGTCGGCAACGTGACCACCTGGCCGTTCTACATCGACGACAACGTCTGGGACGACAGCGCCTGGCGGCTGGTCAACTTTATGTTTGTGGAGCGCTGCGGCTATCCCGTACCCGGCCACCACGGCGAATGCCACGCCGACCTGCACGCCACCTACAAGGGGCAGGTCTATCCGCTCAACGGCGGCTGGCACGATGCGGGCGACATGTCCCAGCAGACCGTCCAGAGCGCCGAAATCTCCTACGCCTTCTTCCAGGCGGCGCAGCGTGCCCTTGAAAAAGGCAACACGGATCTCTACAACCGGCTGATGGAAGAGGGGCTCTGGGGCATGGACTATGTGCTCCGCTCCCGCCTCGGCGACGGCTACCGCGCCATGTCGTGGGGCACGAACCTCTGGACCGACGGCATCCTGGATACGGAAGACGACGCCGGCCGCCGCGAGATCCGCGTCCACAACGGCGCGCTCGAAAACTTCCTTTTCGCCGGCATCGAAGCCTACACTTCGCAGATCCTTCCGGACGATCCGGAAATGGCGGGCAATCTGCTCAAAGTGGCCCGCGAAGACTACGATTACGCCCTGGCCCGCTTCAACGAAATGGGCTTCGCGGAACTTTCGGAAATGAACCGGGCCGGCGGCCATACGCGGATGACGTCCGAAAGCCAGTACCACGCCAATATGTCGTGGGCCGCCAGCATGCTCTACAAGGCGACCGGTGAAAAACGCTATGCAGACGACGCGGCCCGCTTCATCGAATATACGCTGCAATGCCAGCGCACCGAACCGGTGGGCGGCGGCCTGAGCGGCTTCTTCTACCGCGACCTCGACAAGAAGTCGACCGTGCACTACAACCACCAGTCGCGCAGCTACGCTTATATGGAAGCGCTCGAAGCGCTGATCACCACCCAGCCGGAGCACCCCGACAAGGCACGCTGGATGGAATCCGTCCGCCTCTACGGCAACTATATGAAAGACCTGATGGCCTACATCGAACCCTACGGGATGATGCCCAGCGGCGTCTATCACAAGGATGAAGTGAAGGACAGCGCCAATTTCTACGCCTGGCAGGTCGGCATCCGCAGCGGCGCCGACGCCGACTACGCCGAAATGATGCGCAATGGCGTGCAACTCGACGAAGAGCACTATCTGCGGAAATTCCCGGTCTGGTTCAGCTTCAAGGGCAACACCGCGTGCAGCCTGTCCGACGGCAAGGCCGCGGCCATCTGCGCCCGGCTGCTCAACGACCGGACGCTCAAGCAGATTGCCGAAAAGCAGCTGGAATGGGTGGTAGGCTACAACCCGTTCGGCCAGTCGCTCATCTACGGGGAAGGCAGCAACTGGTGCCAGCTCTACAATGCGCTCCCGGGCGAGACCGTGGGTGAAATCCCCGTGGGCATGCAATCCTACTTCAACGAAGACCAGCCCTACTGGCCCCAGTTCAACACCGCCACCTACAAGGAGGTCTGGGGCGGAACGGCCGTCAAATGGCTGATGCTCATCGCCGAATTCTGACGCCATGGCCAATGAAAATACTCAGGGCCGCAACCTGGCCATCGATATGCTCCGGGCGCTGACGATGACGCTGATGATCTTCGTCAACGACTTCTGGAAAGTCCACGACGTGCCGCAATGGATGGAACACGCCAAACACGGCGTGGATTTCATGGGCCTGTCGGACTTCGTCTATCCGGCGTTCCTGTTCTGCGTGGGAATGTCGGTCCCTTATGCGATTGAGCATCGCTACCGCAAGGGCTATAGCGGGGAATCCACCATGGGACATATCCTGCTTCGGGTTCTCTCCTTGCTCATTATGGGCGCCTTCCTGGGCAATTCGGAAGCGCGGCTGGCACCCGATTTCACCCTGTATCGCATCGGAACCTACTGGCTCGTCGCCGTGGCGTCGTTCTTCCTGGTCTGGAACGCCTATCCGAAGAATCCGTCCCGTCGGCAGTCCATCCTCTTCACGTGCCTGAAAATCATCGGCGGCCTCTGCCTGCTGTTCCTGGCCGTGACCTACCGCAAGCCCGACGGCCGCGTCTTCGACACCTCGTTCAGCATCCTGGGCGGCATCGCCTGGACCTATCTCGTGGCAGCGGTCGTTTATTACTTCTGTCGCGACAATCTCCGTAAGATCATCCCCGTCTGGGTGGCCGTGCTGGCCGTCTGCGTCCTGACCCAGCGGATGCGTCCGGAGATGGGAGACGTGGCCATTCTCAACTTCCCGCGCCCCAATTTCCTGGAAGGGATGCTCCGCGTCCTGCATATCGGCAACGGCGGCGCCGTGTTCCTGGCGCTCAGCGGCCTGCTGGTCTCGGTCGTGACGGAGAAGATAGCCCATCTGCCGCAGGGCAAACGGATCCTGATCGGACTGGGCACCGCCCTGGCCGCCTTCCTGCTCGGTGTCTTTACGCGCCGGTTCTGGATTGCCGCCAAGTTGGGCCTCACGCTCCCCTGCTGCCTGTTTGTCTCGGCCATCGCCATCGCCGTCTACACGCTGCTCCGCTTCCTCAACAGCAAGGGCCTGAGCGGCTGGTTCGCCGTCATCCGGCCCGCCGGCACGGCGACACTGACCACGTATATGATTCCGTACGTCTTCTACGGTTTCGCCGACATCACGGGCATCGTCCTGCCCGACTGGCTGACCCATCGCCCCTTGGCCCTGGTCAACTGTTTCTGCTTCGCCCTGATTTGCATCGCCATCGTCGGCCTGCTCCAAAAGTTGCATCTCAAGTTAAAAGTATGATATGAAATCTCCGCTTTCTTTCCTCTACAGCCTGGCATTTGCCGCTTTGGCGACAATCGTCCTGACGGGCAGCACGCCGCCGCCTGCCATTGCTGACATTCCCGTTTCCGACAAGATTTTCAGCATCTCCACCGGACCGGGGGCCGATGCTTCGGTCTCCATCGGCATCAGCTGGGCCTGTGACACGACGTTCAAACACAACTGTGTACTGGTGACGGAAGTTTCCGATACCGGCTGGACCGAAGCCCGCGATGTCAAGCCTTCGCAGCACGAGCGTTTTACGGCCTTCCAGGGCTTCTCCTCCAAGAAGGCCGACGGCAGCGATTTCGTGGAAGACGCCGTGTTCACCAAACTCGGAGCCACCCTGACGGATCTCAAGCCCGACACGGACTACAAGTATGTCATCGTAGAAAAGAAAGGGGACACGGCCATTGCCCGCAGTACCGAACACCGCTTCCGGACGGCCGGAGCGACGCACTGGTCGGCCTGCATCATCTCCGACTTCCACAGCTACCCGCCCATTCCCACCCGGCTCGAAGCCGCCATGGGCATGATCGACACCATGCAGCGCTTCGATCCGTCGATCGACTGGGTCTTCAGTCCCGGCGACGTGGTGGCCTGGGGCGGCAGCTATTCGTTCTGGCGCCGGATGTTCGAGGAAGACAATTTCAACGAATTCATCTGGGCCCGCGTCAACGGCAACCACGACAACTGGACCCGGAATTCGATGGTCTCCCACGACTTCCCCGCGGAAAATCCCTTCTTCATCGGCACCTCCTATTATCCGCAGAACGGCTATGAGGGCCAGATGGGCGTCTGCTACCGCTTCCGCTACGGAAACACGCTCTTCCTGATGCTCAATACCGAACGGATGAACAACGGACCGGAATTCGAGGCTGCGGAGAAGTGGCTGCGCAGCTCGGTGGCCTTTGAACGGGGCGGCGCCAACCCGCCGACCTTCGTCGTGGTCTGCATGCATTATGAATGGTTCTCCGGCACCAACGGCCGGAGCGTCCAGTATGCCCGCTGGCACCGGATCTTCGACGAACTGGGCGTCGACCTGGCCGTCGCCGGCAACAACCACGTCTACGTGCGCTCCCACGCCCTGTACGACGATAAAGTCACCGACGGTTCCTACGGCACGGTCTATATCCAGACCACTTCTTCCGACAACGACCGCGGCCGCAAATTCGACGATGTCGCCATGCAGAACGCCGACAAGATCGCCTGCCGCTGGACGGAAGGTTCATACTCCGTGAGCGCCATCCATATGGACGTGACGCCCGAACGGATCGCCCTCACGCTGATGGACCGCAACGGCAACCGGATTGACAGCACGAAAGTGCTGGCCAAGCCGCGCTCCGAAGTCCAGGACAACCCTGTGACCTGCGGTCCCTGGGTAACGGATATGAGCGAGGATGCCTTCACCGTCCTGTGGACGACCGCCATGCCCTGCCAGGGCTGGGTGGAACTGGCCAACGGACGCCGGGTGTATGAAGAGTACGCCGGCAGAAAGCTCTTCGGCACGCTCCACACCGTCCGGGTGAAAGGTCTTTCTCGCGGTGCGGACTACCGGTACCGGATCGGCAACCGGGTGGTCGACCCGGTCAACCCGCGGAGGCCGGCTTATGGCCGGGACATCTATTCCGGCGATTACACGGTCACGACCTTCGACCCCAACCGGAAGACCTGCCACTTCACCGTGATGAACGACGTCCATATGCGGCTGGACCACTACAGGGCCCTGCTCGACGACATCGACCTTGACAGCAATGATTTCCTGGTGCTCAACGGCGACATCATCTCGGCCGGCAACTGGACGGTCGACAGCCTGGTCAAATACGAAGTGAGCGCGTTGGGGCCTTACGGCGCCAACCTGCCCGTCGTCTTTGCCCGCGGCAATCACGAAGGACGCGGCAGCGGCGTCGCGCTGGTGGAAAAAATCTTCCCGAAGGCGGACTCCGCCCCTTACTACTACACGTTCCGCGAAGGCCCCGTGGCCTTCATCGTGCTGGATGCCGGCGAGACCGGCGTGGCCAACTCCCTCGCCCTGACTGGCGAAAGGATCTATGAAGACTATCTGCGGGAGCAGATGGCCTGGGCGGAAAAAGCCATGCAGGAACCCGCGTTCCGCAAGGCCCCCGTCAAGATCTGCATCCTGCACGCCCCGATGGTCGATCCGGGCATCCCCGACGACTTCGTGCCGCATACCTGGATGAACCACAACTTCTTGCCGCTGCTCAACAAGGCGGGTGTCGACCTGATGATCGGCGCCGACCTGCACGAGTACTTCTATCACCCCGCCGGGACGATGAACAACGCGTTCCCGATCCTGGTCAACGACAGCGAGTCCCGGCTCGACGTCCGGGTCGAGCGCGGCCACATCTATGTTACCATTTATGACGAGGCCGGCAACGTCGTCGTCCCGACCCACGATATTCCCGTAAAATAAAACCCGATGAAACGAAGCGTTTTCCTGCTCCTGGCCCTGGCCGCCCTGCTGAGCGTCTCCGCCTGCGGGGAAAAGAAAGCCGAACCCGCCTACCCGCTCTTCTGGACCTGGCTCGACCTGCGTCCGAACACCGATTTCGAAGCCGTCTGCCAGAAACTGAATGATGTGGGCATCGACGGCATCCTGCTCAACGCCCCGACGCCCGACGACTATCGCCGCATCATGCCCACCGCCCACGCCCACGGCATCACGGTCTATGCCTGGATCTGGACCATGAACCTCGAACACGACCGGGGCAAAATCCTCCAGGAACACCCCGAATGGCTGAGCGTCAACCGGCTGGGCCGCAGCCTCGCCGATACGACGGCCTATGTGGACTACTACAAGTTCCTGTGCCCGGCCTTGCCCGAGGTGCGTGAATTCCTCAACGAGAAGATCCGCGCCTACTGCGAGGTCGACGGACTCGACGGCATCGCCATCGACTACCACCGCTTCGTCGATGTCGTGCTTCCGACCACCCTGTGGCCCCGCTACGGCATCATCCAGGACCGGGAGTATCCCGAATGGGATTTCGGCTATCATCCGGAGATGATCCGGCTGTTCAAGGAAAAGTATGGCTATGATCCGCGGGAGCAGGAAGATCCGTCCCAGGATGTCCAGTGGCGGCAGTTCCGCTGCGACCAGATCACGGAAGTGGCCAATATGATGGCCGAGACGGTCCATTCCTACGGCAAGGTGATGGGCGCCTCCCCGTTCCCGACCCCGAAAATGTCTTCGCGCATGGTGCGCCAGGATTGGGGGAAGTGGGATCTCGACGTCGTCTTCCCGATGGTCTACCACAATTTCTACACGATGGATCCTTCGTTCGCCTACGACTGCACGGCGGAAAATTACTACGACAAGAATCCCAAAACCCAGCTCTACTGCGGCATCATGTACAGCGATGACATCACCGACTGCATGGACGAAGCGTTCCGGGCCGGTGCCCAGGGCATCTCGATCTTCACGGTCGACGGCATCCGTACGCCGGAACAGGCGGCCCGGTTCAAAGCCTATACCGACAGCGTCCGCGCTGTCGTGGCGGCGAACGGCGGGCGGCTTCCCAAGGTCAAGGCGCCCGGTCGCGCCGACACCGATCCGTTCCACCATCCCGGCGTCATGGCGCAGATCGAGAAGCGGATGCAATACCTGATCGCCGGCTTCGACTGGAACCAGCGGCGCCGGAGAGGCGATCCTCCGGTCCAGGTCCCCGAATTCGCTCCGCTATCGCTCGGCGACTACACGTTCGTGGGCAGCCGCGACATTACCCGGAACTACGAAGTCACCGACCAGGCCAGCGGCACGACCTTCCTGGTCACCTTCTATCTCTACGGCGATGTCATCTCCGGATGGGATGTCGTCAAGAAATTGCCCGAATAATCGTATCTTTGGGAAAAATTTCCCAAGATGCCCCGGACAGATATCGCTCAGATAGGCAAACAAGCCACGCTCGACCGTCTCTTTGACGGCAGCGGTTTCATCAATGAACACCCCCTTCCGGCCGCCGGCCGCGGAGCGGGGTGTTCCGCACATAAACTCATGCTCGAAGGCTGTGACTTCGACCTGGTCTACACGCCCCTCCGGCATTTGGGCTACAAAGCCGTGCTGAACGTGCTGGGCGAACTGTACGCCGCGTTGTACCAGCCCGACGCCCTCTCGGTCGTGCTCGGCCTGTCGAAACGCTTCTGCTATGAAGACGTCGCGGCCCTGTGGGAGGGCGTGCTCGCCGCCGTCCGTGAACACGGCGTGAAGCATCTGTCGCTGGAACTGAACCCTTCCATCAACGGCCTGGCCATCGGCCTGGCCGCCACCGGCGTCCAGCAGCGCAAGGTGCTGGACCGGCGGGCGGCCGCCAAGAGCCGGGACTTGCTCTGCCTGAGCGGTCACCTGGGCGCCGCCTATATGGGCCTCCACGTCCTGGAGCGCGAGAAGGTGGCTTTCACCGGCACCGGAGAACAACCCGACCTCGCACCGTACAAGGCCGTCCTGGCCAGCTACCTGAGCCCGGAGATCAAAGCCGGCCTGCCGGCCCGCTTCATCGAAGCCGGCGTCCTTCCTTCCTGCGGCTATTTCCTGACACGGGGCCTGGGCGAAGCCGTCATCCGGCTCACCCGCGACACGGGGCTGGGCGCCAAGGTCTACCTGGAGAAGATTCCCATCTCCTCCCAGACTTTCGCCATGGCCGAAGAGATCGATATGGACGTGGTGACGGCCGCCATGAACGGCGGCGACGACTACAAGTTCCTTTTCGTCATCCCCATCGACCAGCACGAAACCTTCCGCAAGGAATTCCACGACTTCGAGATCATCGGCCACCTCGCCCAACCCGACGTCGGTCCCGTCCTGGTCACCCCCGAGGGTGCCGAAATCCCCATCCACGCGCAAGGATATTAAAATAGTGCTATCTTTGCGGCGACTATGAAAGAAAGCGAGAAAATCATCGCGGAGGTAACCGGCGCCGAGTACGGACAGGGGTTCGAGACGGTAGTGGAGCAGGAATTCGTGCCCAAGGGGCTCGACGAGAACATCATCCGGCTCATCTCCGCCAAGAAGGAGGAACCGGCCTGGCTGCTGGAATTCCGCCTCAAGGCCTTCCGGCAGTGGCAGAAGATGACGCTGCCCCGGTGGGCCCACCTCGACATTCCGCCCATCGATTTCCAGGATATCATCTATTACGCCGCCCCGAAGAAGCCGGCGGAGCACAAATCGGGCAAACGCACCATCGATCCCGAGATCGAAAAGACCTTCGACAAACTCGGCATTCCCCTCAACGAACGGGAAGTCCTCGCCGGGCTGGCCGAAGGCTCGGGCACGGCGGTCGACGCCGTATTCGACAGCGTGTCCGTCAAGACCACGTTCAGCGAGACGCTCGCCGAAAAGGGGATTATCTTCTGCTCCTTCTCCGAGGCCGTGAAGAACTACCCCGACCTGGTCCGCAAATACCTGGCGACGGTCGTGCCCGCCGCCGACAACTTCTACAGCGCACTCAACAGCGCCGTCTTCAGCGACGGTTCGTTCTGCTACATCCCCAAGGGCGTCCGCTGCCCGATGGAACTGTCGAGCTACTTCCGCATCAACGCACGCGGCACCGGCCAGTTCGAGCGCACGCTCATCGTGGCCGACGAAGGCAGTTACGTGAGCTATCTGGAAGGCTGCACGGCCCCGCGCCGCGACGAATCCCAGCTCCACGCCGCGGTCGTCGAGATCGTCGTGGAAAAAGACGCCGAAGTGAAATATTCCACCGTCCAGAACTGGTACCCGGGCGACGCCCAGGGCCGGGGCGGCATCTATAACTTCGTGACCAAGCGCGGCCTGTGCAAGGGCAGCGGCAGCCGCCTGTTCTGGACCCAGGTCGAGACGGGCAGCGCCATCACCTGGAAGTATCCGAGCACGATCCTGCGCGGCGACAACTCCCTGTCGGAATTCTACAGCGTAGCCGTGACCAACAACTACCAGCAGGCCGACACCGGCACGAAGATGATCCACGTGGGCCGGAACACCACCAGCCGCATCGTGAGCAAAGGCATTTCCGCCGGCCGCAGCCAGAACAGCTACCGCGGCATGGTGAAGATCCTGCCCGGCGCCGAAGGCGCCCGCAACCACTCGCAGTGCGACTCACTGCTGCTGGGCGACAAGTGCGGCGCCCACACCTTCCCCGTCATCGAATCGGCCAACCGGAGCGCCACGGTCGAACACGAAGCCACCACCTCGAAAATCAGCGAAGACCAGCTCTTCTACTGCCGGCAGCGGGGCATTCCGGAAGAAGACGCGGTCGGCCTGATCGTGAACGGCTATGCCAAAGAAGTATTGAACAAGCTCCCGATGGAATTTGCCGTCGAAGCACAGAAACTGCTGCAAGTCTCCCTGGAGGGGAGCATCGGATGACCTTCAACTGGATCGATCTCGTCAGCTCGCTGCTCGGTCTGGCCTGCGTATTCCTCGCCGGCCGGGGCAGCAAATACAATTTCTGGGTGGGCTACCTCTACACGGCCGCCCTGTTCGTCCTGTTCTGGCAAAAGCATCTGGTCGCTTCGCTGCTGCTTCAGCCCATTTCATTGGGAATTAACATTTTAGGACATTATCGCTGGACCCATCCCAAGGAGGGTGAGGCCAGTTCCGAGAAGCAGGGCGAACTCAAGGTCACGATGCTTACCTGGCCGGAACGGATTCTCACGGTTGCCTGTGTCCTGGTGGTGGCCGCCCTCTGGGGCTGGCTGCTGGGCCGGCTGTTCCCCGCCGATCCGCACCCGTATCTGGATTCCTGCGTCACCATCCTGATCCTCGTGGCCCAGTTCCTCAGCGCCCAGAAGAAATGGGACTGCTGGGTGGCCTGGATCATCGTCAACATTACCCAATTGATCCTGCACCTGTCGGTGGGCAACATCTTCATGCCGATCGTCAGTGCGCTCTACCTGGTCAACGGCATCGTTTCGCTGGTGAACTGGCAAAAAATGTATAGGAGAAAAGCCTGATGAACACCCTGCTCAAAATAGAAAACCTCCACGCCCGCATCGGTGAGAAAGAGATTCTCCGGGGCATCGACCTGAGCGTCCGGCCCGGCGAAGTCCACGCCATCATGGGGCCCAACGGCTCGGGCAAGAGCACGCTGTCGGCCGTCCTGGCCGGCCGTGAAACCTTTGAAGTGACCGAAGGCACCGTCACCTATGACGGCCGCGACCTGCTCGCCCTCTCTCCCGAGGAACGCTCCTGGGCCGGCATCTTCCTGGGATTCCAGTATCCCGTGGAGATTCCCGGCGTGAGCAACGCCAACTTCATGAAAGCCGCCGTCAACGCCCAGCGGAAGCAGCGGGGCCTCGAACCGATCGGCGCCGCGGCCTTCCTCAAGCTGATGCGCGAGAAGATGGCCTATGTGGAAATGGACAGCAGCTTTTCGGGACGCGGCGTCAACGTCGGCTTCTCGGGCGGGGAAAAGAAACGCAACGAGGTTTTCCAGATGGCGATGCTCGAACCGCGCCTGGCCATCCTCGACGAGACCGACTCCGGCCTCGACGTGGACGCCCTGCGCATCGTCGCCTCCGGCGTCAACCGGATGCGCCGCCCCGACAACGCCTTCCTGGTCATCACCCACTACCAGCGGCTCCTCGACTACATCGTTCCCGACGTGATCCACGTGCTCTACAAGGGTCGCATCATCAAGACCGCCGGCCGCGAGCTGGCGCTCGAAATCGAAAAGAAGGGATATGACTGGCTCATCCATGGAAACGACTAGCCGGATCTTCCCCATCCGCGCGGAAGGCGCGGTCCAGGCTGATTTCCGGACGGACGGACGCTCGGCACTTTCGCTCGGCGAAGGTGCCGTGGCGGAATATCTAATCCTCCAGAACGAGCCGGACAGCGTGCAGCAGGAAGCGGATTTCGACATCCGCCTGGCCGCCGGCGCGACACTCAACCTGGTGTTCCTTTCGCTCCACGGCGGCGAGCTCCGCAACCGGATCCGTGTCTCGCTCGACGGCGAAAAGGCCGTGTGCAACCTGGGCGGTCTGAGCGTGGCCGACGGTGAGGAGCGGATGGACTATGACATCGTCCTGACCCATCAGGTACCGGGCTGCCGCAGCAACCAGCTGTTCAAAACCATCCTGAGCGACCGGAGCCAGGCCCGGTTCGACGGCCTGATCAAGGTCGTCCCCGACGCCCAGCAGACCGAAGCCTACCAGGCCAACCACAACCTGCTCTGCAGCGAAGAAGCC
>CACYZM010000029.1 GCA_902778855.1 uncultured Bacteroidia bacterium
GAGCTTCGGACCAACCACGGCCGTAAGCTCTTCGAGGGAAGCCTCTTTGATGCGTTTCAAGCTCTTGAAGTGACGGAGCAGCTTCTGCTCGGTTACCTCACCCACGCCCGGGATGGAGCGCAGTGCGCTGACTGTCTGCGCCTTGCTGCGGCGGTTACGGTGGTGCGTGATACCGAAGCGGTGCGCTTCGTCGCGGAGCTGCATCAGCAGCCGCAGCGACGAGGAATTCCGGTCGAGGAACAGCGGCAGCGGATCGCCCGGCACGATAACTTCCTCCATCCGTTTGGCCAGGCCCACCATAAAGATCTTGTCGGAGATGCCCAGTTCCAGGATGGCTTCCAGCGCGAAGCCCAGTTGTCCTTTACCGCCGTCGATGACCACCAGCTGCGGCAGGTCTTCCCCTTCGGCCATCAGCCGCGAGTAGCGGCGGTTGACCACTTCTTTCATCGAGGCATAGTCGTTGGCGCCAACCACCGTCTTGATGTTGAAGTGACGGTAGTCGCGCTTGCTCGGAAGGCCGTCCTTGAAGACGACGCACGAAGCCACGGGGTTCGTGCCCTGGATGTTGGAATTGTCGAAACACTCGATATGACGTGGCGGAACCGCCATGCCCAGGTCTTTCTGGAGCTGGGCGACGACCTTTTCGGACTTTTCGATGCGTTTGGGCAGGGTCTTTTCCTTCAACAGCTTGTAGGTTTCCATGTCGAGGATGCCGTGGCCCACGACTTTCTCCCGTTCGTGGTGGGCTTCCAGCAGGGCGAGGCGGTCCTTCCACTCCTGCGCTTCCTCGAAGCGCAGGTCGGCGGCCGCCGCCGTCATCTTCGCCCGGCACGAGGACATCAGCTGTCGCGTGCGGCCGCTCAGCAGCGCCTGGATCTCTTCGATCTGGGCGTTGTACTCTTCCTCGGAGAACAGGCCTTCGCAGGGGCCGGCACATTTTTCCAGATGGTAGTTCAGGCAGCAGCGCACCTTGCCCGAGCTGATCTGCGCGGGCGTCAGCGGGTGGGCGCAAATGCGCAGCTTATAGAGGCTGCCCATCAGGTCGAGGAGCCGGTGCGCGTGCTGGACCGAGGCATAGGGGCCGTAATAGCGCGACCCATCGTTCACATAGCGGCGCGTGAGCATCACCCGCGGAAAGGGTTCGTTGCGGATGCAGATCCAGGGATAGGTCTTGTCGTCCTTGAGGAGGATGTTGTAGTGGGGCTGGAGCTGCTTGATGAGGTTGTTTTCGAGCAGGAGGGCGTCCTCTTCGGTCTCGACCACGGTGTACTGCAGCGAGTCGATGTGCTCCACGAGCGCCCGGGTCTTGCGGTCGAGCTGTTCGGGCGGCCGGAAATACTGCGAAACGCGGCGCTTGAGATCTTTCGCTTTGCCGACGTAAATCACGGTGCCGCTCGCATCCAAATAGCGGTAAACACCCGGATTGTGGGGGAGCTCAGCTATTTTCTCTCTGATATTCATCGAAAAATCGTATCTTTGTATTTCTAGCCGCTGAATTATGAAAAAGAAGACGACTACAAAGTTAATCAATAAATCGGATATCATGAAGATCATCCACATGCGGGGCCCTATCGGCTGGCTGCTCGCCTCGCTCGCCATGTGGATCTTCGGTTTCAATAAAGTCAACAAGGCCAACGACCGCTGCAAGCACTACAAAGGCGCCGAATTCTCCGAGCACATCCTCAAGGAAGCCGGCATCAGCTACGACCTCAACCCCCAGCAGTTCGACTACATCCCGCAGGACGGTCCCTTCATCGTGGTGGCCAACCACCCCATCGGCTCGGCCGACGGCATGATTCTCAACGCCGTGATCGGCACCATGCGTACCGACTTCAAGATCATGGCCAATTTCCTGCTGTCGCTCATCCCTTCGCTCAAGGACTCCTTCTTCTCGGTCAATCCATTCACCGAAGGCGCGCTCTCCGGCCGCAGCAGCAGCCTGGCCGGCATCCGCCAGGCCATGGAGCACCTGGCCGCCGGCGGTTCCCTGGGCCTTTTCCCGGCCGGCGAAGTGTCCACATACCAGCGTCCCGACCGCAAGACCGCCCTGTCGCGCCATACCATCGAAGACGTTCCCTGGCCCGATTCCATCATCAAACTGATCCGCAACGCCAACGTCCCGGTCGTTCCCGTCTATTTTGAAGCGAAGAATTCGAAAGCATTCCACTTCGTGGGCCGCATCCACCCGATGCTGCGCACGCTCAATCTCCCCAACGAACTCTTCAACAAGAAAGGCCAGACCATCCCGATGCGGATCGGCCGGCCGATCATGCCCAACGAACTGGCGGAATACCCCGACATCGCCCAGCTCGGCGGCTATCTGCGCAGCCGCGTCTATGCGATGGAGGTGGAGTTCAACAATCCCAACGAGGAGCTCACCAAACCCCCGGAACTGGTCACGCCCATTTCCCTGCCCCGCGACAAGAAAGCGGTCGTCAAGGAGTTCGACAAGCTGCGCGCCGCCGGCAAGCAGTTGTTCGACGTGGCCGGCTACCAGTGCTTCCTGGCCGACGCCGCCGACATTCCCATTGCAATGATCGAGATCGGCCGCCGGCGCGAAGAGGCTTTCCGTGCCACGGGCGAAGGCAGCAACAATGCCATCGACGTCGACAAGTACGACGAATATTACAAGCAGCTGATCCTTTGGGACGCGAAGCGCAAGCGCATCGCCGGCGGCTACCGGCTCGGCATCGGCAGCGAGATTTTTGAGAAATACGGCGGAGTGGACGGGTTCTACACCAGTTCGCTATTCACTTACTCCGACGAGTTTTCCGAGACGCTCCGCCAGACCATCGAGCTTGGCCGCTCCTATGTGAGTCTGGAATACCAGAAAGAGGCCCTGCCGCTGATGTTCTTGCTCAAAGGTTTGATGCACAGTATTATGCGTTATCCGGAAGCCGTCTATTTCATCGGTCCGGTGAGCATCAGCAACACGTATCCGAAGTTCTATCAGAGTCTGATGGTCTATTATCTCGAGAACATGCACAACGCCATGCTCCCCGAGAATTCGGCCCAACCCACCACACCTTTCGAGCCCGATTATCTGAAGGTCCGGCCCAAGGATCTGCTTCGCAAGAAGATGGATTCTTTCGAGAAGTTCGACCGGTTCCTGATGCGTCTCTCCGACAACGAATGGCGCATGCCCACGCTGGTAAAAAAGTATATGAAAGTCAGCGCCCGGATTCTCTGCTTCAACGTCGATCCCCTGTTCAACTACAGTCTCGACGCCCTGATCATCCTCCGCATCAAGGACTACCCCAAAGCCGAAATCCTCGCCATGACCAAAGACGTCACCAACCCCACCGAGCGCGAAGCCATCCTCAATCGCTTCGGTTATTCCTTAAAGAATTAATGTTGCGCTGCGAAGGGAAGCCCCTTCACATCCGCTACGGCTTACCGCACCAGCCTTCCCGCAAAAACTCCGTGAAGGGGCTTCCCTTCGCAACGGAGCGTTCGATATGGCTTACGGGACGGGGTCGTAGCCGGAGCCGCCCCAGGGGGCGCAGCGGAGGATGCGCTTGATGGCGAGCCAGCTGCCGCGGAGGAGGCCGTGCTTGCGGAGGGCTTCCAGGGCGTAGTTCGAACAGGTGGGCGTGTAGCGGCACTGCCGGCCCATGTAGGGCGACAGCAAGATCTGATAGAGACGGATCAACTTAACGGGCAGCCAGATCGTCCAGGATCTGAGCGAGGCTTTTGTCGATTCTTTCATAATCCGCTACTTCCTTTCCGACATAATAGATAAAAATGTCATAACGCCGCTCACCTAGCCGCGCGGCATTGAGCCGGAACGCTTCGCGAACGCGGCGCTTCAGCAGATTCCGCTTCACCGCACGCTTGAAAAGACGCTTGGGAACGCTCACGCCGAAATCGCCCGTCCCCTCGACGGCTGCAAAATGCACCTTGAGCGGGTAGCGGAACGCGACCTGCCCGGTCTTCAGCAGCGCGAGGATCCGGCGTTCGTTCATCCTTTCGCCCGGCCGGCCTCCAGATAACTGTTCAGCGCTTCGGCGATGGAAGGCGCGCCCGGCGCGGGGGCCTTGATGGCCACGGCGAGCCCGGCTTCTTCCGCCGCACGGGCCGTCGAAGGTCCGTAGGTGGCGAAAGTCAGCGATTCCTGCTTGAACGCGGGATAACTTTCCTGCAGCGACTTCACGTCGGAAGGACTGTAGAAGGCCACGATCTGGTAGCCGTGCAGGTCGACATCGTGCAAATCGTTGCTGACCGTGCGCACGAACACGGCGCTGCCGTGCTTGAGCTTCTCTTTCACGAAGAGCTTGTGCACATCGGGCTTCAGACTGTCGGTGCAGGCGATCAGGAAATTCTCGTTGCGGTGCTTGGCGCCGATGGCCTGGACCATCGAGGCGACCGTGCCCGATCCGAAGAAAATCTTGCGTTTGCGATACACGATGTACTTCTGCAGATACACGGCGATGGCCTCGCTCTGGCAGAAATACTTCATCGTTTCGGGAACCGCCACCCGCGTCTGCTCGCAGATGTGGAAGAAAGAGTCAATGGCCGTCCGGGAAGTAAAGACGATGGCCGTATAGTCGAGAATGGTCACCCGCTGAGCGACGAAATCCCGGACCGACACCCCTTCCACCCGGAAAAACGGATGAAAATCCACGGTCAGACCCCATTTGGCGATCAAATCGGTATAGGGGGAGGCGCCGGCAGGTTCCTTCTGCGAGATGAGAATGCGTTTAATTTCCATGCATCAAAATGTTAACTACCACACAAATCGGTAAGAGTTCAAGGCCGCAAAGATACAAAACCCAGAAAAAAACAGAAAATCCAGTTTGAGAATTCATCGAAATGCCCCGCCGCAGGTACAGCAGGAACGCCGCCACCGCCAGCACGGCCAGCCAGCCCTGCAACAGCCACACGGGCGTGGCGGGCACGAGCCAGGCCAGCAGGACGGCAGGCATCGCGCAGAGCATCATCAGCAGCCCCAGCGCATAGCTCACGCGTTCCAGCGAACGGAATCCGGACGGCCTTCCGGTCAGCCAGCCCAGGATCAGATAGACCAGTTTGCGGAAAATCCACAGGCCGACGAGGGCGGCGAGCGTCCAGGCATAGCCCACGGCACTGACCTGGCAAAGGTCCAGCGCCAGGGCGTAGAACGGGATCAGAAGCATAAAGATGATGCGGACGGAATCGCAGACATAACTGTTGCCGAGCATTTCCACCGTGCCGTGATAGCCGCGGCAGCAGGCGCCCGCACCCTGCAGGGCGGCCAGCAGCCGGCTGTACATCAACAGCACGGCCATTCCCACCGCCAGCAAAAAAGCCAGCACATAAGGATCGGGCATTCCGCTCATCAATTTCCCCGCTTGGCCTGATGGCCCATTTCTGTCAGAATCGATACCACTTTGTCGCGGACGTCACCCTGGATGAGGATTTCCCCGTCCTTGGCGGAGCCGCCGACCCCCAGCCGCGTCTTGAGCGCCTTGGCCAGCGCTTCCAACGCTTCGTCATCGCCGTCGAAGCCGGACACCAGGGTCACCTGCTTGCCGGCCCGCCGGCGGCGGTCGATCGTCACCACCAGGCGCTGCTTCCGAAACCGGGCCGCAGGGGCCTCCGGCTGCGGTTCCGGGGGGAGCGTTGCGAGCTCGTCCCCGAATTTGTTTTTCAGCAGGTCTTTCCAGTCTTGTGGCATCGTCCTTGCAAAATTTTCGCAAAGTTAGTGATAAAACTTTTATCTTTGTTTTTTATACAAAAAATCACATATGGAAAGAAAGCAGTTCAACAAGATTAACCGTCTGATTTCGATTATTGTAGCTGTCCTTGCATCGGCGGTTTATCTTGTCACCATAGAACCGACGGCAAGCTTCTGGGACTGCGGTGAATTCATCGCATCTTCCTACAAACTGGAAGTGGGCCACCCCCCGGGAAACCCCGTTTTCAACCTCTTCGCCCGCTTTTTCACCCTGTTCACGAGTGCTGAGCACGCGGCCGTGGCCGTCAACGCCATGAGCGCCGTCTGCTCGGGCCTGACCATCTTCTTCCTCTATCTGACCATCGTCCATTTCGGACGCCGGATCCTGGAAAAACGGGGCCGCACCCTGACGAAAGCCGCCGCCATCGGCATTTTCGGCGCAGGAATCGTGGGCGCTTTCGCTTTCTGCTTCTCCGACACCTTCTGGTTCTCGGCCGTCGAGGCGGAGGTGTACGCCATGTCCTCCCTGTTCACCGCCATCGTATTCTGGGCGGCGCTCAAGTGGGAGGAGCAGGCCGACGAGCCCTATGCCAACCGCTGGCTCATCCTGATCTGCTTCCTGATGGGCCTGTCCGTCGGCGTTCACTTGCTCAACCTGCTGACGGTGCCGGCCATCGTGTTCCTGATCTATTATAAGAAAACCACGAAGCCCGTCACTTTCTGGCGTGCCTTCGGTGTCCTGGCCGCTTCGGGCGTGGTCTTGGGCATCATCCTGTTCGGAATCATTCCCTATCTGCCGCGCTTTGCCGCCGGCATCGACCGCCTGTTCGTCAACGGTTTCGGCGCCCGCTTCGACGTCGGGGCCGCCGTCTTCATGGTGGTGCTGCTCGTTGTCTGTTTCCTTCTGATGCTGCTGTTCCGCAAACGGGGAAAAGCCCTCGCCCACACCATCACGCTGATGTTCACGACCATCGTGATCGGCTATTCGATCTTCACCCTCACCGTGATCCGCGCGAGCGCCGGCACACCGACCAACGAATACCAGCCCGACAATCCCTACACGCTGATCCGCTACCTGGGCCGCGAACAGTACGGCGACAACCCCATTCTCTACGGACAGGCCTACACCTCGCCCTACGAGATCAAGGCAACGCCCTATTGGACGCCGCTCGACGGCAAATATTACCGCGCCGACAACGTCGACGCCTCCTACCCCGCCGGCACGAAGATGCTCTTCCCCCGGATGTGGAACGGTTTCGACGCCAAATACAAGGAATTCTACAAAGCCTACACGACGCATCCCAAGACCCGCCGCGCCAGCATCTACGGCAAGAACGTCAATTTCCAGATGCCTTCGATGGGCGACAACCTGCGGTTCTTCTTCGACTACCAGGTGAACTATATGTATGTGCGCTACTTTATGTGGAACTTCGTGGGCCGGCAGAACGACCTCCACGGCGACACCCCCGGTGACGTGACCAGCGGCAACTGGGAGAGCGGCATCAAGTTCATCGACAACGCCCGGCTGGGCGACCAGTCCGAAGGTCCCGACTACATCATTCACAACCGCGGGAAGAACCACTACTTCTTCCTGCCGCTGATCCTCGGCCTGATCGGCTTCTTCTTCCAGCTGCGCCACGATCCGCGCAACAGCTGGGTCACCGGTCTGCTCTTCCTGCTCACCGGCCTGGCCATCGTGGTCTACCTCAACCAGCCCCCCTTCCAAGTCCGTGAACGCGACTATGCCTATGCCGGCAGTTTCTATGTGTTCGCCATCTGGATCGGTCTGGGCGTGATGGCCCTCCAGGGATGGCTTGAAAAGCTGACCAAGAAGGAGGACGGAATGCCCGCCGCCGCGCTGGCCGTCGCCCTCGGCCTGGTGGTGCCCGTGCTGATGGGCTGCCAGAACTGGGACGACCACGACCGCAGCGGCCGCTACACCGCCCGCGACATGGCCTGGAACCACCTGATCGGCTGCGCCCCCAACTCCCTGCTGGTCACGCACGGCGACAACGATACCTTCCCGCTCTGGTATGCGCAGGAAGTGGAGGGCGTCCGCACCGACGTGCGCATCGTCAACTCCTCGCTGCTCGGCACCGACTGGTACATCGACCAGATGAAATGCCGCTTCTACGAGTCCGACCCGCTGAACATCTCCATCCCGCGCAAGCAATACCTCTACGGGACCAACGACTATTGTCCGGTCATCGACGTGGTCGACCGGCCCATCCTGGCCTCCGAGGCCATCACGGTCTTCAAGGATGAACGCTATACCCGGGAAGGCCAGGACTTCATCCCCGGCCACAAACTGCTGATTCCCGTCAACCGGGAGAACGCCATTGCCGCCGGCCTTGTGCCCGAGGACATGCAAGACAGCATCGTCGACTACATCTCGCTGGAGATCAGCGGCAGCAACATCACCAAGTTCGACCTGATCATGCTCGACATCCTGGCGAACTACGACTGGTCGCGGCCCATCTATTTCGTATCCCGCAACGAGACGAAACTGGGCCTCGAGCCCTGGCTGCAGTTCGACGGCTTCGTGTATAAACTGGTGCCTTTCCTCAACGACTACGCCAACCGCGAAGCGACCGTCGACGCCGACGCCCTCTACGAGCGCATCATGCACGACTACCGCTTTGAATCGCTGGCCGACACCACCATCCACATCGACTACCAGAACCTGTTCACGTTCTGTGCCGTCGTCCCGCTGCGCGATATCTTCGCCACGGCCGCCACGGCCCTGTACGACCGGGGAGAGAAGGAAAAATGCGAGCAAGTGCTCGACAAGTGCGTCGCTTCCCTGCCCGCCCGCAATTTCCCGTACAATGTGTCGGGATTCCGCAGCCTCAACGAGTGGGCCGTCCTGTCGATGGTCGAACTCTATTTCCAGATCGACAAACCTGAAAAGGCCCTCGCCGTCGGCAACCAGCTTGCAAAAGAAACGCTCCAGTCGATCCTCTACTACACCACGCCGATCGGCCCCGGAGAAGATGACATCATCTCCAAGAAACTGTCGGACGACGCCGCTTCGACCTTCCTCTACCTGATCAAGATCTACGACGGCTACGGCCAGAAGGACGCGGCCGATGCGCTGGAAGAAATGCTGAAAGGGGCGTAAGCCGCCTTATTTGACAATCTTGAATTCCTCGGTGACGACCTTCACCGAGGATTCTTTTTGTTTGGCCTTGGACAGCGACAGCGGCTGTCCGCCATCGAAGGCGATCACGAAGGCCGAGGAGAAACCAGCCTTGCGGACTTGGCTGACGGCCTGTTCGGCTTCGGCAAAGGTGCGGAAGATACCGGCGGCGTAAAGGGTCTTCCCGGAACGTTGCGGATGCATATACACCGGGCTGACACCCTTGAGCTGCCGGACGGTGACCTTGGACGACGATACGAAGAGCTGGATCTGGTACACAAGGCCGGCGGGCAGGTGATTGTTCTGGGCGAAAGCGCCTTCCTTGCCGACCCGGAACGTCTCGTCGAATTCTTCTTCCGGTTGGTCAAAAGGGACGGCCGGCGTCTTGCCGGCCAGCCGTTTGACGAAGGTCGGAGCCTGACCGGACGCATTGACGGCCAAGCGGGTGAGCGTGGCGGCCTGTTCCGGGCTGACCCTTTCGAAAACGGGCGTTTCTTGCCGGAGAACGAAGATGTTCACGGCATCCTTGTCGCAATCCCGGTTGGAAACCAGCAGGCTATAGCGGCCGTCGGGCGTATCGCAGAAGAGCAGGTCGTCGCCCGGGGAGTTGAACGGAACGCCCATGTTCCGGACGGACCAGGCCTTCGCCTGGGGATCCCAGGTGGCGACAAAAAGGTCGAAACCGCCCATGCCGGGGAGGCCGTCCGAGGCGAAATAGATGCGGCGGCCGTCGGGCGAGCGCATCGGGAAAATCTCATCGCCAGGGGATACGGCCTCTTCGCCCAAGGTTGCGGGAACGGTCCAGAGGGTATCGTCGAGCGGACGGGTAAGCACGACGTTGCGGTCGCCGGTATCCGAAGGAAGCGAGAGAACCAGCTCCGTAGCCTCATCAGGATACCAGTTTCCGTCGGCGCCCCAGACGCCGCCGGTCAGCGGACTGAGCCAGAGCTGGAAGTCCGCCCGCGGCACGCGCTGGACGGCGATGACGGCCGGCCGGGCGGCATAGGACGAAAGGGTTTTCACGTTTTCCGCCTCGATCTGGCGGCGCAGCGCGAGGCTGTCGCCGGCGGGACCGGAAGGGGTCTGTGCCTGCAGGGCGGCGGTCAACGACAACGCCCACGCCCACAAAAGAATCCGCTTCATGCGATTGATACCGTTTTTTCGACAACAAATTTAGGTAAATCCTTCTTATATCGGGAAAAAAGTGTAATTTTGCGGGCTACTTTCGAGCAAAAGCGTTTGAAATATTAATTCAAAAATAAACTGGTTTTATGCAAAGCAAAGGTGCCATCACACTCGTGGCAATTCTCATCGGCTTAGCCTGCCTGTTCCAGCTGTCGTTTACCGCGGCAACGGCCATCCAGGAAAGCAAAGCTGCCAAAGCGGCCGCCAAGGTCGTGGAAGAAGTGCAGCAGAGTCCTTCGTTTGCAGAGGTTTCGGAGTTTAACCGGGCTTTCTATCTCGACTCGGTGAACTCGGCTGCCAACAAGCAGTATCTCGATTCGATCGCAAACAAGAAGGTTTATTTCAATTACACCTACAAGAACGTCAAGGAGAAGGAACTCAACCTCGGTCTGGACCTCAAGGGCGGTATGAACATCGTCCTGCAGCTCGACCTGGCCGAACTCGTGCGTTCCTGCGCCCGTGAAAAGACCACGGAAGAATTCAACCAGGCCATGGCCCTCGCCGCCGAGCGCGCCGACCAGACCCACGAAGACTTCATCTCCCTCTTCGCCCAGGCTTGGGACGAAGTGGCCCCGGGCAAACGCCTTTCCTTCGATATCGACCTCGACAAGCTCAGCGGCGACGTGAAGAACAAGTCGCGGGCAACCAACGAGGAGATCATCTCCCTCCTCAAGGAAGAGGCCAAGAGCGCCATCGACAACTCCTACCAGGTCGTCGAGCGCCGTGTCAACCAGTTCGGTGTGGCGCAGCCCAACATCCAGAAGGTCGCCGGCACGGGCCGCATCCTCGTGGAGCTTCCGGGCGTGAAGGAGCCGGAGCGTGTCCGCAAACTCCTCCAGGGTACCGCCTCCCTCGAATTCTGGGAGACCTACACTTCCCAGGAACTCCAGCCGTATCTGCAGGAACTCAACGAGACTGTCCGTATGCAGCTCGATGCCCTCGAAGGCACGGAGGCTGAAGAACAGCCCGCCGTCGAGCAGCCGAAGGCCGCTTCCGACACCAGCTCGCTCGAGGCCGAGCTCGCCGCTTCCGCCGACGAGACCAGCGACGCCAACCGCGAACTGCTGATGAAGGCAAATCCGCTCTTCAGCCGTCTGCAGCCGCTGGGTGGCAACTCCGCCCTGCTGGGTATCGCCCACTACCGCGACACCGCCCAGATCAATGCCTGGATCAATGCCAACCGCACCCTCTTCCCGGGCGACTTCGTGCCCGCCTGGAGCTTCAAGGCTTTCGACGGTGACGGCGTCCAGCCCGACACCTATTTCGAGCTCGTGGCCCTCAAGAGCCACGTCGGCAAGGGTCCCGCCCTCGACGGCAAATACATTTCCTCGGCCAACGTCAACTACAACCAGATGACCGGCGCTCCGGAAGTGAGCATGGCCATGAACAGCAAGGGTGCCATCGAATGGGAAAACATCACCGGTGAGAACGTCGGTCGCCAGATCGCCATCGTGATGGACGGTCAGGTCTATTCCTATCCGAACGTGCAGAACAAGATCAGCGGCGGCAACTCCTCGATCTCGGGCCACTTCACCCAGACCGATGCCGACGACCTTGCCAACGTGCTCAAGAGCGGTAAGCTCTCCACCCCCGCCCGCATCGTGCAGGAGCAGGTGGTCGGCCCGTCCCTGGGTAGCGAATCCATCCGCCACGGTCTGATCTCCTTCGTCATCGCCTTCATCCTGGTGCTGATCTATATGATCATCTTCTACCGCAAGGCCGGTGTGGCCGCCGACATCGCACTGCTCTGCAACGTGCTCTTCCTGTTCGGCGCCCTCGCTTCCTTCGGTACGGTGTTCACCCTCTCCGGTATCGCAGGTCTCGTGTTGACGATGGGTATGGCGGTCGACGCCAACGTGATCATCTACGAGCGTATCAAAGAGGAACTCAACGCCGGCAAGGCCCTCCGCCTGGCCATCAGCGACGGTTACAAGAACGCCTACTCGGCCATCCTCGACGGCCAGATCACCACGATCCTGACCGGTATCATCCTCTACCTCTTCGGCAGCGGTACGATCAAAGGCTTCGCCGCCGTGCTCGTGATCGGTATCATCACCTCGGTGTTCACCTCGATCTTCATCACCCGCCTCATTTTCGAGGCCCGTCTGAAACGCAACAAGGACATCACCTTCGCCTCCGAATGGTCGAGCCGTTTCCTCAAGAACACGCACATCGACTTCCTCGGCATGCGCAAGAAGACCTACCTCATCTCCGGTATCGTCTGCCTGATCTGCCTGGCCTTCATCTTCACCAAGGGCTTCTCCCTCGGCGTCGACTTCAGCGGCGGCCGTACCTACACCGTCCGTTTCGACCAGCCGGTCACCCCTGAGCAGGTGCGTGCAGCCCTCCTCGACGAGTTCCAGGAATCCTCCGAAGTCAAGCAGTTCGGTGGTACCTCGCAGATGCGCATCACCACCAAATATATGGTGAACGACAAGAGCGATGCGACCGACCGTCTCATCGAAGGCAAACTCTTCAACGCTTTGAAGGGCTTCTACGCCAACCCGGTCACCCTCGAAGGTTTCACCTCCACGCTTGAGAACCCGAACGGTATCATCTCCAGCGACCGTGTGGACGCCTCCATCGCCAGCGAAGTGCGGCGCGACGCCGTCATCGCCGTGATCCTCGCCCTGATCGTGATCTTCGGCTACATCGCCTTCCGGTTCAAGAACTGGTCGTGGGGTGTGGGCGGCGTGAGCTCGCTGATCCACAACTCGATCATCGTCATCGGTTTCTACTCGATCTTCAGCGGCGTGCTGCCGTTCACCCTCGATGTCGACCAGACCTTCATCGCCGCGGTGCTGACCATCATCGGTTACTCGATCAACGACAACGTGGTGATCTTCGACCGTATCCGTGAGTATCGCACGCTGTTCCCGAAACGCCCGCTTGAGCAGAACATCAACGAAGCCTTGAACGCTACGCTGTCGCGTACCATCAATACTTCGGTTTCGACCTTGCTCGTGTTGCTCGCCATCGCCTTCTTCGGCGGCGAAAGCATCCGCGGCTTCTCGGTCTCCCTGGCTCTCGGCGTCCTGGTCGGTACCTACGCCTCCATCTTCATCGGCACCCCGATCATGTACGACCTCAACCGTCGCAAGATCGCCAAAGCCGAAAAGGCTGCGAAGTAATCCAACCGAGATTGACAAAACGATTGAAGGTGACTCATCACGAGTCACCTTCTTTTTTTTGTGTTCTGATATTGTTTCGTCAGGATCGGGTTTCGTTTGCGGAGAAGGTATATGCTTTTCAGACCGTCGCGCTGAAGCGCTCCCCCTCCCATTGCTCCCGCAATGGGCCCCTCCCTCTCAAGCCGAGGGTGGCTATGGTCTTCAAAGCATATACCTTCTCCGCTTAACGAAACCGCACGTCTTACTAGACCCACTGGAAGATCGCGATGACGGCGATGGCGGCGGGGGCGAGGAAACGGATGAGGAAGAGGAGGGTGTCGAGAAGCCAGACGGGAATCTTCAGGGTGCCGCTGTTCGTCAGTTCGTCGTGAATCACCGTGCGTCCGAGCTTCCAGCCGACGAAGACGACGGCAACCAGACCGCCGAGCAACATCAGCACGTTGGCGGAGAGGAAGTCGAAGAGGTCGAAGAAATTCCGTCCGAAGATTTTCCAGTCGGCCAGAACGCCCTGCGAAAGCGAGCAGAGACAGCCCAGTACCCAGAGGACGAACAACGTAAGCACCACGGCCCAAAAACGCTTCATCTTGAACTCCTCGATGCAGAACGCGGCGATAACCTCCAGCAGGGAGATCGACGAAGTCAGCGCCGCGAGCAGCAGGGCCACGAAGAAGAGAATGGCGATGAACCCACCCAGCGGCAACTGGCTGAAAATATGCGGCAGCGTGATGAAAACCAGCCCGGGTCCTTCGCCGGGGCTGATGCCGAAAGCGAATACGGCCGGCATAATGGCGCAGCCGGCAATCAATGCGAACAGAGTATCGGCCGCGGCCGTTTTGGCGGAGATGGCCGTAATGTTCTCCTTCTTCGACACATACGAGCCATAGGTGATGACCATTCCGCTACCCAGCGAAAGGGAGAAGAACGCTTGTCCAAGCGCGGCCAGATAGGTATTGGCCGTGACTTTCGACCAGTCGGGATGGAACAGATAGTCGATGCCGGCACCGGCGCCCGGCAGCGTAAGGGAACGGATGGCGATGACGATGATGATCAGGAACAGGACCGGCATCATCACCTTCGAAAACTTTTCGATGCCGTTTTTGACGCCCAGAATGACGATCAGGCCAGACAGCAGCAGAAAAACCGTATGGCAGACCAACGGCCGCCAGGTCGAAGACGCGAAATCCGAGAATAGTGTGGAAAGGCCCGCGCTGTCGCCGCCCCGCGTGAAATCGAACCGGAAAGCCTTGAACAGATATTCAATGCCCCAGCCGCCGACCACGGAATAGAAAGAAAGGATCAGGAGACAGCACAGGACGGCCAGCGTGCCTGAAACGAACCACAGACTCCCGGGAGCCAGTTTCTTAAAAGCGCCGCGGGCATTGGCCTGGCTGCGGCGACCGATGATGAATTCGGACATCATGATCGGAACGCCGACCAACAGCACGAATCCCAGATAGATCAGAATGAAGGCGGCGCCGCCGTTTTCGCCCACCAGGTAGGGAAAGCGCCACAGATTGCCCAGCCCGACGGCCGATCCGGCCAGGGCTACCAGCACGCCGAACGAACTGCCGAAGGAATCCCGTTGGTGCTCGTGGGCCGCGTGCGGACTATTTGCGTCTTTCATACAGCAGGAAAGTATAGTCGAAACCGGATTCGTCGTCGTGATAGCGGATGCTGCGGAAAGTTTCCTGCCAGCGCTCCGGATCGATAGCGGGGAAGAATGCGTCGGCCGGCTCCACTTCGGCGTGGATGCGGGTCACATAGACACGGTCGGCCCGGTCGATCATCTGCCGGTACATCATGCCGCCGCCGATGATGAAGATCTCGCCGTCGCCCGCGGCGGCTTCGAGCGCCGTTTCGGGCGAGGAAAAGAATTCGGCGCCGGAATTCTTGTCGGCTTCGGTAAGCGGCTGGTCGGTGACCACGATGTTGCGGCGGCCGGGGAGGCAGCGCTCGTGGAACGAGCGCCAGGTCCCCAGGCCCATGATCATCGTGTGGCCCATCGTGGTGCGCTTGAAATACTGGAAGTCGGCACGGATGTGCCACGGAATCAGGCCGCGGTATCCGATGGCGTTGTTTTCGGCGGCTGCGCCGATCAGGCTGAGGGTGTCTTTCATGGCTGGATGCGTTTATACGGCCACGGGGGCCTTGATGGCCGGCCAGGGATCGTAGCCGGTCAGGGTGAAATCTTCGTAAACGAACTCGAACAGGTTTTTCCGGTCCGGATTGATGAGCATTTTCGGGAGCGGGCGCGGTTCGCGCGACAACTGCAGGGCCACCTGCTCGTGGTGGTTGGAATAGATATGGACATCGCCGAACGTATGCACGAAGTCGCCCGGTTGCAGGCCGCAGACCTGGGCAACCATCATCGTAAGCAGGGCGTAAGACGCGATGTTGAACGGCACGCCCAGGAAAACGTCGGCACTGCGCTGGTAAAGCTGGCAGCTGAGACAGCCCTCGGCCACGTAGAACTGGAAAAGCGAATGGCAGGGCGGCAGGGCCATCCGGTCGACCTCGGCCGGGTTCCAGGCCGAAACGATGAGGCGGCGGGAGTCCGGGTTGCGTTTGATCTGTTCCACTACATTGGAAAGCTGGTCGATGGTCGTTCCGTCCGGAGCCGGCCACGACCGCCACTGATGCCCGTACACGGGGCCCAGATCGCCGTTTTCATCGGCCCACTCATCCCAGATGCTCACGCCGTGGTCTTTGAGATACTTGATGTTGGTATCGCCGGCGATGAACCAGAGGAGTTCGTAGATGATGGATTTCAGATGAACCTTTTTGGTGGTCAGCAGCGGAAAACCGTCCTGGAGGTTGAACCGCATCTGGTAGCCGAACAGGCTGGTGGTTCCGGTACCAGTCCGGTCGCCTTTGACCACGCCTTCCGCTTCGATATGTCGTAACAGGTCGAGATACTGCTTCATACCGACAAATTTAGTTTTTTTTTGCCGATTATCGGCAGGTCAGGGCATTTTTAGCAAGATGGGCAGGTGATCGGACAGGCCTCCGTGATAACGGGGGCCGACATAGGCCCTCCGCGGCTTGTCGCCCAGCCAGGCCTCATCCCGTTCCAAAAGAAAACCGGGCGCAAAGATTTGCATCGCGCCTGGCGCGGCCGGAGAAAGGAAGAAATGGTCGATGCGTTCCCACCTGCCGTGGTAGCGCAAAGTCCCCGGTCGGGCCGGATCGCCGTCAAAAGGCGGCTGGACCAGGCCTGTCACCGCAGGATCCGTATCGTTGAAATCTCCCATCACGACAATCCGCCGCCCCGGATCCTCCCGAAGCAACGAATCCACCGCTCCCTGCAAAACACCCAACGCAGCCTCCCGCCTGCTGTCCGACGCCTTCGCCCCACCCCGTTTCGATGGTAAATGGACGACAAAAACGTGTAACAACAGTTCTTCCCCCTCGCGCGTCAGAACCTTTTCAAGCCCGGCCGAGTCCGGTCTTGAAAGAACCTGCCGCTCCACCAGGCCTGCGCGCTCTCGAAGAGCAACATATAAGATATCCCGTGTCTTGGTTCCTGGGATGCGAAGGGAGTCCACCGCGACGATTCGAAAGACATCTTTCCGGTAGAGCAGCGCCACGTCGATGCCGCGTTCGTCGGGGGATTCCCGGTGGACGTAGCCATAACCCAGTTCGTCGAGCATCGTCTTGCGGACCAGCTGCGAAACGACCATCCGGTTTTCCACCTCGGCCAGACCCACCAGCGCAGGCAGTTCCCCCCACACATCTCCGGCCGCCACAATCGTCTGCGCAATCCTGTCGCGCTTCGATTCGAACCGCGACCAGGTCCAGCGCCGCTCGCCCATCGCCGTAAATTCATCGTCATTCTTCAAGGGATCGTCGAATGGATCGAAATAATTCTCGACGTTCCAGAACATCACCACCAAAGCCCCCAGGGCCGCTATCATCTCTCGCCACATCATGGTACAAAGATAATACGGCCGCCGGGCGAAAGCAAAAAAATCAAACGCTCAGGCTACGGGTGAGTTCGACGAATTCTTCGACAGAAAGCTGTTCCGGCCGGGCGTCGAGATACGGGATGTAGGAGGGGAAACTCGCGGGGCCGGCGGGATAAAGGGCCGAAAGGACGGGTTTGAGGGAGTTGCGGATGGTCTTGCGACGTTGGTTGAAGGTGGTTTTTACCACTTTGCGGAACAAGGCCTCGTCGCAGTCGAGCGAAGACCGGTCGTTGCGCTTGAGGCGGATGACGGCACTCTTGACCTTGGGCGGCGGGGCGAAACACCCTTCGCCGACCGTAAAGAGGTACTCGATGTCGTACCACGCCTGAAGCAGGACCGAAAGGATGCCGTAGGTTTTGGAACCGGGCGGCGCCGCCAGGCGCTCGGCCACTTCTTTCTGCACCATGCATACCACTTCGGGAACCTTCCCGCGATAATCCAGGACCTTGAAGAAGATTTGCGAACTGATGTTATACGGGAAATTGCCGATGACCGAGAACGAGCCGGGGAAGATCCGGTCGAGATCCATTTTCAGGAAATCGGCCTCGTAGAGCGACGGCGACAGCTTCGGATAATGCGCGAGCAGATAGCGGACCGATTCGGTATCGATTTCCACGACCTTCAAGGCGACGGCCGGGTCCTGCAGCAGGTACTGCGTCAGCACGCCGGTGCCCGGCCCGACCTCGAGGACGTCGACACGCCCCGCAGCCGGATCTGCGGGGCGCGTCAAGGCGTCGACGATGGAGCGGGCCACCGACTGGTCGGTCAAAAAATGCTGTCCGAGCGCCTTCTTGGGACGGACCGGCTGCATCAGCGGGCGATGAAGTATTTGTACATCCGGGCGATGCCCTGATGGAGCACATTGTGCGTACCCTCCGCATCGTGCGAGCCGCTGCAGATGATTACGAAACCGTATTTCTCTTCGGGGTTGAAGAACATGGCGCTGCTCAAGCCATAGGCGCCGCCCGTGTGACCTACGAGCGTGATGCCGGGCACATAGTCGTCGGCCAGCCAGAGATTCAGGCCGTAGTGCTCCGGTTCGGAACGCGGCACCTGCATGTTGCGGGAGCTCTCTTCGGAGATGATCTTCACGCCGTCGGGCGTGGTGCCGTAGTTCATATGCATCGTCATGACGCGGGCCAGGTCGAGAGCGGAGATCTTCATGCCGCCCGTGGGCGAGAAGATGAGGGCGTCGTGGCCCATGGTGTAATTGGCGACCTTCTCGCTGCGGGGCGCATACGCTTCTTCATAGTTGTCTACGAACTTGCCTTCCTTGGCATTCCAGTCATAGAGATGCGCGAAACGGCTCTTGTCGAGGGAATCCACGCAATAGCCGCCATAGACGCCCAGCGGACGGAGCACGTGGTTGACCACATACTGGTCGAAGCGCTCGCCCGACACGCGCTCGAGGATCGTACCGGCCATGTTGAGGTTCAGGTTGCAGTACTCATAGCCGCCGCTGCCCGGTTCATAGTCGTTGTAGCACTTGGCGTAGTCGGGATTGACGTCGGGGTTGATGATGTCGATGGTCGTCCAGTAGCCCAGGTCGTCATTGATGCTGGAGGTGTGCGAGAGCAGCATTTCCAGGGTAATGGGCGTATCTGGGAACTTGGGGTTGCGGACCTTGAAGCCGATCAGGTCGCTCACGTCGTCGGTCAGGGCAACCTTGCCCTGCTCGACCTGCTGCAGCAGGCTCGTAGCGGTAAACGACTTGGAGATGGAAGCGATGCGGAACATCGTGGCGTCGTCCACGGGCTCGCCGGTGGCGAGGTCCTTGACGCCGAAATTGTGGTTGTAGATGATTTTGTTGTCTTTCACCACGACGCAACTCACGCCGACAGCCTCGACTTCGGCAAGATATGCACCCATGTCTTTTTCAAATTCTTTTTCGGGGGAATTGCATCCCGAGAGGATCAGGGCGGCGGCCAGGCCGGCCAGCAGCAGACGTTTTTTCATAATTATGGTTATTTTACAGGTTTTCCTCGCACGAATCCGGAAAGCTTTCCGACAATTTCTCCTACAAAGATAACATTCTGCATCGATTTTTTCGGTATTTTTGCCTGCGATGAAAGAGAAAAACCCTGCGCTGACGCCGATGCTCAAGCAATATTTTGACATCAAGGCGCAATACCCCGGAGCGATCCTGCTCTACCGGGTCGGCGATTTCTATGAGACCTATGGCGAGGACGCCGTCACGGCGAGCCGCGTGCTCGGTCTGGTACTGACCCGCAAGTCGTCGGGCAACGGCACTTTCATCGAGATGGCGGGCGTCCCCTACCACGCCATCGACAACTATCTTCCCCGCCTCGTGCAGGCCGGCCTCAAGGCGGCCATCTGCGACCAGCTCGAAGACCCGCGCCTGACCAAGAAGCTCGTGAAGCGCGGCGTCACCGAACTGGTGACGCCCGGCGTGGCCTACCACGATAACCTGCTCGCAGCCGGCGAGAACAACTGGCTGGCCGCCTGCGCCTTCGCCGGCAAGGAGGCCGGCCTGGCCCTGCTCGACATTTCGACCGGCTCCTTCAAGGTGGCCCAGGGATCGAATGAATACGTGGATATGCTGCTGGGCTCGCTGACGCCCAAGGAAGTGCTTGTGGAGAAGTCGTTCGCCGACGGTTTCCGGCAGCGTTTCGGCACGCAGGCGTGCATCACGCCGCTCGATCCGTGGGCGTTCGTCCCGGAAGCGGCCTGGAAGAAAGTCTGCAGCCAGCTGGGCGTGTCCTCCCTTAAAGGCTATGGCGTAGAAAATCTCCCGCTGGGCGTAGCCGCCGCGGGCGCCGTTCTCTATTATCTGGAAATGACGCAGCACACGGCGCTGGGCCACATCCGCTCGCTAGCCCGCCTCGACGAAGGGGCCTACGTGTGGATGGACCGCTTCACGCTCCGCAATCTGGAAGTGTTCGAGCCGCTGGCCGGCGACCAGGGGCGGTCGCTGCTCCAGGCCGTCAACCGCTGCTGCTCCCCGATGGGCACGCGGCGGCTGCGCGAATGGCTCGCCCTGCCGTTGAAAGACATTGCCGCGCTCAACGCGCGTTACGATACCATCGCCGCCTTCCTGGCCGACGAATCGATGCGCACCGTCGTGCGCGACGAACTCTCCCAGGCCGGCGACCTGGAACGCATCGTGGCCAAAGCGGCCGCCGGGCGCATCCTGCCCCGGGAACTGCTGCAGCTGGCGCGGGCGCTGCGCAGCAGCGCCGCCATCCGCAGCGCCATCGCCGTTCCCGGCCTGGAGGCCTGGTGCGAAGCGCTCGACGACTGCGCCACGCTGGCGGAACGGATCGAGCGCACCCTCCTGCCCGAAACGGCCGCGGCCCTGGGCAAAGGCGACGTCATCGCTGCCGGCGTGTCGGAAGAACTCGACACCCTCCGCCACACGCTCCACGGCGGCAAACAGATCCTGCTCGACATCCAGCAGCGCGAGCGCGACGCCACCGGCATCGGCTCGCTGAAAATCGGATACAACAACGTGTTCGGCTATTACCTCGAAGTACGGAACACCTTCAAGGATAAAGTGCCCGCCGACTGGATCCGCAAACAGACCCTCGTCGGCGCCGAGCGCTACATCACCGCCGAACTCAAACAATACGAAGAGACGATCCTGGGCGCCGAAGAAAAGATCCTCGGCCTGGAAACGCGGCTGTACGGCGAACTGGTCGAAGCCGTGCGGGCCGAAGTGCCCGCCATCCAGCGCAACGCCGTCACACTCTCCCAGCTCGATGTCCTGGCCGGCTTCGCCCTCCTGGCCAGCGACCTGGACTACTGCCGCCCCGTCCTGAACGACACGCTCACGCTCGACATCAAGCAGGGCCGGCACCCCGTCATCGAGCAACTGATGCCCGAAGGAGAGAGCTACGTGGCGAATGACCTGCACCTCGACACCACGTCCCAGCAGATCATCATCCTCACCGGTCCGAACATGGCCGGTAAATCGGCCTTTCTGCGGCAGACGGCGCTGATCTGTCTACTTGCCCAAGCCGGGTGCTATGTGCCCGCAAAAAGCCTGAAAATGGGCATTGTCGACAAGATTTTCACCCGGGTGGGAGCCTCCGACAACATTTCGCGCGGAGAATCGACTTTCATGGTCGAAATGCTGGAAACCGCCACCATTCTCAACAACCTCTCCGACCGCTCGCTCGTGCTGCTCGACGAAATCGGCCGCGGCACCAGCACCTTCGACGGGATGTCGATCGCCTGGGCCATCGTGGAGCATCTTCACGACCGCTCGCGGGCCAAAACACTCTTCGCCACCCACTACCACGAACTCAACGACCTGGAAAGCCGGTACCCGCGGGTCCGCAATTTCCATATCTCCGTCAAGGAAGTCGACGGACGCGTCCTCTTCCTCCGGAAACTCTGCCCGGGCGGCGTCGCCCACAGCTTCGGTATCCACGTGGCCCGGCTGGCCGGCATGCCTTCTGACGTGATCTACCGGGCGGAGAAAAAACTGCGCGCCCTGGAAGCCGCCGCGCCCGACCTCTCGGGCGAGCGGACCGCCGCCGCACAGCCCCAAAGCGTCCAACTCTCGCTCTACCAACTCGACGATCCGCTCCTGCTCGACATCAAGGAGGAGCTCACGAAACTCGATATCAATAAAATGTCTCCGCTCGACGCTTTCGACGCCCTGCGGGGTCTCAAGAAAAAAATCGGACTTTGATGGAAACCGACCGTTTCCGGAAACGGCTGTCCCTGCTGGGGGTGGCCGTGGGAATCTATTCGATCGTCACCGCCCTCTCGCTGGTCGACTGCCTGCAGGCGTCGGTCCAGGAAGGCTTTGCCGCGTATGGCGGCGACATCCTGTTCGTCGACCGCGAACCCTTCGAGCCCGATTTGAATGAAGACGGGGTCTTCCGCTGGTGGAACTATGCCGGAAGGCCAGCCGTCACCTGGCAGGAGTATCGCTATTTGTCGGAATCCTTTCCCGAGAGCGCCTTTCTGGCCTATGGCCTGTCAACCGTCGGGGTCGACGGCTCCTGGCCGCTGCTTGTCAATCATCCGCTAGCTGAAGGCCGCGGCCTCACCGCTGGAGAATTGGCTGACGGAGCAGCGCGTTGTCTGGCAGGATCCGAAACGGAAGCCCGAAGCGGTGATGTCCGATGGATCGACGGCGTACGTTACGAGGTGATTGGCGTATTTGAGAAAGCGGGTATGACTACCGTCAGCCCCGTCGATATTGACCACGTACTCCTGGTTCCCTATAAATCGATGAAAGGTCCGGTACTGCGCAGCAGCATTGCCGTAGCCGAGGCGGATCCGAATGCCGTGCGTGAAAGAATGCGCAATTACAGACGCCTGTCACAGCTGGAAGCAGACAATTTCGCCATCAACCGGATGTCGTTCCTGCGGGATGAAATTAATGAAATATTCAGGCTTGTCGCACGTCTGGGCTGGCTGGTAGGCCTCTTCTCCTTGCTCGCCGGCGGGATCGGCATGGCCAATATGCTCTATGTCGCCGTCGAAGAAAGAAAAGCCGAAATCGGCTTGCTCAGAGCGGTCGGCGCACGAAAGAGAGACATTTCCCGACAGTTCCGCATCGAAGCGGCCGGGCAATCATTGCTTGGCGGATGCGCCGGCATTCTACTAGCAGTAATTACGACGGTTATCGTCAACCTGTTCGTGGCGCAACTGAAACTCTCAATAACACCTACAGCGGCGCTTTCCGGAATAATAGCCTCCCTGATAATCGGACTCACCTTCGGCTACGCGCCAGCAAAAGCAGCGGCCACGCTGAATCCAGTCGAAGCATTACGAGCGGGAAATTAAAAAAACGAAGGGTGGCCGTCAAGGGCCACCCTTTATTTTATACATACTGAGCAAAGTCAGTTTAGAATCTTACACCGATTGTGAGCTGCGGGAATGCGAATGCGCGCAGATTGTGGTTGGAAGCATAGTACGGATCCTGACCGCCGACCTCCATGTGGAGGAGGGTGTACTGGTAGCACACAGGGGCCACTTCCGCACCAATGAACAGACCTTCCAGCAACGCGAATTCGATACCGAAGTTAATTCCACCGCCGAAACCGAGCGCCTGCGCACCACGGTTGGCACGATACAGGTCGACCTCTTCGAATGCCATGTCGGGATAACCCTCACCGGCAGCGTAGTCAGTCGGAATGTACTGGCCAGTGTACGGGAAGAAGCTCTCGATGCGGGCCATCTTGAACTGTCCGAACACACCCAGGTACGGGAAAATGCGCTGGTTCTTGGTGTAGAAGTAGTACTCCGATCCCAGCTGGACCATCAGGCGGTTGGTCACGGCGCCCAGAATGGCTTTCTGTGCGTAGATTCCGCCGGGTTCAACCACTGCGTCGGCGATGCTCACGTCGAGGGTCCGGAAATTCAGACCGGCCAT
>CACYZM010000030.1 GCA_902778855.1 uncultured Bacteroidia bacterium
GTCATAGAGTTTCTCATACGGGCCGAAGACCTTCAGACAGGCAGCCTGCGGCACAGCCGGGATGTCCTTGAACTTGATGAGAGCAGAGTCTGTTCCCTTTTTTGTCACCTTCTCGCAGTACTCGATCTCGATGTCCTTCGGCCTGTAGCCGCCATGCTCGATGGTGTAGCAGTAGCCGGGTTCCGGGCATTCGCAGCCTAGACGAGCCATTTCCGGACCAATCACCTCATAGCAGAGGCGGCCGAGGTCCTCGAATGAAGGAATGACAGTACGATGGCTGGCCACGGTGATGGCCGGAAGTGATTCAAAGTAAACTTTTTCCATTTTGTGCAACTTCTTTTGGGAAGCCACCACCGCCTTGAGCATCCGTTTCCGCTCCTTGAGTACCGCCAGATCTTCCTCACATCTGCGTATCTTCTCCTCCAGCGACTCCACCGTCGGGAAATGCTGATCATCGTCCCACAGGTCCCGGATCTCTTCCAGCGAGTACCCCATACTTTTGAGTTTGGTGATGCTGAAGATCTTCTGTAACTGACCTACGGAATAATAGCGGTACCCGGTGTCCCGGTCCACAATCTCCGGCGTGAGCAGGTCAATCTCCTCGTAATGCCTGAGCGCCCTCACGGTCACTCTGCCCAGGCGGGAAAACTCCCCGATTTTCAACTTGTTTTTACCCATAACAATTCGTGCACTTTTGTTATTCGCCGGCAAAACGAGTCAAGAGAAAAGTTAAAAAACCTGCTTCGTTCTGATAAAAACTGAAATCATTAAAGATAATAAAGACGGTTTTTTCCCTTCAACCCGATATATTGATGGCCTAGTCACATCCGATGCCATACGCTTACAAATGAATATGTGCAACAAGAAAGTAGTAAGAAAAACCATAAAAAGTGGGGAGAAAAAGCAGAAAAGTAGGGAGAGGATTATCCAGATCCTCAAGGAACATCCCGACTATTCTGCGCGGAAACTCGCTGAAATCATAGGGGTCACACCTAAAGCTATCGAAAAGCATCTTGCAAGACTGAAGGCAGATGGTATCATTCAGCGAGACGGGCCTGATAAGGGCGGTAATTGGCGTGTCTTGTAGCCAGAAGTTGGCAATATCAAGAGCCTTTCAGCCCTGATAATCGCAATGCAGTGAAAAGGAAAAATAACCTTGAAAAACAAGGAGTCCTTTCGTGAAAAGATTTAACTTTGTGCTTATCCATTTAGGAAGGAGAAACGACAATGATTATTCACACTTTAATCTAATAATGATATGAAAGAGCAAGTATTGAAAGCCATGCGCGAGTTCGGCGCGCCTGTGAACGCCGGCAAGGTTGCAGAAATCACGGGCCTTGACCGCAAGGATGTCGACAAAGCCTTTGCCGAACTGAAAAAAGAAGGCGCCATCGTCTCTCCCGTCCGCTGCAAGTGGGAACCCGCTAAATAAGTCGACAATAAGGCCGCGCATGGCGCCAGTCGCCGCAAAAACGGCCCTTCGCTCATTTCTTCCCTACCAGCAATGCCGACCCTGACAGGCCCATCCATTTGGCCTCCCAGGGAGACATGAACTTTTCACGAAGTGCCGGTAATCAGACCCCCACGTGCCAACGGAGTACGTTGTCCCCTCCCGCTGCCATTCCATTTCTTTGGATGTCAGCTTCACAAGCTTGTAGGTGACATTGCTGTAGTCGGACATCGCAGGATTGATGGTAATAGTGCCTTTGCTTATCAAGTCGATGGCATACGTGCCGGTGTAGTGCTGCGATTCACAGCCCAGGGCATAAATATGGAGCTGATAATGGCCGTTCCCATCAAAAGTGTACGTCACCGAACCATCCATCGCAAACACCGTCGGATCATACTGCTCAGACCAGGTTCCTTCCAGCTTGTTCACGTCGAATTTCTCACAACCGCTCAGCCCCGCCACCAGCAGCGCCGCGCAAATCATTGTCTTCAGAATCTTCATAGGTTTTCGTTTTCTGATTAAACACACGAAAGGCCGAAATACTGCCTCAAGAATATTACTATATTTGCAAGTATATGGCGTCGCACGAGAAGCTTTCCCAAGCACACTGGAGTCCCGAAGCGGATTTCTCATCCATCCCATTCTTCATCCGGAGGATGGATACTTCCGGGCACGTCAGGCCCTTCCCTCCCCGGCCTAAAATATTCCATCTGTTATGCCGAACTTTGCCCTTTGAAAAAACACTGTATAAGAAACGAATATGAATTTCAACGGTATCATCATTGGCGCAGCCGTGTTCCTGAGCATCGGCATTTGCCATCCGCTAGTCATCAAGATGGAATATTGCTGGGGCAAGCAGAGCTGGTGGATCTGGCTCGTGGCGGGTCTGGCGCTGTGCGCGGGATCGCTTTTCGTGTCCAACGACACGCTCTCCATCATCATCGGCGGCTTTGCTTTTTGTTGCCTCTGGGGCATTCACGAAATGTTCCTGCAGGAAAAACGCGTGCTGCGCGGCTGGTTCCCGGAGAATCCCAAACGGCACGACTACTATGTGGCCCGGCGCAAAGAAATGAAGGATAAGCTATGAAACGGACGATCCTGTTCTACCACTGACATTTTTGTCGTATCTTTGTTGAATAATAAACCGATATGACGATGAAGAAGTTCTTCTTTCTGCTCGCGGTGATGGCGGTGACGCTGACCGCCTGCGGGCAAAACAACAAAAAGCAAAACACCCCGGAGATGAAAACACTGGTAGCCTATTTTTCCGCCACGGGAACCACCGCGGCCGTAGCCAAGGATCTGGCCGAAGTGACCGGCGCAACCCTCTATGAAATCAAACCCGAAGTGAAGTATACGGCGGAAGACCTGGACTGGCGTGACAAGGAATCACGCAGCAGCGTGGAGATGCAGGACCGCAGCTCCCGCCCGGCCATCGTGAAAGACCTGAAGGACGCTGACAGCTATGATGTCGTCTACATCGGATTCCCCGTCTGGTGGTACACCGCCCCGACCCTGATCAACACGTTCATCGAGACGTACGGATTCAAGGGCAAGACCGTGGTCTTCTTTGCCACCTCAGGCGGCAGTAACATCGACAATGCCAATGCGGAATTCAAAGCCGCCTATCCGGAAATCAACTGGAAAGACGGCAAAACCCTGAACCAGGCCACCCAGGACGATATCAAGGCTTGGGTTGAATCTATCGGGCTTTAGCGGCACATTGTCCGTCGCAGCCGGCTGATTCAAACAGCCGGGCGGCATTTCCCGCCAGAACGGACTCAATGTTCAGACCCTGGGATCCCAGCCGGGATTCCAGGGCTTTTTTCGCCCCCACCAGCGCCGGCGCGGCAGATAGCGGCCGATTCCGCGGCATTCCAGGAAGGGATGGGATACTTTTCGTCCATTTCCATGCCGTGCGCCTTGACCGCATTCAGATAGGACGCGGGAATCATATGGCTGTGCATATCTACCACATTGGCGACAGGCTTCGCGGGCTGCTGCGGCTGGGGAGGCGCCACAGGATGGAACATCCGCACTTGCCGGTTTCCCAGTTTGTATTTCTCGCGAAGGGCGGCGGCCTCGTTCATAACCGGAGAACTGTGATACCGGTCGAGCGCTTCCTGGCTGGCCCATTCATCGATCAGGAGCAGGCCTTCCGGATCGTCGGCCGGGAAGAAATAATCGTAGCGGAGGCAACCTTCAATGGCGCGGATCCGGTCGGCGATGCCGCTCTTTTCCATCTCTTCCACATATTTGCGGGCGCTTCCGTTCTCTCCGGTATACCGGATGTTGATGGTCAACTGTTGTGCGTTGCTCTGCATGACGGTCAGGCCCAGAAGGGCGATAAGAAGGCTGAGGATAATCCGGTTCATTTCAGATTATCTTTAAAGAAAGATTCCATCTTGTCGTAGGGGATTAAACCGGCCACGTCGTCGTAGAGATCCACGTGGGAGGCGCCAGGGATGATCATCAGCTCTTTGTTGGTGCCGGTCAGCAGGCCGAAGGCGTATTCGCTGAAATAGCGGCTGTGGGCTTTTTCGCCGTGGATGAGCAGCACGGGGTTCTCGATTTCACCGGCCCAGGCCAGCAGCGGCTGATTCAGGAAACTTTGGCAGCCGATGACGTTCCAGCCGTCGTTGGAATTGCCGCTGCGGGCGTGATAGCCGCGCGGAGTTTTGTAGTAGGCGTGGTAATCCTTGACGAACCAAGGCGCGTCGTCCGGGAGCGGATCCACGACGCCGCCGGCGCGCTCATACGTTCCGGCCGCATAGTCTTTCGTGCGCTGGGCGGCCAGGGCGCGGCGTTTTTCCATCCGCTGGGCGGGCGTGTCCTCGCTGGCGAAGTAGCCTTCCACATTGACCTTGCTCATATCGTACATCGTCGATGCAACGGTCGCCTTGATGCGCGGGTCGAGAGCGGCCGCATTGATGGCCATGCCGCCGAAACCGCAGATGCCGATGATGCCGATGCGTTCCGGATCCACGAGATCGCAATTGGAAAGGAAATCCACGGCGGCTAGGAAGTCTTCCGTATTGATGTCCGGCGAAGCCATCCGGCGCGGCTCTCCGCCCGATTCACCCGTGTAGGATGGATCGAAGGCGAGGGTGACGAATCCCCTTTCCGCCATATGCTGGGCATAGAGACCGGAGGACTGTTCCTTCACGGCGCCGAAGGGGCCGGAAACGGCGATGGCCGGAAGGGCGCCTTCAGCCTCTTTCGGCACATAAAGATCCGCGGCGAGCTCGATGCCGTAGCGGTTGTGGAACGTGACTTTGCTGTGATTGACCAGTTCGGACTTCGGGAATGTTTTATCCCATTCCTGCGTAAGATTCAGGGTGCTCATATGCTCTTTTTCGGTTGTTTTCGTTTGGCAGGCAAGCAGCATCAGGGATGCGGCGAAGACAGATAAAAATGATTTGAGATTCATATCGTTGGACTTTGATGATGCAAAGGTATGCGCTCTCCCGGAGATTCTTTTACCGATTTTTGTCTGATTTCTACCAATAGCGCAGAATTTTGGTTTTATCCGCCAAATTATCTACCTTTACAAACGATATGAAGAACATCCTGAAGCTTTCCGACCCCAATGTGTACGCCCGCTTCCTCCATGCGCCCGTATTGCATCCGCTGGTCAGCATCATCCACTACGACGAAGTCTCGCCCATTCGTCCCAGCTTGAACCGCTACGGCGTCTATGGCCTATTCATCCAGCGGAACTACCCCAAGAATCTGACCTATGGCATGAAGATGTTCGACGCGCCCGACGGCTCCATCATCGCCGTCGAGCCGGGCCAGATCGGCGGCAAGGAAGATGACGGAGAAGAAATCAATATCAGCGGCTGGGCCCTGCTCTTTTCACCCGAACTGCTGCACGGAACCGATCTGGAAGCCCGGATGAAAGAATATCCCTTTTTCTCCTACTTCTCCACCGAAACCCTCAAGATGGAACCTTCGGAATGGAGCCGGATCTCCCAGCTCCTCACGCAACTGCGGCACGAACTGGAGGAAAACCCCGACTCCCCTTCTCTGCGTTCCGTCATCCTCGGCTATCTCCGGATCATCCTGGAATATTGCCAGCGCATCTATCTGCGTCAACTCTCCCGCGAAGACAAATCTTCCTCTGACCTGCTCAAGCGCTTCCACAGCCTGCTGCGGGAATACTATCTCGAAGGCAAGCAGCTGGAGCTGGGCGTCCCCTCCGTCAATTATTGTGCGGAGCAACTGGCCTATTCGGCCCGCTATCTGGGCGATATGATCCACAAGGCCACCGGCGGAACGGCCATCGGCTACATCCATTCCTTCGTGATCGATCAGGGAAAGAACCTGCTGATGAACGGACACAACGTCAACGAAACGGCTCACCTGCTGGGATTCGAATTCCCCCACCACTTCACCCGCCTCTTTAAGAAAGTAACCGGCCTTACTCCGACGGAATTCCTGGGGAAATGAAACGCTGGCTTTGTTCACGATACGCAGTCGGAGGGAGACCGGCGTGGCGTTGAAAATAGCGGTAGAAGTCCATCTGGTTATTGAAATGCAGCTGCCAGGCAATCTCCTTGACAGCCAGTGAAGTATACCGCAGATAATAACGGGCTTCCATCAGTACGTATTCAGCGATCCATTCGGGCGCGGTGCGCCCTGTGTCTTCCCGGATGACGGCTGACAGGTATTTCGGCGTAAGACCGAGCCGGCCGGCATAGAAAGCCATGTCGCGATGCTCGGCATGGAATCGGGCGACCAAGGCGATGAACTGCCTGGTGATCGGGAGCGCCCCCTGGCTGGCGAGGGAGTCCTGGTCGGCCATCCGGTCCCAGATGCGCGTCAATTCGATACTCATCGATCTGAGCAGGTATCCTAGACTCCTTGTCACATCCGCGTGGCGGTCGCCGATGACCGACCGGAAAATGTTCTGGTAGTTGTGGATCAGAATCATCGTTCGACGGTCGGCCTTTACCATGCGGCAGCGGAAAGCATAGAGGGCACCCAACCTGTCGAACTCCATCTCCTGCAACATCTGCTCGGAAATGGCCATGATGGTGATTTTCCCCGGAACGCTTTTTTCGGCCCAGGATAGTGAAATGATATCTTCAGGGAGACTGATGGCGAAACAGTCTGTGGTCGCGTGATACGTATCCATTCCGATCTGGATATCGAGGTGCCCCTCCACGCAATAAAGGCAAATGACACCGGCAACGCGGAAGGGATATGTCAAGTGGGGTTTAGCACCGGGACGAAGCGGTAGATTCATAATGAAGAAGTCGTCGCCATGGGATAGCACGGGACGGACGGCAAGCGTATCGCGCAATTTGGGGAGCGTCAGGTTGTCCATAAAAACGGCAAAAAGGTATAATACGGGGCGGTATTATATGTTGCAAATATAGTAGATAACTATTTTTCATCCAAAAAGTATAATAAAAAAATTGAACGGATTCCGGCTTGTCCCTACTTTTGCGATATGAAAAGATACTTCTATGAATACTCACTTACGGTTGCGGACATCGATGTTTCCAACCGGATGAGCGCCGGTGCGGTGCTCAGTTATTTTCAAGATACCATTGCGCGCTTCCTGTCTGAAGCGCGCGTATCGGCCATCGACCTTTTGCCGGAAGGCCGCACCTGGATGATTCTGGGCTTCCACGGGTACCTGGACGAACAGATGCCTGCCTGGCCGGGCACCGTTCAGGTGGAGGTCTTCCTGTCGGAAATCACGGCGATGAAGGCCTATGTGGACTATGTCTTCCGGGACGCGCAGGGCAACGTATTCGCCCAAGGAACCAGCCTATGGGTGATGATCGACATCCATACCCGCAAGCCGGTCCCCTGCAGCGAGGTCGAGCGTTTTATGGCGCAGTACGATCCGCAGAACCGCGTGTCGCATCCCCGCTATCATTTTTTCAACGAAGGCAAATTTGGGGGCACAGCGAAGACCGAGCATCGGGTAACACGGCTGGAGACCGATTTCAATGGCCATATGAATAACCGTGACTATCTGCGGCTTGCCCTTTCCGTCATAGACCCGGCAGCCTCGGCGGGCCGGACCATCCGGGAGATCCATCTCAAGTTTTTGCAGGAATGCGTGGCGGGAGAAATGCTGGACTGCCTCTGCGACGTGGAAGAAGGCGGTGAGATAACCATTCGCATCGCCAAACCCGACGGCACGCCCGCCTGTCTGGTATCGACCGTTTGGCGTTGACCGGGATGCTCAGCCCAGACCGGTCTTGCTACTTTTTTTGTATTTTTGTTGTATGAAAATCGAAGAAGGATACATGCCCTTTCTGGGGTACAAGACGTACTACCGGATCGTAGGAACGGCTTCCAAGGACAAGATGCCGCTGTTGCTTTTACACGGCGGGCCCGGCAGCACACACAATTATTTTGAAGTACTCGACCGCGTGGCGGAGGAAACGGGACGCCAGGTCATTTCCTACGACCAGATCGGATGCGGCAATTCCTTCCTGGACGGGCATCCGGAGCTATGGACCCAGGATACGTGGATGAACGAACTCATCGCCCTGCGGGAATACCTGCATCTTGACCGGCTTCACATCCTGGGCCAGTCCTGGGGCGGTATGCTCATCATCGCGTATCTCATCGAGAAAAAGCCCCAGGGCATCTGCTCGGCCATCATTTCCAGCGGCCACGCTTCCTCCAGCCTCTGGGCCAGCGAGCAGCACCGGATGATCGGCCTGATGCCTGAAGAGGACCAGGAAGCCATCCGCCACGCCGAGCAGACGGGCAATTTTGAGGATCCCGCCTACCTCCGCGCGAATGACCGGTTCATGACCCTGCACTGCGCCAGCACGGACGAAAACAGCCCCGAATGCCTCACCCGCCCCAAGCGTTTCGGCAATGAAGCGTACCTCTACGGCTGGGGGCCGAACGAATATGTACCCACCGGCAGCCTACGAGATTTTGAATACATCGACCGCCTGGGCGAGATTCACTGCCCTTGCCTGCTCTTCAGCGGCTCAGAGGACCTGTGCACGCCCGCTGTCGCCCGTTCCATGTACGAGGGAATCCCCGGCAGCCGCTGGGAACTGATGGAAGGCGCCCGCCATATGTGCTTCGTGGACCGCCACGAAGACTACTGCCGCATCCTGGAATCCTGGCTGGAAGAACACGATTACCTGAAGGCCAAGAACAAGGTCGATGAACTGGCCGTGAAACTCATCGAAGGCATCCGGTCTTTCGACGATACGATCGGTCCCTTGACCGCTGCGGACTGCACGTACCGGATTTACCGGGATGTCCGGTTCTCCAAGGACAAAAGTCCCTATAAGACCCATATGGGCATCTTCGTCAACCGGGGCGGCAAAAAGTCCGGCTACAGCGGATACTATTTCCATATCGACGGAAACGGCGACCATCTGCTGGCCATCGGCAACTATTTCACCGAGCCGCGGGTGCTGAAGATTCTCCGCGAGGATATCGAAATGGGCGGCGGCGACTTCCGGCAAATTCTCGCCGGCCTGGCGCCCGGCCTCGAACTCGATATGGAGACGCCCTGAAGAAGGTCCCGAAAGGGTTTCCGGCCGACAGCCCGGACGCTGAATTCTTTAAACTGAAGAATTTCTGCTTGCTCAAACGCCTTGACAAAGACTTCATCCTCTCCCCCGATCTGGCCGATGCTGTCCTGGACATTTTCCGGACTGGCAAGCCGTTTCTCGACTACATCAACCGCGCCATCGACTACTGCCGGGAAGAACTGCAGGAGAAGCGTTAAGAAGCCCCGATGGAAGGTCATTACGGATATCGCCGCATCCTGAAGGAGCTATGGCCCATGGTGCTGATGCTGATGGTGACATCGGTCTACAGCATCGTGGACGGCTGGTTCATCTCGAACTATGCCGGCAGTACGGCCTTTGCCGCAATGAACATCATCTGGCCGGCCGTGGCCATCATCTCGGCCCTCGGCCTGATGGTGGGCGCCGGCGGCAGCGCGCTGGTATCCAAAAACTTCGGAGAAGGCAAAACGGAACAGGGCAACCATACGTTCACGATGCTCATCCGCCTGACCTTCGTGGCCGGCCTCGTAATTTCGGCCATCTTCTTCGCATTTATGCGGCCGGTGGCCATCAAACTGGGCGCCGAAGGCGCTATGATCGATTACGCCGTAACCTACGGACGCATCCTCACGGCCGCCCTGCCCATCTATATGCTGCAGCTGGCCCTGCAGCCCTTCTGCATGACCGCCGGAAAACCGCAGCTCGGCACGATGACCAGCATCGCCTGCGGTGTGACGAATATCGTCCTGGACGCCCTGTTCGTGGCCGGTTTCGGCTGGGGCCTTACCGGTGCGGCCATTGCCACGGCGATGTCGTTCGTCGTCGGCGGCGCGATTCCTGTCGCCTTTTTCAATTCGAAACGGAACTACACGCCCCTGCACTTCATCCACGACAGTCCCGCCGACTGGCCTTCCATCCGGCAGTCCCTCACGAACGGCTTGTCCGAATTCGTCGGCAACATCTCCTTCAACATCATCGGCATCTGCTACAACCTCCAGCTGATGAAATACATCGGCGAGAACGGCGTGTCCGCCTACGGCGTGCTGATGTATGTCGGCTTCATCTTCGGCTCCGTATTCATCGGCTACAATATGGGGATTTCGCAGGTCATCTCCTACAAGTATGGCGCCTGTGACAAGCTGGAACTGCGCAGCCTGCTGAGAAAGAGCTGCGTGCTGATCGCCATCGGCGGCCTCGTCATCACCGCCCTGGTCGAACTGTTCGCACCGCAAATCTCCCGGGTTTTCGTGGGATACGACGACGAACTGTGCAACCTGACGACCTACGCGATGCGCATCTATATGGTGTCTTTCCTGATCTGCGGGTTCACGATGTTCGCGTCGGCCTGGTTCACGGCGCTGAACAACGGGCCGGTCTCCGCGGTCATTTCGTTCACGCGGACCCTGATCTTCGAACTGGGATGCGTATTCCTGCTGCCGCTGGTGCTGGGCATCGACGGCATCTGGCTGGCCGTGAACGTAGCCGAAGTCCTGGCGCTGATCCTTTCGGCAGCGCTGGTCTTCGGATTCAGGAAACGATACGGTTACTAGTCTTAACGCGACAGCTCAAAACTGACGCTTCCCCGGATATCGGCCGAAGAAGCGCCGACCAGCACGTCGAAACGGCCCGGTTCGGCCTTCCAGCTGTGCGCGGCCGCGTCGAAGAAACTGAGCGATTCGCGGGTGAGATCCACCGCCACAGTCTTGGTCTCGCCAGGCTCCAGCCAAACCTTGCAGAAGCCTTTGAGTTCCTTGACCGGACGGTCCACGGACGCCTCCGGATCGGATACGTAGACCTGCACGACCTCGGCACCGGCCACGGCGCCCGTATTGGTCACAGGCACGCGCACCGTCACGGCGCCGTCGGCCGTAACGGCCTTGGAAACAGTAGGCTCGCCATATTCGAACGTCGTGTAGCTCAGGCCGTGGCCGAACGGGAACAGCGGCTTGACCTGCTTCGCGTCGAACCAGCGATAGCCCACATAGATGCCTTCCGTGTATTCCTCTTCCAGAATGGGAACCGCGCTGAAAGGACTCTCCCACTTCCGGTCGCCCGGAATGCCGGGATACTGGGCCAGCGTCTTGATCGGGCCGTCTTCCAGAGCCACCGGGAAGGTAAACGGAAGTTTGCCGGAAGGATTCACGACGCCCGTAAGCACGTCGGCCAGCGAATGGCCGGCCTCGCTGCCCAGATACCAGTCCTGCACGATGGCAGGCACTTGGTCGACCCACGGCATCGCCACGGCGTTGCCGGAGATGTTCACCACCACGAGCTTGGGATTGGCGGCAGCGAGCGCCTCGATGACGGCGTCCTGCTTGTACGGAAGGCCGTATTCCTTGCGGTCGTTGCCTTCGGCATCCTGGAAGTCGCTCTTGTTGAGACCGCCGATGAAAATCACGTAATCGGCGTCCTGTGCGGCCTTCACGGCGTCGGCGATCAGTTGACCCGCCGAACGCTTTTCGGAGAGATCCTGACCGGTCGTCACGCCGTTGTAGGCGCCGCTGGCATCGCCGACATAGCCGCGTTCATACACGACTTCTACGCCGGGAAGGGCCTCGCGAAGGCCGTCGAGCGGCGAGACTTCGTGCTGGGCCTTCAGCGACGAGGAACCGCCGCCCACGGTCATCATCTTGACGGCGTTCTCGCCCACGACCAGCACTTTGCGGGCATCCTTGAGCGGAAGCAGCCCGCCTTCGTTCTTGAGCAGGACGATGCCTTCCGCACCGATCTTGCGGGCGGCGGCATAATGCTCGGGCGAAGTGAACTTGCCCGTCTTGTGCTCGGGATTCATACTGGTGCGGAAGATCAGGCGCAGGATGCGGCGGGCCTTCTCGTCCAGTTCCTGCGTGCCGACCTTGCCGGCGTAGATGCGGTCGAGATACGGCTGCGCCAGGAAATACGAATCGTAGGCGTTGGTCTTGCCCATCGTCAGGCCGTTGGTCCAGGAGCCGAATTCCATGTCCAGCCCGTTGGTGATGGCCTGGTCGGTATCGTGGACGCCGCCCCAGTCGCTGATGACCACGCCGTCGAAGCCCCATTCACCCTTGAGGATGTCGTTGAGCAGGTATTGGTTGTGGCAGTTCCACTGCCCCTTGTACAGGTTGTACGACCCCATGATGGCCCAGGCGCCGCCTTCCTGCACGGCCGCCTTGAAAGCAGGCAGATAGATTTCATACAGGGTGCGGTCATCGACCGTCACGTCGGTGAAGAAACGGGCGGTCTCCTGGTTGTTCAGCGCGTAGTGCTTCACGCAAGCCGCCACGTTGTTGCTCTGGACGCCTTTCACATAAGGCACGACCATCGCGGAGGCCAGATACGGGTCTTCGCCCATATATTCGAAATTCCGGCCATTGAGCGGCGTACGATAGATGTTGACGCCAGGGCCGAGGAGTACGTCTTTCTTGCGGTAGCGCGCCTCTTCGCCGATGCTGACGCCGTAGAGTTCCGCCAGGGACGGATCCCACGAAGCAGCCAGGGCCGTCAGTGCGGGGAAAGCCGTGCAGGAGTCGGAAGTCCAGCCGGCCTGGTCCCATTCATCCCACAGGACCTCCGCGCGGATGCCGTGCGGGCCGTCGGTACACCAGACTTCCGGAATGCCCAGGCGCGGAACGCCGGCGCTCGAAAATTTGGACTGCGCGTGCGTGAGGGCGACTTTTTCTTCGACCGTCATCTGGGCGAGGACGGCCTCCACACGCTCCTCCAGCGTGGGGGCTTTCGCTTGTTCTTTCTGTCCGCAGGAGGACAGAAAGAGGGCTGTGGCGAGGGCTGTCGCCAAGGGCTTCGCGTACTTCATAAATCTATGATACTATGGAATTTGAACCGTAATATTTGAAGGAAAGATATAGGATAGGTCACCGCGCTTTTTCAGCGTGCTGCGCATCATTTCGGGCGAGCGTTCGACAGTCCCTTCGAAGAGGACCTGGTCGCCGCAGGTCACCGTCAGCGGCTTGTCGAGATTGAACATCGCGTCGTTGAGCCAGAGGGTCAGGCTGGAATAGTCGCAGTCCAGAATCTCGACGGTATTGCCGCTCCGCTGCGCGCGCACCACTTTGCCTTTAGCAATTTCGCCGGCAGGAGCGCCCAGCCAGTAGAAATTCTCCTTGGGCTCGTCGCCCTGGCACCAGACCACGCGGTCGGGCGTGGTGTTGCGGCGGAAGCGCGCCATCCACGGCACGGCGGCGGCGTCATCCAGATACATCCAGTGCTCGCGGCCTTCCACGATATGGCCTTCGTGCACATAGCCTTCGGGATCTTCGGCCTGCAGGGCGTCCATCTCCTCGATGCGCTTGGCGCATTCCTCATTGCGGTTGTACGCTGCGTCGAGCGCGCCGCACCAGATCATGAACGGCAGATTGCGCAGGCTCAGCAGCGACACGTCGCCGGGGTGGCCGGCCATCATCGAGGCAGCCGCCCAGTGGTCCGCCATGCGCGGTGCCAGGCGCCACACGCCGTCACCGCCGGCGGAATAGCCCATCAGGTACACCTTGTCGGGATTAACGTCGAGGCACGCGACTGCCATCCGGATGATTTCCTCATAGAAAGCGTCCGATTCGGGGCGGAAATGCAGGTCCCAAGTATCGGTAATGGCGCGGGGGCACAGATACACGCCTTCCGCGGGTTGATAGAGCGTCAGCTGGTTTGCCCACTGCTGGTCGTTCATGCTGGCAGGGCCTCCCCCGCCTCCGTGGAGCGAGATATAGAGCGAGCGGCCGTCGGCCGGCTTGTTGCCGAAGATCTTCCAGTCCAGGCGCATGGTATATTGCCCGCGCTTGATGACTTTGGCTTCCAGGGCTGGGGTTTCTGCGGTTTTGACGGAATCGCGCCAGGCATTTTCGAGGAAAGCAGCGTATTCGCGGCACTCCGCTTTGGTCAGCGTACTTTTGTTCGCCAGCGGCGATTCATCCTGCCCTGCGGCGGGAACCCGGTTGCAGGCGGCAAAGGCCAGGATCAGGGAAAGAATCAACAGTCTTTTCATATGATGCACGGGATTAGGCCTGATGCGCGGGGCGGAGCAGGTCGAGGACGACTTTCACAGGGTTGAAGGTTTCGAGGGGTACTTCCACAAAGAGCGTGTTCCAGTCGCTCATCGCGCCGTTCCAGAGGCCGGGCATCTCGAGGGCCTTGAGTTCGCGGCCCTGGTAGCTCTTGGAGCTCATGAAGCCCGCTTCGGGATCGACGTACTTCAGCAGGTCGAAGTGGTTGCCCCGGCAATCGCGCAGGATGCACACCAGGTCCACGGGATTGAAGTGCGTGGCCTTCGCCATCGCGCCGGCCGCGGCGGGATCCGCCTTGTTGATCTGGACGCTCTCGAGAATCTGGAGCGAAGTGCTGCCGTCTTTGCCTTCCACGATATACGGTCCGCCGCCCGGCTCGCCTTCGTTGCGGACCATGCCGCAGACGCGGATGGGCCGGTTGAGCTTGGCACGGATCTGCGCCACGCGCGCTTCGAGGCTGTCTGCGTGCGGCAGCTTGACGCAGAGGACGCAGTCGAGGAAATCTTCGATATCATCGCAGAGTTCTTCGCTGGGTGCCGCGTTGATCTGGCGGATATAGTGGAAAATCGTGTCGCGGAGCCGCAGGGCTTCGCCCATCAGCACGCGTTTGTAGAGCGATGTGACAGGCAGGAGCTTCTCGTGAGACACGTTGTCGATGTTCTTGATCGACACCAGTTCCGCATCCACTTTGTTCAGGTTGTGGATCAGGGCGCCGTGACCGGCGGGACGGAAGAGCAGCGAGCCGTCGTCCAGGCGGAAGGGCTGGTTGTCGGGATCTACGGCGATGGTGTCGGTAGCCTTGTCCTGATACGTGAAGGTGATATCGTATTTTACGCCATATTTCTTTTCATAGACCGGTTTCACTTCGGCGAGGGCCTGTTCGAACAGTTCCCGATGCTCGGGCGAGATGGTCACGACCAGCGAGCAGATATCCTCGTAGTCGCGCATATACTCCTGGGCCTCGACCAAGTGCTCGGCGATGGCCGTACGGACTTCGTCGGCGTCTTCCTTGAGGAGTTTGCGGAGCACGTCCTTGCGGTAGGCCGCGCTGTCTTCGGGCTGGCCGAAAAGCTCCGGCGTATAGAAGGCGAAATCCTGGATGCGGGCGGCCAGTTTGGCGCCGGGCGCATCGGCGGGCAGGTCTTCCCCGGCTTCCAGTTTCTCCAGGCCGGAGAACATATCCTTGAACATACGGGAAGCGGCGCCGGAGGCGGGCACGAATTTGCACTTGCCTTCCACGCTGGCGCGTTCATAATAGTCGGCGGCTTCCTGGACGTCTTCTTCCGAAAGCACACGGATGCCGCGCTCTGGCGTGGCCGGCGCCACGATTTTCATCCACGGAAAACCGTTCTTGAAATGTTCGATCTGCTGTTCGATTTGCTGGAGATCGGCGCCCCGCGCTTCGATCTGTCGGATATCTTGCTGGGTAAACATAATGGAAACAAAATGATATAATTACAAATATAACTTTTTTTCAGTAAATTTGGACATATAACCGATTAGCTCCCATTCCAACTATGTTAGAAAAACTGGATACCCTCGGAGCCTGTCTGCTGATCGCAGTGATGGCCGGCACCTTCCTGTATTTTGTCATCGCCCACCAACTTGGTTTCAGCTATGCCAAGAAACTCTTCGGCACCCGCCGGATCAAAGAGCAGAGTCAGGAGATTCCGCTGGAGGGCAACTTGTTTGCAGCCTGCTATGTCCGGACAAACCAGCCCCGTATCTTCGACCAGCACATCCATCACGAGTTTCCGGCCGCTTTTCTGTACCGCTGGTACAGTGAAGGAAAAGTGAAACTCGTGCAGCTGAAGCCCGCGCTGGAAATCGTCAACTATCTCTCCATCCAGAAAGACGCCGTCATTCGGGATCCGGAAGAAAACAGCTTGTACCGGAAATTCTGCGATGCCGCCGGAGAAGACGGGCTGCTGGATGTCGATGAAGTGTATGACTGGAGTTACAGACGTCCCGGCGACCTCTATGGCTATAAACCGGAAGACATTGGAAAGAAGTGGTTCGAAGACCGCGGATGGATCGAGTCAGGCAATCAGGAAGGCAAGCTGACGACTCTGGGCGTCCGGATACGCCCGCTCACGCCGGCCGGTGCGGCGAAAGCCCGCGGCCTGGTTGAATTGCAAAACTTCCTGCAGGCCCAGGCGGAAGGCAAACCCAGTGACCCGGTCGATACCGCCCGGATCGACGATTTGCTGTGCTATGGCCAACTCTTCGGCCTCGCCGACAAACTGGCTGAAAAGTGGAGCAAGTACCTGACCGAAGAAAAAACCACCGTCGTCAAGCTTTGCCGTGAGATAGCCCAGTCTTTCTTCGACGGAAACAACGTGGCTACCGATTGATCACGTCGACCCGCCAGGTAATACCCAGTTCGATATTGTTGCGGCGCGCCGCATTGTCCCAATAATAGACCCCGTGCAAGCGCAGGTTGTCGCGCCCCAGCGGGAACCATTCCAGGCCGCAGCCCGCATAGATGTATTCCGTGCCGGGCGCGATGACCAGGTCGTACGGACGTCCCAGGGAATCCACGTTGCCGATGTCGTTTTTCTCATAGCCGGCCTTGGCGCAGATGTTCCAGGCACCGACGCTCCAGATGATCTTCGAGATGAGCGAGAAGTCGCTCAGCACGAAATTCCGCTGCCCGAATCCGCTGCGGTTCATCAGGTCGACGTCGAAGATGACGTCGCGGAAGATGAAATGGTTGCCCAGCGCCACGTAGTTGACCATCCGCTTGTCGATATCCTCCACAAAGTTCACGCTCCAGAGCGTCTTCCACCACGGAGTGAACTGGCCGTGCCAGGCCAGGTTGTAGGCATAGATGTTCTGGAAGCCGAGCGACAGCGGCGAATTGCAGATCTGGCCCACCAGCTGCTGGTTCTCGGAAAAGGTATAGCCCACCGTCGCGCCGAAGGTGAAGGCCTGGTAGATATTGTTGCAGAACTGGCTGTAATAATAGACGTCGATCGGCGCCGCATCGTACTCGTAGCCGCCGATGAGCACCACGTACTTGCCCACCAGGAAATTCCAGCGCTCGGTGGCCTGCCAGTTGACGTACATGAAATCCGTCGCGTTGAACATATTGCGTTCGTCGAACACCTTCTTGTTGAGCCGCTGGCGGATGCGGTAGTCGATGTTGGGCGTGATGTGCCCCATCATCTGGAAGTTCAAGTATTCGCCGATGGCCTGGCTGTTGTATTGCCCGTCGGTGATGTCCTGGTGAAAGGAGGCCCGCATATCGAAATAGAGACGGTCCACATGACTCTGCCCCGCCAGCAGCGCGGGAACGAGGCATGCTATCAAAAACAAGCAGATTCTTTTCATATGCTTTAAAATTCTCGCGAAAGTAGCGGTTTATTTTGAGATGCAAAAGATTTTTCGCATCTTTGATAGATAAATAAACCTGAACGATGAAACCGTTGAAAGAACTTCTCCATCCAGTCGTCACCTGGAAATTCTGGAAAGAACTGATCATCATGACACTGGGTATGGCCGTCGGCGCCGCGGCCGTCTATTATTTCCTGATGCCGAGCAACCTGATCATCGGCAGCATATCCGGTCTGTCCATCGTGCTGTCCCAGATTTTCGGCGGCGCGGTCAAGGTGTCGGTCATCGTTACCATCATCAACGCCATCCTGCTCATCCTGGCCTGGCTGCTGATCGGTGCCGAATTCGGCGCCAAGACCGTCTACACGGCCCTGATCCTCGGTCCGCTGATCGAGTTCTGGGAAAAGGTCATGCCCTACCAGAGCCTGATGGAGGCCGGGGCCACCTCCGTAATGAACGACCCCTGGCTCGACCTCATCTGTTTCGTCCTGCTGCTGAGCATCTCCCAGGCCATCCTCTTCCGCATCAACGCCTCCACCGGCGGTCTCGACATCCTGGCCAAGATCGTCAACAAATACCTCCACTTCGACATCGGCATGTCGGTCACCATAGCCGGCGCCGCGATCTGCTGCTCCGCTTTCGCCATCAACCCGTTCCGGATGGTGGTCATCGGTCTGATCGGCACCTGGATCAACGGCGTGGTCGTGGACTACTTCACCGACACGCTCAACAAGCGCAAGAAAGTCTGCATCATCAGCAAAGACCACGAAGCCATCCGCCAGTACATTACGAAGGAACTGCGGCGCGGCTGCAGCATCTACCGCCTGGAAGGCGGCTATACCGGCGAGGAGAAAGTCGAAATCGTGGCCCTGCTCACCCAGAACGAATATGCGGCCCTCTTCAATTATCTGAAGGAAAAGAGCTTCGACACCTTCATCACCGCATCGAACGTCAGTGAAATCTACGGCAACTGGAACACCGGCAAACGACACCTCTCATGAAACGCGACCTGAAATACCTCCGCCTCCTGGCCAAGAGTTTCCCGACCGAGCAGTCGGCCTGCACCGAGATCATCAACCTCGAGGCCATCCTCAATCTTCCGAAAGGCACGGAACACTTCATCTGCGACCTGCACGGCGAATACGAGGCCTTCGAGCACGTGCTGCGCAACGGCTCCGGCGTCATCCGCCAGAAAGTCGAAATGATCTTCGGCGCCACGCTCACCGAAACCGAGATCCGCGAGCTCTGCACGCTCATCTACTACCCGGAAGACAAGATCCGCGCAGTCCGCACGACCCTGCGCACCCGCGCCAAGATGCAGGAATGGTACCGCGTGATGCTGATGCGCATCATCCAGGTCATGGCCATCTGCTCCACGAAATACACGCGTTCCAAGGTCCGCAAGGCCCTTCCGAAGGAGTATTCCTACATCATCGAGGAACTGCTCCACGAATGGATCGAGGACAACCAGAACAAGCGCCGCTATATGATGTCGATCGTCGACACGATCATCGCGACGGGCCGGGCCGACCACTTCATCGCCACCATCTGCAACGTCATCCACCGGCTGGTCATCGACTCGCTCCACATCATCGGCGACATCTATGACCGCGGTCCGGGCGCGCACCTGATCATGGAGACCCTGTGCAACTACCACAACTACGATATCCAGTGGGGCAACCACGACATCGTGTGGATGGGCGCCGCCGCGGGCAGCCGCGCCTGCGTGGCCAACGTCCTGCGCCTGTGCTTCCGCTATGCGAACCTCTCCACCCTCGAAGACGGCTACGGCATCAACCTGCTGCCGCTCACGACCTTCGCGATGGAGACCTACGCCGACGACCCCTGCACGCTCTTCCGTCCGAAAAAGAACGAGTACGAGCAGTTGCCCGAGTCGCAGCTGGCCCTGATCGCCAAGCTGCACAAGGCCATCGCCGTCATCCAGTTCAAGCAGGAGAAGCTCGTGATCGACCGCAACCCCGAATTCGGGATGGACGACCGCAACGTGCTGCACCTGATCGATTTCAAGAAGGGCACCATCCGGCTCGGCGGGAAAGACTATCCGCTCAGGGACACGAACTTCCCCACCATCGATCCTGACGATCCCTATAAGCTGACGCCAGCCGAACTGGAGATTCTCGAAGGCGTGACGCGCAGTTTCGAGACCAGCGAGAAGCTGCGGCGCCACATCGCCTGCTTCCTGAACCACGGTTCGCTCTACCTGGTGCGCAACAGCAACCTGCTCTTCCACGGCTCCGTCCCGATGAATCCCGACGGCTCGTTCCGCGAGATGATGATCCAGGGCAAGCCCTATGCCGGCAAGAAGCTCTTCGACAAGATCGACCAGATGGTCCGCAACGCCTATTATACCCGCGAGGAAACGCCGCGCCGCCAGGCCGGCCAGGACTTCATCTGGTACCTCTGGTGCGGCCCTGTGGCCCCGACCTTCGACAAGGACAGGATGGCCACTTTCGAGCGGTATTTCGTGGCCGACAAAGAGCCGCAGAAAGAGACGAACGGCGCCTACAAGGAGCTGAAGAACCGGGCCGACATCTGCGAGAAGATCCTCCGCGAGTTCGGCGTCACCGACATGCGGCACGCCCACATCATCAACGGCCACATTCCCGTGAAGACCATCAAGGGCGAGAGTCCCATCCGGGCCGACGGCAAGCTGCTGATGATCGACGGCGGCTACTCCAAGGCCTACCAGCCCGAGACCGGCATCGCCGGCTATACGCTGATCTACAACTCCCAGAGCCTGAAACTGGTGCAGCACGCCCCGTTCTCCACGCGCGAAATGGCCGTCAAATACGGCCTCGACATCCTCTCGGAGACCAAGGTCCTCGAGTTCGAGGAAAGCCGCCGCTACGTCCGCGACACGGATCAGGGCGCCGAACTCAAGGAACAGATCGACGACCTCTATCAGCTGCTGGACGCCTATCGCAACGGCTCCATCCGCAGCAAATAACGACCTATGTCGGATTCCCATTTTACGAGCGCCATCCTGCAGTGGTACGCGGCCAACGGCCGCGACCTGCCCTGGCGCCGTACGCGGGATCCGTATGCCATCTGGCTGAGCGAGATCATCCTGCAGCAGACGCGCATCGCCCAGGGGCAGGCCTATTGGGAGCGCTTTATGGCGCGGTTTCCCGACGTGGAGAGTCTGGCGGCCGCCTCGGAAGACGAGGTGCTGCGGCTTTGGGAAGGCCTCGGCTATTACAGCCGCGGCCGCAACCTCCTCGCCGCAGCCCGGCAGATCGCGGCGGCCGACGCCTTTCCTTCCACGCTGGAAGGCATCCGTGACCTGAAAGGCGTGGGCGACTACACCGCTGCGGCCATCGGCTCCATCGCCTTCGGCCTGCCCGCCGCCGTGGTCGACGGCAATGTCTATCGGGTCCTGTCGCGGTACTACGGGATTGACACGCCGGTCGGTTCCACGGCGGCCAAGAAAGAATTCACGGCCTTGGCGCAGTCGCTGCTGCCGGCCGACCGTCCCGGCGATTTCAATCAGGCGATGATGGATTTCGGGGCGATCCAATGCACGCCCGCCTCGCCGGCCTGTCTCACCTGCCCCCTGGCCGCCACTTGCGTGGCGCTGCGGGAAGGCCGCGTGGAGTCGCTGCCGGTGCGGCAGCGCCCTGCGGCCGTGCAAACGCGGCAACTGGTCTATGTCTATCTGCGCTGCCAGGGCCGCACGGCCATCCGCCGCCGTGGCGCCGGCGACATCTGGCAAGGCCTCTGGGAGCCGCTGACCGAACTGCTCCCCGGCGTGGAAGCGAAGCTCCTGCGCCAAGGCGTCCGGCACCAGCTCACGCACCGGACTCTGATCGCCGACTTCTACCTGGCGGAAACGCAGCAGGCCCCTGCCCTTCCCGACGGCTATGTCTGGATACAGGAAGCGGAGCTCGACAACTACGCCAAGCCCCGCCTCTTCGAACTGTTGCTCCAGTCGCTAGATTAACGCATTCGTATTCTCTTTGTCGATATCCGGAATGAGCCGCCGGACCGCTTTCTTGTCGGAGAAAAAGCGGATGGCGATGACGCGGATTACCGTATAGGCCGGTATGCCGACCAGCAGGCCCACCGTCCCGCCGATTCGGCCGGCCATCAGCAGCACGATGAAAATCTCGAGCGGCGTGGCCTTGATGCTCGTCGAATAGATCAGCGGCTGATATACGAAATTGTCGATCAGCTGCGTGGCCAGCATCACGGCCAGGACGATCAGGGCGAACGCCCAGATCGGCACCGCCAGGCCGACGCCGGCGCCATACTTGAGTACCACACACAGAATCACGCCGATCGCCTCGCCCAACAGCGGACCCACATAAGGAATCACGTTCAGGATGCCGGCGATGAAGGCGATGCCGATGGCATATTCCGGCCCGACCTGGGCGATCAGCCACAGGCCGAGGAAGTCGAGCAGGATGACGCCCATCACCTCGATGATCAGGCCGATGAAATAGCGCGAAAGCAGATGCGTCGTGTCGGAGATCGTCGATTTGGCCGACAATTCCCACCGGTCGGGCACCAGCGCGCAGATGATCCGGCTGAACAGCGTCTCGTCCTTGATGAAAAAGAACGAGATGAATACCACCGAAAAGATGCCGATGACGATGCTGGCGGCCACCGAAGCGACGGAGCCGATGACGGATGAGACATTGGAGAAATTGAGCAGCTCGCGGATCTTGTCGAGGATCACGGTCACGATATCGTAATTCGGCCCCAGCGAAGGGAACAGGCTGTAAATGGCCTGATTGATCTTGTCGATCAGGCTGTTATAAGGAAGATCCGAAGCGTTCATCGCCGACGCATCGCGGATGATGCCCGTCACGACCGGCACGATCTGCGTCAGGAACAAGGCCGACCCCGCCAGAATGAGAATAATGGTGATTACCGCCAACAACCCGTCCGGCAGCGATTTCCCGCGGATCTTGACCCGCCGGAAAAGCCGCATCAGCGGCTGCCCGATCAGGGACACAACAAACGCGATGATAATATAGACGAGTACGCTCCGGAAATACCAGCAAAGCCCAACAATGGCGGCAAAAACCGCCAGCCGGAGAATCCAGCCGGCCAGTTTATCGACATTCCTTTCTTGTTCCATAGTTCAAATTTACAAAAACTCAGCAAAAATGTTGCACGAATAAAAAAAATAGCTACCTTTGCAGAACAAAACCGATGGGGTATTAGCTCAGTTGGTAGAGCGTTTGAATGGCATTCAAAAGGTCAGGAGTCCGATTCTCCTATACTCCACAAAGAAAATCCAGGTCTCAGGACCTGGATTTTTTTTGTGGAGTATGAGAAGCTACGCTTCTCTTTCCTACGGGTGGCACAGCCCCCCGAACCCCCTCGCGTCTTCGACGCGTTGTTTTTTTACTTGAACGGATTTACACTGAATGATGGAATAATACCATGCATTCTCCCCCGGGTCGCTTCGCTCCGAAATCACCGGGGAAAGAAACTGTGGCACTTACTATCCTGAGAATCAACTATTTCCAGACAATCGTGTGCGCATTTTTACGCACACGATTATTAGCAACGAATTGATATACAGACATATAGATGCCACACCTTCTGACTTGGAAGAACTCTAAGACGTGGCCCGTTCCTTCCGGTCCAATCACTGGACCGGAGGAAACACCCGCAGGTGATCTTGGAAGCCCTACGGAGGGAAGGAACAATTCCGGAGCCTGAGCGGAGGAATTGCTCCTTCCCGACAGGGCTTTCCATAGCGCCAGTCGCTAGCCGTCGGGGTCAAGAAAGTTGTTTTGTTCTGATGAAATGCCCTTCTTGCACGGCGGCGAACGTGGCTAGGGCGGCCACGAGGGCGATGGGAATCAGTGACCAGAACAAGGTCGGGGCCGCCAGGAAAAGAGACAGACCGGTCAGTTTGTTGGCATAGGTGTGGGGAAAACAGAATCGTTTGCAGAAGATCAGGGCTGATACTTGGTTCACAATCTTGATGAAGGCAATCACTCCGGCCCAGATCCACAGCCAAACAGGAATCTGGAACACCGGCAATAACCGGATAGCGCAGCAGGCTACGAGCATTATGTCGGCCACACTGTCCAAGACGGATCCGGTTTTGCTTTCCGCGTGGAGTTTTCTTGCCAGCCAGCCGTCCAGGATGTCGCTGAGCCCGCAGAGTCCATAGAGGATCCAGAATGGCCACCCCTTCACATCACAAAACAGCAGGCTGATGGAGCCTGCTGTCCTGAGTATGGAGATGACATTCGGCAAATGCTTCATAGCACTTCGATATAGAAACTCACCGGTCGGAAGCCGTCGTTGCAGCTGATCATGGCGCTCAACGGATTCTTCATCCAGCCGTCAAAGAAGTTTCCTTCTCCACGGGCCAGTGCCTCGACGAATTCCCGCATGGAGCCCCAGGCCGATGGACACATTCCTTCCGGACATTGACCATCAACCGAAATCCACTCCTGCCCCTCCTGCACATCGCACGTGTGCTCGATCGGGTTCTCATATTTCGCCATCAAATCCGGATACGAAGCCTTCCGGATGGCCGTGATTTTGATTTTCATCGAAGCAAACAGCCATTAATGCTGATAGGGATTGGTCAGATAGGTTACGTGGACGAGGTTGGGGCTGGCGTGCATTTGCTGGGGGTTGGTGCCGGGTTGGCCTTGGGGGATGGGTTGGCCGAGCTGGGCGAAGATGTTGGTCCAGTAGGCGGGCATCTCCCCTTTCTGGTTTTTGAAGTTCATCGGAATCCGCTCGAAACAGCGGGTGCCGTCGGCGCGGACGTAGCTGTCATAGACCAGTTCCGTGCAGTAATGCAGGCCGTTGCCTTCCAGGAAATAATTGTCATACGCCTCGCCGAGGAATCCTTTCGATACTTCGACGAACGCTTTCGCCTGACCGTTGTCTTTCAGCCGCATCACCTCGATGGTCGGCGGGCCGCCGCGGTGCAGTACGAAATTTTCGAACAGCGTGTCCAGCGGATGGCGGTCGACGCCGTGGGCGATCGTCGCATCGATCACCCACACCTGCCCGAGGTCATCGACTTCCAGGATGGCCGTATGGATGAAATTGACCGAATCGCCATCGGCCGTCGCCGCGGCGATGGCGCCGGACATCCCCTCTTCCCCATAATTTTTACAAGACAAGCCCGCCAGCAATACCATTGCCAGCAGGGCTGTGTTCAGGAGCCGTTTCATTTATTTGGCCGGGGAGAAATCTTCCTTGCCCACGCCGCAGAGGGGGCATACCCAGTCGGCGGGCAGGTTTTCGAAAGCAGTGCCGGGCGCAACGCCGTTGTCGGGATCGCCGACGGCCGGGTCGTATTCATAGCCGCAGATGTCGCATACGTACTTCATAGTCGTGCAGGTTTTTAGGTAATATTGGATGGGAATTATAAAGACCACAGATAATCGAACACCCGGAAGGCGTCGTCGGCGTTGGTCATCGTCAGTTCGTTCTCCTTGGCGAAGGCTTTCAGCGCGGCGGCGTGCTGCGGGAAGGCCTTGTAGAGGTCTTTCAGCCGCTTGACGCGATACTCCCGGTCACCGATCGTAAAGAAATAGGTGTTGTCGTTTTTCTTCTGCCACATTTCCTGCGAATGCTCGCTCCGGGAATGGAGAGCCTCCACTTTCGACTGCGTGGTCGCCCCCAGGGCGCCCACCGAACCGGTGTTGACGTTCTTGAACTTCCAGTTCACCAGCACGCGGCCTTTCTCCCGCTCGATGACTTCGCAGAGCAGGTCGTCGTGCACCACGAAGGTGCGCCCGTCGGCTTCGAGCCGGCTGACCATATTGAGATTCGTCAGCTCCATCAGCACATCGCCGTCATAGTAGTAGACCGTCTGGCCGAGGGCATCGAAGTTCAGACGTACGTCGGCGACGCTCCGGTTGATGAAGTGGATGTGCCCTTCCTCAAAATCGGGGAACAAAAAGAGGAAGCGCTGCTGGGCCTGCAGGCAAGCCAGCGGCAGCAACGTCAGGAAAAGCAACAGAAAAATCCTTTTCATACCACAAAGATACAATAATTCGGGATACAACAAAAGGGGTGCCGCAGCGCGGCACCCCTTCGGTCAACAAGCGGTTCAGCTTACTTGGCGGAACCCCACTGCGGGGCGTTCTTGTCCTGCCACAGACGCTCGGTGTTCAGCACGGTCGTCGAGGCAAAGCCCATACCCGACTGGGCGGAACCCGGGGTGAAGCCCTGGTCCTTGAGGCTCTGCAGACGGATGTCGTGCATCACATCGGTAATCAGCGGCGTCGTGAATTCGAAACGACGCGGGATGGCGGTCAGTTCGACTTCCTTGAACTTGACGAACGGGAGCAGGTTCGAACCGATCTTCGGATAACCCGAACGACGGGCGGTCACGAACTGCTCGTTCGGCAGCATGGAGAAGTTCATCAGCTGCTGCAGATAGACCTTCTCGATGGAACCGTCCCACTTCACCGCCGGCGTGGCCATCATGGCCGCGATCTCACCGTCCTTCAGCTCGATGCTGACTTCGTCGGGAGCGTAGTTGTACGTGGCGTTGTAGTAAGGGATCTTGTTCTTGCCGGCGATGTAGTCCCACTCCTGGACGGAGAGCTGGACACCGCGGTTGTAGAAGCTTTCGGCAGAGCCGCCGACGGAAGCGCCCAGCATGGCCATTTCAGCCAGGTAGAGGTTCGTCTCGCCAGCGCCGAGGTACATACCCCACCAGGGCACGTCTTCGGTATCGCGGATCGACGGACCGCCCGGGATGGTCGGGAGGGTGAAGTCAACGCGGCCGCGGACCATCTCCTCGTTGTAGGCCGAGAACATGCCGAAGCTCTTGGTCGCGTTACCCACCTTCACGCTGTAGCGGTCGGCGTAGTCGAAGTACTCGCCTTTCAGCGCATTGTATTCCGGAGAATCGCGGAACACGATCGGAATGCCCTGATAGCGGACCCAAGGCTCCACGTCGCCCTTCCAGGCCACGAAGTTGCCGTCGGCGTCACGCTCGATGTTTTCCTTCACGAAGCCAGGAAGGTCTTCGTACTTGCCGGCCTCGATGAAGCACTGGACGACCTTGGAGTTGTAGTCGTTCTTCTCATAGAAGAAACGCACGCGCGGGTCTTTGCAGGCTTTCATGAAGTCGATCACGTTCTTGCTGCCGGTGGACATATAGCCGGCCAGGCCGTTGCCGGTCTGATAAGCCGTGTCACCGCCGGTGGTCGCATCGGCCTTGTGGAAGATGAAGGCATCTTCGAGGCTGTTGATGTAACCGGCCGAGCTGCTGGCAACAGACGAGGCGATCTGCTTCGCCTTGTCGGCGTTGTTGTTGTACAGACGGACCGCGATCTTGAGCTTCAGGGTGTTGGCCATACGGGCCCACTTGGCCAGGTCGCCGTTGTAGATGAGGTCCTGACGAGGCGTCACGACCTGGGAATCATCCTGGAAGACGGAGATATAATCGTCGAGTTCCTCGATCAGGGTGTTGTAGAGGTCTTCAACGTGGTCGTAATTCGGCGTCAGGGAACCGCCATATTTGTACTGGCAGGCCTCGGAGTACTGGATGTCACCGTTGATGTCGCTGCTGAAAATGGCGCCATAAACGGCCAGCACGCCGCACATCGCGGCATACGCCTCCATCTCGGGGTGCTCGTACGCCTGAATGTAGTTGTAGATGTCGTTGCGATAGTTGAGCATCGTGATGTAGGTGTTCTGCCAGTGGACGGCAGTACCCATACCGAAGGTTCCCTCAGTGTAGGAACCGGTGGCACCCAGCTGGCTCCACTTGGTGTAGAGCGCCTGGTTGTAGAACCACATCAGATAGTCGTTGGTCTCGAAAAGCATCTGGGCCCGGGTCGCCATATAGGCGGGGTTGGGCGTGGACACGTCGCTCGGATTCTGGTTGAGCTCGGCAAATTGTTCCATGCAGGAGCTAAGTCCCAAAACGCAGACGGTCAGCAGGGCAATAAAGATATGTTTTGCTTTCATGTTCTTGTCGTTTTAAGGGTTAGAATCTGAGGTTGAGGGTAATGGTATAATAGGAAGTCACACCCTGGAGGTTACGGATACGGAACTCGGAGGCGCGGGTACCACGGACGGATTCCGGATTCTCCTTGTTGGGCATCGAGTTGAGCAGATAGCCCAGGTTGTGCGCATTGGCCTGGATCGAAAGACCCTGGGCGTGCAGCATATGGGCGAAGCGGTCGGACACGGTGTAACCGAGCGACAGGTCACGGAAGCAGATGTAGTTCAGCTTGGTGTACCAGGTGTCGTCGACGATACCGTTGCCCCAGCTGTGGTTCAGGTAGGTCCAGGAAGTGGCGTGCGAAGGATCGATCACGTTCTTGGCATACAGTTCCTGATAGGACTCGCCGTTGGGCGAAGTCGCGCCGGAACCGACCACATACGGATCGCCGCTAGGCTGGGCAATCTTGGTTCCGGTCGGGAAGATGCCGTCCGGAATGATACCGTCGTCGTAGGTGATACCGTCCCAGCGGGAGGTGTAGGTCACACCGCCGTGGGCCGCATCGGCACCACGGAGAGCAGTCTCCGTATAGCCGTAGGCCGTACCATAGTGCGAAGGATAGGAAGCCACATAGCCGCCGAACCGGGCGTCGAACGAAGCGCGGATGAAGAAGCGTTTGTAGCGGAGCTGCGTGCTGAGGGAACCGAGGAAGTCAGGCACCGAATTGCCGATCTCCTCCACCTCGCCGCTGCGGCGGATGAACGCGCAACCGTAGGAGGTCTGGAAGTTGCCGAGGACAGGAAGCTTGGAGCCCTGGAATTTACCGGTAGGGTTGCCGTCTTCGTCGAGAATCTCCACCCAGTCTTTCTTGGGGGCCTTGTCGGACATCAGGATACCATAGGTACCGCCGACCTTGGCCACGGAACCGATACGGTAGTTACCGTAGTCCGGGTCGCCCTGCAGTTTGATGTAGCTGGCCACGAGGTCGCTCAGCTCTACGATCTTCGACCAGTTCTTGGTGAAGGTAAAGTTGACATCCCAGGAGAAGTTCTTCGTTTCCACGGGAACCGTATTGAGGGCGAGCTCGATACCGGTGTTCTGGATGTTACCGGCGTTGATGAAGGCGTAGCTGATACCCGAGGCGCTCGGAACGCTGACGCGCATGATCTGGTCGCGGGTGTTCTCCTTGTAGAAGGTCAGGTCGACGCCGATGCGGTTGGTGAACATACGGTAGTCCACACCGACTTCCCAGGAAGTCTTGCGCTCCGGACGGATGTTGGAGTCCTTGACTTCGTTCGGAATCGTCATATAGTAGGAATCCGTACCGTCGTGGTTGACCTGGGCCACGTTGTAAGCCGAGTTGATGCTGTACGGATCGGTATCGTTACCGACCTGGGCGATCGAGGCGCGCAGCTTGAAGAACGAAATGGTCTTCGGCAGTTCGAAGGTCTCGTGGAGCAGCCAGGAGGCGCTGAACGAAGGATAGAAGTACGAATAGTTGCCGTGCTTGTCGGCATACACGAGGGCGGAAGACCAGTCGTTACGGCCGGTGAGCTCGAGGAAGAGCATGTCGCGGTAGGAAGCGGTGGCCTGTCCCACGAGGGAAAGCATCGTCTTGGTGCCGCTGATGGAGCCGGAACCCGACACCGTGTTGCGGGAGTTGTTGATGTAGTACTGGTTCGGCACGATCAGACCGCCGTTGGTGTGCGTAGCCACGGCGAACACGTAGTTGTTGTAGTATTCACCCCGGAGGAAACCGCCGATGTTCCAGTCTTCATTCACCTTGAAGTCGAAGATGAAGTTGGTGTTGAGGTTGGTCTGCTCCTGGGTGCGCTGGCTCAGGCCGTAGTAGCCGTCACTGCCCTGGTTGGCATAGCCCGGGTCGGGGCGCTTGACTTCCTGACGGGTGTAGTAGTAGTTGAAGCTGCCGTCGGTAACCCATTTGAGCCAGGGGGCGAGCTGCACGGTGAGTTTGAGGTTCGGGCGGACGACCGTCTCCTTCTGGAGGGTTTCGTTCTCCCAGATGTTCCACCACACTTCGCGGCCGGGGATGCTTCCCCACTCGTCACCGTAGGCGTTGCTGGCAAGACCGCCGTGCGAGCCCTTGTACTTGTCGCGGAAGTACTTGGCGTTGTAGGTACGGTCCCAGGTACCGCTGATGAAGTACTCACCGATGTTCGGCTGGGCGTTGCGCGGGGTCGAGTTGGTGAAGTTCATCGAAGCCTCGATGCCGATGGCGTCGTTGAGCTGGTGCGAAGCCTTGATGAGGGTGCTGAAGCGGTTGAAGCTGTTGTTGGGCAGCGTACCGGTGGAATACTTCTCGGAAATGGAAGCATAGATGGCGCTGCGCTCGTTGCCGCCGGAGATGGTCACGTTGGTGTTGGTGTTGAAACCGAGGTTGTAGGCTTCCTTGAAGTTGTTGGCGAAAGCCTGCGAAGGGATGCGCTTGCCGTCGTACCACTCGATTTCCTTGTATTCGTCGAAACGGTTACCGAAGGAAAGGCCGGTGGCGCCGATGTCACGGGCGAGTTTCAGCAGGGACGGCACGTTGTCGGTACCGTCGGCCCACACGTTCATGTGGTGGACGTCCCAGTCGGACGCGCAGTCAAAGTAGCTGCCGTAGCCGGCGAAGTAACCTTCCATGAACACGTTCTGGAGCGTAGGCTGGCTGGTCACCTGGTCGATACCGACCGTCTGGGTGAAGCTCACGCCGAGGCCCTTGGTGCCCCTGCCGCTCTTGGTGGTGATGATGATGGCGCCGTTCAGACCGCGGGAACCGTAGAGGGCCGTAGCGGCGGCACCTTTCAGGATGGAGACGGACTCGAAGTCGTCGGGGTTGAGGTTCTTCAGCGCGTTGCCGTAGTCGAGGTTGTCGGAGCTCCAGTCGGCGCTGTTGTCGACCGTCTCGTTGTCGAGGATGATGCCGTCGATCACGAAGATCGGCTGGTTGTTGTTACCCAGGGTCGAAGCACCGCGGATCAGGATCTTGTTGTGGCCGAACATACCGCCGTCGGATGCGTTGATCTCGACACCGGCCACTTTGCCCTGGATAGCGGAGATCGGGTTGATGAGGTTGGTGTTCAACTCATCGCTCTTGATCTCGGTCATCGCATAACCCAGAGCTTTGGTAGCACGCTTGATGCCGAGGGCGGTGACCACGGTGCCTTCCAGCATCTCGGCGTCTTCCGCCAGGATCACGTGGATCGGGCTGCCGTTGTAGGTCACGACCTGCGACACGAAGCCGATGCAGGAAATCTCGATGCGGTCGCCCACCTTCACATTGTTCAGCGTAAAATTACCGTCAATGTCCACGGTGGTACCGTTGGTCTGATTCCCCTGCACGTAGACGAACGCGCCGACGACTCCTTCGCCGGCAGCGTCCTTCACGGTTCCGGTAACGGACGTCTGCGCATAGGCGGCGAAGCCGGCCAGCAGCAGGGCGAGGGTCATCGAAACACGAATGAACAGGTTTTTCATGTGCAATGAAGTATTGGTTAATGTGTTAAAGGTTAAAAAAATGGTTTCGTTAAAGCGCGTAAAGGTAAGAAAAATAAACTACAAAACGATGTGCAGCGTCATTTCTTCATCGAAATTGCGGAAAAACAGCTCATATTCACTGCTTTTCCCAGGCCGGACGATGAACTCATAGTCCACGAAATCGCCCAGGTTCTCTTTCCAGTCGGGTATAACCTCGTAGTCGTAGCAATGCCGGACGACCTCTCCGTCCAGCCGGATTTCCCAGTAGATGTCCTTATACGCCCGGATGAAGAAGTTCGGCGAGTTGTAGGACGCCCCGTTCTGAACACGTCCGAACGTATACCCTACCGAAACCAGTTCGGAAAGGGGCCGCTGGCGGTCGAATTGCATATAATTCAGACGGCGCTGGGGAACCGGTTCCCACTCCGCCAGATCTCCGCGACGCGAGAGTATGATGCAATCCCCGTCTTCCACCCGGGAAGGTGCCTGGCAAGTGACCGAAGGAATATCGAGATAATAACCCTGCGGCTCCCGGACGAACGGTTCGCAAAGCGTTTCCTTGAGATTGCCATCCCGGTCGTAGCGGCAATAGCACAATTCCACCGGGCCGCTGCCCGTGGAAGTGAGCACCCAGGACTGCATATCGGGAGACTGGAACGATTGGGACCGGAAATCCCAACCGAGCTGGGAAACATACGGATATACCGAAAGGCTGACATAGGGCGCCCCACCCTGGTCCGGCATGATGTGGGTGACCATATCCTGCCATTTGTTGAACTCCGTCAACCGGTCAGACTGCCCTTCGATGGGCGTCATCGCGTAGAAATTGTTGCTCGAACCGCCCCAGCCGTAATTGATGTGGAAATAACGGTCCTGATAGCCGTCCAGGACAAAGGCGTGACCGCCCCTGTTGGAAAAACCGCAGTGGAACACGGGCCGGCCGGCATCGATTTCGTGGCGGATGAGCGCCTCCCAATGTTCGTCGGAAAAATCTTCCCGGTCCTGATAACGCATCTGCTTGTCGTAACCGAAATACTCGGCGAGTTTGATCGGCGATGCGCCGCTGGCGCCCGAACCATCCGGCGCATAATCCATCTGGCTCATCACACCGAGGTCGCGGATCAGCTGCGCAACCTGGAAACCGGATTCCTGGGAATAGCTGTTGCCGTAGCTCAAGGGCATCTTGTCCCACTCGTAAGTATGGCCGAGAGGAATGGCTTCCACGTGCTGCGTATATTCCTGCCGGTCGTTGTCCCACCAGAAATCATAGGCGGGTAACGTCCCGGCGCCCTTGACGGGCCACTGGTGATAGCGCATGATGATGGCCATGGCCGTCGCCACGCAGCCGCAAGGGCAAGAAAGCCCGTTGGGCTTCGGGCAGAGGTCGTTGTACGGAGCCCACTGGTTCCAATTGGCCGTTTCCAGTACGACGGACGTCGACATCGGCGAGGCCGAGGCCTTGGTCGGGTCCGCCCAGAGTTCCCGGACGGAAGCGGCCGGTTCCCAGCCCTGGGACCGGGCATAGCCGATCACCTGGGCGTACCAATCGAGCAGCGACTTCATATTGACGGGCATCTCCGCTTCCGTGGGGAAAGACCCTGTGGTCGAATACCCCAGGACGGGAATGGCCACGTCGTCACCGGCCACCACGACATAACCGCCTGATTCGCGGGCATAGACATACATCGCCGGCGCTTCATCGGGCGCGGCCGTATCGGAGACGGGAAAACTCGCCACCAGACGCATGGCGGACGATCCCGCCGCCTTGGTGGCCGCAAAGAAGTTCTTCGCCACACCGGCCGAACGCTCGGGCGTGACGACGCCGGCAAAGCTAAAAAACGTGCCGGCCAGCAGGCAGATCAGTGCCAATCCTGTTCTTTTCATCCCCTTTCCTCCTATAAGACGTTAAGGTTGCGCAGATCGTAGCGCATACCGTTCTGCGGATTGCCGATGAGTACGAAGGGAAGCGGATCCCCTTCGATGCGGATGGTGTGCGGCCCGGCGTCCTGATACTGGTGCGTCAGGCCTTCTTCGTAAACATCATAGGTGCCGTCGCCCCAGATCACGAGGGCGTCACCATTGAGGCCCAGCAGCACGGGGGCGACCACCTCCCGCTGCGAGGTCACATAGGAGAACGACGGAAGCTGGCCGAACTGCAGGAAAGCCACCCGGTCCGGTTCTTCGAATCCGGGCCGGTAGACGAGGCAGGTCGTCTGGCGGGCATACGCGTCAGGGTTGGGCGCGACTTTGACGACGAAGCGGTTGCCGTCGCCCTCGGGCGTCACGGAGACCGCCTCGGGCCAGTCGGTATCGAAGCGGAACTGGTCGAAACCGGCCACGGCGCCGTGGGTGAGAATGGAGAAAGTATCTCCTGTACTCGGGCAAAGGATCAGTTGCGCATCCCGTACGATCTCCGCCGGGTTCTGGACGACCGAAACGGTTTCCGCTTTCTCGTATTCCTCGTTGCGGAACACGATCGGACAAGTCCGGGCTTCGCGGGCGTGGTTGCGGTCATACGCGAACATATAGGTACGCGTGGAGACGGTCTTGGTCACAAGTTCCCGGACCCAGTCACAGTCGGCGGGAATCTCGTAAGTCACGTCGAGGTTGCTGGCGATTTCCACCCGGAAAACGCCTTCTTCGGCCGACAACGCGACTTCCTCCTCGCTTACCACGATCGTGGGGATCTCCCCTTTCTGGTACACGGTCACCGTTTCGGAACCGCCGGCGCCGTTGAAGGTGATGGTTCCGCTGCGGCGGGTCAGCATCGGATTGGCGTCGATGCGGAACACGACGCCCGTCTGCCGGAGGCCCTTGGTGCTCATACTGTGGATCCAGTCGCCGGCATCGGCGGCTACCGCGTGGGTGAAATCGACGTTGGACGACACCTCGATGGTGACCGTTCCGCCTTCGGCGGCGATGTCGAAGCGGCCGCTCGACACGAGCATCGCGTCGCGCTGCTTCTGCACTACGACGACCGTGCGCTTCAGATCGCCCGAAGTGAACACCACGGAGGCGGAACGCTCGTCGTATTCCCCGTTCGCCTGCACCGAGAAGGTCAGCGTGGCCAGGCCGCGCTTGCCTTCGGTCTGCGAAAGCGTACACCAGTACGCCCTGCCGTTGACGAATTCGGCCGTCCAGTTGCCGGAGGCCGACAGGTCGATCGAAGCCGTTCCCGCCTCGGAATTGAAAAGCACGGTGATGGTCTCGCCGCCTCCCGAGAGCGTGGCCTGGGAAGAGCGGAACGAATCCACCACATAATCGAGTTCCGGCCGGCAGGCGGTCAGCGCCAGGAGCCCGAGCAAAGCGCACAGGATGGGCCGGAAGAGGAATCTATTTTTCATTCAAACAGACAGTTATCAAGTTCACGTTTCAGGAAATCACCGTCGAGGTGCTGGCCGATGAACACGAGTTTCTGCATCCGGTCGCCGTATTCGGAGTCCCAGTCGCGGAGCAGGTCGGGCTGTTCGCGCAGCTTCTCGATGAGTTCGTCTTCGGGCATCGTAGCGAACCACTGGCCGATATTCTTGAGGACGAACTGCCGCCCCGCCTGCTCGAAGAGGTAGCAGTTGTCGAATTCTTCGCTGAAATAGCAGATGCCCTTGGCCCGGATCACGTTCTTGGGCCATTTCTTCGCCACGAAGTTGTCGAAGCAGTTCAGGTCGAACGGCCGGCGCGCCTGATACACGAACGTGCCGATGCCGTATTCCTCGGCCTCCCCTTCTCCCTCGTGATGATGATGGTGATGATGTCCGTGCTCATGCTCATGATCGTGATCGTGATCGTGATCGTGGTCGTGGTCATGATCATCATCGTCGTCGTCATCGTCATCATCTTCATCATCATGGCCTTCCACGGCCTGGATCCAGGCGGCGGAAGAGGCCACGTCATCGAACTGGAACATGCCCGTGTCGAGAATATCGTCGAGTTCGATGTTGCAGTAGTCGGCCTCCAGGATCTTCGCCTTGGGCTGCAGGGTGCGGATGATGGCCTTGATGCGGCCCAGTTCTTCGGGCGCCACGTCGGAGGCCTTGTTGAGCACGATGATGTTGCAGAATTCGATCTGCTGGATCACCAGGCTCTCGAGATCCTCCTCGTCGAGGTTCGGCTTGCGTAGCGACGCGCCTTCGGCGAACTCGTCGCGCATGCGCAGGGCGTCGACCACCGTGACGACGCAGTCGAGGATGGGAATGCCGTTCTTGACATAGAGGTAGCCCAGCGAAGGAATCGAGCAGATGGTCTGGGCGATGGGCTCGGGTTCGCAAATGCCGCTGGCCTCGATGACGATATAGTCGAAGGTCTGCCGCGAGGTGATCTCGCAGAGCTGCTCGATGAGGTCGGTCTTCAGCGTGCAGCAGATACAGCCGTTCTGCAGGGCCACCAGGCTGTCGTCTTTCTTGCCTACCACACCGCCTTTGGCGATCAGGTCGGCGTCGATATTCACTTCACCCAAATCGTTGACAATCACGGCGAAGCGGATGCCGCGCCGGTTGTTGAGGATGCGGTTGACCAGGGTGGTTTTACCGCTGCCGAGGTAACCGGTCAGCAGCAGGACCGGGATTTCTTTCAAATCTTCCATTTCTCTCTCCTATTTTTTCTCAAAATGCTGATAATCCTTCACGGAATTCCAGGCCCCGCCCCACTGGAAGCCGTGGGCCCGGAAAAGCTTGCAGCAAAGGTCTTCGTCCGTAATCTTGTGCGGGAAGTCGACCGAGCGGTCGGCATACTCCTGCGCGCTTTCGGGCAGGACCTCCTCGCCTTTCACATAGGGGTTCTGTAAAGGATTTATGTCGACGGCCATGCCGCGGGCGTGCGCCGACAGTTTCGTCGACGAGTTCGTGGCTTGCCGGTAGTTGAAGCAGGAACTGTTGTTGGCCGCCATCGAGCGTTCGTCGTCGCCGCCGAAATCGTCGATCAGCCGGACGCTGGCCAGGGGGTATTTCGCTTTGTAAAGCTCCTTGAAAATGGCGATCAGGTCGGCGGCGATGGCCTTGTTGCAGACCATCTCACCGTGGCGTACCCGGCCGTTGTAGTCATAGTACAAAAGCTTTAGGTAACGCAGCTCAGAAAGCTCTATTTCAGCACCTTCCTCCGGATAAGAATTACCAATCATCCGCTGCTTGACAGCGGTCGGAATCGTATCGGCGTGGAAGGCCGACAGGCCCGGGTCGGAAGGGTTCAGGAACTTGCGGTAGCGCGAGTAGGTATAGTTCACGCAGGTGTTGGTGATGTTGTTGGCGAAGAGGATGTCGGTGATGCGGTTCTCGTCGACATAGCTCACCACGTCCTTCGTGAAATAGCGGAAGTCCGCCACGTGGATCTCCTCGAACGAATGGAACAGATAGCCGGGCACCGCGTTGCCGAAGCTGTCCTTGATGACCAGCAGCCGGCGGCCGTTGTGCGTGGAGGTCACCACCTTCGTCATCTTGATGTCGCCGCCCATAAAGGTCGTGTAGGCCGCGCCGCTGCCGTCCTTGAACGAGAAGAAATACTTGCTCTGGTAGGGTTTGGACTCCCCTGTCACGTGGAACTCCTCGTCAAGCGTGTAATTGACGTAGGTCGTGGAATACTCCACGCCCGTGGGAATGTAGTACACGAAATCCTCCGGCGCCTTCTTCACGGCCACGTTCTGCGAATAGCCGTACATACTGCCCACGTAGCGGTGCACCACGTGCTCCTCGTAGGTCGACAGGTCGGCGAAGGGCACGCCGGCCACTTCCGCGAACTTCTGCGCGGCATAATACGCACCCAGCGGCGCCCAGTGATGGTCGGTGCGCAGATAGATGGGTTCGTCGACGTGCTGGCCGAGCACTGTGTACACGTCCACGGCCTTGACACCGTTGGTCAGGTGCGAGAAGATGCTGTTGAACACCGGCCACTGCTTTTTCGTGAACTTTGACGCCTCTTCCGGGCAGTAATACTCCGTCGAGGTGGGGATCGGCATGCAGTACACGTTCACGGAACGGCCGAATGCGGCGCCGTACAGGCTGACGGTCTCCGCATACTTGGCACCGCCCCGCTCCGTGCCGAAGAAACCCATCAGGGCCCGGACGTTCTCGCCGCTGCCCACCAGGATGATACCCGACGAGGCGACCTTGGCGATATCGTCGATGCCGCCGGCGGTCGTGTCGACCGTAAAGGCCTTCACGCCTTTCACCGTGTCGGCCTCCGCCACGGGATCCGGTTCTTCGGGGATGGCTTCGGCCTCGGCGGGCGTGTCGGAGGCCACGTATTGGATATTGCTGTCGCCGAAGCGCACGCCGAGCATATCGCGGAACTGCATGCTCATATACATCAGCGTGTCGCGGTACGGTTCGGTATCGCTGTACCACGACGAGATGGCCGACGCATAGGAGCCGTCGAGCAGCGAATCGAGCGTAAAGGCGGGGAAATGCTGCAGGTCGCGCTTTTCCAGCTCGGAGTACGTGCTCCGCGGCAGCAGGTTGAATGCCGCCGTAAAGGCCAGATACACCAGCGCCATGACGATTACCGAAATTATGCCTCTGCCTCGTTTCATATCAGAACCGCGTATAAATGAATGGATTGCTGGTCCCGCCCACCAACAGGGCCACGCTCACGGCGAGCACGGCGACCGCAAAGACGGTCTGCAGGATGTGGAGGACATTGTGGCCGATGGCCCGCTTTTCAAACCAGCCGCCGATCCAGCGTCCCAGCGGCAGGCAGCAGACGATGGCGGCAATCCAGAGCCAGAAGCGCGAAGTGAGCGCGCTGCGGACCGTGAAGTCGGTCGCAGCGACCGCCTTCCCGAAGAGCACCGGGAAGAAGTCGGTCATCCGGCTGAAATCCGTAAAATAGAAAATGCCCCAGCCCAGGATCACCAGGATCAGGCTGTAGAGATGGGCCACCGGTGCCGGCACTTTCCAGCGCAGCACCGTAAATTTCTCGATGGCGACGATCAGGCCGAAATACAGGCCCCAGCACACGAAGTTCCAGCTGGCGCCGTGCCACAGGCCGGTCAGGAACCAGACGATCAGGATGTTCAGGAACTGGTGACGCCGGTTGCCGCCCAAAGGAATGTAAAGATAGTCGCGGAAGAAACTTCCGAGCGAAATGTGCCAGCGCCGCCAGAAATCCGTAATGGAATTGCAGCAGTACGGATGGTCGAAGTTCTCCCGGAAATGGAACCCCAGGCAACGGCCGATGCCGATGGCCATGTCGGAGTATCCGGAGAAGTCGAAATAGATCTGCAGCGTGAAGGCCAGCAGGCCCACCCAGGCGCCGGCCGTGGAGAGTTCCGCCAGATTGCCGGCCAGGAACTGGTCGGCGACCTCGGAGAGCTGGTTGGCCAGGATCACTTTCTTGCCCAGGCCCACCAGGAAGCGGAATCCGCCTTCCGAGAAGTCTTCCCAGCGCACTTTGCGCGTGTGGATCTCCTTCGCGATGGTGCCGTAGCGGACGATCGGGCCCGCAATCAGCTGCGGGAACATCGATATGTAGAGCAGCAGGTCCCAGAAACGCCGCTGGGCCGGACTCTCCCGGCGGTACACGTCCACCAGGTAGGATATCGACTGGAACGTATAAAAGCTGATGCCGATGGGGAGCGCGATTTCGGGCACCTGGAGCGGGACGCCGAACCGGCCGAGCAGGTCGGCGAAGAATCCCAGGTATTTGAAGGTGCCCAGAATGGCCAGGTTGCCGATCAGGCCGACAACCAGCCAGAAGGTTCTCCCCCGCCCCTTTCGGTCGATGCCCCGGCCGAACAGCCAGTTGAGCAATGCGCACAGCACCAACAGAACGACGTACACCGGCTCTCCCCACGCATAGAAAATGAGTGAGAAGAGCACCAGTACGCCATTCTTCAAGGTATTGCCTTTCGCCAGCCCCGCGATCAGGTAACAGATCGCGAAGGCCGGCAGAAAGGCAAAGAGGAAGAAGAGATCGGCAAAGACCACTTACTGCGCCTTTTCCTTCTTCAGCCGTTCGGTCAGCAACGGAACGACCTTGTGGAGGTCGCACACGATGCCCAGGTCTGCCACGCTGAAGATCGGGGCAAACTTATCCTTGTTCACGGCAATGATCGTCTCGGACTCTTCCATACCGGCCAGATGCTGGATGGCACCGGAAATACCGAGGGCGAAATACACGGCCGGACGCACAGTCTTGCCGGTCTGGCCGACCTGCCGCTCGTGCGGCATGATGCCGGCGTCGACCATGGCGCGCGAAGACGACACTTCGCCGCCGATGACGGTGGCCAGTTCCTGCAGGGTCTCGAAGCCTTCCTTGCTGCCGACACCGCGGCCGCCGGAGACCAGGATCTTCGCGTTCGAAATATCGACCGCGCCCTTCTGCTCCTTGACGGTCTTGACCAGTTTGACGACGAACTTGCGTTCGTCGAACTTCGGCGTGAAGTTCACGACCTCGCCCTTGCGGTTGAAGTCGGGGGCCGCCTTGGGCATCACGCCCGGACGGACGGTCGACATCTGCGGACGGTGCTCGGGGCACTTGATGGTCGCCATCAGGTTGCCGCCGAAGGCCGGACGGGTCATCTCGAATTCGTGGGTTTCCTCGTTGATGGTCAGCTTGGTGCAGTCGGCCGTCAGGCCGGTGCCCAGGCGGGCGGCGATGCGCGGTGCGAGGTCACGGCCGATGGTCGTGGCACCGAACATCATGATCGAGGGCTTGAAAGCCACGACGGCCTGGTAGACCGCCTGCGTATACTGCTCCGTGACATAGTCCTTGAGGAGTTCGTCGTCGATGACGACCACCTTGTCGGCGCCATAGGCCACCAGGTCGTTCGCCTTCCCGGCGATGCCGCAGCCGGCCAGAATGGCGACGACTTTCTCGTTGGTCACCTGCGCGAGTTCCCGGGCCTTGCCGATCAACTCCAGGGCGACAGGCTGAATCACACCGTCCCGCTGTTCCGCGTATACATAGATATCTTTGTAATCAGAAAAATCCATAGCTGTACTATTTTTAGACGGTTAGATGATGTGTTTCTCCTTGAGTTTGGCCACGATCAGCTCGACGGCCGCCTCCGGATCCACCTCGTGGATCACGCCGGGGGTCTTGAGCTCCTTGGTGAACGAACGGACCACCTTGGTCGGCGAGCCTTTCAGGCCCATTTCCTCGTCGGCGAGGCCGAGCCGGTCGGCGCCCCAGACTTCGACTTCCTTGCCATAGGCATCGACGATGCCGCCCACGCTCATATAGCGCGGCTTCACGGCCGAAGCCAGGCAGGTAAGCAGGGCCTTGCCCTGGAACTGGAGCACCTGGTAACCGTCCTCGTTCTCCTTGGTCACGGTGTAGGTCTTCGTGTCGGGATCGTATTCGAGACCGGCCACATAGGTGATCTGCGGGATGCCCAGGTGTTCGGAGATTTCCGGACCCACCTGCGCGGTGTCACCGTCGATGGCCTGACGGCCGGCGATGATCAGATCCCATTCCAGCTGACGCGCCACGGCGGCGATCTGCTTGGAGGTGGCCAGCGTGTCGGCGCCGCCGAGTTTGCGGTCGGTCAGCAGGATGGCCCTGTCGGCGCCCATGGCGAACGCTTCGCGGAGGATGATCTCGGCGGCGGGGATACCCATCGTGATGACGGTCACTTCGGCGCCGAACTTGTCCTTGAGCTGCAGTGCGAATTCAAGACCGCCTTTGTCGTCCGGGTTCATGATGGCGGGAACGCCTTCGCGGACCAGCGTCTTGGTTACCGGATCGATCTTGATCTCGGTCGTATCGGGAACTTGCTTGATACAAACTAAAATTTTCATCGCTCTCTCCTCCTACTTGATTTTACCGAACAACTTACCTGCAATGACCATACGCTGGACTTCGGAAGTACCTTCGTAGATCTCCGTAATCTTCGCGTCGCGCATCATGCGCTCCACGGGATATTCACGGGTGTAACCGTATCCGCCGTGGAACTGGACGCACTTGGTGGTGACTTCCATGGCCACTTCGGCGGCGTAGAGTTTCGCCATCGCGGCGTCGGCCGAGAAGTTGACCTTCGGGTTGGCGACGTGCTCGTCTTCCTTGCAGGCGGCGCTGCGCACCAGCAGGCGGGCGGCCTCGATCTTCGTCTTGAGGTCGGCCATCTGGAACTGGGTGTTCTGGAACTTGGCAATCGCCTTGCCGAACTGTTTGCGCTCCTTGGTGTACTTGACGGTCTCGTCGAGGGCACCCTGGGCGATGCCGAGGGCCTGCGAGGCAATGCCGATACGGCCGCCATCGAGCGTCATCATGGCGATCTTGAAGCCCTCGCCCACCTTGCCGAGGAGGTTCTCCTTCGGGATGCGGACATTCGTGAAAATGAGCTCGGCCGTGGCGCTGCCGCGGATACCCATCTTCAGCTCTTTCTTGCCCACCGAGAAACCGGGCGTTGTGGCTTCCACGATGAACGCGGAGATGCCTTTCGTACCCAGCGACTTGTCGGTCATGGCAATGACGATGTACACGTCGGCGTGGCCGGCGTTGGTGATGAAAATCTTGTTGCCGTTGATCACCCACTCGTCCCCGTCGAGGACCGCGGTGGTCTGCTGGCCGGCGGCGTCGGTACCGGCGTTCGGCTCAGTGAGGCCGAAGGCGCCGATCCACTGGCCGGACGCCAGCTTGGGCACATACTTCATCTTCTGCTCTTCCGTACCGAACTGGAGGATCGGCGACATGCAGAGCGAGGTGTGGGCCGAAACGACCACACCCGTGGTCGCGCAGCAGCGCGAAAGTTCTTCCACCGCGATGGAATACATCAGGTTGTCGCCGCCGGCGCCGCCGTATTTCTTGGGCACGGGAATGCCGAAGATGCCCAGCGGGGCCATCTTGTCGACCGTTTCCTGCGGGAAGCGTTCCTGTTCGTCGATTTCGGCCGCGAGGGGTTTCACCTCTTTCTCGGCAAACTCGCGGATCATCTGACGGAACAGTTCCTGGGTCTTGTTAAGATTGAAATCCATATCGAATTGCTTGCTTGTTGTCGATTAATACTTGTAGAAGCCTTCTCCGGTCTTGCGGCCGAGCAGGCCGGCGCGGACCATCTTGCGGAGCAGCGGATGCGGGCGGTACTTCGGATCGCCGAATTCCTTGTAGAGCACCTCCATGATGGCGAGGTTGACGTCGTTGCCGATCAGGTCGGCGAGCGCCAGCGGGCCCATCGGATGGTTGGCGCCGAGCATCATGCATTTGTCGATGTCCTCGGCAGTGGCGATGCCGTCGGCCAGGATGCCGACCGCTTCGTTGATCATCGGGATGAGGATGCGGTTCACCACGAAGCCCGGGGCTTCCTTCACCTCGACCGGCTGTTTGCCGATGGAAGCAGCCAGGTCGATGACACACTTGCAGACTTCGTCGCTGGTCAGCTGACCGCGGATCACCTCGACCAGGGCCATGCGGTCGGCCGGGTTGAAGAAGTGCATGCCGATGAACTGGGCCGGACGCTTGGTGCAGGCGGCGATTTCGGTGATGCTCAAGGAGCTGCTGTTGGTGGCGAACACCGTCTCCGGCTTGCAGATGCCGTCGAGTTCGGTGAACACGTCCTTCTTCAGCTGCATATCCTCGACAGCGGCCTCGATCACGAGGTCGGCGTCGGCGAAGGTGGCGTAATCCGTCGTGGTCGAGATGTTCGCCAGCATGGCGTCCATCGCTTCCTGGGCGATCTTGCCCTTTTCGACAAGTTTGGCATAGCCTTTAGAAATCGAAGCCATCGCCTTGTCGAGGCTGGCTTGCGTGCGGCTTTTCATGACGACGGGCATCTTGGCGGCGAACGCCTTCACGATACCCTTGGCCATCGTACCGGTTCCAATGACACAGATTTTCATAAGCTTGTATTTAAATTTGATCGTTACTCATTCTTGAACGCGGCGGGGCGCTTGTTCAGGAAGGCGTCCATACCCTCTTTCTGGTCGTCCGTCGCAAAACATTTGGCGAAATAGCGGTTTTCGAGCGCAATCGACTCGTCCACGTCGAGGTCGTAGTTCTCGTTGATGCACGCCTTGGCGAAGCCCACGGCGATCGGGGCGTTCTTGAGGATGGCGGCCACCAGCGCGTCCACGGCGCCGGCGAGTTCCTCGGGCGCCACGACCTGGTTGACCAGGCCGATGCGCAGCGCCTCCTCGGCGCCGATCGTCTTCCCGGTGTAGATGAGTTCCTTGGCGATCCCCTGCCCGACCAGTTTCGGGAGGCGATAGGTGCCGGAGAAACCGGGGATGATGCCCAGTCCCACTTCCGGCTGGCCGAAACGGGCCTTTGCCGAAGCGATGCGGATGTCGCAGGCCATGGCCAGCTCGCAGCCGCCGCCCAGGGCGAAGCCGTTCACCGCGGCGATCACCGGGAACGGCAGGTCTTCGATCATCTTGAAGACCTGGGATCCGCGGTGTCCGAAGGCGAGCCCCTCCTTCTCGGAGAGATGCGCCATCTCGGAGATGTCGGCGCCGGCCACGAAGGACTTGCCTTCGCCCGTGATCACCAGCACGCGCACCTGGTTGGGGTCAAGCGTGTGGATGAAGGTGTCGATCTCGCCGAGGATCGTCGAATTGAGCGCGTTCAGCGTGGCGGGCGACGAGATGGTCATCGTGGCCACCCCGTTCGCGCCACACGAAACTTTCAGAAACTGATAGTCCATCGTTCCGACCGGATTACTGGGCCATCGGCTTGAGGTCGGGCGAGATGATCAGTTTGGCCTGCGTGGCCTCCTGCACCTGCTCCACCGTGAATTCAGGATTGATCTCCTTGAGCACCAGACCTTCCGGAGTCACGTCCATCACGCCCATCTCGGTGATGATCATATTCACCTGATGCGCGGCCGTCAGCGGCAGGGTGCACTCCTTCATGATCTTGTGGTTGCCCTTCTGGGTGTGTTCCATCGCCACGATCACGCGCTTGGCACCGACCACGAGGTCCATGGCGCCGCCCATGCCCGGGGTCAGTTTGCCCGGAATCATCCAGTTGGCCAGATTGCCTTTCTCGTCCACCTGCATGGCGCCCAGGAACGTGCAGTCCACGTGGCCGCCGCGGATGATCAGGAAGGAATCCGCCGAAGAGCACGCATACGCGCCCGGATACGCCGTGATGTAGGCGCCGCCGGCGTTGACATAGTCCTTGTCTTCCTTGCCGGGTTCCGGAGCCGGACCCATGCCGACCAGGCCGTTCTCCGACTGGAGCGTCACGTTAACGCCCGCGGGAAGATAGTTCGGGATTGCGGTCGGAAGACCGATGCCCAGGTTCACCACGTCGCCGTCCTTGAGTTCCAGCGCGGCACGGCGTGCAATCGTTTCTCTGATTTGAGCTTTGTCCATAATCACTAGGTTTAGATATTGTTATTTCTTGGTATTCATTCGTTTGACAAATTCCTGGGCCACGAAGGAGGCCACATCGTCGGCATACGTGCCGGCGCCGAATCCGGCATCGAAACCGAGTTCCTTGGCCAGCTCGTGCGAGATGCGCGGGCCGCCGCACACCACGATCATCTTGTCGCGGAGGCCTTCGGCCTCGAGCAGTTCGATGAGCTCGGTGAGATTCTTGATGTGCACGTCCTTCTGCGTGACCGTCTGCGAGACCAGCAGGGCGTCGGCGTGGAGTTCGATGCCCTTGGCGATGAACTCCTCGTTCGGCACCTGGCTGCCCAGGTTGTAGGCCTCGAACATGTCGTAGCGCTCGATGCCGTAGTGGCCGGCGTATCCCTTCATGTTCATAATGGCGTCGATGCCCACGGTATGGGCGTCGGTGCCGGTCGAGGCGCCTACGACCACCAGTTTCCGGCCGATGTTCTGCCGGATGTACTCGTCGGTCTCCTTCATCTCCATCACGGAAGACTCGACCTTCGGTACATAAATAGAGGTATAGTCCACGGTGTGGATCGTGCTGCCGTAGCAGTTGAAGAAGGTATAGCCGGGCGTCAGTTCCTGGTAGAAGACCACCAGCGGGTTGTTGAAGCCCATTTCCTTGAGCAGCTGCTTGGCCGCTTCCACCGCTTCGGGACCGCAGGGCACGGGCAGCGTGAAACTCAGCTGCACCTTTCCGTCGTTCATCGTGTCGCCGTACGGCTTAACTTTGGTCAGATCCAAGGTCTTGTCGAAATCCTTGGCATCCATCGAATAGAGTCCGCCGCTCATGGTTATCTCCTCCCTTTCATCAAGTCAATAAATGGATTGGAATAATGGCTGCCCTTGGCGACCACGCCGTCGAGGCCCTTGCCGCCATTCTTCGGGCGTTTCACATCGCCGAACTTGCCTTTTTCCAGCGCGTTGAACAGGCCTTCCTTAACTAATTCTTCAAGTAGTTGCACGGCGTTATCGAGCACCAGGGCCGCCCGTTGGCGGATGATGCCGCCCTCCTTGAATTCCACTTCCTCGCCGATGTCCTTCATATTGTTGAAGATGTAGCGGGCGTTCTCGATCGAGAGGTAACGGTCGCTCATGAACGGGGTGTGGATGGCCTCGGTGGGCATACCCAGCAACTGGATGCCCTGATGGGTCCAGATGCCGATGATATTGAAAAGCGCATCCTGGATGTGGCCGCGGAAAATGTTGCCGGTCATGAACTTGGTCGGCGGCATATACTTCAGCGTGGCTTTCGGGAAGATCTCGCGGGTCATCTGCGCCTGCGCCAGCTCGTAGAGGAAGCCGTTGGTCAGCATCGGATCCATCTCGAAGGCGTGGCCCAGACCCATCTGCTCCTCGGGCAGGCCGGCCAGCAGGGCCAGCTGCTCGTTGATGATGTCGGATGCCAGCACCGTGTGGGCGGCCTCCACCGCGTCGGCAGTGGTCAGGTAGTTGTCCTCGCCCGTATTGATGATCACGCCGGCAAAGCCGTTGATCACGCGCGAGAAGAACTGGTCGACGAGCGTGCGCTGCATGTTGATGTCGCGGAACAGGATGCCGTAGAGGGCGTCGTTGAGCATCACGTCGAGGCCTTCGAACGCGCCCATGATGGCGATTTCCGGCATGCAGAGGCCCGAGCAGTAATTGCAAAGGCGGATGTAGCGGCCCACCTCCTCGCCTACCTTGTCGAGGGCGGAACGCATGATGCGGAAATTCTCCTGCGTGGCGAACGTGCCGCCGAAACCTTCCGTCGTGGCGCCGTAGGGCACGTAGTCGAGCAACGACTGGCCCGTGGTGCGGATCACCGCGATCACGTCGGCTCCCTGGCGGGCGCCGGCCTCGGCCTGCACCACGTCTTCATAAATGTTGCCCGTGGCCACGATAATATAAAGGTAAGGTTTGGGGCCCTCTCCCAGGGTCTTGAGGTATTGCTCGCGGCGGTTCCGACGGGTGCGGATACGTTCGATGGAACCCAAGATCACGGGGCGAAGGGCTTCTTCCGCCTGCTTCTGGGAGGCGACGGGAACCTTCACCAGGTCGAGTGTGCCGGCAGAGACGGCTTCCGCGATTTCCTGCGGCGTCTTGCCCGTGGCCACCATGGCGTTGCCCATATAGAACATCACGCCCTGCCCCAGCACGCCGGCGTCCTTGAGGGAATCCACCACGACGTTGGGCAGCGGGACCTGGTTCTCGTCGACGCCGTCGATGCCCAGCAGGCGGCAGATGGTACGCTCCACGGCCACGGTCGTATAGCCGTCAGCGAACGACTGCACGTCTTCGGCAATCGTCCGCGCCAGCTGCCGGGCGCGGTCTACCTTCCGCTGGTCCAGTCCAAGTTTGCTTTTATTCATATTGTCGTTTTATTATAGTGTCAGCCAAATCAATCCACCGCGCGTCGATACCCAGTTCGCGCGCGATGTGAAGCGCCTCGTGGGGCACTTCGTGGCTCGTTGTCTTCACGAGCCGGTAGTCCATGCTCCGGCCCTTCGAGCCGGGGACCAGGCCGCGGACCCGCCAGCACTGGCCGGCGTGCTCCACGGTATAGTGCGTGGTCAGGATCAGGGCCAGGTTGGGCTCCTGGCCCAGCCTTTCCAGCAATGCGGCCACCAGGGCCGTTCCTTCCACAGGGTTGGTGGTACGTGCCGGCTCATCGACGAGCACCAGCACGCGCCCGCCCGCGTCGACCGCCGCGATCGCGCGGTCGATGCGCTGCATTTCGGCCGCGAACGACGAGAGGCCCGTGCGTTCGCTCTGTTCGTCGCCGATGCAGAAGCGGATGTCGTCGAACGGCGTCATCACCGCTTCGGCCGCCGGCAGCGGGAAACCGAACTGATAGAGGTACTGCAGCATGCAGACCGTCTTCATCGCCACGGTCTTGCCGCCCATATTGGCGCCGATCACCGTGGCGGGAATCCCTTTGGCGAAATCGAAGTCCACCGGCTGGTATTCCCGCCCCTTCGACCGGAGGATTGCCCGGACTTCGGGATGGAACATGCCGCGGATTTCCGTTGCCGCGCCCGAAACGGGCAGCGAGAGCCCTTCGTCCTGATACAGGAGGGCCAAAGCGATGGAGATATCGAGGTCGGCCAGCGCCTGCAGGGTCCGGCGCAGCTCGGCCGCATAGGGACGGAGCTTGTCGCTGATGGCCTTCTTCAGGCGGTCTTCTTCATTGAGGAGCTGCTCCCGCAGGGATTCGTCGTCGGGATCGAGCTCCACCGCGGCGCGCAGTTGGCGCAACTCCACGGAATAGGAATCATAGAGGTAGAACGTGCCGATGCCCAGCCCGTCGGGGTCGAGGATGTCGATTACGCGCTGCATGTCCTTCCCCACTTCGAGGGTTTCGGCCAGCATCGCCATATGCTTGATTTCGAACAACTCGATCTCGTCGAGCATGGCGCCGTCGGCGAGCGCGGAAAGCGTTCCGGTGATTTCGCGGAGTCCCTGCAGGCGGAAGCGGATGTCTTCCACCCGGCGCCGGTCGTTCTTTACCAGGTCGATGTACCCGCGCAGCGAGGCGTAGGCCGCGTCGATCTGCGCGGCGTCGGTCATCATCTCCCGGTCGAGGAGCACTTTGCGGGCATAGCCGCTCTGCAGACGCAGTTCGTCAAACAGATAGCGGATGCCGCACGGGCTCTCTACGATTTCCCTAAAC
>CACYZM010000031.1 GCA_902778855.1 uncultured Bacteroidia bacterium
CTTGTAGCGGGCGTTGCTCTTGAACGCGAAGTCCTGGCCGTCGGCGAAGAGCCAGAGGTCGAAGCGGTCGGTCCAGAATTCCGGCGCACAGAGTTCCACTTTGATTTCTTTCACGCCTTCGGGGACATCGACGGCGAAATGATGGTACTGGCGGTCGCCTACGCGGGTGAAGGCCGGGTCGTTTTCGCCGGTGGTGCGGACCATGGCTCGCTTCTCACCGTTTTGCAGGACGCCTTTAAGCTTCGTGGATCCGTTGCCGTCGAGCGCATAGCGGATCAGGGCCGACATCAGTTCCAGCCGTTCGCCGAAAATCTGGCGCTCGGGGTGCGAGCCGATGGCCACCACGCGGCCGGTCTGCGCATTTTCCTTCCAGGCCCAGGCGCTGACCGTGTTGTGGATGGATTTCTTGAGCTTCAGGGTGTCGCCGTCGAAGCGCAGCAGGACTTCCGTGCCGGCGGGCACGTCGGCATCCATATAGGCGTAGTCGCCGCCGTTGTGCCGCACGCTGTCGATCTTCATGTCGTTGCCGAAGTCATAGTATTGCAGCAGCGGGGAGCCCGGCTCCACGAACATACTCGTATAGGAGTTTTCGAGGCCGGTACCGACGGTCCAGCCGGGCCAGATGGCCAGATAATCTTCGCGCACCACATAGCCCGTGTCGCGGGCCACGCCTTTGGCGCAGATGAAAGCGCCGGCGCAGGTACCGAGATAGCTGCCGCCGTTCCGCACGAAGTCGCGGATGTTCTGGCGCCCCTTCTCGGTAAGCGAGCGGCCGTGCGCCAGGGCGCGGCCCCCGTTGAAATAGACCATGCGGAAGCGCGGTTCACCGTCGGGGTAGAGCAGGATGCCGTTCTCGTCGATCGGGCTTCCGACCAGCAGGATGGTCTGCAGCACGGTGTCGATGGAAATGAGCTGGGTACGCTCGGATGAACTGTACTGTTCCATCGTCAGGTTCAGGAAATCGGCGGCCGGCAGGTCGGGATAGGCGTTCAAGCCGATTCCTCCGTCCATGAAGATGTCCTTGTAGTAACCCTCGGTCCGGGGCTTGGCGGGCCTGGGTTGGGCGATGAAAACCTTCTCAGGCTTTTTCTTGCCGGCGGGACGGTTTCTGGTCTGGGCAGGTGCCGGTGCGGCCAGCAGGAGCGGAAGGACCAGCAGGAGGAGGAATCGGATGGTTCTCATGGTTTTGCTTAATAAACTTTTGCTACTTCGCGGCCCTGCATCACGCTCAGGCCATTGTGCGCCAGGGCGCCCATTTCATCTTCGCCGGGGTAGATCTTCACGGGGGCGATCCAGTCCACATAACCGGCCAGGTCGGCCATCATCCCCTTGCCGTAGGCGATGCCGCCCGTCACGAGGATGGCGTTGACCTTGCCCTTGAGGACGGCGGACATGGCGCCGATTTCCTTGGCGATGTTGTAGAGGTAGGCGTCGGCGATGAGCTTGAAGTGCGGGTCGTCCACCATCTTGTGTTCGATTTCGAGGAAATCGTTGGTGCCCAGGTGGGCCACCGTGCCGCCGCGGCCGTTGATCATCTTCTTGACTTCCACGGGGGTGTATTTGCCGCTGAAGCAGATGTCGGCCAGCTGCTGCGCCGGCAGGCCGCCGGAGCGCTCGGGGCTGAACGGGCCGTCGCCGTTGAGGGCGTTGTTGGTGTCGATCACGCGACCCTTGCAGTGGGCGCTGACGGAAGTGCCGCCGCCCAGGTGGACCACGATGAGGTTGAGGTCCTCATATTTGACGCCCTGCTGGGCCGCATACATTTTGGCGATGGCCTTCTGGTTGAGGGCGTGGAACACGGAAACGCGCTTGAAGAGCGGATGGCCGGCCACGCGGGCCAGGTCGCACATTTCATCGACGACGACCGGGTCGGTGATGAAGGCGCGGCAGCCGATCTCCTGGGCGATGGCGTGGGCCAGGATGCCGCCCAGGTTGCTGGCGTGTTCGCCGTACTGGCCGGAGCGCAGGTCTTCGAGCATCCGTTCGTTGACTTCATAGACGCCCGAAGGGATGGGACGAAGCAGGCCGCCACGGCCCACGATGGCCGCGATTTCCTTGAGCGCGATGTCGTTCTCCTTGAGCGCCTCCACGATCATCTTCTTGCGGAATTCGAACTGGGAGACGATGTTGGGATATTTACCGATCTCCTCGGCGGAGTGGCGGAGCGTCTTGGTGAAAGCCTGCTCGTAGTCTTCGAACACGGCGATCTTGGTCGAAGTGGAGCCGGGGTTGATGGCGAGGATCTTCATGTCTCGGGTCGGGCTATTTGGCCGTCAGGGCGGCCAGGGCGATGGAATTCAGTTTGGTGTCGATGCTGTCGGCGCGGCTCGAAAGCACGCAGGGAGCCATACCGCCGGCCATGATGGCGGCCTGACGAACGTCCTTGCAGAGCTTGGAGTTGACCTTGTAGAAGACGTTGGCGCTCTCGATGTTCGGGAACAGGAGGCAGTCGGCGTCGCCGGCCACCGGACTCTTGATCTTCTTGATGGCGACCGATTCGGGGTCGATGGCCACGTCGAGGGCGAGCGGACCGTCGACCACGCAGCCGGCGATCTGTCCGCGGTCGGACATCTTGGCCAGCAGAGCAGCTTCGACGCAGGCCGGCATGCCGTCGAGCATCTGCTCGGTGGCGGCGATGGCGGCCACCTTCGGTTTCTCGATGCCCAGGGCGCGGGCGGTGGAGGCGAGGTACTTGCAGATGGCGATCTTCTGCTTGAAGTCCGGGAGCGGAATGACAGCCATGTCACTCACGATCAACAGCTTGGGATAGTTCGGGTTTTCGATCACGGCCACGTGGCTCAGGACTGCCTTCGGCGGCAGGAGGCCGCGCTCCTTGTTGAGGATGCCGCGCATGTATTTGTCGGTGCTGCAGAGGCCTTTCATCAGGATGTCGCCTTCGCCGTCACGGACCATGCCCACGGCCTGGGCGATGGACTTGAGTTCGTCCTTGTTGTCGATGATGGTGAAGATGGCCGGGTCGATCTTCTCGTTCTTGCAGACTTCCAGGATCTTGTCCTTGTCGCCGACGAGGGTGACTTCGACGATGCCTTTCTCAATGGCCTTAGAAGCGGCGGTGATGGTGTGGTCATCGACGCCCCAGGCGGCGATCATGCGTTTCTTGCTCCGTGCGCGGAGGACTTCGAACAATTCGTTAAAGGTGGTAATCATAGTGCTATCGGATTTTTAATTATTGTTGACAATGTTCATGGTGTCGGTGGCGATGACCAGCTCTTCGTTGGTCGTGACGGCCACGACTTTGACGCGGGAGCCGGGACGGGTGATGACCACGTCCTTGCCGCGGACGGCGTTGGCCTGGGCGTCGAAGTCGACGCCGAGGTATTCGAGGCCTTCGCAAACCTGCTCGCGGACCGGCCAGGCATTCTCGCCGATACCGCCGGTGAAGACGATCAGATCGACGCCGCCGAGCACGGCCGCATAGGCGCCGACGTATTTCTTGATGCTGTAGGCCAGCATCTTGCGGGCCAGGATGGCGCGTTCGTTGCCCGTGGCGGCCGCGGCTTCGATGTCGCGGTTGTCGGCCGACACGCCGGAGATGCCGAGCAGACCGCTCTTCTTGTTGAGGAGGTCGTTGGCGGCTTTGAAGTCGAGGTTTTCCTTCTCCTGGATGAAGGTGACGGCGCCTACGTCGAGGTTGCCCACGCGGGTTCCCATCACTACGCCTTCAACCGGGGTGAAGCCCATCGAAGTGTCCACGCTTTCACCGTTCCGGATGGCGGTGATGGAGCTGCCATTGCCGAGGTGGCAGGTGATGATGCGGCTCTTCTTGAGGTCGAGTCCGACGAACTTGCAGGCTTTTTCGGCCACGAACTTGTGGCTGGTGCCGTGGAAGCCGTAGCGGCGGAGGCGGTATTTCTCATAGAAGCGGTAGGGCAGGGCGTACATATAGGCGTAGTCCGGCATCGTCTGGTGGAATGAGGTGTCGAACACGGCGACCTGCGGTTCTCCCGGCATAAGTTGTTCGATGGCTTTGATGCCCATCAGGTTGGCGGGGTTGTGGAGCGGCGCCAGTTCGCAGCAGCGTTCGATCTTGTCCATCACGTCGGGCGTCACCCGGACGCTGCGGTCGAAGAATTCGCCGCCGTGGGCCACGCGGTGGCCGACGGCATCGATGCGGTCGAGCGAGTCGATGACGCCTTCTTCCGGGCTAACCAGGGCGTCGAGCACGAGCTTGATGCCGGCCGCGTGGTCGGGGACCACGTCGCCGATGCGTTCTACGAGACCCTTCTTCATCAGGGTATAGTCTTCGGCGCTCCGCATATCGAGCAGCTGATATTTCAGCGAGGAGCTTCCGCAGTTGAGGACAAGGATAATCATTCTTTTGGGGTTTTGGATTTGCAACTTATCCTACAAATTTAGGAAAAATAATCGTACCTTGCAGAAAAATTGAGCGGGATGTGGCAAGGTAGGGAACTTGTGGCGTGTACGCTGGCTTTTCTGGCCGGCAATGTCTTGGGCGATTTTCTGTCGTTCCCGCCGTGGGTGTTTCTGTTTCTTTCGCTGGTTTTCGCCTTCGTTTCGGTTCGCCGGCCCGGGTGGGCGGGGGTGCTGGCCTGTTTTGTCCTGCTGGGGGCGGCGGCGCTGCAGCTGGGGCGGATGCCCCCGCTGCCGGGGCCGACGGCGCCGGCCGTCTGGGCGGCTGGCCGGAAGGAGGCCTTTTCGGCCTGGCTGGGCACGCTCGTGCCCGCCGGCGACGAACAGGCCGTCTTCCGCGCGCTCGCCATCGGCGACCGCGTCGCGCTGACGCGCGACCTCAAGGCGGCTTACCGCGCCAGCGGCGCGATGCATCTGCTGGCCCTGAGCGGCCTGCACGTCGGCCTGATCTACGCCTTGCTGGCCTGGCTGCTGCGGCCGCTGGGCGGCCATCGGCCGGCCCGGCTGTTCCGCAGCGGCCTCATCCTCGTCTTCCTCTGGACCTATGCCCTGATCACCGGCCTGAGTGCCTCGATCAGCCGCGCCGTCCTGATGATCACCTTCTACGAACTCTCCGGCCTGATCTCCGGCGACCGCGTCGGCCTGTCGGCCCTCGCCGGCAGCGCCCTCCTGCTGACCCTTTTCCGTCCCGAAGCGCCCCGCGACATCGGTTTTCAGCTGTCGTATACCGCCGTCCTGTCGATCCTGCTGCTCCATCCCCGGCTCAGCCGGCTGCTCCAGACCCGTTCCCGGCTGCTGACCCGCATCTGGGAACTCCTCAGCGTCAGCCTCTGCTGCCAGGCCACCTGCGGCGTCCTGGCCTGGCTCTACTTCGGCACCTTCCCCCGCTACTTCCTGCTCACCACCCTCCTGGCCATCCCCCTGGCTACCGCCGTGATGTACGCCATCGCCGCCTCCGTCGCCTCCGCCGCCCTCTCGTCCCTCATCTCCAACGCCTCCTGGCTCTCCAGCCTCTTCGACACCCTCTCTTCCACAGCCTCCGCCGTCCTCACCTGGCTCCTCCATCTCCTCAACACCCTCATCCGCCTCATCGCGGAGCTATAGGCATAATTATTGCTGCTCAAGCTGGTTATGAAACACGTATGTCTGCTTTTTTTCACATTGTTTGTCGCTGTCCCCTTGTTTGCCACCGAGCAGGCACCGGAGCGTTTGCTCTTGAACGGGAAAGAATACGGGATGCAGTATTGTCCATTATTCGATCTGGACACGCTGCTACAGCGCCAAATTGAAAAACGGATCGAGGTCGATCCCGAGCACATCCGTGTTATGTCCACGGGTTTGTGGCGCGGGTATGTCGGTTACTGGAGCATTCAGGATGACTACCTTTATCTCGACAGCCTTCAAGTTTGCATCGGAGTTACAGACAACTATGAAGATGTCTACCGTTATTATGGCTACGAAGACTTGAAGGACATCCTGTCGGCGTATTGCCACGATGGCCGCATCCGTGCCGACTGGGTATCCCGCGATTCCGTCCGTGTCAGCGATTATCGCAGTGAAAGATTGCTTTATGCGCATATGGGGTTCAGTTCCCGGTTCAGCAAGGAAATATTCTGTTCGTTCCGGAACGGTTTGTTATACTCGCTCTGTTTTAAGAATGGCCTGTTTCACGAAGGCGTTCCCTTCGATATGGAGCAAAGGTCAGCGTTATCTGCCAGTTTTCCTTATGACCAGTTTCCGGAACTGAAAGGCCGGGGATCCATTTCTATCTATATCAGGGATATTCAGGTCGATGAGAATGGTCGTCTGGCCGATTGTCGGCTATCGATTGGCGGAACAGCCCTGAAAGGCCTGGGCAACGAGGAATCTTTGACAGAGCAGATCGTCAATTGGGCCCGGAAAAAGATGTTGTCCACAGACTGGCAGGTCTATGAATGCGACGGCTTCAAGACCCTCGGCTACTGGTCCCAGATCGACCTCCACTTTGGCCGGAAACGCCCGACCCCGTAATCCTTTTCGCTGCAATGTACACACCAGTGAATCAGCGGATTATTAGAGTTGATCCCCTCGTTTTTCGGGGGGATCAACTGTCGTAATCTGCTGACTGTCAATTGCGTCCATTGCAGCGGAAAAAGTGGCAGTTTTTGCGTATCTTTGCCGTATGACTAAGATCCTGTTCATTTGTCTGGGGAACATCTGTCGCAGCCCGATGGCTGAGGCGATGTTCAGCCATCTGGCCGCAGAGGTCGGCCGTTCCGATGAATTCGAGGTCGCATCAGCGGCCGTCAGCGAGGAAGAGTGGGGGAATCCGATCTATCCGCCGGCCGCCGCCATCCTGCGCCGGCACGGCATCCCCTACGATACGGTCCGCACGGCCCGGCCGATGAAAAAGGCCGATTATCAATACTATGATTTGATCATCGCCATGGACGAGGCCAACATCCGCGGCATCCGCCGCATCGCCGGCGACGATCCGGCCGGCAAAATCCATCTTCTGCTGGACTACGCCGGCGAACACCGCAACGTGGCCGACCCCTGGTACACCCGCGACTTCGATACCGCCTACAACGACATCCTCCTCGGCTGCCGCGCCCTGTTGAAAGCGCTGCCGCACGATTCATAGCCGCCCTCATAGTCTGAGAAGTTTGGCGACTTCCTTCTCGTTTGCCCCGGTTTCCCGCATCAGCATTTGCCCCAGGCGCCGCCGGTCGGCCTCCGGCAGGTTCAGGACCCGTTCCATCGAGCCGTAGCCTTTGGCGAAGCACAATTCCCGGATCATCGTTTTGTAGCAACGGTAGTCTTTGCCGAAAGTGTCCTCCTCAATGTCATACTCACTGCCGGTATTGGCGTTGAGGACGATCACCATCTTTCCGTATGATTCGTAGTAGGACGTCGTGGCGGGATAATCGATACAGTTGTATTTCCGGATCACGTAGTCGATGAACTGCTGGATTTCCCGGAGTGACAAGTTTTTCGTGGCCTTGTCGATTTCAGTATAATCGAGCCATCTTCCCTCCTTTCTGCAAGCCTTTACGGTATTGAACGCTTTCCGGAGTTCCCATCGGGCCCTGTCGATGCGGAGTTTCTCCGAGAACGGAGACTTTTTGTTGGCATAGGCCAGAAAGTTCCAGCGGTCTTCTTCTACCTGGGATGCAAGGCGTCCTTCTACGGGATTGTTGTAGACATAGGCAATGGCCGACCGGATTCTTTTGTGCGCCAATTTCGGCGCACAGCCGAACGGTGTGTTGAACATGGGTCCGGTCCGGCGATAATGGCGGTTCCATAGGTAGGTGAATACTTTTGTGTACTCCCGCATAAAGGCCCGGAAACTATCAACGTCTCTGACGTATACCAGAAGATGGATATGATCGGGCATCAGACTGATGCCCAGGATTTGAACGCCATATCGGCGGGCGAATACGGAAATGACAGAAAAAAGAATCAGGTAATCTTTGACGGAATAGAAAATGAGATATCCGTTTCGGGTATTCTGATAGACGTGGTGGATGGCGTTCGCCCTGACAATCGGTTTATTCCTTCCCCTCATATCGCTCGCAGCTTTTATTGTTTGTCAGGACCGCGTCGTGCAGCCCCTGTTGTGACAAAGATCGCAAGGGTTTGCCAATAATGCAAATCATCTTCCGCCCTCCGTCCGGCCGGTCCTTCCTGCGCTGCAATGTACGCATCAGTAAATCAGGCTCTTACATAAGTTGATCCCCTCGGTTTTCGGGGGGATCAACTTGTGTAATCACCTGACAGCCAATTGTGTCCGTTGCAGCGCAAAAAAGAGGAAGGACCGGCCGGACTGCCGCACTAGCGGCGGGGCTGGAAGGTGAAGCGGTCCTGGATGGCGCCGGTGACGAGATTGTGGACGCGGATTTCCAGGCGGCCGCGGCGGACGAGGCCTTCGACGACGGTGGGGAACTTGCCGGGGTCTTCCTTGCGGTTGTCTCCGGAACCGGTGAATCCCAGATCGGGCCCGCCGCCGACAATCTGGGCCCAGGGGCGGTCGGCCGTCGGGGCGTCATAGCGGTAGCGGTGCTGGTGGGCGGTGATGATCAGCTGGCAGCCGGCTTCTTCCAACAGCGGGGTCCACAGCCGGGCGCAGGTGCGCTGCCAATAAGCGAAGTCCGCGCTGTACTGCGGATCTTTATCGTCCGGCGCCACGTCTCCCGGATTGTGCCGGGGATTGTCGTCGAATAGCGGGATGTGGCAGAAGGCCACCAGATAGGGGGCCGTGCGGATTTCCTCCCGGGCGAGGGCGTCGCGCAGCCACTCCGTCTGCGCTTCGCGGTACGGCCCGCTCGTGAACAGGCCGGCGAAAATCGGGTTGGTGTCGAGTTTGTCTTCCGCGGTGTCAAGGCCGATCAAGGCCATGTCGCCGAGACGGACAGCGAAATTGCGGCCGAGATCCCAGTCGCGGGGCAGCCGCTCTTCCGGCTGGCGGAACATCCAGACCCGTTCGAGATGCCGGTTGGCCATTCCCCGGCTGTCGTGGTTGCCGGGCGCGAAGAGATAGGGGATCTGGCTGGCATAGTCATTCCGTTCGATCTCCGGCTTCAGGAAGATGCGGATCTGGTCTTCGACGGTCTCTTCCACATTGCTGGCATCGCCGTTCCAGATCACACAGGCCGGCGCCAGCTCTGCAACTTTTTCGATGACCCGGCCGAACGGCTCCCACCGGGCGTGGGTGTCGTTGATGACGCAGAAGTGGGCCTTCGCCTTCGCGCCAGCCGTGGTGAAACGATAGATATGGGAATCTTCTTCGTTGCCGAGGATTTTCATCCGGTAGCCGCCGTCGTACCGGATCCGGTCGGCACCGATCCGGTAGTAATAGCGTGTGGCAGGTTTCAGGCCGGTGATCCGGACCCGGATGACCCGGTCGTCGATGTCCGTGACGCGGTAGCCCCCGCAGAGGAACTTCCTGGCGTCCGACAGGTCCGGCTTTTGGCCGATCAGGACATAACCGTTGGCCAGGGCGCTCACGGCGAAGGCGACGCCGACAGACGTGTCGGCAAAATTCTGCAGCATCGGCGCCGACACGAGGAGCGGGCCTTCGCCCGGCTCCTCCGGCTCCGCCGGGTTCTGATCGGCATCTGCCAATTCTGAATCCGCCGCCGGCATGGCAGCCGCTTTCATCAACTCGCCCGACCCGGCCACCGCTGCCAGCAGCGCCGAGGTCTTGATAAAGTCTCTCCGTTTCATAATGACAAAAATACGAAAAAAACCGCTGCAATGTACGCATCAGTAAATCAGTGAATTGCACGGGTTGATCCCCTCGTTTTTGAGGGGGATCAAATTGCGTAATCGGCTGTCAGTCAATTGTGTCCGTTGCAGCGGAAATTTTGGCGGGGTGCGTAATAATGAGTATCTTTACGAAGTATGTGTAAGATACCGACAAAAGGACTGCTGGCGGTGAACGGGGTGTTGTGGACGGCCATCGGGACGAAGATTCTGGTGACGGGCGTCGCCAGCTATATGCGGCTGGGAGCGGCGGTCGCAGCCGCTGCCGCCGCAGCCAGATACAACAGATGATGGAAACTGAACGACATCCTTTTGAACCCTTCCTGCCGGAGAATGCACATATGCTTTTTCTCGGCAGTTTTCCGCCGCAGCCGAAGCGGTGGTCGATGCCGTTCTATTACCCAAACTGGAACAACGATTTCTGGCGGGTGATGGGTTTGTTGTTTTTCGAGGACAAGGATCATTTCAACTTGCCGGGGCAGAAACGGTTCGACCAGGCCCGCGTGGAGGCATTTTGCCGGGAGCGGGGGATGGCGCTCTACGATACGGCCTGTGAGGTCCGGCGCTTGAAAGACAATGCGTCCGACAAATTCCTCGAAGTGGTGACGCCGACCGACCTGCCTGCCCTTCTGGCCCGCATTCCGGAATGCCGGACGCTGGTCACCACTGGTCAGAAAGCCACCGACGTCATCGTCGAAACCTTCGCTTGCCCCGAACCGCCTGTCGGCGGCTCGGTGGAAATCGGAACCCTGCGGTTCTGGCGCATGCCCTCCACATCCCGCGCCTATCCGCTCGCCCTCGAGCGGAAAGCGGATTTCTACCGCCGGCTGTGGGCTTCGGAATAAAGGCTAAAAGAGCCAGTAGATGAGAACCCAGAGTCCGATGGCGCCCAGCAGGACGATGAGGATGGTGGGCCAGAGGCCGAGGGTGTGCACCATCGAGTTCCAGACCAGGTCTATGTTGATGGCCAGCCAGATGCAGAGGATGGTGAATATCAGGATGAGCAATGCGTAGCGCAGGGCTTTTCCGTGAAGGCCGAGGATCAGGAGCCAACCGGTCAGCAGTACGCCGGCGGCCAGCAGGTAGACGAGCCCCATTCCTCCGCTGAGAATCCGAAGGAGAAAATCCTGGACCCGGGGGACGCAGGCGGCAACGATGCCCAGCAGCGCCAGACAGGCGGAAACCAGGATCAGTATGGTCTGCCGTTCGCTTTTCTCTTTCATCGGACGTTTAAAGAATCAGGTTGAGCAGGAAGACTTCGACCATCGAGGCCAGGCCGATGACCAGGGTCATCAGGGTCTGGGTGCGGTAGCCGTCGCCGACCAAAAGTTTGCCGAAGCTGGTGACGACCCAGAAGTAGGAGTCGTTGGCGTGGGAGACGGTCATGGCGCCGGCGCCGATGGCGACGACGACCAGGGCGGCGTCGACCGGCGTGACGAAGCCGAGGGCGGCCATCAGCGGCGCGATGATGCCGGCCGTGGTGGTGATGGCGACGGTGGAAGAGCCCTGCGCCGTCTTGAGAATGGCTGCCAGCAGGAACGGGAAGAAGATGCCGATGCTGCGGAACGCGTCGGCGTGCGACGTGATATAGTTCACCATATCGGACGATGCGATGACCTTCCCCAGCACGCCGCCGGCGGCGGTGACGAACAGAATGGGCCCGACCGTCTTGAGCGTATCGTTGGTCAGTCCGTAGAAAAGCTCGCCCTTGCGGGCGGTAAACAACTGGAGGATGGCCAGCCCGGCCCCCACGGCCAGGGCCATGATCGGCGTCCCCAGGAAGAGGCAGAGGTCGGCGCCCCAGCCCGTCCAATGGGCCATGGCCGCCACCGATGACAGCGCCATCAGGAGGATCGGCACGACGAGCGGCGCGAGGGCGTTCAGCGCGGAAGGGAGCTTGCCGAAACCGGCCTTGAGCTCTTCGTAACTCTTGACCGTATCGGTGTCCGGCGCCAGTTCGTCTTCGCTGTGCACTTTCCGGCCGATGTGCCGGGCGAAGAAATAGCCGGCGATCAGCGGGAAGATGGAACAGAGCGCGCCGATGCCGATGACCAGCAGCAGGTTGTTCTCCAGGCCGAGCGCCTGGGCCGCGGCCAGCGGGCCCGGCGTGGGCGGGATGAACACGTGGGCCACATAGAGGCCGCACGAGAGGCAGACCGTCATCGTGACGCTTGAAGCGCCCGTCCGGCGCACCATCGCCCGGCGGATCGGGTCGAGGATCACGAAGCCGCTGTCGCAGAACACGGGAATCGACACGACCCAGCCCATCAGTTCCATCGCCAGCGCCGGCCGCTTTTGCCCGACCAGGCGGATGACCAGGTCGGCCAGCTTCAGCGCCGCGCCCGTCTTTTCCAGCACCGCCCCGATGAAAGCGCCCAGAATGATGACGATACCGATGGAGGTAAACGTCGATGCGAACCCGCTGCCGATCACTCCGGGAATCTGCTTCAGCGGAATCCCCGCCAGCAGTGCCAGCACCAGCGAGATGAGCAGGATGGCCAAAAAAGGATGCACCTTCAGCCTTGAAATGAGCAGGATCATGGCCACAATGGCCACGACAAAGGCGATGATTAGGGAGATACCGGTCATAACAATCTGCAATTTAAGAAAAATAATCCAAAGAACGTGCGTGGGCCTGGTGGAGCGGTCACGGTTCTTCAAGCCCGCTTGCCGGGCTTGAATGGTTCTGACTGCGCTGAGGAAGTTCGTTGGATTATTTTTCGTAAATTTGTCATCTATGGCAGAAAACATTCCCCTTGAATTAGGCACCGAGAAGATCAGCAAGCTGCTGAAGCAGTATGCGATGCCGGCGATCATCGCGATGACGGCGTCTTCTCTCTATAATATGGTGGACAGCATCTTCATCGGGCAGGGATGCGGGCCGATGGCCATTTCGGGCCTGGCGCTGACCTTCCCGCTGATGAACCTCTCCGCCGCTTTCGGCACGCTTGTCGGCGTGGGCGGCGCCACCCTGATTTCCGTGCTGCTGGGCCAGAAGAACTACCCGGTGGCCAAGAAAGTGCTCAGCAACGTCTTCATCCTGAACGTGCTGGTCGGCGTCATCTTCGCGACGGTCGCCCTGATTTTCCTCGATCCGATCCTCCGCTTCTTCGGCGCCAGCGACGCCACGCTGCCCTATGCGCGGAGCTATATGATCCCGATCCTGCTGGGCAACGTCATCACGCATCTCTATTTCGGCCTGAACTCCATCGTCCGCGTGTCGGGCCATCCGCAGAAGGCGATGTACGCCACCATCCTGACGGTGACGCTCAATACAATCCTCGACCCGATCTTCATCTTCGTTTTCAAGATGGGCATCCAGGGCGCGGCCATCGCCACGGTCATCTCGCAGTTCGTATCCTTCGTGTGGATCATGCGCATCATCTGCGACAAGCGCGAGTTCCTGCACCTGTCGCGTGAGACCTTCGGCCTCGACTGGAACATCGCGAAGCGCTCGCTCGCGATCGGCCTGGCGCCTTTCCTGATGAACGTGGCCTCGTGTTTCGTGGTGATCTTCATCAACAACCAGTTCAAGCGTTACGGCGGCGACCTGGCCATCGGCGCCTACGGCATCGTCAACCGTCTGGTGTTCCTCTTCCTGATGATCGTGATGGGATTCAACCAGGGCATGCAGCCGATTGCCGGCTACAACTACGGCGCGAAGCAATACGACCGGGTGCTGGAAGTGCTGCACCTGACGATCAAGTGCGCGCTCGTGGTGACGGCCACCTGCTTTATCGTGGGTATGTTCTTCCCGCGATCCGCGGTCTCGCTCTTTACGCACGATGAGGAACTGATCGGCCTGGCGGCGCGCGGCTTCCGCATCACGGTACTGATTTTCTTCATCATCGGCCGCCAGATGGTCATCACCAACTTCTTCCAGAGCATCGGCATGGCCAACAAGGCGATCTTCCTGTCGCTCTCGCGCCAGCTGATCTTCCTGCTGCCCTTCCTGGCCATCCTGCCGATCTGGTTCGGCGCCGACGGCGTCTGGTTCAGCATGCCGGCCTCCGACCTGGCCGCCCTGGTGGTGACCGAAATCATGCTGGCCCGTCTCAAGAAAAGCTTCCGGAAAGAAATGGAAAACCAGCAGGCGGAAGCCGCCGTTCCCGAAGCTGAAATCGTTGAATCAACTGAAACGAACTAACGCGATATGGAATCCCATCTGATCATTACCATCGGACGCCAGATTGGCGCAGGCGGCCTGGGCGTGGCCCAGCTGCTATCGCAGGAATTCGGCCTCAAGGTCTATGACAAGGAACTGCTGGCCGCGGTGGCCCGCGAAAGCGGCCTCGACGAGGCCTGCTTTGAAAAACGCGACGAGAAGTCGTCGCGCGGCGTGCTCGGCGCCCTGCAGGGCTTCCGTTCGATGTTGGGTATGTACAACCGCGCCGGAACGGACACGGTGATGAACGAGGACAAGCTCTTCCAGATCCAGAGCGAAGTGATGCGCGGCATCGCCGCCCAGGAAGACTGCATCATCGTCGGCCGTTGCGCCGACTATATTCTCCGCGACGAGCCCCGGCTGATGAGCGTCTTCATCAGCGCCAGCCTCGACAGCCGCGTCAAACGCATCATGGCCGGCGAACACCTCAGCGAAGAAGACGCCCGCCGCTACGTCGAGCAGGGCGACCGCAAGCGCGCCGCCTACTACAACTACTACACCTTCAAGAAATGGGGTGACTCCTCCAGCTACGACCTCTGCATCGACTCCTCCAAACTCGACGACGACATCGACAAGGTCGTAGACCTGATCAAATACTACATGAAACAACGTAATCTTCTATAATAACTATAATTATAGTGGTCATGTCTGATTCTTTTTCAAGACTACGGACCTCCGGTCCTATCCCTCCCATCGTTCCGATGGGCCCCTCCCACTCACGGCTGCGTGGGCGCAGACGGTCTTGAAAAAGAATCAGACATGATCGAAAAGAAAGTCTTAGTATAAAGTCTTAGAACAGTATGGCCGACGAAAAGATCATTTTCTCGATGAACGGTGTGAGCAAGATCTTGCCGCACAACAATAAGGTTATTCTCAAGGACATCTACCTGTCGTTCTTCTATGGCGCCAAGATCGGCATCATCGGCTTGAACGGCGCGGGTAAATCGACCGTGATGAAGATCATTGCGGGCATCGAGACGCCCACGCACGGGGAGGTGGTCTTCGCGCCGGGGTATACCGTGGGATACCTGGAGCAGGAGCCGAAACTCGACAACAGCAAGACCGTGCTGGAAGTCGTGCAGGAAGGCGTCCAGGAGGTGATGGACCTGCTCAAGGAATACGAGGAAGTGAACCTGAAGTTCATGGAACCGATGGACGACGACCAGATGAACGAACTGATCGCCCGGCAGGGCGAACTGACCGAAGCCATCGACCACGCGGGCGGATGGGACATCGACGCCAAACTGGAACGGGCGATGGACGCCCTCCAGTGCCCCGATCCGGATGCGTCGGTGGCCACACTCAGCGGCGGCGAGCGCCGCCGCGTGGCCCTGTGCCGCCTCCTCCTCCGCGAGCCGGACGTCCTGCTCCTCGACGAGCCGACCAACCACCTCGACACGGAATCCATCCAATGGCTGGAAGCGCACCTGCAGCAATATAAAGGAACGGTCATCGCCGTGACCCACGACCGCTACTTCCTCGACAACGTGGCGGGCTGGATCCTCGAACTCGACCGCGGCGAAGGCATCCCCTGGAAAGGAAACTATTCTTCCTGGCTGGAGCAGAAGAGCGCCCGCCTGGCCCTGGAAGAGAAGCAGGAAAGCAAACGTCGCCGCACACTGGAGCGCGAGCTGGAATGGGTGCGCATGGCCCCGAAGGCCCGCCAGGCCAAGGGCAAGGCCCGTCTGAACGCCTACGAGAAGATGCTCAACGCCGATACCAAGCAGAAAGAAGAGAAACTCGAAATCTATATTCCCAACGGCCCGCGCCTGGGCAACAAGGTCATCGAATGCAAGGGCGTGACCAAGGCCTACGGCGACCGGGTCCTCTTCGAGAACCTGACCTTCTCGCTGCCGCCGGCCGGCATCGTGGGCGTCATCGGCCCCAACGGCGCGGGCAAGACCACGCTCTTCCGCCTGATCATGGGCTACGAACAGCCCGATGCGGGTACGTTCGAGATCGGGGAGACCGTGAAGATCGCCTACGTGGACCAGCAGCACAAACAGATCGACCCCGACCTGACGGTCTATGAGACGATTTCCGAAAACAGTGAATACGTGAAACTGGGCAACCGCGAAGTGAACGCGCGTGCCTACATCTCCCGTTTCAACTTTTCGGGCGCCGACCAGGAGAAACTCTGCGGCGTGCTCTCCGGCGGTGAGCGCAACCGCCTCCACCTGGCCCTGACGCTCAAGGAAAACGCCAACGTGCTGCTGCTCGACGAACCGACCAACGACGTGGACGTCAACACCATCCGCGCCCTGGAGGAAGGCCTCGAGAACTTCGCGGGCTGCGCCGTCGTGGTGTCCCACGACCGCTGGTTCCTCGACCGCATCGCCACCCATATCCTCGCCTTCGAGGGCGACTCCCAGGTCTATTTCTTCGAAGGAACGTATTCGGAGTACGAGGCCAATCGCAAAATGCGCCTGGGCTCTGCCGAGCCCAAGCGCTTCAAGTACAAGAAACTCAAAGAGTAACTTTTATTTCACGAAAACCAGTTCGTACTGGCAGCTTCCGAGCCCGATCTTCTCCCCGTGGATGAGCTGGGTTTCCCACTCGGATTCCGGGGTGGTGTTCTTGAAATGGTCGTGGTGATGGTGGTGGAAGCTTTCGTCGTGCAGATGGTCGCCCAGCACGGAGTTGCGCAGGGGCTCCGCCGCCAGGCAGGCGTCGGCGCAGGCCTGGTCGAGCGCGACCGGGTCGCGGGATACGAACATGCCGAGGTCCGGCAGGATGGGGGCGTCGTTCTCGGGGTGGCAGTCGCAGTAGGGCGAGACGTCCACGACGAGCGAAATGTGGAAGCATTCGCGCCCGTCGACGACCGCTTTCGTGTACTCCGCCATCTTGGCGTTGAGGATGGAGATGGCCTGGTTCTGGGCGAAATCGATGGCGTCGAAGTTGCAGGCGCCGAGGCAGCGGCCACAACCCACGCAGTGGGTTTCATCGATGTGCATCTTGCGTTTTTCGGCATCATAGACCAGACCGCCGTTGGCGCATTCTTTCTGGCAGCGGCGGCAGCCGCGGCACTTGTCTTCATAAATCATCGCCTTGCCGGCCGAATGCTGGTCTTTCTTTCCGGCGCGCGAACCGCAGCCCATGCCGATGTTCTTGATGGTGCCGCCGAAACCGGTCATCTCGTGCCCCTTGAAGTGGGTGAGGCTGATGAAGACGTCGGCGTCCATAATGGCGCGGCCGATCAGGGCTTCCTTCGTGTATTCTCCGCCTTTTACGGGGACGGCGATGTCATCGGTGCCTTTCAGGCCGTCGCCGATAATGACGGGGCAGCCGACGGAGAGGGGCGTGAAACCGTTTTCCCACGCGCACTCCAGGTGCTCCAGGGCATTCTTGCGGAAGCCGGGATACATCGTGTTGCAGTCGGTCAGGAAAGGCTTTCCGCCGAGTTCCTTGACCAGGTCGGCCACGGCTTTGGCGTAATTGGGACGGAGGTAGCTGATGTTGCCCAGCTCTCCGAAGTGCATTTTGATGGCGACGAACTTGCCGTCCATGTCGATGTCGGCGATGCCGGCCCTGCGGGCGAGCCGTTTCAGCTTGGCGGGCATACTTTCCCCGAAAGCAGCCGTCCGGAAGTCGGTATAGAATACTTTTGCTTTTTCCATAAACAAAGATAACAAAAAAAGAGGGTGACTGAAAATACAATCAATCACCCTCTTTAAGCTTTTTTTTCGGACTTACTCGTCCTGGAGCTGAAGCTTCTGCACGTAGATGGCCTTGTTCATCATCTCGCGTTTCTTCACGGACGGTTTCTCGAACGTCTTGCGGGAGCGGAGCTCACGGATGACACCCGTCTTCTCGAATTTGCGTTTGAATTTCTTCAGCGCGCGCTCGATGTTCTCACCTTCTTTGACCTGTACGATAATCATTTGCTTACACCTCCTTTTTCTTAGGGACGGCAAAGGTAGATAAAATTTCTTACATTTGTAAAAATGTTGAAAGAAAATTTCATCCGCTACCTGCAGACCGAACGGCGCTATTCGCCGCGGACGGTCGCGCTCTATGAAAGCGCCCTGGATGCGTTCTATGCTTTCATGGAGGAAGCGGAGCCGACGACCAACGTGCTGACGCCGCCGCATATCCGCAGCTTCATCGCCCAGGGACTCGACAGCGGCCTTTCGGCCCGCACCCTGAACCTCCGGCTCTCCGCCCTGAGTACCTGGTGCAACTGGCTGCTCCGGCAGGGCCTGCTGGACAGCAACCCCGTGGCCAAGGTCCCGCGCCCGAAGCAGGCGAAGAAACTGCCGCAGTTCTACACCGAAAAAGCCCTCGACAACTACTTCGACGAAAGCCGCCGCCGGGTGGAGGAGCATCCCGACGATTTCTCCCTCTTCCGCAACCGGATGATTATGGTCATCCTCTACGCCACGGGCATGCGCCGGGCCGAGCTCTGTGGCCTGAAAATTGCCGACTTCGACGCCGGCCGGCAACTCTTCCGCGTCACCGGAAAAGGCGACAAACAACGGGAAATACCCGTTCCGGCTTTGATTTGTCAGGAGATTTTGTTATATTTGGAAAAATTGAGGGAAGCGTATCCCGACAACCCGCAAGGCAAGTTCTTTCTCACCGACAAGGGAAGCCCGCTCTACCTGGCCTTCGTCGACAATCTGGTCAAGAAGGAACTCTCGGGGCTGGAGGGCTTTACCGGCAAGAAGTCGCCCCACGTGCTGAGACATTCGCTGGCCACGCACCTGCTCAACCGGGGTGCCGACCTGACCAGCATCAAGGAAATCCTGGGGCATTCCTCGCTCGCGGCCACACAGGTGTATACGCACAACTCGTTCGAACAATTGAAAAAGACATACTTAACCGCTCATCCCAGAGCAAAAAACGGAGGTAACCATGGAAATTAAAGTTCAGTCCATCAAGTTCGACGCCGATCAGAAACTGCTCGATTTCATCGACAAGAAGGTCAGCAAGATCGAAAAATTCTACGACGGCGGCATCGTTCGCACCGAAGTCGACCTCTCGCTTCTCGCCGACCCGCAGAACAAGAACGTGAAGGTTCACGTCTTCATCCCGGGCAATGAACTGGTCGTAGAAAGAAACAACGACACCTTCGAGGGTGCCGTCAACGATTGTGTCACCACGTTGAAAGACCTGCTGGTCTCGGAAAAGGAGCGCCGCTACAAATAAAATAACGTCAGCAGTTCCTCAGGACTGATTCCCGAGAAGTATTCGCCGACTGTCTCCCTCGCGAGGCGGTCGGCGATCGCTTTTCTGTCGTAGGGGCAGCCTTCGAGCCGGGCGCAGAATTCCTCCGTGGGGCGGGTGAAGAAATAGTCGCCGAATACCTGCAGACCGCTGATGCGTCCGTCGCGCAGTTCGAAATGGGCCTCGACCAGCCCGGCGGGGAACTTCCGCACGTTCGTGAAGCGGCAGGCGGGCGAGGCGCCGAAGTTCCAGGCGGGATTGCCGAAACGTTCGTCGCGGAGCCGGGCGATGGCGGCCTGGTCATCTTCCGTAAATGCATAAGGCGTGCATCCGAGCGCCGCCGCGATGCTGTCCGTCAGATAGCCCATAAAGGCTTCGACCGAAATCGGCGTGGCCAGCCGGCCCGACAGGTTGGCCACCCGGCTCCGCACCGACTGCACGGCCTTCCCCTGGAATTTCTCGGGCCGGGGCTTCAGGGCGCGGCCGAGCCGGTCGAACGAGGCGTCGAAGAGCAGCGTGCCGTGTTCCAGCACCCGGCTCCCGTGCTTGCAGACGGCCGTGCCGGAGAACTTCCGGCCGTCCTCGAGTACCAGGTCGTTGCGGCCGGAGCAGCGGCCGTCCACGCCGAGGGCCCGGAGTGCGTCCAGGATGACTTCGGTGAAGACGCGGTCCTTCAGGTCGAAGAACGAGTAGTTGACGTTGCCCAGATCGTGGAACACGGCGCCGCCGCCGGTCATCCGCCGGACGACCGGGATGCGTTCCCGTTCCACATAGGAGAGGTCGATTTCCGCGTAGGCGTTCTGGTGGCGGCCGATGATCACGCTGTCGGCGTTCCGCCACAAACGGAAGAACGGCTCGTCACGCTGCGTGAGCAAATACTCCTCCACGGCCAGGTTCCAGGCCGGGTCGGTCGTCGTGTCGACGATCAGGTACATCAGTTTTCGGCGTTGAGCATGTTCCAGAGCAGGTCCTTGAGTTCAGGGATCCCTTCTCCGGTGAGCGAGGAGATCATCACGGACGGGACCTTGCGGGGAAGGTGCCGTCTGACTTCCTTCCGGAGCTCGTCGTCGAGCATATCGCACTTGGTGATGGCCACGACACGGTCCTTGTCGAGGAGTTCCGGGTTGTAGAGTTTGAGTTCGCGCTGCAGGATGCGGTATTCGCCGGCGATGTCCTTGCTGTCGGCGGGGATCATAAACAGCAGCGTCGCGTTGCGCTCGATGTGGCGCAGGAAGCGCAGGCCCAGGCCCTTGCCTTCGTGGGCGCCTTCGATGATGCCGGGGATGTCGGCCATCACGAACGACTTGTCGTCGTAGTAGCTGACGATGCCCAGCTGCGGCTCCAGGGTCGTGAAGGCGTAGTCGGCGATCTTGGGCTTGGCGGCCGAAACCACGCTCAGCAGCGTGGACTTGCCGGCATTGGGGAAGCCCACGAGGCCGACGTCGGCCAGGACTTTAAGCTCCAGCACGTACCAGCCTTCGACGCCCGGCTCGCCCGGCTGGGCGAACCGGGGCGTCTGGTTGGTCGCACTCTTGAAGTAGTTGTTGCCCAATCCGCCGCGGCCGCCGCGGCAGAGGATCTTTTCTTCGCCGTCTTCCAGAATTTCGAACAGCACGTCGCCGGTCTCGCCGTCGCGGGCCACGGTGCCGAGGGGCACCTGCAGGACGATGTCTTCGCCCTGCTTGCCGTGCTTGAGCTGGCCGCTGCCGGCGCCGCCGTCCTCGGCCTTGATGTGCTTGCGGTATTTCAGGTGGATCAGCGTCCACATCTGCTTGTTGCCGCGCAGGATGATGTGGCCGCCCCGGCCGCCGTCGCCGCCGTCGGGTCCGCCCTTGGGCACATATTTGGCCCGGTGGAGGTGCATCGATCCGTTGCCGCCGTCCCCGCTCTTGCAGAAGATGCGGACGTAGTCGATGAAGTTGGTGCCGGTTTCGAAACTCATGGTACGGGGGTTCTATTCAAACTCTTCCATCACGGCGCAGAGCTTGTCGAACACTTCGTCGATGGTGCCCAGGCCGTCGATTTCCCGGTAGCAGCCTTTGTCCTTGTAGTAGGCGATGACCGGTTCCGTCTTGGCGTGATAGGTGTCGATGCGGTTCTGGATGATCTCGGGCTTGGTGTCGTCCACGCGGCTCTCGATCTCGGCGCGGTGACGGATGCGCTCGAAGACCGTCTCGTCGGGGATGGCCAGCGAGAGCACGGCGTCGACCTTGGTGCCGCGGTCGGCCAGGAGCTTGTCGAGATGCTCGGCCTGGGACGTGGTGCGCGGGAAGCCGTCGAAGATGAAGCCCCGCACGTCGGGGTTATTGTCGAGTTCGGAGGCGATCATGCCTTCGACCACTTCGTCGGGGACGAGGAGGCCCTGGTCGATGAGGGTTTTGGCCTGCTGCCCGAGCGGGGTGCCCGTGGCGATTTCGCGGCGCAGGAGGTCGCCCGTGGAAACGTGGCGGAGGCCGAAACGCTCAATCAGTTTGGCGGCCTGGGTGCCCTTGCCGGCGCCCGGAGGCCCGAAGATCAGGAAATGTTTGCGCATAGACTTGGGAGGATTCGTATCGAGAATATAGATGTCCTTGGAGTTGCGGCCCAGCTGGTCGTAGTCGAGGCCGAAGCCGACGATGAAGCGGTTTTCGATCTCCATCGCCACGTAGTCGAGCTTGAGGTCCTTCTTGTAGACCTCGGGCTTGAGGAGCATGGTGCAGATCTTCACGTCGGCGGCGCCGGCGTCGAGCAGGAGGGCGTGCAGGTCGGTGATGGTCTTGCCGGTGTCGACGATGTCTTCCACCACGATTACCGTGCGGCCTTTGATGGAGGAGGTGAGGCCGAGCACCTTGCGGGTGACGCCCGTGGAGAGCGTACCTTCATACGACGAGAGCCGGATGCTAGAGAACTCGCACGGGAAGTCGAGCCGTTTCATCAGCTCGCCCGTGAAGAGGATTGATCCGTTGAGGACGCACAGGATGATGGGCGTCCCGTTGAAATGTTTGAAATCGTGGTTGATGCGCGCCGCCACCGCATCGATGGCCTTCTCCAGGCGCTCGTAAGGGACATACGGCACGAAGTACCGGTCCTTGACCAGAATCCTGTGTTTCATACTGAAAAAAATGGTTCAATTCGCGAATTTACGCATTATCTTTGTCTTTGTCAACTCAAAAACCGAACGATATGTGCAGGAGATCCGGAGGGTCGGTTTACGGGACCCTCATTTCCATTCTTTTCATTTTCAAGGTATCGGCACCTGCCCAGGCGCAGGCATTGCCGGAGTCTGTCACCGCGCTCATCGAGCAGCTGGCCGAAGAGGGCAGCGATGCCGAAGCGCTGGTCCGTTATTATGAGGGGCTGTTGCACAGCCCGCTCAATCTCAATGCCGCTTCGCGGGCGCAACTCGAGGAGACGCGGCTGTTCACATTGTTCCAGGTGGAGAGTCTCGTGGCCTGGCGGGAGCGGTACGGCGGGATCCGCTCGGCCATGGAGCTGTCGCTGGTGGAAGGATTCTCGCAGGAGCAGGTGGCAGAGTTGCGGCCGTTCCTGGACTTCGGGGATCCCGCGCCCCGGAACGTCCTCTCGCAGACCTATACGGCCCGGTTTCGCAAGAAATGGCGACAGGAAGGGTTTTCCCTGACGACGAAGGCGGTCTGTGAGAAGCCGGCCTGGTCGATTGGCGCCGTGGTGGACAATGATCCGCAGGAGCGGTTCCCCGATTTCGTGTCTGTGTCGGGGCGGTACAAAGGGCTGTATCTGGGCGATTTCACCGCCCGCTTCGGACAGGGGCTGGTGTGGTGGCAGGCTTTCCCGATGACCGTTTTCCCTCGTACAATGCGCTGGACGCCCGGATTGTGGACGGAAGCTACACCTCTATTGTTACCGGCGGGCTGCACGCCACGGAGGCGGACCGGGCCAAGCGGCACACAATGCACGAGCTGGCGGCCGGCGCCAACGTCTCATACGCTTTCGGGCGCTGGCGGCTGGGCGTCACCGGCGCCCTGTATCGCTACGACAAGCGCAACGGCCGCCGGATCCAGGACTACAACCGCTATCAGCAGTACGACGGCCTCTGGGGCAATCTGGGCCTGGACTGGTACGGTTCGCTCGGCAGCGTCCGCGTGTACGGCGAAGCGGCCGTCGACGCGCACCGTGCGCCCGCCGTGATAGCCGGCGTGCTCTGGAGCCCTTCCTACGGGTTTGAAACCAGCCTGACGCTCCGGTGCTACGCGCCGTCCTACATCGCCGCCCACGCCGGCGCCTGGTCGTCGCTCAGCAGCGTCTCCAACCAGATCGGCGGCGTCTACGCCCTCCAGGCCATCAGCGGGCCGTGGACGTTCCGCCTGAACGCCGACTATGCGTACCATCCCTGGAAACGCTATCGGCAGGATGCCGGCTCTTCCACCTTCAAGGCGCGGGTCCAGGTGCTGCGCACCTTTCGGGGCGGTGCCGAGGCGGAGTGCCAGCTGGCGTGGAGCAGCCGGCTGAAGGGCCGGCTGCGGGTCACGGTACCGGCCGGCGACGCCTGGCACTTCAGCCTGCGGGCTGAAGCGAACCGCGGCGGCGCGGCCGGCTACGCCGACGTCCGCTGGTCGCCTTCCCGCAAATGGGACCTGTCGGCCCGCGCGACGATCTGGAAGACCGACGACTGGGATTCCCGCATCTATTTCTACGAAAGGGGCGTTCCGCAGAGCTTCTCCGTGGAAGCCTGCTCAGGAAAAGGCATCGGGGCATACCTGACTGCCAAGTATGCCCCGACGCAAAGGGTCGAAATGTGGGTGAAGCTCCAGCAGGGCTATGCCGCCTACTTCGTGCGGATCTTCATTCCCGGATAGATCTTGCTCTTGGCGTTCATGCCGTTGAGCTTGTAAATGGTGTTGAGCGAGACGCCGGTCTTCTTGGCGATGCCGCTCAGGGTGTCGCCCTTCTTGACGGTGTAGGTCGACGTGGCCGTGGACTGTGTGCTCTTGGCGGTCGTCGTGGTGGTGCCGGTATTCTTCGGCGCCGCCGCGGTCGTGGTCGACGTGCTGTGCTTGGCGGCCGAACCATAGATGTAGAGGCGCTGGCCCACGTGGATGGTGTTGCTCTTGAGTCCGTTCCAGCGTTTGATGTTGGCCACGGTGGTGTGGTGCTTGCTGGCGATGCTGCTGAGCGTCTCGCCGCTCTTGACCTTGTGGATCACGCGCTGCTCGCCGCTGCCGCCGGTCTCCTTGATCTTCTGCACGGCCACCGCGTTGAAGAACACGGAGTCCTTGTAGCGGTAGATGCTGTCCTGCAGGTCGGTGAAGGCCAGGGTGTACTGGTGGGGCAGGTTCAGGATGTAGGTGTGCTCGTTGCCGGGGATGATGTCGTGGAGATACTGCGGGTTGAGGTCGCGAAGCGTCTCCATCGGGATGCCGATGGTCTCGGAGATCTGGCCGAAGTGCAGGTTCTTGTTCACGTGGAAGGTGTCCACGTGGGCGGGCAGGCTGATCTGCGCCGGCACGATGCCGTGTTCCGGATAATAATTCAGGGTATAGAGGGCGGCGATGAAGGCGGGGATGTAGCCGCGGGTCTCGCGGGGCAGGTAGTTGTAGATCTCCCAGAAGTCGGTCTTGCCGCCGCTGCGCCGGATGGCCTTGCTCACGTTGCCGGCGCCGCAGTTGTAGGAGGCGATGGCCAGCGACCAGTCGCCGAAGATCATATAGCTGTCCTTGAGCAGCCGGGCGGCGGCGCGGCAGGCCGTTTCGGGGTCGTAGCGCTCGTCGACGTAGGAGGTCATCTCCAGGCCGTACATCTTGCCCGTATTGTACATGAACTGCCACATGCCCTTGGCGCGGGCACGGGAGACGGCGCGGGAGTTGAGGGCCGATTCGATGACGGCCATGGCCTTGAGTTCCTGCGGCAGGCCGTATTCGTCGAAGATGCCCTCGAAGATCGGCATATAGTAGGTGGCCAGGCCGAGGATGCGGGCGGTGGCCATCGGCATACGCTCGGTATAGCGGATGATGGCGTTCTTGACGGCTTTGTTGAACTGGACCGGGATGAACGAGTTCATGTTCTTGAGCCGTTCGATGTAAACCTCGTCGGGGATGTTGCTGGTCAGCGAGTCGAGCTCGAGGGTGGCCACGTCGAAGTCGTTGACGTCGATCTGCTTCTGGATGTAGTAGATGCTCAGCAGCGAGTCGATGTTGTCGGAGTTGTACTCGATGAGGTTTTCGATGTCGTCATCGATGAGGATGTCGCCGTCTTCATCGTTGGCCGGGGCGGCCAGCATCTGGTACTCGTTGTAGAGGGAGTCATAAGCCTGCTGGAGGGAGTCGATCCGGTGCATCAGCTCCTCGATCAGCTGGTTCTGCCGTTTCTTTTCGCCGAAGATCTGGGCGTGCCCGGTAATCGGGATCCCGGCGAAGAGCGCAGCGAGCAGGAGGTAGGGGATTAGGCGTTTCATATAAAATCAAAATGTGAGTTGCAGTTGGAGGCCGAGGGCCGGGTTGGTGCCGGACGAAGAGGTGTCGTACCAGGTATACTGGGGATTGAGCGGCTGGATGACCGTCGGCTGGACCTCGATCCAGGCGAGGTTGTCGCTCACGTCGAAATCGTGCATGAAGGCGAAAACGTTCGCGTCGATGACGTTGAGCGTATAGACCAGGATGGCGGCCAGGACCGAGTAGTCGCGGTAGCGCCGGTAGGTGTCGCGGTAAGTCTCGGCCTGGCTGGCGGTGATGCCGCCGACATAGCCGCTCGTCTCGGGATTCGCTCCCGCGACGGTGATGAACCGGAACCGCCGGTATTGCATATCGTTGAAATGATAGAAATAGCCGCAGGCGACCAGGCCGCCCGTCCAGATGGGGATTTTCCAGTAATCGCCGTTGTTGGCCTGGCCCAGGCCGGGCAGGAGCAGCGAGTAGATGGTGGACTTGGCGGGAACGGGCACCCGGAAATCGGTCTTGAAGCAGGCGACGCCGTCGAGGATCTGGCCCCAGTAGACGGCGCCGGCCGCGATGTAGCTGGCCGTGCGCAGGTATTTGTATTTGGTCTCGCCCGTATGCTGGTATTGCCGGTTGTAATAGATGCCGCCATAGACGCCGGCACCGATGCCGGCATAGATCACGGGGACTTTCCACCAGTCGCGGTTATACATCTGGGAGGCGCCGGGGATAATGGCCGTACCCAGGGCCAGGTAGCCCGGGGTGAGCGTGTCGCGGCGGGCATAGCCGCGGACGAGCCGGCGGATGGAGAAGCCCTGGACCGAGTCGGTGACGGCCGTGGTGTCGGTTTGCGAAGCGACGCCGTTGTCGGCACCGGGAGGGCCCATGACCGTGCCGCCGGTTGTCTGTCGGGCTACGTCATTGCGCGTGCTCCGGAATTGGGCACTCAGGCTGCAACAGACGCTGACCAGCAGCAGAAGGGTGAGAAGGACGCGGCGCACGGGCGGTTTTAAGTCTTATCGGTTGAGGTCGTCGAGGAATTCCTGAACCTGGTTGTCGTTGTTGAAACGGATGGTGATGGTGCCGCCGCCCTTGGCATCGCGGCGCACGGCTACGTTGCCGTCAAAATGACGGCCGACCCTTTCGGCGAGGGAATAGAACAGGTCGGGAAGGGCTTCTTCCGCCGCTTTTTCTTTCCGCCCGCGGTTGAGGGCCTGCACCTTCTGCTCGAGCTGCCGGACCGACCAGTCGTTCCGGATGAGGCGGTCGCAGAGTTTCCGTTGCTGGGCGGCGTCCTCGACGCCGAGCAGCAGCTTGGCGTGTCCCACAGAAATCTTGCCAAGCTTGAGATTTTTCTGGATCTCGTCGGGCAGGCGGAGCAGCCGCAGGTAGTTGGTGATGGTGGCCCGTTTCTTTCCCACGCGCAGGGCCATGGCTTCCTGGGTGAGTTTGCATTCGTCGATCAGCCGCTGGAAACTGAGCGCCGTCTCGATGGGGTCGAGGTCTTCGCGCTGGATGTTTTCCACGATGGCCATTTCGAGCATGGCGGTGTCGTCGGCCTGCCGGATGTAGGCCGGGACGTGCTGCAGGCCTGCCTGCAGGGCGGCGCGGTAGCGGCGTTCGCCGCTGATGATCTGGTAGCTCTCCGGGCCGGTCTGCCGCAGGGTGAGCGGCTGGATGATGCCGAGCGTGCGGATGGAGTCGGCCAACTCCGCCAGCGCCTCCGGATCGAAATCCAGGCGGGGCTGGAAGGGGTTGGGGACTATCTGGTCGAGCGGAATCTCACACACGGCGGCGGGATCGCCCGTAGCCAGCCGGCGGATCTCCCGGCTTTCGGGAAGGGGTGTGCGATCGCCCAGCAGGGCGCCGAGGCCGCGGCCTAGTGCGGGTCTTTTTGCCATGATTCGTTCTTTTTGATGATTTCGCGGGCCAGGTTGAGGTAGTTGTCGGCGCCGGTGCTGCGGGCGTCGTAGAGGAGGGCGGGCTTGCCGTAGGACGGGGCCTCGCTCAGCCTGACGTTCTTGGTGATCATGGTCTTGAAGACCATGTCGGGGTAATAGGTCTTGACCTCTTCCACCACCTGGTTGTGCAGTCGCAGGCGGCTGTCGTACATCGTGAACAGGAATCCTTCGATGGTCAGGGCGGGGTTGAGGCGCGTCCGGACGATGTTGATGGTGTTGAGCAGTTTGCCCAGGCCTTCCAGGGGGAAGTATTCCGGCTGCACGGGAATGATCACGCTGTCCGAGGCAGTGAGGGCGTTGATGGTGATCAGGCCGAGCGACGGGGCGCAGTCCAGGATGATGAAATCATACTGGTCGCGCAGCGGCGCGAGCGCGTTGCGGAGGACGTTCTCCCGCCCGGGGACTTCCAGCATTTCGATTTCGGCACCGACCAGGTTGATGTGCGAGGTGATGATGTCGAGCCGTTCGAGGTCGGTGGGCTTGACGGCGGCATCGACGGTCTTCTCGCCGATGAGCACCTCGTAGAGCGTGTCGTGCTCCTTCGAATCCGGATTGAAATTGAGTCCCGACGTGGTATTGGCCTGAGGGTCCGCGTCGATGATCAGCGTCCTGTATTCCAGGACGGCGAGCGACGCGGCCAGGTTGATGGAGGTGGTGGTCTTACCGACCCCGCCTTTCTGGTTGGCAATGGCAATGATCTTTCCCATAACTTGCAAAGTTATGAAAAAAAACCATTAAATTCGCGCTGCCAAACACTTGAATCATGACATTCTCATCGGCCTGGAAGGTTATCGTCAGCAGCCGCTCCGGCGCAGGAAAAGCCGCCAAGGACTGGCCAGAGATATCGAACCTGCTTAAAGACAGGGGTATAGAGTTTTCCGAGCACATCACCGATCACGCCTATCACGCCATCGAACTGGCGCGCGAAGCCGTGCGGGAAGGCTACCGGAAACTGCTGGTCGTCGGCGGCGACGGCGCCATGCACGAAGTGCTCAACGGCCTGTATTCCCAGGACGAAGTCCGGCCTTCCGACGTGACGCTCGGCCTGATTCCCGTCGGTTCGGGCAACGACTGGTCCCGGCTCCACGCAATCCCCGCCGACTTTGCCGCCGCGGCCGACCTGATCGCCGCGGCCGACTCCCACACGCGTCCCCAGGACGTGGCCTGCGTCCACACCCTGATGGACGGCCGTCCGTACTGCCGCTATATGATCAACATCGGCGGCCTGGGATTCGACTCCGAAGTCTGCCATCGGTTCGACTTGGCCAAGGCGCGCGGCCAGGGCGGCGACAAGCAGTATCTCAAGTCGCTGATCACCGGCTTTTTCTCCTATAAACCCCTGACTTTTCGTGTCGACGTCGACGGTGTCGAGTTTTTCCGCGGCCCGGCCATCTCCGTGGCGCTGGGCATCGGCAAATACTGCGGCGGCGGCATGATGCAGACCCCCGAAGCCGTGCCCGACGACGGGCTCATCGACCTGACGGTGGTGGGCAAGATCAGCAAGTGGAATTTCCTCTCCAAAGTGCCCTCGCTGTTCAAGGGCAACATCTTCAAATACAAGGAAGTAATGCATACCCGCGGCCGTCGCATCGGAATCTGGGCGACGCCGTATTCCTATATGGAAGTGGATGGCGAACCGGTAGGAATCACGCCGGTGCAGATCGAAGTGATCCCCGCCGGCGTGCAAGTGGTTTCCAATCTGTAAGGTATCGTTATTTCGGCTCGATGTAGAGCCAGAACGACAGCGGCGAATACTCCGGGATCGAGGGGCTGCTGCCCTTTTCTCCGTACCCGAGTTGCGAATTGAACAGGACCACGGCCTTTTCGCCGTAATTCATCAGGGTGACGCCTTTTCCAAAGCCCTTGACCACGCTGTTGGCCGAGGAGAATTTTGTCGTGTCGGTTTTGTAATACTCGATGCTCAAGGCGCTGTAGGAGCCGCCGCTCTTGTAGATGCGGTAGAACTTGGCCGTGTCCTCGATGTTGGTGTCGAATACCCGGCCGTCCATCAGGCGGCCGACGTAGCGGACGCGGACAGTGTTGCCTTCAGGGATGGTGTCCTCCTCGGCGGTCTTCTCGACGAGCTTCTTGAGGTAGAGATGGGCGGCGGCGGTGTCGCTCACGCCGTAGCGCTCGCGGAACCACGCTTTCATGATCCGCTCCTGGTAGTCGTAGATGTCGGTGACTACGGTATCGATGGCCACGTCGATGATCTGGTTGGAGGTCTCGGTCAGGCTGCTGAAGGCGGAGTAGAGGGAGCGGTCGTGGCCCGAGGCGGAGGCGGGGAGTGCGACTTTGGCGTGGCCGCCCGCCCGCAAGGACTTGATGACGTCTTCCAGGTCGTCCGGGAGATATCCCTGGTCGACGCGCCAGATGTTGCTGCCGTAGTTGGCCGTGACGGAATAGGTGCCGATCTGCTCGGCCAACTCCTGGATGTTGGTCGAAGTGACGGTCTGGTCGAGATTCCGTTTCGCATAATGCACCCAGACGTAGGCGCTGTCGACGACGGGCGCGCCGGTACCCTCGACCATTTCCAGCACATAGCTGTCGGTGTTTTCGAACGGCTTCAAGCCGGGATAATTGACCCGGATCCAGGCTTTCATGACGCGGTCCAGTCCATAATTGCTGTCTTCTTCGGGATCGACGGCGCAGGCGGCCGTCAGGAAGGTGACCAGCAACACGATCGAAAGGGAAAAGTATTTGTGCAGCTTCATCGGATTAATGATTCTTTTTGATTTCGGCCACGCCCACGTCGAAGAGCAGGGCCGTGTTTTCGGGGACCAGCCCCACGGCGGAGGTGCCGTATCCGTGCTCGCCGGAGAAGAGGATCAGGGATTCTTCTCCCAGCCGGGCGCCGGTCAGGCCGTCGTCCAGGCCGCGGATGAGCTTGCCCTTGCCGACGCAGACCATGCCGCTGTCGAGGACGAACTGGGTTTCGGGGCCGTTCTGTCCAAACGTGTAACCGGCGTAGTACAGATAGACCGAATCGCCCCGTTCGATTACGGGCGCGCCGGCCAGGCCTTCCACGAGCACGACGCGGACCACGCCGCCTTCGTGATACACCGGGTTGTCGGCGAAGTTGTTGCTGACGTAGGTGTCGATGTACTTGTCCTGATTGATGTAGGCCTCGCGGACTTCGGTCTGGCAGGCCGCAGTCAGGAGGACGGACAGGATCAGGAGCAGGCGGAATCGCGTATTCGGCATCGGTCGGACGGTATTGGGACGACCTGCAAATTTATACAAAAGATATGCCTTATGAAAATTTTTCTTCGTCCGGCCAGGCGGCCAGGGCGTTTTCGAAGTAGGCGGGCACCTCTTCCAGGGGAATGTAGAGCCGGCCGCCCGCGGCGTTGTGGTGGCCGCCGCCGTTGAAGAAGCGGTTGGCGAAGCGGTTGACGTTGATCCGGCCCTTGGAACGAAGCGATACGCGGATGTATTGGCCGTCGATGTTTTCGGTGAAGAGGGCGCTGACCTGGACGCTGCTGATGGCCAGCGGCAGGTTGACGAAGCCCTCGCTGTCGCCGGGTTTGAAGTGGTAGCGCTCCTTCTCCTTGTTGCTCAGGGTCATATAGGCGGCGTGGTACTTGTCCAGGACCTTCATCTTGTCTTTCACCATATGCCCCATCAGGCGGGTGCGCGACACGCTGTAGCAGCTGAGCACTTTCTCCTGGAGCCCGTTCTTGTCGACGCCGCGGGCGATCAGCCGGGCGGCCATCTCGAAGGTGTCGGGGAATACCGAATTGGAAAAATTGTTGGTGTCGGTCATCATCCCCACGTAGAGCGATTCGGCGCAGCGGAGACCGATGCGGGCCGGGTCGCCGGCGATGTCGGGCATCGCCATGATGATCCAGAACAGAAGTTCGCAGGTGGAGGAAACGTCGATGGTGGAGAGCACCGTGTCGAAACGCTCGGACTCGGCCGCGATGTGGTGGTCGATCAGCACTTTGCGGGCCTGACTGGCGAGGATGTCTTCTTCCAGGTATTCCGTGCGGGCGAGCCGGTTGAGGTCGAGGCAGATGATCAGGTCGGCGCCGGCGACCAGCCGCCGGGCGGTTTCGGGTTCCCGCTCACAGATGACGATATGGTCTTCTTCCGCCTCGGGCTCGAGGAAAGCCATGCTTTCGGGGTAGGGGCTCGGCAGGATCATATGCGCCTGTTTTCCACGGGCCTTGAGATAATGCCAGGCGGCCGTCACGCTGCCCACCGCGTCGCCGTCCGGGTTGAAATGCCCGATGAGGACGATGTCGTGCGCTTGCGACAGGCCGGATTCAAGGGTTGTGGTGTCGATCTTCATGACGCGGGTCGGATCAAGTTTTCTCACCGCAAATTTAAAAATATATTGTAGTCTTGAAATTAATTTTTTACTTTTGTAAGTCAAATGAACTTGGCGGAACAAGCATTTGACCTTTTGACCCAAAACGAATTATTAAAGTCAAACCATATGAGAAAACTTTTAACCTACTTCATTCTCCCGCTCATCATCATCGGGCTCGCCTATCTGCTTTACAACAGCATCAACAAGCCGGTGAAGTTCAACAACGAACTCAAGCAGCGCAGCAACGTGGCCATCGAGCGGCTGAAGGACATCCGCACGCTCCAGGTGACCTACAAGGACACCTACGGACACTATGCGCCGGTGATGGACTCCCTGATCGATTTCTACAAGAACGGCAAGATCACCATCATGCGTCAGATCGGTTCCGAAGACGACTCCGTGGCCGTCCTCCATACCGAAGCGGTCAAGAAGACCCTCAAGAACCTCAAGGGCGAGCAGCTCATGAACAAACTCTATGAGCTCTACGAGAAAGGTGACAAGAACCTGATCATCCGCCTCCCGCAGTTGACGGATGTCCGCGACACCCTCTTCAACAAACGCCCTGACTTCAAGGTCGAAGACCTGCGCTACATCCCCTTCGCCGAAGGCGATACTGTGATCATGCGTACCATCGTCAAGCAGGTGTCGGGTGTCGACGTGCCGCTTTTCGAAGCGCAGATGCCGTACTGGTCGCTCCTCAAGGGCATGGACCGTCAGCAGATCGTCAACCTGGTCGCCGAGCGTGAAGATACCGACCGTTTCCCCGGCCTGATGGTCGGCTCGATCGACAACGCCAACAACAACGCCGGTAACTGGGAGTAGTGTTCAAGTATACCCTGATTCCGGAAGGGTTCTTCTCGCCGGAAAAGGCGGCCGCGCTTTTGGGCAGTGTCGTCATTCTCGAGAAGTCCGAAACGGTAGAAAGTCTGGAACTGCCTTGTTATAAGGCAGTTCTTCTTTATGCCGGGTCCCAGGCCCGTGCGCGCCGGATTGCCGGTATGGTGGAAGCCACGGCCGCGCTGGCACCTTATAATAAAGTGACCGTCCATCTGGGCGACGGCGTGGTGGATCTCGTGGTGGCGGCGGGCGACCGCCTGCTCCTGTGCAATTCCTATCCCGCGCCCGACGGCGTCACGGCCCAGTATTTCCTTTTCGCGGCGCTCCGCCAGTTCCAGATCAATCCGGAAGTGACCACGGTCCATTTCTACGGAGATGCCGACGAATCCGTCAAGGGCGACCTGTTCCGGCACTTCGCCAGCGTGGAGGCGCTATGAGAATCATCGGCGGCAAACTGCGCGGCAAGTCCATCAATCCGCCGGCCGGGTACAAGGCCCGGCCGACGACGGATTTCGCCAAGGAAGGTCTTTTCAACGCCCTTGACAACGAATTTTTCTTCGACGACCTCGCGGTCCTCGACCTCTTCGGCGGGACCGGCAGCATTGCCTTCGAGTTCGCCTCACGCGGCGCCGGCAATGTCATTTCCGTCGAGATGAACCCCGTCAACGCCGGCTTCATCAAGAAGACGGCCGCCGCCCTGGGCGTGGACGATACGGTGAAGGTCGTCCACCACAATGTCTTCGATTTCCTGCAGCTCTGTGCGCTGCGTTTCGATATCGTCTTCGCCGATCCGCCCTATGCCCTCGAAGGGCTCGATACGATTCCCGACAAGGTTCTCTCCAAGGGGCTCGTCTATCCGGGCGGCTATCTGATCCTCGAGCATCCGGCCGAATACAATTTTGCCGCACATCCCTCCTTCGTGAAGGAGAAGAAGTACGGCAATGTGCATTTCAGCTGGTTCCGTCCGCTGGAGGACGCTTCAACCGAAGCTTAGTCCCACTTGCTCTGCGACGTCGGGATGCGGATGTCACTCAGGCACTGAATGTCGTTGAGGAACCATTCGCCCGTGCTCTTTTTCTGGCGGAGTTTGATCGGCCGGGGGCTGTCGGCGCCGCCGGAGGTCACGTAGAGGGTGCACCATTTATAGCCTTCGCTGTCGGTGGTGAAGGAGTAAGGGTTGCTGGTGACGGTGATCTTGTACGGCCGGCTGGGCGTATAGTTGTTGGCCGGTGTGGCGCCCTGGAAGAAGGAGAAGGGCTTGTATTCCTTTCCCTGCAGCCTTTCGTTGATGAAGCTGAATTCGTAGTTGGAGACCGATTCCGGACCCTTGAGGAAGTTGAGCATCTGGAAACAGTCGCGGCTGCTGCTGCCGTGGCGGGCCAGGGCGACGATGGTCATGGCTGCGACGGCATAGGGGTCGGACATGTCAGCGATGGTCAGGGCTTGCATCTGCTGGAGGTTTTGGGGCAAGTTGTCGAAAGTGAACGTTTTGCCGCCGCCCCCGACTTGTCCGAGGATTCCGCACGAGGCGACCAGCATCAGCGCCGCGATTCCGGCGGAGAGGTGAGGCAGAATTTTTTTCATGGTCAAACGGTACTTGATTGATGATTCAAAGATACGAAAAAACGGGTTTCGACCGGGAATTTTCAGTATCTTTGACGCCCTTTATGAAAAAATGCGTCTTTTTTGCGGCCGCCTTCCTGTTCGCGGCCCTGTCGGCCGGAACGGCCGGAGCCCAGTCCCGGGTGGAGACCATCGACAAAGTGACGGTCTCGGCGACCCGTGTTCCCGTGGCACTTCACAGCAGTGCCCGCATCGTCACCCTCATGGACAGTTTGACCATCGCCTCGGCGCCGGCCGAGACGGTCAATGACCTGCTCAAATATGCCTTGGGCGTCGATGTCCGTCAGCGCGGCGCAATGGGCATGCAAACCGACATCAGCATCCGCGGCGGCACCTATAACCAAGTGGCCGTGCTGCTCGACGGCATCAATATCACCGACCCTCAGACGGGGCACAATTCTTTCGATTTCCCCGTGAACCTCTGCGACATCGAGCGCATTGAAGTCCTCGAGGGTCCTGCGGCCCGCGTCTACGGCACGTCTTCGCTCCTGGGCGCCGTGAACATCGTCACGCGCAAACCCTCCGACAAATCCGTCAGCGCCAGCCTGGAGGGCGGGTCGTTCCGTTCTTTCGGCGCTACGGCTTCGGCGGCGCTCGGGTATGACCGAGGCTTCGGCAGCATTTCGGCGGGCTACCAGCGAAGCGACGGCTTCAGCCGCAATGCGGCCGGCGGGCTGAACAGCGATTTCGGCGCGGTCAAGGCCTTCGCGCACGGCGCGCACGATTTCGGCCCCCGCGACATCAGCTGGCAGGCCGGCGTCAGCAACAAGGATTTCGGATCCAGCACCTTCTACAGTTCCAAGTTCGACGACCAGTTCGAGCACACGCTGAAGACCTTCGCTTCCGTCAAATCGGAGGGGAAGGGGGCGCTGCATTTCACGCCTGCCATCTATTGGAACCACGGGGAAGACCGCTTCGAGTTGTTCCGCAATGCGCCCGAAAAGTATCCGTTCAATTTCCACAAGACCAATGTCGCGGGGGCGAATCTGTATTTCCGCGTCGATTCGCGCCTGGGCCAGACGGCTTTCGGTGCCGAGGCCCGGCACGAGCGGATTGTGAGCACCAACCTGGGCGAACGCCTGGCGCAGCCGCAGGGCGTCTATGTGTGCGGGCTTTCGCGCACGGCGCTCAATCTGTTCCTGGAGCATCACGTCGTCATCGGCCGGCTTTCCGCATCGGCCGGCCTGACGACCGTCTATAATACCGGCAACCGGGAGGGCGTCCGGCTTTTCCCGGGCTTCGACGCCAATCTCCGTGTGTCCGACGCCGTCCGGCTCTATGCGTCCTACAATACGTCCTACCGGATGCCGACGTTTACGGAACTGTACTATTCGGTGGGCGGCCATCTGGCCGATCCCAACCTGAAAGCCGAGAAACTGCGGGCGCTGGAAGGCGGCGTGAAATTCCTGGGCAGGGGCGTACGGGCTTTCGCTTCCGTCTATTACAACCGCGGCTACGACCTGATCGACTGGATCAAAGACACCTCCCTGGGAGACGATGCACCGTGGATGTCGGTCAACCATACGCGGCTGAACACGCTGGGGCAGGAGGTGTCGGTCCGGCTGAGTCTGCCCGAATTGCTGAACCGGCCCGGTTTCTTCTTCCGGACCCTCCAGCTGGGCTATAGCCACCAGTCGCAGGACAAGGCGCTGGAAGCGAACCTGCGGTCCGTCTATTCCCTGGAATACGTGCGGCACAAGGTTGTGGCGCAAGCCGGTTTCCGCTTCTGGGAGAACCTGGCCCTCGACCTGTCCTGGCGCTATGTCGACCGGAGCACCGGCTCCGAGCTGATGGCTCCCTACAACCTGCTGGACGCCAAACTCAGCTATGACTTTCCGCGCCTGAACCTGTATGTCCGCGCCAACAACCTGCTCAACCGCACCTGGTACGATTTCGGCGACATCCCCCAGCCCGGCCTCTGGCTGATGGCCGGCGTCGCCTTCCACATTTAGGACGTTACAGCCGGGGCTTCTGGATCACCCGCACGATGAGCGAGACCATATAGATGATGATCCCGTAAATGGTGGTGATCAGGGCGACCTTTAAGCCCGCGCAGAGAACTTCTGTCGGAATGGGTCCGCTGGCCGTGATGGCATCAAAGGCTTGCATCAAGCCCAGAATCGTTGCGAAGCATCCGAACGCGAGGGCGAACAGACCGATTTCCTTCACCCAACGCGGGGCTTTCCAGGCCGCGAAGAAAATGGCGACCAGCAGTGCGGTGAGGACCGACATGAATCCGGGGCCTCCGTTGACGAAAAAAGCAAACATAAGGCAAAATGGTTTTTGGGTTAAACTTTCCGGGGCAAAAGTAAGGGCAAGACCTTTTTCGTCCAAGCCGAAACCCCGGACACGGAAGTCAAATCCCCAATTTTCCTTTTTGCGTGGGCGGGAAAACCGTGATTTTGCTACATTTGTATCCGTAATGAAACGGCTGCTGGTCATATCCTATTGGGTGGTCTCCGTCCTGCTGGTGTCGATAGTCCTCACCAGTCTGGGCTACCGTTTCCTGGAAGCGTTATTCGTCGGGACGATGTTCCTTCCCGGGGCCCTGGCGGCCCGGTACTTCTTTCAGAAAGTCGATTTCAAGGACCGGCGGTCCGGAATCCGGAACACCATCTATATTGTACTGGGCATCCTGATTGCGGAGGTTTTGCTGTTCCTGGTTACCCATTATTACATTATGAACCTGCGGGCGGACCAGCCGATGAACGATATCCCCCGGCTCCTGACGAATCCCGCCTTCATCGCCATCATCCTGACCGCGCTTGCGACGGGCAGCCATTTCTTCGAGGCGTGGCTCGAGCGGAAACACCCCGCTGCGCCCGCGCCCATCACCTTCACTTCTGAAAGAAAACCGGTCACCCTTCCCATCGAAGAAATCCTGTACGTGGAATCCAACGACGATATCACCACGGTCGTTGCGACCGGCGGCCGCAGCTTCCGGAACATAACCCCCATCTCCCGCTGGGAAGCCATCCTCAAGCCCCACTTCATCCGCATCCACCGGTCCTATCTCGTCAACAAAGCCGCCATCACCGACATCGACGTCGACATCCTCCTGATCGGCGAAACCCAACTCCCCATCTCCCGCAAATACAAGGATGACGTGCTGGCGCTGAGGTAGGTCCCGGCAACTTTTGGGGTAGGTCGAATAATTAGATCGGGACCTACCCCGGGTATCGGCTTCTCAACGCTTCTGCCGGTGTAGGTCTGCCACCATTCGTTCGACCTACCCCAAAATAGCCGGAGACCTACCCCGTAAACGAAGCCCCCCGCTTCAGCGGGCCGTTCCGAAGGAACGCGGGGTCTGGGGCAGAGCCCCGGTAAAAAAAGGCGCGGCAGTCCGCGCCGCATAAAAAAAAGAGCTGTCACTTGGACAGCTCTTTTTATGGCTCGTGTTGATAGATGATAGACGCTGTCATTCGTCGACAATGGTCACTTTTTTCTCCTCTACCGTCTGTGTCTCACCCTCGTCGGTGGTTATGGTAATCCGGCGTTTGCTCCACCACTGGGTGGTCCAGCCGGAAGCCAAATGGATTTCAGTCGCCGTGAATTGCTCCATTGTCGCTTGCATATGGGATTCGGCGATGCCCTTGTCTATCTCTTTCTCCATTTCATCCAGTGGCAGATCCGCCGGGAGGACGGTTTTCGTGGCAGCGAGCACGGACTCCCGGAGAAAAGGCATCAAGGCATCACTGTCCACCTGGAAATAGGAGCGAATGAGCACAAAGGAAGAGTCCGATTGCTCCTCGTCTACCCAAAAGTGCAGATTGATCGGCAATTTCCCGGTCGTGTTCGGAAGGGGGCTGTTGAGTTCCTGTTGGACGGAATACTCCTGATCGAGCCGAAGCCGGGCTCCATGATAGAGAAGCAAGGGGACGACATCGTCCAAACAGGCCGTAACAATGGTTTCGGGACGGCAGACAAGATCCGTGTAGGTGTCGATAAGACCTTGCCGGGTCAGGCCGAGTTCCTTCAGGGCCTTCTCGTCGTGCTTCGCCAAGACGGCATCGACCGAGAGGGGGATCGTCCGTTTCATGGCTTCTGTCAGTTCATCCAGGTTGACGATGTCTTGGACGGTACCGAATTCATTCGTCTGGGTCCGGATGACAATTCCCTCCGCCACCTTACTCACAACCTCTGCCCCGACATTCAGGCTCAGGTCAGAAGAGAATACGTCCTTGTAGGACGTTTGAAGGATATAGGATTTTTCCGTTTCGTCGACCACTTCGAAAACCCGGGTCTCCGAAGACGCGCTCGCCGTGGTCTCCGTTCCATCCTTTTCAATCTTGACCGTCGTGCTTTTGCATTCATATACAGCTTGGTCTCCCTTATGCCAATAAGCACAAACCTGGACGGTAGAATCAGGCATCATCTGTGCCGACGCAAGAAAAGGAAGGAAGGCCATTAAAGCCGCAAACATGCGTTGTTTCATATAGGTTATCTTTACTCAGGCAGTTAACTTCGATTTATCGGCCACTAAGTTACAAATTTCAATTGATATGGCTACGTCTCGATAAGAAAAGGATCCCGGTGGTAGAGTCGACAATCTGTGCACATATTCAGACACGTGCAGATTTCTTTTTTTTGCTAAAAATTGGGGCATTTTCTGGGGCACTAGAAACAAAAAACGCCTCGCAGATATCTGCAAAGGCGTTAAACGAAGCCCGCTTCTGCGGGCCGTTCCGAAGGAACGCGGGGTCTGGGGCAGAGCCCCGGTAAAAAAAGGCGCGGCAGTCCGCGCCGCATAAAAAAAAGAGCTGTCACTTGGACAACTCTTTTTTATGCGGTGCGGACGAGACTCGAACTCGCGACCTCCGGCGTGACAGGCCGGCATTCTAACCAGCTGAACTACCGCACCCCGTTTCCCGATTGGGATTGCAAAGATAGAGAGTTTTTTTTAGTGTGCAAAAAAAATCAATATTTTTTTCTCCCGTCGGGAAGAAAGCCTCTCAATACTTGTGGGATGTGCCGGAAATCTCGCCGGAGGTGATCTTCTTGCGGTCCATCTGGCGCCAGGCATAGGCGATGTAGGCCACGACGAAGGGGATTAGGAGAGAAACCCAGAACATCACCTGGAGCGTGAACGGGCTCGACGAACTGTTGCGGATCGAGAGCGAACTCTGCAGGTCGGTGCAGGAAGGGTAGTAGGCCGTGCCGTTGTAGCCGGCGATGAAGAAGACGGCCATGACGACGAGCACCGTGCCCAGCCCGGCAGGCCAGAAGCCGTGACACGATTTCGTGAAGGCGCCCAGGATGAAGCCGCGGAGCACGAGCAGTACGCCGATGACGAACATCACCAGCACGGCGGGCATCTGCAGGAAATTGTGCAGGTACTTGTACTTTTCGAGCGTGACGACGCCGGCTTCGTCGACGGCGTATCCCGGCCGGACCAGGAGGATGACGAGCCAGGTCAGGAAGAAGAGCAGGAACGGCGCAAGGGTCATTTTGACGGTGTGGCGCATTTCCTCGTGGATCTTCGGATCATCCACATTGGTCAGGACGTACAGGGCGCCCAGGACGGCGGACAGGAACATCAGCGAGCAGCCGAGCAGCAGCGCGTGGTAGTTGACCAGGGCCTCGAGCCCGTGCCAGCCGTTGCCCCAGGTGCTGATGACCGGAGCGGCCGGATCGGTGATGGCGGCGCGGTTCACGGTGAAGTCGCTGCCGGTGAAGAAGGTGCCGACGGCCGTGCCGATGAGCAGGGGAGCGAGGATACCGTTGATCATCAGGAATACCCGGAACGCCTGGCTGCCGATGAGGTTCTCTTTCTTGTTCTGGAACTCGTAGGATACGGCCTGGAAGACGAAGGTGATCAGGATCAGGACCCATACCCAGTAGGCGCCGCCGAAACTCGTGCTGTAGAAGAGCGGGAAGGAGGCGAAGAAGGCGCCGCCGAATGTGACCAGCGTGGTGAAGGTGAGTTCCCATTTGCGGCCGGTGGAATTGAGGATCATCCGCTTCTGGAGATCGCTCAGGGTCCGGTTGCCCAGGTGGAGGTTCGCGCCCTGGACGAACATCAGGAAGACGAGCAGGCCGCCCAGCAGGGCGATCAGGAACCACCAGTAATTCTGCAGGAAGATATAGGACATGGCTTTATTCGTTTGGGGTTTCAGGACCTTTCTTGATGGCGCCGATCAGGATGCGGATTTCGATGACCAGGAAGAGCGTGAAAATGGCCAGGAACACGAAGAAGGTGGTCTTGACCGCGCCGGCGCTCAGGCTGGAGATGGCTACGTTTACGGGCAGGAGGCCCTGGATGGTCCAGGGCTGACGGCCCACTTCGGCCACGACCCAGCCGGCCTGGCCGCATATGTAGACAAGCGGGATGCAGCACAACGCTGCCAAGAGCAGCCACTTTTTTTCGGCGAGTTTGTCTTTCCAGGCCAGCCAGCCGACGACGACCAGTTCGAGCAGCATCAGCATGCCCAGCCCGATCATGAAGCGGAAGGCCCAGAAGACCACGCCTACAGGCGGAATGACGTCTTCGGGCTTTTCGAGATGGCCGTAGCCCATATACTGCACGTTTTCATCCAGAACGGCGCGCGCCTCGGCGGCGGCTGCGGGATCGCTGTCCTTCAGCGCGCGGTACTGTGCCAGGGCGTCGAGGGCCGTGCGGCCGCGCTGCATCTTTTCAGCTACGGAAGGAATCACGTTGCCGTCGTTGTCGGAATAGCCGTTGAGGATGTCGTTGATACCCGGGACGAAGCCGTTGATATCGTGGGTGGCCAGGATGGAGAGCATGCCCGGAATCCTGACGCCGGGGACGATGGTGAAGGCCGCACGCCTTCCGCCGTCCTGCAGGCCTTCGGCCGCCGCCAGTTTCATCGGCTGGAATTCGGCGGCGTGGACGCCGGAAGCGTCGCCCGTGAGCATCACGGCGAAGGAGCCGGCGATGCCGACGAGGCTGCCTACCAGGATGCTGGCCTTGGCGAACTTCCGCTGGCGCTTCTTGAGCAGATACCAGCAGCTGACGCCGACCACGAATACGCCGCCGGTGACCCAGCCGCTCGTGATGGAGTGGAAGAATTTACTCACGGCGACCGGATTGGAGATCACTTCCCAGAATGCCTGGGCCGAGGCCATTTCGCTGCGGACCGTGTCGGGGTTGAAGGTGGTGCCCACCGGATTCTGCATCCAGCCGTTGGCCACCAGGATCCAGAAGGCCGAAATCGAGGCGCCGATGCCGGTCAGCCAGGTCGAGGCCAGGTGAAAACGCCGGCTCACCTTGTCCCAGCCGAAGAACATCACGGCGAAGAAGGTGGCCTCCATGAAGAAGGCGAGGATCCCCTCGATGGCGAGGGGCGCGCCGAACATATCGCCCACGAACCAGGAGTAGTTGCTCCAGTTCGTGCCGAATTCAAATTCCAGGATGATGCCCGTCGCGATGCCCACGGCAAAGTTGATGGCGAAGAGCTTGACCCAGAACTGGGCGGTCTTTTTCCAGAATTCGTCTTTCTTGACGACGTAAATCGTCTCCATAATGGCCATGACCAGTGCCAGCCCGAGGGTAAGCGGCACGAACAGCCAATGGTAGGCGGCCGTCATTGCGAATTGGATTCTTGACCATACGATCACATCCATAATAAGGTTGTTTAGGGGTTAAATGTCTCAGGATCGGAGTCGGACGCCTCCTGCGGGGAGGGGCGGCCGACGATGCGCTCGCCGACCACGCGGCTCCGCTGCTCGTCGTCGAGTCCGGCGAGGGCGGGCTTGAAAAAGAAGACGCGCAGGATGGCGAACAGGATGAAGACTTTGAGCAGGATGAGCCATACGAGCGGCTTTCCCCAGGTCATGTTGCGGAAGCCGTCGCGGTAGAAATGCCATACCGCCGTCATCGAGTCCTTGAAGCTTTTCATCGTTCTCTCAAAATTAGCGATATTTTCGTATATTTGCAAAAACGTGCTGACTATGAAAAGGATTCTTCTGATTGCCCTTCTGTGGGTGCTGCCGCTGGGCGGCTTGCTCCTGTCCGGATGCAAATCCGGCCATACCCCCGATATCCGCGTGATGAGTTTCAACATCCGGCTTTCGCCCCAGGAAGATTTCGACGGCGACAACTGCTGGAACAACCGGCGCGAGGCCGTGATCCGGATGCTCGAGTCCGCGAAACCGGATCTGCTGGGCATTCAGGAAGGCTATATCGTCCAGGTCGATTATATGGATGAGAACCTGCCCGAGTACGGCCGCTACGGCGTCTGCCGCGACGACGGCCTCGAGCGGGGCGAAGCCAACGCCATCTTCTGGCGCAAGGACCGCTTCGAGATGAAGCAGTGCAACACCTACTGGCTGAGCGAGACGCCCGACACTGTATCCCTCGGCTGGGACGGCGCCTGCCGCCGCATCGTTACCTGGGCGCAGCTCAGCGACAAACTCACCGGCAAGGATGTCTGGTATTTCAACACGCACTTCGACCACGTGGGCAAGGTCGCCCGCGAAGAAGCCGGCAAACTGATCATCGCGCGCATCAAGGAGCAGGTTCCGGAAGGCGACGTGGTGTTCCTGACCGGCGACTTCAACGCCAACTGGGACAACCCGATCCTCGATCCCATCCGGGCCGAACTGGCCGAATGCCGGGAAACCGCGCTCGTTACCGACAAAGAGGGCATCAACACCTATAACGCCTGGGGTGAAAAGAATGCCCCGCTCGGCGCCGACGTCATCGACCACATCTTCTACCGCGGCGTTACGGCTGAGCGCTATGAAGTCCTGAACGGCGACTACGGCGTTCCCTTTATTTCCGACCACTGGCCGGTGATGGGTACCTTCCGTTTCTGACAATCAATCTAATTCTCAATACCTATGTCAACGCTCATTTATCTCGTCGGTCTGGTCCTCGCCATCGTGGCGGTCTATGACATCTGCAAGAAACCGATCTCCCTGGTCGGAAAAGTGATCTGCTCGGTCATCGTGCTGGCCACCAGCTGGATCGGCCTCCTGGTGTACTATCTCTACGCCAAGAACCACATCACCGACTGGTTCAAATAGACCCAGTTTTATTTAGCGACTGTTGCCATCCTCGC
>CACYZM010000032.1 GCA_902778855.1 uncultured Bacteroidia bacterium
GGAAGGCAAGGCCGACTTCGGCTACAACGCCCGCACCGACAAGTTCGAGAACCTGCTCGCCACGGGCGTCATCGACCCGACCAAGGTGGTCCGCGTCGCCCTCCAGAACGCCGCATCCGTGGCCGGCATGTTCCTGACCACCGAATGCGCCCTGGCCGACATCAAGGAAGAAACCCCCGCCATGCCCCCGATGAACCCGGGAATGGGCGGTATGATGTAAGCCTTACGTAGAAGCCGGGCACAAAAACCCGCTGATCCGTGCCCCGACCGCGTCTTTTCGCCGGCCGGGGCACGTTTTTACCGCTCAGCGTGCCCGCGCATCTTTTTTTGTCGATTCCCGTTTTTTTCGGTAAATTGCCTTGCTTTTTCAACCCTGCCGCGCCATGTCCTTCGTACACCTTCACGTCCATACGCAATATTCGATTCTCGACGGTCTGTCCGACATCGAGAAACTGTTCGCCCGCGCCCGGGAGCTGGGCATGCCCGCCCTGGCCATCACCGACCACGGCAATATGTACGGCGTGAAGGAGTTCTTCAAATTCGCCTACGACAAGGCGAATCTGGGAGAAGACAAGAAGCCCCTGGTCAAGCCCATCATCGGCTGCGAAGTCTATGTGACGCGCCACTACGACCATCGGCTCAAGGACAACGACCACCGCAAATATTACCACCTGACCCTCCTGGCCAAGAACTACGCAGGGTACCAGAACCTGATGAAGATCTGCACGGAAGGGCATATCCACGGTATGTACTACAAGCCGCGCGTCTCGCACGAGATCATCGAGCAGTATCACGAGAACCTGATCTGCTGCTCCGCGTGCCTGGCGGGCGAGCTGCCCCGCGACATTATGGACGGCAACGTGGAGGCGGCACGGGAAGCCCTCCGCTGGCACAAGCGCGTGTTCGGGGAGGATTACTACCTCGAGGTGATGAAGCACAAGACCGAAGTGCCCGGCCTCGACGACGACGTGTACCGGGCGCAGATGGAGGTGAACCCCGTCCTGTTCGACCTGGCGCGCGAAGAGGGCGTCAAGGTGGTGGCCACCAACGACGTGCACTTCATCCGCAAGGAGGATGGCCCGGCCCACGACCGCCTCATCTGCCTGACCACCAACTCCGACGTGGACGATCCCAAGCGGCTGCGCTACACGCAGCAGGAGTATCTCAAGAGCGAGGAGGAAATGGCCGCGCTTTTCCCGGAACATCCCGAAGTGATCGCCAATACCCTCGAAGTGGCCGACAAGGTGGAACTCTATAAAATCGACCACGACTACATCCTGCCCAAATACCACATCGACGAAGCCTTCCTGGCCGACATCGACACCTATCTGGAGAAATACAAACCCTACATCGAAGCCGGCAAGAACGACCCGAAAGGCAACTACCGCGGCGACGATTTCTGCAAGTCCGTGGCCTATCTGTGCCACCTGACCTACGAAGGCGCGAAAATCCGCTACGGCGAAACCCTCACCGACGAGCAGGCCGAGCGCATCGACTTCGAGCTCAAGACCATCTCTTCGATGGGCTTCCCCGACTACTTCCTCATCGTGCAGGACTACATCCGCGCCATGCGCAACCAGGGCTGGCTCGTGGGCCCGGGCCGCGGCTCGGCGGCGGGCAGCGTGGTGGCCTACTGCCTGTGGATCACAAACCTCGACCCCATCAAATACCAGCTCCTGTTCGAGCGCTTCCTCAACCCGGAGCGCATCTCGATGCCCGATATCGACGTGGACTTCGAGAATCTTGAAGCGGCGCACCGCTACGTGGAAGACACCTACGGCGCCGACCACGTGTCGCGCGTGATCACCTTCGGCACCATGCTGGCCAAGGGCGCCATTAAAGACGTGGCGCGCATCAGCCACGTGTCGATCGACGAAAGCAACCGCCTGTCGAAGATGGTGCCGAACCGCCTGAGCGAGCGGGTGAAGAACGACAAGGGGGAAATGGAAGAGAAGGGCGTCAAGATTACCCTCAAAAACTGTTTCCGACTCGTGCCCGAGTTCAAGGAAGAACTGGCCAAGGAGAACAACGAACTCAACAAGGAAGTCCTCTCGTTCGCCCAGCAGCTCGAAGGCAGCGTCCGCCAGGTGGGCATGCACGCCTGCGCCACCATCATCGGCCCCGGCAACCTGAGCGACTACATTCCCATCTGTCTGTCCAAAGACAAGGATACGGGGCAGGATGTGTGGACCTCGCAGTACGACGGCCACTACATCGAAGAGTGCGGTTTGCTCAAGATGGACTTCCTGGGCCTCAACACGCTCTCGATCATCCACAAGACGCTCGACCTGATCAAGCAGGGGCACGGCGTGGACATCGACATCGAAGCCATCCCCATCGACGACAAGCTGACCTACGAACTCTACAGCCGCGGCGACACCACCTCGATCTTCCAGTTCGAGTCGCCGGGTATGAAGGAGTGGCTGCAGAAGCTCCAGCCCGAGCGTTTCGAAGACCTGATCGCTATGAACGCCCTGTACCGCCCGGGCCCGATGGATTACATTCCCGACTTCGTCGACCGCAAGCAGGGCATCAAGCCCATCACCTACGATACCCCCGAAATGGAGGAATACCTGAAAGACACCTACGGCATCACGGTGTACCAGGAGCAGGTGATGCTGCTCTCCCAGAAACTGGCCGGCTTTACCAAAGGCCAGGCCGACAAGCTCCGCAAGGCGATGGGCAAGAAGAAGATCAAGGACATGGAGGAACTCTATGTCAAGTTTATGGAAGGCGGCCGCGCCCACGGCCACGACGATACCCTCCTCAACAAGATCTGGCAGGACTGGCGGGCCTTTGCCGAATACGCCTTCAACAAATCGCACGCAACCTGCTACGCCTGGGTCAGCTACCAGACCGCCTATCTGAAAGCCCACTATCCGGCCGAGTTCTTCGCGGCCAACCTCAGCTGCAATCTCGACAACATCGAAGAGATCACCAAGATTATGGACGACTGCCGCCGCTGGCAGATCCAGGTGCTCGGCCCCGACGTCAACGAGAGTTCCACGGAGTTCACGGTCAACAAGGCCGGCAACGTCCGCTTCGGCATGGGCGGCATCAAGGGCGTGGGATCCGGCGTGATCGACGCCGTCATCGCCGAGCGTCGCCGGGGCGGCCCGTTCCAGGGCATCTTCGACTTCGTCGAACGCATGCCCCTGGGCCTGATCAACCGCAAGGTTATGGAATGTATGGTCTATGCCGGCGCCTTCGACAGTTTCTCCGAGATCACGCGCCCGCAATTCTTCTACGAGAACGGCAGCAGCAAGGACGACGTCTATCTCGACGCTCTGCTCCGCTATGCCCAGAAGTTCCAGAACGACACGATGTCGGCCTCGATGAGCCTGTTCGGCGATATGGAGGAGCTCAAGCCTGTCCGCCCCGCCATCCCGCCGCTCCAGCCCGAATACAACGAGATGGAATTCCTCAAGAAGGAGAAGGAATGCGTGGGCATGTACCTGTCGGCCCATCCGCTCGACCGCTTCAAGTTCGAGATCGAACAGTTCGCCACGGTCAACATCGCCCGCCTCGACGAGATCGACCGCACGATGCAGACCGACAAGTCGGTGCAGAACAAGGAATACCTCGTGGCCGGCCTGGTGTCGGACTGCGACGTCCGCTACACCAAGAGCGGCAACAAGCCCTGGTGCCGCTTCACCCTGGAAGACTTCACCGGCAGCCACACCTTCTCGCTGTTCAGCAAGGACTATGAGAACTTCATGAAGTATACCCTGCCCGGATCGGCCCTGCTGGTCAAGTGTACCGTCCGGCAGCGTTACCGCAAGAAGGACGACGACAATCCGGGCGACATGTACGAGCTCCGGATCCTGAAAATGGCCCTGCTGTCGAACACGAAGGACGACTTCATCAAGGAATTCCACGTCGAGATTCCGCTCGGATCCGTCACGCCGGAACTCCGGAAAGCCCTGCTCAAGGAATTCCGCCAGCACAAGGGCAAGGCCCGGCTCTACATCGACCTGACCTTCTCCCACGACGGCGTCGAAGACAGCCTTGAACTCTTCTCCAAGAAGTTCTCCGTCTCCCCGGGCTACGAACTCATCAACTTCCTGAATCAAAAAAACCTCCGCCACCGGCTGGTGACGAAGGTTGAAATGTAGACGTTTCTGCGCGTTTAGATCAGCGGCTCGGCCGTCATGGCGGCGGGCTGGGGGATGCCCATCAGTTTGAGGATGGTGGGGGCGACGTTGCAGAGGGCACCGTCCTTGACCGTCTTGACTTCGTCTCCGGCGCCGATGACGATGAACTGCACGACGTTGAGGGAGTGGGCGGTGTTGGGGGTGCCGTCGGCGTTGACCGCGAAGTCGGCGTTGCCGTGGTCGGCGGTCAGCAGCACCACGTAGTCTTTCGCCAGGGCTTCTTCCACCACCTTGCCGACCAGCTTGTCGATGCAGGCCACGGCGCGGGTGATCGAGTTGTAGACACCGGTGTGGCCCACCATGTCGCCGTTGGCGAAGTTCAGGATGATGAGGTCTTCCTTACCGGTGCGGATGATGTCGATGAGCTTCTCGGCCACTTCGGGGGCGCTCATCTGCGGCAGCATGTCGTAGGTCGGCACTTTCGGGGAGGCGACGAGGATGCGGTCCTCGTTCTCGAACTGGGTCTCGCGGCCGCCGTTGAAGAAGAAGGTGACGTGGGCGTATTTCTCGGTCTCGGCGATGCGGAGCTGGCGCTTGCCGGCCTTGGCGACGGTCTCGCCGAGGGTGTCCTGCACCAGTTCCTTGTCGAAGAGGATGTGGACGCCGGTGAAGGAGGCGTCGTACGGAGTGAGGCAGCAGTAGTAGAGGGGAATCGTGTGCATGCCTTCCTCGGGCATATCCTGCTGCGTCAGGACGGTGGTCAGCTCGCGGGCGCGGTCGTTCCGGAAGTTGTAGAAGATGATGGCGTCGCCTTCCTCGATTTTGGCCAGCGGGGCGCCGGCGGCGTCGGTAACGACGATCGGTTTGATGAATTCGTCGGTCACGTCGGCGTCGTAGGAGGCCTGGATGCCTTCGGTGGCGGAGGTGAAGGCGGTGCCTTTGCCTTCGACCAGCAGGTCATAGGCTTCCTTGACGCGGTTCCAGCGCTTGTCGCGGTCCATGGCGTAGAAGCGGCCGCAGACGGAGGCTACCTTGCCGGTGGTTTCGGCCATCTTCTGCTCGAGTTCGGCCACGAAGCCCTTGCCGCTGCGCGGGTCGGTGTCGCGGCCGTCCATGAAGGCGTGGACGAAGACCTTGTCCAGGCCCTGTTCCGCCGCGACGCGGAGGAACTCATAGACGTGGTTGAGGGAGGAGTGGACGCCACCGTGGGAGGTCAGGCCCATCAGGTGGAGTTTCTTCCCGGAGGTCTTCACATAGTTGAAGACGTCGGCAATCTCTTTGTTTTCCAAAAGTTTATGTTCGCGGCAGGCGATGTTGATCTTCACCAGGTCCTGGTACACCACGCGACCGGCGCCGAGGTTCATGTGGCCGACCTCGGAGTTGCCCATCTGGCCGTCGGGCAGGCCGACGAACTCGCCGCAGGCCTGCAGGTGGCTCATCGGGTATTGGGCCCGGAGGGCGTCGATATGCGGCGCACCCTGGGTAAAGATCGCGTTGGAATAGTCGTGGCGGCCTTCACCCCAGCCGTCGAGAATCATCAAAAGAACTTTTCTGTCCATATTTTTCGTATATTTGTTAGCTAGCAGTGCGGCAAAAATACGGAATATATGGCAACATCAAAACGCAAAACCACCAAAACCCGGAAAAATACCAACAAATCAGGAGAAGGCGCCCTCAAGCGCGCCAAGCGGATTGCCCGCGGCCTGCAGGAGCCCGTCCGAACGACGGAGCGCCGCAGCAAGTCGCTGGAAGAGTTCGAAGGGACCGTTTCCCTCTCGCGCGACGGCTTCGGTTTCGTAAAAGTCGAAGGCCTGCAGGACGATGTGTTCGTGCCGATGCGCAAACTCCATTTCGCCCTGAACGGCGACTTCGTGAAGATCGCCGTGTCGAAACGCCGCATGCAGGCCGGGATGAAAGGCCGCAGCCTGGAAGGCGAGGTGGTCAAGATCATCCGCCGCAGCACGAAGCCGCATATCGGCATTCTCGTGGTCCGCGGCCGGCAGGTGTGGGCCATCGTCGAGAGCAAGTATATGCCGTATGACATCCGCATCGACGTGAACGGCCCCGACGACCTGCCGGAAATCGGCGGCCTGAAAGCCGCCCACGGCATGAAGGTGGCCGTGCTGGTCACCGACTGGCCGAAACGGAGCGTCGAACCGGTCGGCCGCATCGTCGATGTGCTGGGCGTCCCGGGCGAGAACGACACCGAGATGCACGCCATCCTGGCCGAATTCCAGCTGCCCTATCGCTTCGAGCCCGAAGTGGAGCAGGCTGCCGAGAAGATATCCGACGCCATCACACCCAAAGACCTGGCCGGCCGCCGCGACTTCCGCGGCGTGACCACTTTCACCATCGACCCGGCCGACGCCAAGGACTTCGATGACGCCCTTTCGTTCCGCGAACTCGAAAACGGCCATCTGGAGGTCGGTATCCACATCGCCGACGTGACGCACTACGTGACGCCGGGCTCGCCGATCGACAAGGAAGCCTTCGCCCGCGGCACCTCGGTCTATCTGGTGGACCGCACCATCCCGATGCTGCCCGAGAAACTGTCCAACAATCTGTGCTCCCTCCGGCCGAAGGAAGACAAACTCACCTTCAGCGCCGTCTTCGAAATGAACGACAAGGCCAAGGTCATCGGGCAGTGGTTCGGCCGTACCGTCATCAATTCCGACTATCGCTTCGACTACGAGCAGGCGCAGCAGATCATCGAGACGGGCGAGGGGCCGCTGGCCCCGGAAATCGCCCGGCTCCACGCCCTGGCCGCGATCCTGCGCAAGGAACGCTTCGCCAAGGGCGCCATCTCCTTCGAACGGCCGGAAATGAAAGTCATCGTGGACGAGACGGGCAAGCCCATCGACGTCGTGCAGAAGGAAAGCAAGGAGAGCAACTGGCTCATCGAGGAGTTCATGCTGCTGGCCAACCGCTGCGTGGCGGAATACGCCACGAAGAAATGCAAGGCGAAGAATCCGACCTTCGTGTATCGTATCCACGAAAATCCCGACCCCGAAAAACTCGACAGCCTGCGCAATTTCGCCAAGAATTTCGGCCACACGCTCGGCGATACCTCCAATCCGAAGACGGCGGCCGGCGCGCTCAACGACCTGATGAAGGAAGCCAAGGGCAAGCCCGAAGAGAATGCGCTGCAGCTGCTGGCCCTGCGCAGCATGGCCCGCGCGCGCTATTCCACCGACAACGTGGGGCACTACGGCCTGGCTTTCCAGTACTATACGCACTTCACCTCGCCCATCCGCCGCTATCCCGATATGATGGTCCACCGTCTGCTGGCGATGTATATGGACGGCGCCACCTCGCAGGACAAGCTCTACTACGAAGACTGCTGCGAACATAGCTCCGTGCGTGAGCAGATCGCCACCGATGCGGAACGGGCCTCCATCAAGTACAAGATGGTGGAATATATGCAGGACAAGATCGGCCGCCTGTTCGAAGGCCACGTGAGCGGCCTGACGGAGTGGGGCATCTATGTGGAGGTCGAACCCACGAAGATCGAAGGCATGGTCGCGCTGCGCGACGTCCACTTCGACTGGTTCGAATTCGACGAAGAAAAATACGAAACCCGCGGCAAGGCTTCCGGCCGGGTCTTCCATCTGGGCGACCCGGTCAAGGTCCGTGTCCTCCGCGCCAATCTCGAACAAAAGATCCTGGATTATGAACTGGTTGAAGAATAGTTTCATCATCGCTTTGTTCCTGTGCCTTCCTTTGCAGGCGCAGGATGTCTTTTCCGGCGGCAACTGGACCCGCGAGCAGGTGGCCGACGGCATCGTCCTGAGCCGGGCCGCTTTCGAAGGGAATCTGTTCGGGTCGAACCAATACCTCTGCGTCCTCGAGGTGGCGCCCGGCGCCCGGTTTGACATCGTACCCGCGGAAGAGGGTACGCTTGAAACGACGACGGCCCTGGCGGCGCGAACCGGCGCCGTGGCGGCCGTGAACGGTTCGTTCTTCAATATGCGCAAGCCGTACGGCTCGGTCAATTACCTGCGGGTCGACGGGGCCGAAGTTTCACCCAATGTGCTGCGCGGCGTCCGGAACACCCGCCGTACCCTGCAGCAGACCGGCGCCGTCGCCACCTGGGAGGGGAGCCTCTATATGCTCAAAGGCGATGTCATCTCGCGCTGGGAACGTGACATCGAAGCCGAAGACATCGTGACCACCGGGCCGATGCTGCTCGTCGGCGGCGAATGCGAACCGGTGAAGAAAGACGGCTTCAACACCGCCAGGCATCCGCGCACGGCCGTAGGCCGCCGTGCGGACGGCACGGTCGTGCTGGTCGTGGCCGACGGCCGCAACGAGCTGGCGGCCGGTCTCACGATGGCCGAACTGCAGCAAGTGATGGCTGCCCTCGATTGCCGCGACGCCATCAATCTCGACGGCGGCGGCTCCACGGCGATGGTCGTCCGCGGCCAGGTCGTCAACCATCCCTGCGACAACAAAAAGTTCGACGCCGCCGGCGAACGCCGGGTCGCCAACGCAATCGTCGTCACACTCGCGCCCGAGAAATAAGGTTGTCTATTGCCAGCGAGGAAGTCCCGCCACATCCGCTACGGCCAGCTGCACCGGCCCTCCCGCAAAACTCCGTGGAGTCTCTGCCAGCGAGGAAGCCCCGCCACATCCGCTACGGCTAGCCGCACCGGCCCTCCCGCAAAAACTCCGTGGCGGGGCTTCCTCGCTGGCAGAGCCGCTAGGGAACCCGCGACCACACGTTGCGGCGTGCGACCAGGGTCAGGTACACGGAGCGGGCGATGAGGTGGACGAAGTAAGCGATGTAGAGTGCCTGGGCGCCGAAGTGCGGGGCGCAGAGATAAAAGGCGGCGATGAATCCGGCAGCCGACCAGATCATACAGACCATCAGCGGCCGCGAAGCCGTTGCGCCGATATAGATGCCGTCCCAGATGAACGCCACACAACTGAGCACCGGCATCAGCAACAGCCAGAACAGATAGGATTCGCTGGCGCCGATCACCTCTGCGTTGTCGGTCAGCAGTCCGATGATGGAACGCGGGAAGATGGCGTAGGCCACGGTCGACACGACGCCGATGACGGCACCCCACAGGAACACATATTTCACGGTCTCGTTGAGCGACGGCCGGTTCTTTTCTCCGATGAAACGGCCGGCCATCGCTTCACCGGCATAGGCGAAACCGTCGACGAAATACGAGTAGAGCATCAGCAGTTTCATCATCACCGAACTGACGGCCAGTTCCACGTCGCCGAAACGGGCGGCGAAGATCGTGAACCCTTCATAAACCACCAGCATCAGCATCGAGCGCACGAACAGGAAACTGTTGACCGAGAAAAAGCGCTTGAAATACTTCCACTTCATACTGTGGAGGATGGTCGTCTTCTGCAGCAGGTCGCGGTATTTCGACCGCATCAGCAGCAGTGCCAGCACCAGGCCCGTCCATTGCGCAACCAGCGTACCCACGGCCACGCCGCTGATGCCCAGCGGCGTATAGAATGACAGCAGCCAGCTGGCCACCATATTGACGATGTTCACCCACAGGTCGGTAATCATCGGGAACACCGTATTCTGCATCCCGATGAACCAGCCCTTGAAGACGAAGAGCGCCAGCGTGGCCGGCGCCGCCCAGATCCGGATGAAGAAATAATTCCGGGCCACCCGCTCCACTTCGGGCGAGCAGTCCACCAGCAGGAACATCCCCTCGGCGAACAGCCATTGGATGGCCAGCACGATCAGCGAGACGATCAGCGAGGTAGCGATGCCCTGGGAAAAAGTGCCGATCGAGGCCTTCATGTCGCCCCGGCCGTAGGCCTGGGCGGTGATGCCGCCCGTCCCCACGCGCAGGAAGCCCATGTTCCAATAAAGCAGATCGAAGAGCATCGTGCCGATGGCGATGCCGCCGATCAGGGCGGCGTCGCCCAGATGGCCGGCGATGGCCGTGTCGACGATGCCCACCAGGGGCACCGTGATGTTGGCCAGGATGCTCGGCACGGCGAGCCGGACCACTTCGCGGTTGATCGGATTGCGGAACGCCATTAGCGGTACTTGTGTTCTTCCTCCAGCATCCCGAGATAGGAGCTGTAGCGCTCGGGTGAGACGGTCCCTTCTTCCAGCGCCTGCTTCACGGCGCAGCCCGGTTCGTGGGTGTGCGTGCAGGGCTTGAAGCGGCAGTCATCCATCACGCGGAGCATCTCGGGGAAATAGGTGCTCAGCTCTTCGGGTGCGATGTCCACCAGGCCGAAGCCCCGGATGCCCGGGGTGTCGATCACGAAGCCGCCGCCCGTGAGCGGATGCATCTCGTAGAAGGTGGTGGTATGCTTGCCCTGGAGGTGGCTCAGCGAGATTTCGCCGATCTTGGGATCGAGGCTCGGGTCGAGGGCCTTGAGCAGGGAGGATTTCCCGACGCCGGAGGCGCCGGAAAAGAGCGTAAGTCCTTCGCGGCAGAGGGCGCGTACCTGCGCCAGGCCGGTGCCCCGGGTGACCGAAATCTCCAGCACTTCATAGCCTGCGTGGCGGTAGAGCGCCTTGAAGTCGGCGAGCATCTCCTGCAGGGCGGGCTCGGTGTAGAGGTCCACTTTGTTGATCAGGATCACGGGATGGATGCCGTAGGCTTCACAGGTAACCAGGAACCGGTCGACGAAGGCCAGTTTGGTTTCCGGCAGGATCAGGGTCACCAGCAGGAAGACCCGGTCGAGATTGGCGGCGATGATGTGGCTCTCGCGCGACAGGTTGGTGGAACGGCGGATCAGGTAGTTCTTGCGGGGCAGGATCTTCGTGATGGTGCCGTCTTCGAATTCCACCCGGTCGCCCACGGCGACGGGGTTGGTGGCTTTCGAACCGGCCAGGCGCAGCTTGCCGCGGATGACCGCCGGGAAGGGCGCCCATTCGGGCAGGACGGAGAGCAGATAGTGGCTTCCCGTATGTTTGACGACCGTGGCTGTACCTTTTTCCATCGCTGCAAAGATACGGAATGACGCATTTATTTCCTATATTTGTCAGATAAAACCGCGTATATGTACACCCTTGAAGAGATCGACCGAATCCTGGACCATTGCGCCCATCTGCGCAATCTCGACCGCGAACCCGCCAACCTGTACGACCCGATCGGCTATATGATGTCGATGGGCGGCAAGCGCATCCGGCCGAAGCTTTGTCTGCTCGCCTGCAACCTGCTGAAGGAAGAGCTGGACGATCCGGTCCTCTTCCCGGCCATGGCCCTGGAAATCTTCCACGAATTCACCCTCATCCACGACGACATCATGGACCGTTCCGACACCCGCCGGGGCCGCCCCACCGTCTACAAGAAATGGGATGAGAACGTGGCCATCCTCTCGGGCGACGTGATGTCGATCCTGGCCTACCGCTACCTGTCGCACGCGCCGGCGGATGTCCTCCCGCAGATCTTCGACCTGTTCACGACCACGGCCACCGAGGTCTGCGAGGGCCAGATGTTCGATATGAACTACGAGACGCTCCCCTTCATCACGATGGACGATTACCTGGCCATGATCGGCCTGAAGACCGCCGTGCTGCTCGCCTGTTCGACCAAAATGGGCGGCCTGCTGGGCGGGGCTTCGCCCGAAGCCTGCCAGGCGCTCTACGATTTCGGCTACCGGCTGGGCATCGCCTTCCAGATTACCGACGACTATCTCGACACCTTCGGCAACGAGAAGGTCTTCGGCAAGAAGATCGGCGGCGACATTCTCAACAACAAGAAGACCTGGCTGCTGGTGGAATCGTTCCGCCGGGCCGACATCACCCGCAAGAAAACGCTTGAATCGCTCCTGAAGATGGAAGCCGACGACCCGGCGGCCAAGATCGAAGCCGTCCGTCAGCTCTATGTCGACCTGGGCGTCCGCGAAGCCGCTGAGGCCGAGATCCTGGCCTGGCACCGGAAATCGCTGGAAGCGCTCGCCCGCGCCGGCTTCGATCCCGCCCGGACGACCGAAATCGAAACCTTCGCCCAACAGCTGATCCATCGTGAAAAATAAACTGGAAATCATGGCCCCTGCCGGCAACTTCGAGTGCCTGCAGGCAGCCATCCAGGGCGGCGCCGATTCCGTGTATTTCGGCGTCGGGCAACTCAATATGCGCGCCCGGTCCGCCGGCAATTTCGCGCCGGAAGACCTGGCGCAAGTCTGCGCCATCTGCCGGGAACACGGCCTGCGCAGTTATCTGACGCTCAACATCACGCTGTACGACGAAGACCTGCCCGCGATGCGCGAAACCCTGCTTGCCGCCCGCGACGCCGGCATCACGGCCGTGATCGCCGCCGACATGGCGGCCATCGCCTGTGCGCGCGAACTCGGAATCGAGGTGCACATCTCCACGCAATTGAGCATTTCCAACATCGAGACACTCCGTTTCTACAGCCGGTTCGCCGACGTGGTGGTGCTGGCCCGCGAGCTGCGTCTCGATCAGGTGAAGGCCATTGGCGAAGCCGTGGCGCGGGAAGGCATCTGCGGACCGTCCGGTCGCCCCGTGCAGCTCGAGATGTTTTGCCACGGCGCCCTCTGCATGGCCGTTTCGGGCAAGTGTTTCCTCTCGCTCCACGAATACGGCACCTCGGCCAACCGGGGCGAATGCTATCAGGTCTGTCGCCGGAGTTATCGGGCGACCGATCTGGAGACGGGCCGGGAACTGGAATTCGACAATCCGTACATTCTTTCTCCCAAGGATCTTTGCACCATCGAGTTTCTCGACCAAATGGCGGATGCGGGCGTGACGGTTTTCAAGATCGAGGGCCGTGCCCGCAGCAGCGAGTATGTCAAGACGGTGACCCGCGCCTACCGCGACGCGGCCGACGCCGTCGAGCAGGGCCGTTTCACGGCCGAGCTTGGTACCGAGCTGAAAGCCAGGCTCGCCACGGTGTTCAACCGCGGGTTCTGGGACGGTTGGTATCAGGGGGCGCAGCTCCTCGACTGGAGCCGGACCCACGGCAATCAGGCCACGCGGACGAAGGTCTATGTCGGTCGGGTGACGAATTATTACGCCCGGCTGGGCGTGGCGGAGGTCCAGGTGGAAACCGGTGCGTTCCGGGTCGGCGATCCGCTGCTCATCTGCGGTCCGACCACCGGTGTGGTCGAGGCCGCGCCCGCCGAGATCCGGCTCGACGACGAGCACATACTGCAAGAGGCCGCCAAAGGCGACCTCTGTGCCATCCCCGTTCCGGAAAAAGTCCGGCGCGGCGATCGGGTTTATCTTTTTAAATAACCGTTTGTCAAGCCGCTCCACCAGGCCTGCGCGCAACAGCTATACGCAATAGTTACTTTTTAAGCCACTTGTCGACGGCTTCGCGGAGTTGTTCGTCGTAGCGGAGGCCGACTGGGACGCTGGCGCGGTTGAAGTAGTAGCAGGTGACGATTTCCTGCTCGATGAGGGGAAGGATTTCGTCTTTCTTGGCGCGGAGGACTTCCGCTTTGTCCATATTGACTTTCTGCTGCAGGGCTTCGATTTCGTCCTTGAAGGTGTCGTAGAGGTCTTCCGCCTGGGCGGATTTGATCAGGGCGTCGAGGGCGGTCTGGGCGGCGGTGCGGGCGTCGAAGTCCTGGGCGGCGGCGTAGGTCACGAAGTCTTCGTATTCCGCGTCGGTCATATGGAAGTCGCGGTCGATGGTCTCGTGTTTAAGGAAATACTCGATGGCGTAGCTGCCGAGGATGTCGTAGTAGAGGAGCGAGACGGTGGGCCGGCTGTAGGCGTGGGCCGCTGCTTCGATGTCGGGGGCGATGCCGCCGTTGGCGTCTTTGTCGAGGGTGCCGTCATCGTGGCGGTTGCTGTAGTCGATGGCCTGGACGCAGCGGCCGCTCGGCGTGTAGTATTTGCCGGTGGTGACTTTCAGCTGGCTGTTGTAGGGCATCGGGCGGATCGACTGGATGAGGCCCTTGCCGTAGGAACGGGTGCCGGCGATGGTGGCGCGGCCCAGGTCCTGCAGGGCGCCGGCGGTGATTTCGGAGGCGGAGGCGGAGTTGCCGTTGACCAGCACCAGCAGCGGCATCAGGGTGTCGATCGGCGCGTCGGCGGTGCGGTATTCCCGGGTCAGTTCGGGCACGCGGCCTTTGGAGGAGACCACGAGCGTTCCCTTCGGAACGAAGAGCGAGACGATATTGATGGCTTCGTCCATCACGCCGCCGCCGTTGTCGCGCAGGTCGATGACCAGGCGCTTGGCGCCGGCTTCCTTGAGCCGCAGCACATTGGCCTTGAATTCTTCGGAGATCTTGGCCGTGAAGCCGTTGAGCTGGATGTAGCCGATGTCGTCGCGATACAGGCCGGCATAGCCGATATCCGACACGTGGATCCGTTCACGGGTGACGACCACGTCGACCGTGTCTTTCGTGCGGCCTTTGACGACCTTGAATTTCACCTGGGTGCCGGGCTGGCCCTTCATCCGGCCGGAGCTCTGCTCGGAAGTTTCTTCGTAGACGGGGACTCCGTCGATCTCGAGGATGACGTCGCCAGGCTGGAGGCCGGCCTTGGCGGCCGGGGAGTTCTCATACGGCTCGATGATGCGGACGCCCTCGCCGGGCGCCTTGCGGATCAGGGAGCCGACGCCGCCGTAGTTGCCGGTGGTCAGCAGTTCGAAGTCTTCCCCTTCTTCTTCGGAGATATAGACCGTATAGGGATCGAGGGTGGCGAGCATCGCCCGCAGGCCCGTGATGATCATTTTGTCAAAGTCGACCGTGTCGACATACGACTGGGAGATTTCCTTCAAGGCGGCGAATTCCGTTTCGAGGCTCTTGCCCAGTTTGAAATCCTGGCTCTGGGCGGACGCCTGTCCGCAGATGGCCAGTAACAACGCGGCGGCGACGGCCGCCCGCTTCATCTTACTTTTCATCGGATTGAACATATAACGCGCAAAAGTAGCAATTTTATCCGTATCTTTGAATGTCCAAAGCCACTGCCATGGAGATTCTCTTCGCTTCCAACAACCCCCACAAACTGGAAGAGGCCCAGGCCATTCTGGGGCCTTCGTTCCAGGTCGTCTCGCCCGCTTCCCGCGGCCTCCGCGGCGACCTTCCCGAAACCTGCGACACCCTGCGGGGCAACTCGGTCCAGAAAGCCAGCGCCGTCTGGAACCATTTCCAGGCCGACTGCTTCGCCGACGATACCGGCCTCGAAATCGACGCCCTCGGCGGCGCGCCCGGCGTCCACACGGCGCGGTACGCGGGAGAAGACAAAGATCCTGCCGCAAATCGCCGGCGGGTGCTGGAAGAACTGCAGGGGGTTCCCTTCGAAAAACGTACCGCACGCTTCCGCTGCGTCGTCTCTTTGATCGAAGACGGCCGTCTTTCCGTCTTCGAAGGCGTCTGTGAAGGGCACATCGCCTTTCAGGAAAGCGAAGGCGTCCAGGGTTTCGGCTATGATTCCATTTTCCTGGCCGAAGGGCTCGACGTGACCCTGGCCGAGATCTCCATCGAAGCGAAAAACGCCCTTTCCCACCGGGGAAAGGCTATGCGGATGCTGCAATGCCATCTCCTGAAAAAGCACGGATCCTCGTCCTGCATCTGACGAAATACTCCGACCACAGCGTGGTCCTGCACGCCGTCGACACGGCGGCGGGGCGGCGCAGTTTTCTGGTGCGCGGCCTCAAGCGGAGCGGCGCCACGGCCGCGTTCCACAGCCTCGCGCTGCTCGACGTGGTCAGCGGCGGTTCGCCGAAATCGACGCTGGCCTATCTGAAGGAATGGACGCCCGCCCCGCCGCTGCCCCAGCTGCGCAGCGACCTGATTAAAAGCACCGTCGCGCTGTTCATCAGCGAAGTGCTTTACCGCAGCTTTACCGACGCCGTCGCCGATCCGGCCCTCTTCGACTGGCTCTGCGAGGCCGTCGTAACCCTTGACGCCGCCGAAGACAGCGTGGCCAATTTCCCGTGCTGGTTCCTGGTCGGCTACGCCGTCCGCCTGGGCTTCATGCCCGACAAGACCATCGAGCCGGAAGGCATCTTTCCGCCCGACGAGGCCGCCCTTTTCCAGCAGATTCTCCGCTGCTCCTTCCCCGAAGCCCTGGCGCTTCCCCTGTCGGCGAACCGCCGCCAGTCCTTCCTTCGCAAGATGCTGCAATACCTGTCCTACCACCTCGGCGCCACCCTGGAATCCAAAAGTCTCGACGTTCTGCACGATGTGTTGGCCTGACCTGAAAATTCGTAGCTGAATATTCGTTTTCTTGTAAAATTATTCGCAAATTTGTAGATTATAAAAGAAATCTTTCACAAATCCATAAACTATGACCATCACCCCCAACGCTCAGAAGTACATCGATCTGGAAGATCGGTACGGTGCTCATAACTATCATCCGCTGCCCGTCGTCCTCGCCAAGGGACAGGGCGCCTTTGTCTGGGATGTCGACGGCAAACGCTATTTCGACTTCCTCTCGGCCTATTCCGCCGTGAATCAGGGACATTGCCACCCGAAGATCGTGAAGGCCCTCTGCGACCAGGCCCAGAATCTCTGCCTGACCTCGCGCGCTTTCTACAACGACTGCCTCGGTCCCTATGAGAAATTCGCCACGGAATTCTTCGGCTACGACAAGCTTCTCCCGATGAACTCGGGCGCCGAAGCGGTCGAGACCGCGCTGAAACTTGCCCGCCGCTGGGGCTATGTGGTCAAAGGCATTCCCGAAAACGAAGCCCTGATCATCGTCTGCGAAGGCAACTTCCACGGCCGTACGATCACCATCGTCACGATGTCGAACGACCCTGACAGCTATTACAACTACGGTCCGTTCACCCCGGGCTTCATCAAGATCCCGTACGACGACACCGAAGCCCTGGCCCGTGTCCTCGACGAGAAGGGCGACAAGGTCTGCGCCATGGTCGTCGAGCCCATCCAGGGCGAAGCCGGCGTCTATGTGCCGCACGACGGTTATATCAAGAAATGCTACGAGCTCTGCCACGCCCACAACGTGCTCTTCGTCGCCGACGAAGTCCAGACGGGCATCGCCCGTACGGGCAAGATGTTCGCCTGCGACCACGAAGGCGTCCGTCCCGACATGATCACCATCGGCAAGGCCCTTTCGGGCGGCGTGCTTCCTATCTCCGCCGTGCTGGCCGACGATGAGATCATGCTGACCATCAAACCGGGCGAACACGGCTCCACCTTCGGCGGCTTCCCGCTCGCAGCCAAAGTGGCTGTCGCCGCCCTCGAGGTCATCCGCGACGAGCACCTCACCGAAAAGGCCGCTTACCTGGGCAACATCTTCCGCGAGGAAATCGCCAAGATCAAGTCGCCGTACTTCAAGTCGGTCCGCGGCAAGGGTCTGCTCAACGCCGTGATCACCGAACCGCAGAACGGCATCGAGGCCTGGGACATCTGCCTGAAGATGGCCGAAAAGGGCCTGCTCGCCAAGCCGACCCACCGCCACATCATCCGCTTCGCCCCGCCGTTGGTCATCACGGAGGAACAGCTCCGCGAAGCCGTCGGCATCATCCGAGAAGTGTTTGAAACGATCTAATCAAAAAAGGGCTGCCCGTTCAGGCAGCCCTTTTTCATGATCAGGTTTTTCTTTAGAAGAGGAACGCGATACCGGCGCTGAGCTGGTTGCGGTGACGGGTGATCGAACCGTTGTCGAGCTCGCGGTCCAGCAGGCCGAAGTCATAGCCCACGGTCAGGCGGATGCGGTGGAGCAGGTCGAAGCCCATACCGCCGCCGACCATCACATCCCAACGGCCATAGTCGCTGTAGTCATTGTAGTTGTCCACGGCGGTGTCGACCGTGTAACCGCCGATGCCGGCCGAATAGGTGGTCTTGGAGATCAGGCCGAACGAAACCGACGGACCGCCGAAGAAGAAGAGACGGAAATTCGGGAAGAGTTCGGAACCGTACTCAAGATGGAGCGGGACATTGATGTAATGCTCCTGCGAGGTGGCTCCGGCGGAAACCAGGCCACCGAGCCCGGATTTGCCGGACTTGGCCGTCAGGTACGTGTACATCACGCTCGGCGAGAACGAGAGGTCGCCGGCGACCGGAATGTTGAGACCGATGGTGCCATAGACGCCGTTGGACGTGCCGACCTGGACGTCGGAGTTCTGCACTTTGAAGCGGTCGGCGGAGTTGGCATAACCAACACCGACGCGGACCTGGGCAAAAGCGGTGGCGCTGACGAGCGTCATCGCAACGAGGATGAATAAAGCTTTCTTCATGATTGTTTTCAAATTTAAAAGGGTTATTTAGACAATTCTTTCATGACCTTCTTGCTTTGTTTGAGGTCATCTTTGGCTGCTTTCAACTGATACTTGGCGGCTTTGATCTCATCCTTATTCCGGTTGATGTCTTCCTTGTCGCGCTTGATCTGGGCTTTGGCGGCATCGATGGTCTTGTCATAGGCCTTGATGCGCTTCTGCTCGTTCTTGATGTCTTTCTCCATGTCGGAGATCAGATTCTTGCGCTCTTTCAGCCGCTGCTTTTCGGTGGCGTCGAGGCCGTCGGCCTTGAGCTGTTTCTCGAGTTCCTTGTAGGCCGCCTTGGCGGTCTTGAGTTCGGCCTTGCGGAGTTTGACGCCTTCCGTGGCGGTCTTCTTGCCGGTCTTGGCTTCGTCGATCTGGGCTTCGGCCCGGTTGATGGAGGCTTTGAGCCGGTCGATTTCACGCTCGCAGCGCCGTTCGACCTCGCGTTTGCTGGCTTCGGCGTCCTTGATGGCGTCTTTCTGCTTGTCGATGGTCTGCTCGATTTGCTCGGTGTAAGTCTGGCCGAAGGCGGGCGCCGCGACCAGCAGGACCGCCGCGAGGGCGGTACAGGTCAGGATTCTTTTCATATCGTTAATCTCCTAAGGTGGCAACCATGACGGCTTTGATGGTGTGCATGCGGTTTTCGGCTTCGTCGAAAACAATGCTGTTTTCGCTTTCGAAGACTTCTTCCGTCACCTCGATGCCGTCGAGTCCGAATTTCTGGTATACGTCGCGGCCGGCCTTCGTCTCCAGATTGTGGTAGGAAGGGAGACAGTGCATGAACTTGCACTTCGGATTGCCGGTGCGCTCCATCATCTTGGCGTTGACCTGGTAGGGCATCAGCAGGTTGATGCGCTCCTTCCAGACTTCGTCGGGTTCACCCATCGAGACCCAGATGTCGGTGTAGAGGAAGTCGCAGCCTTTCACGCCGGCGTCCACGTCGTCGGTCAGGGTGAGGGTGGCGCCGGTTTCCGCGGCGATCTTGCGGCAGGTCTCCACGAGTTCGGGATCCGGCCAGAGCGACTTCGGCGCGACGATGCGCACGTCCATGCCCATCTTGCAGCCGCCCACCATCAGGGAGTTGCCCATATTGAAGCGGGCGTCGCCCAGATAGGCGTAGGAAACTTGGTTGAGGGGCTTGTCCACGTGTTCGCTCATGGTCAGGAAGTCGGCCAGAATCTGGGTAGGATGGAATTCGTTGGTCAGGCCGTTCCACACGGGAACGCCGGAGTACTGTGCGAGTTCTTCCACGGTCTTCTGCGCGAAGCCGCGGTATTCGATGCCGTCGAACATGCGGCCGAGCACGCGGGCCGTGTCTTTCATCGATTCCTTGATGCCGATCTGGGAGCCGGAAGGGCCCAGGTAGGTCACGTGCGCACCCTGGTCGTAGGCGGCCACTTCAAAGGAGCAGCGGGTGCGGGTCGAGGTCTTCTCGAAAATCAAGGCGATGTTCTTGCCTTTGAGGCGGGGCTGTTCGGTTCCTGTATATTTGGCACGCTTGAGGTCGCGGGCGAGGTCGAGGAGATACTGGATTTCTTTCGGGGAGAAGTCGAGGAGCTTGAGGAAGCTCCGGTTTCTGAGGTTGTAAGCCATGGGTTTTAGTACTTATTGTTCTTTTACTATGCGTGTTCCGCACGCGGGGTTGTCAAGTTGTCCGGCTTCGGTGATGACACACTCACGGCCGCCATTTTCCACAAAGAAAATGCCAGCCCGTACTTTCGGGGCCATCGATCCTTCGGTGAAGTGACCTTCCGCCAGGTAGCGCTTGGCCTCTTCGACCGTAATCACGTCGAGGGCGCGCTCGCCGGGTTTGCGGAAATTGACGTACACTTTCGGGACGTCTGTCAGGATGTACAAGGCCTCTGCGCGGATCTGGGAGGCGCACAGGGCAGAGGCCAGGTCTTTGTCGATGACGGCTTCGATGCCGGTCAGGATGCCGTCATTCTCGATCACGGGAATGCCGCCGCCGCCGACGGTGATGACGATGTTGCCGACTTCCACCAGCTGGCGGATGATTTCGATGTTGGTGATGCGGACGGGCTTGGGGGAGGCGACCACCTTGCGCCAGCCGTTCCCTTTCGGGTCTTCACGATACACGGCGCCGGTTTCCTGGTGGTACTTTTCCGCCTGCTCGCGGGTGTAGTAGGGCCCGACGGGCTTGGTCGGATTCTGGAACAGCGGATCGTCCTTGTCGACCACGACCTGGGTCACGAGCGACACGACCCGGCGGTTGAGGCCGTGCCGGACCAGCACCCGGTTCATGCCCTGCTCGATGAGGTAGGCGATGGCGCCCTGGGTCTGCGCGCCGCAGAAGTCCATCGGCATCACGGCCAGGTCGAAGACCTGGTGGCCGGCTTCCTGCTGCAGCATCACCGTGCCGACCTGGGGCCCGTTGCCGTGCCCGATCGCCAGGAAATAGCCGCGTTTGACAAGATGATATAGTTGCTCGCAGGTCTGTTCGACATTGGCGAGCTGTTCCTGATACGTTCCTTTCTGTCCGCTTCGCAAAAGAGCATTGCCGCCGAAGGCGACCATGGCGATTCTTTTCATATTCTTGCGGTTTTAGTATCTTTTATTCCAAATTCGTACTATTCAGTAGCAGAATTAGCACAAAGATAAACAATCCTGAAAAATACCGCACGGCGAGCGCAACATTTTTATGGGATATTGCATCTTATTGATATATTTGCAACTTACAATCAATACAATCCAGGAATGAGGATACGACGCTTGGTTTTCCTGTTGACGCTGTTTTTTTTGCCGGTAACGGGTTTCCCGCCGGCCCAGGCGCAGGACGACTACGATCTTTTCAGGCAGAGCGCCGCCGGTGCCTCCCTGCTTTACCGGGGCCGCCAGGCTTATGAATATGCGTTGCTTTACAACGGAACCTATTATTGGGAATCTTCCATCTTCTCCCCGGGCGAGGTCCTTTACAACGGGAATTGGTACCGCGACGTGCCGCTCAACATCGATGCCGTGCGGCAGGAACTGCTGCTCCGAAATCCGGTCGGCCTTTCCGTCAAGATCCTGGATTCCCGGTTCGTGTCGGAATGTTCGTTCGGCGGCAACCGCTATCTGAATCTGCAGTTCCTGTATGGCCCGTCAGCCCCTGCCGGTTACTGGCAGGATCTCTACGATCAGGGGCGCGGGAAGGTGCTCGTCCAAGTGCGGAAAGTCCTGGAACAGGATCTCGATGGCCGCAAACGCGACCAGACCCATTATGACGGGGTTTTCCGGCTCAATATCTATCAGGTGTTCACTTACAATGCCGATTACCTCTACATTTCTGAAGCGGGCGAGTTCGCCCGCATCCGTCGCCGCAGCGATTTCCTGCGCCAGTTCGATCCGTCGGTCCGGAAAGAAATCCGGCGTCACGTCCGGCATCTCGACAACGCCTCCTATATGTCGCTCGAGCGCTTTTGCACCGAGGCCCTGAAATTCGTGGAATCCCGATGAAAAAGCATATCCTTGGCCTG
>CACYZM010000033.1 GCA_902778855.1 uncultured Bacteroidia bacterium
GTGTTTCATACTCGGATTGAATACAACGGTTTAGGGAGATGGAAACGCAAAAAGGACGGCCCGAATCAGGGTCGTCCTTTTCAATTGTCTAGTAGAACAAGTGTTAGAAATTTCGAACGAATTTATCCTCGGTTTCAAGGCTGTAATAGAGTTTAAATCTTAAAATCCAAAAGCTATTATTCTTCAGTGTATGGAGTGAACTTAATGTCATATCCGTAAGGATTATCACGCGGTGGTTCTTCAGGAGCGGTATCGTAGACAAGGATACTGTCATGAGATTGTTTGACCTTAAAACCAATATCTTCACCGATGACTCGAGCCATGTCTATGGCCATACCGCAATCTATGGCCCAAACTTTAATGCCCATCCAAGCGGGTCCTTTGGGACAGTCAAAACCGTCCATTTCCTTTATAACTTTTCCATCGGCTAACACTGTGAAATGGGAAAATGGAGTTTTTAACTTTCCGTACCGAAGTTTTAATTTCCAATCAGAGATACCCATACTACGATTGCATTTAATACAAAAATAAGGATATTTAGCCTTCGTTTATAGATTTCGAACTAAAATAGTGTCTTATACGGTGGTGTAGAGACGAAAAAAGGACACTTCCGAAGAAATGTCCTGTTTAGTAGCGGAGGGAGGACTCGAACCTCCGACCTCCGGGTTATGAGCCCGACGAGCTACCAACTGCTCTACTCCGCGGTGTATTGGGTTGCAAAAGTAGAAATTATTTTTTATCCCGCAAAATTTTTTTCGTTTTTGTCGGGGAAGCCGCGTGGATCAGACGGAGAGAACCAGTTCGACGGGGCAGTGATCGGAGCCGAAGATTTCGTTGTGGATGTCGGTGCCTGTGATGCGGGGGGCGAGGGGTTCGGAGACCAGGAAGTAGTCGATGCGCCAGCCGACGTTCCGTTCGCGGGCGGCCATGCGGTAGGACCACCAGGAGTATTTGGCTTCGCCGGGGTGGGCGTCGCGCCAGCTGTCGCGGAAGCCGGCGGCCAGCAATTCCGTCATCTTGGCGCGCTCTTCGTCGGAGAAGCCGGCGTTGAAGTGGTTGGTGGCGGGGTTTTTCAGATCGATTTCCTCGTGGGCCACGTTCATGTCGCCGCAGATGACCACGCCTTTGCGGGTGGCCAGGCCGCTGACGTAGGCGCGGAAGGCGTCTTCCCACTGCATGCGGTAGTCGAGGCGCTTGAGACCGTCCTGGGAATTGGGCGTGTAGACGTTGACCAGGTAGAAATCGGGCATTTCGAGCGTGAGCACGCGCCCTTCGTGGTCGTGTTCTTCCACGCCGATGCCCCGCGTGACGGAAAGCGGGGTGTGGCGGGTATAAATGGCCGTGCCGGAGTAGCCTTTTTTCTCGGCATAGTTCCAGAAGGACTGGTAGCCCAGGAATTCCAGATCGAACTGGCCTTCCTGGAGTTTGGTCTCCTGCAGGCAGAAGAAATCGGCGTCGAGCGCCGTGAAGGCATCGGCGAAGCCTTTCTGGGCCACGGCGCGCAGGCCGTTGACGTTCCAGCTGATGAGTTTCATGGGTGGAGCGGTTTATTCGAAGAGGGTGCCGGCCTGGATGTCCTGCTCGCGCAGTTTCTTGAAGCAGTGGCGGCAGACGGGTTCATAGATGTCCTTCTCGCCGAGTTCCACCAGTTTGTCGCTTCGGGAGAGGCGGTGCGAGTGGTGGGCGATGTCGCCGCAGCGGACGCAGATGGCGTGGACCTTGGTCACGTATTCGGCGGTGGCCATCAGGGCCGGCATCGGGCCGAAGGGCTTGCCGAGGTAGTCCATGTCGAGGCCGGCGGCGATCACGCGCACGCCGCGCTCGGCGAGCTGGCGGGCCACGTCGACGATGGCCTCGTCGAAGAACTGCGCCTCGTCGATGCCCACGACATCGACGCCTTCGGCTTTCTCCAGAATGCTCCGGGCCGAATCGACGGGCGTGGAAAGGATCGAGTTGCCCTGATGCGACACGACGGACTCCTCGGAGTAGCGGGTGTCGATCTTGGGCTTGAAGATCTCGACGCGGAGGTTGGCGATTTTGGCCCGTTTGAGGCGGCGGATGAGTTCTTCCGTCTTGCCCGAGAACATCGAACCGCAGATCACTTCGATCCAGCCGGGATGTTTTGCGTTTTCTATGAACATTTTTGTGTATTTTTGTCAAAGATACGAAAATTATGGCGAAACTCTATATCGTTCCCACCCCGATCGGGAATCTGGAAGACATCACCCTCCGCGCCCTGCGCATCCTCCGCGAAGCCGATCTCATCCTGGCCGAAGACACCCGCACGAGCTCGGTTCTGCTCAAGCACTATGAGATCAAGGCCCGGATGGAATCGCACCACAAGTTCAACGAACACGAGAAAGTTGAGAGCGTGAAAGAGCGCATCCTCGCCGGCCAAACCGTGGCCCTGATAAGTGATGCCGGCACGCCCGGCATTTCGGACCCGGGCTTCCTGCTGGTGCGCACCTGCGTAGAGGCGGGCATCGAGGTGGAGACCCTTCCCGGCGCCACGGCCTTCGTGCCGGCCCTGGTGAATTCGGGCTTCCCGTGCGACCGCTTCTGCTTCGAGGGCTTCCTGCCGGTGAAGAAAGGGCGGCAGACGCGTCTGGCTGAGCTTGCCACGGAGCACCGGACCCTGATTTTCTACGAGTCGCCTTTCCGCCTGGTCAAGACGCTGGGCCAGTTCATCGAGGTGTTCGGTCCCGACCGCCCCGCTTCCGTCTCCCGGGAGATCTCCAAGCTGCACGATACCACGCATCGCGGCACGCTGCAGGAACTTTTCGACCATTTCAGCGCCAATCCGCCCAAGGGCGAGATCGTCCTGCTGGTGAAAGGCGCGTAGGCAGGATTTTTGCAGGCTTCCGCCCGTCTAAATTTGTGTGCGATGAGGCGGGAGAAGCAAGAAAAACTGTCGAAGAGTGCGGCGTCGGGCCTGGTGGCGCTCGTTTTCCTGATCCTGGGATTTCAATTAGCCCTGTTTGTCGTAAAAGTGGTCGAACGACCGGCTGAGAGTCCGGTCGAGCCGGAGGTTGCGCAAAGCGTTGCGGACAGCGTGCCGCAGGTGAAGCCTGCGGCGTCACCCCCGGCTCCGAAGCGCTCGAAGTATGGCGGATACGAGCGTCCGGCATCGGCCGCGGCGCCGAAACGGACGCGGCCCCGGGAGCCGGAGCGTTCGTATGAATCATTTGCTTTTGATCCCAATACGGTGTCGGTGGCGGACCTCCAGCGGCTGGGGCTGAGCGAGCGGCAGGCGCAGTCGATAGAAAACTACCGCGAAAAAGGCGGCCGCTTCCGCAGCAAAGCGGACTTCCAGAAAATGTACGTGGTCTCCGACACGCTCTTCGCCCGCCTTGAACCCTATATCGAAATCGCCAAACTCGAATTGAACGGCGCCGACAGTACGGCCCTGGTGTCGCTCCGCGGCATCGGGCCGTGGTATGCCCGCAAAATTCTCGATTACCGCGACCGCCTGGGCGGCTTCGTCGCCCCGGAACAGCTGCTGGAAATCGACGGCATCGACGCGGAGCGCTACGCCGGCTTCGCCGACGGAATCACCGTCGACGCCTCCCGCATCTGCCGCCTCGACCTCTGGCACGCCAGCGATACCGTCCTGGCCCGCCACCCGTACCTCGGCCCCAAAGGCGCCCGCAGCATCGTCCGCTATCGCGAACTCTACGACTCCACTCGCTGGACCCTCCCCGATCTCGCCACCGAACGCGTCCTTTCCCAAGAAAATATTGAAAAATTGAAAAAATATATTGTATCTCAATAAAAATTTTTATATTTGCAGAAAAAATCGAGAAACACTATATTTGTAAGTTAAGATGGAGACAAGCCGGGTATGACAGAGGCGGTCCGTGTGAGGGCCTGGTGGAGCGGCAGGACCGCCGCAAAACGAGAAAAAGATAGAATAACAAGAAATATGTTAGAGTGTAAACACATTACCAAGGCCTTCGGGGAATTCAAGGCGCTCGACGACGTGTCGGTGACTGTCCCTGCGGGAAAAATCTTCGGCTTGCTGGGGCCGAACGGAGCGGGAAAGACGACCCTGATCCGCATCATCAACCGCATTACCATCCCCTCCGCGGGTGAAGTGATCCTCGACGGCAAACACGTGACCGACGAGGACGTCCGCGCCATCGGCTACCTGCCGGAAGAGCGCGGCCTCTTCAAGAAAATGAAAGTAGGGGAGCAGTCGATCTACCTGGCCCGCCTCAAGGGCATGAGCACGGCCGCGGCCACCGCCGAACTCAAAAAATGGTTCATCCGCTTCGGCATCCAGAGCTGGTGGGACAAAAAAGTCGAAGAACTGTCCAAGGGCATGGCCCAGAAAGTCCAGTTCATCACCACCGTCCTGCACCGGCCCCGGCTCCTGATCCTCGACGAACCTTTCTCGGGCTTCGACCCGGTCAACGCCCAGATGATCCGCGACGAAATCCTCCGCCTCCGCGACGAAGGGACTACCATCATCCTCTCGACCCACAACATGGAATCGGTCGAGGAACTCTGCGACAACATCGCCCTGATCAACAAATCGCACCTGATCGTGACCGGCGACACCGACGCCATCCGGCGCGAATACGGCTCCAACCAGGTGGAAGTGCTTTACCGCAGCGCGGAACCGCTTCCGGCCGGAACGGCCTACACCATCTTCTCGGATGAAGAACAGAAGGCCAACCGCCGCGCCGTGCTCGACATCACGCCGGGCTGCGGCTCGCGCGAAGTGCTGACCGAGCTGGTCGCCGCCGCCGATATCATGTCGTACCGGGAACTGATCCCGCGCATGAACGACATTTTCATTAAACTGGTAACCGCAAAATAGGAGGAAAGGCCATGAACTGGAAAAAAGTCGGTATCGTCATCAGTCACGAATACACCACCCGCGTCCGCAAGAAGTCCTTCATCCTGACCACGCTGCTCACCCCGATCGGCATGGCCCTGCTGATTTGCGTCCCGGCGCTGATCATGCTCTTCAGCGGCAATGACAACCAGAAAGTCAAGGTCATCGACGAGTCGGGCATCGTCGCCCCCTATCTCGAGAACAGCGAGCACACCACCTATGTGATGGGCACCGAAGGCGAGACGGTCGACCTGCTCCGCGAAATCTTCGACGACCTCGATTATTACGCGATTGTCGGCATCTCGCCCCTCGACGAGAAAGGCGAGGTCTCGGTGGTCTCCTACTCGAAGGAACCGCTCAACATGGATTTGAAAAATGCCATCAGCCGCGCTGCGAACAAGGCCGTGGAGACCCGCAAGCTTGCCCAGTATGACATCCGCGACCTCGACGAGATCCTCTCCGACGTCAAGACCGACATCAAGGTCAACTCCATGACCCTGACCAACGACGGCGACGCGAAGGAAGACAGCGTGGAGATCTATATGGTGCTGGCCTATCTGATGAGCTTCATGATCTATATGTTCGTCTTTATGTTCGGCACGATGGTCATGCGCAGCGTCATCGACGAGAAGAGCAGCCGTGTGGTGGAAGTCATCGTCTCGTCGGTCAAGAGCGTGGAGCTGATGATGGGCAAGATCATCGGCGTGGCGCTCGTGGCCCTCACGCAGTTCTTCATCTGGATCGCCCTGACGCTGGTCATCGTGACCGCCGTCAACGCTTTCGCAGGCCCGAAGCTCCTCCAGAGCATGGGTGGCATGGAGCAGGCGGTGGCGGTCGCCGGCCAGGACGGCAACATCGGCACCGCCGATGTGACGTCCATCCTCGAGGCGGCCGGCTCCGATCCCGACGCATCGGGCTTCGTCAAGATCCTCGGCCAGATCAAAGACCTGAACTGGGGCTACCTCATCGGCTGCTTCCTGATCTATTTCCTGCTGGGGTATCTGCTCTATGCTTCGATGTTTGCCGCCATCGGTGCGGCCGTCGACAATGAGGCCGACACCAACCAGCTCCAGCTGCCGATCACGATTCCGCTGATCATCGGCCTGTTCATCATGCTCCATACCTTCGAGCATCCCAACAGCGCCCTGTCGGTGTGGACGTCCATCATCCCGTGGACTTCGCCGATGGTGATGCTGGCCCGCATCCCGTTCGGCACCGTGCCCGGCTGGCAGCTCCTGCTTTCGATCCTGCTGCTGCTGCTGACCTTCCTGGCCACGGCCTGGCTCTCCGCCAAGATCTACAAGGTCGGCATCCTGACCTACGGCAAGAAATCCTCGTTCAAGGACCTGCTCAAGTGGATGAAACTCAAAGACTGATTTTTTCGGATATGAAAAAAAGCATAATGCTTTCCCTCGTGATCCTCGCACTGGCCTGCACGGCCGGTGCGCAGTCATTCACCTGGAAATGGACGCCCGTGTCCATCGATTCCACGTTCGATGACATCCGCGACCTCCGGGCCACGGAGATCATCGCCAAGTACAGCCCGCAGGTGGAACCCCTGCAGGAGATCGTCGGCTATTCCGAAGACGAGTATTCCGCCCGTCCGCCGGAGAGCCCGCTGTCGAATTTCGCCGTCGACGTGATCAAGGCCATCGCCGAAAAGAAGACCGGCGAGAAGGTGGACATCGCCCTGACCAATTTCGGCGGCATCCGCACCAGCCTGCCCAAGGGCGCCGTGCGTGTCTATGACATTTTCTCGATCTTTCCCTTCGACAACTATCTGGTGACCTTCGACATCAAGGGCTCCGACCTGCGCCGCTTCCTGGAACACCGGGTGTCGCGTGGCCGGCTCGAGTGCCTGAGCAACGTGGAGATCGAAGTCAAGGACCGGAAACCCCTCAAGCTTTTCGTGGACGGCGCGCCGATCGACGATGACCGCGTCTACAAGTTCGCCACCATCAATTTCCTGATGGACGGCGGCGACGGCGTCGTGCTCTCCGACGTGGCGTTCAACCGGAAGGATACGGACGTCTGGATCCGGGACGCCATCTGTGAGTATCTTCGCGAACAGATGGCCCGCGGCGAGAAGATCGTGCTTTCCACCGATGGCCGCATCAAGGATTACGATTATCAGGAAAGGAGGAGATAGGTATGAAACGAATGCTGATCATCGCGCTTGCGGCGCTGTTTGCCGCAACCGGCCTGCAGGCCCAGGATCTGGTGATCCTCCATACGAACGATACCCACAGCCAGATCGAGCCCATCCGCGTGGGACGCAACAAAGGCCTGGGCGGCGTGGAACGCCGGCTCCAGTACATCGACAGCATCCGCGGGAAGTATGGCAAGCGCAAGGTGCTGCTGCTCGATGCGGGCGACTTCAACCAGGGCACGCCGTACTATACGGTGGCCCACGGCGACCTGGAGGTCGAACTGGTCAATATGATGGGCTACGATGTGATGGCCCTGGGCAACCACGAGTTCGACAACGGGCAGGCAGACCTGGCCCGCCGCCTCCGCAAGTGCCGCCACAAGGTGGTCACCTGCAACTACGACTTTACGGGCACCCCGCTGGAAGGTCGGGTGAAACCCTACGTGATCGTGCGCCGCGGCGGCATGAAGATCGGCATTATCGGCACGACCTCCTATCTGGAAGGCGTCGTGCTCAAGTCGCATCTCGACGGGATCGTCCGGCTCAACGCCATCGAGGAGGTCAACAAATGGGCGGACTACCTGAAAAACCGCCGGCACTGCGACCTGGTGATCCTGCTGTCGCATTTCGGTTATGAAGGCGGCTCGGTGGAGCGGCCTTCCGACGTGGTGATGGTGGAGAACTCCCGCAATCTCGACATCGTGATCGGCGGGCACAGCCATACATACTTAAAAGAAGCCCGCCAGGTGCAGGACCTTGACGGGCGTATGGTTCCGATTACCCAGTGCGGCGGTCAGGGGACCGTCGTGGGGACCTGGGAGATCACTCGCGTTCGACCTTGAGCTGTTCGATATGGCTGTCGGTGTCCGTCGTCTTGACGTAAAGGATCACGCGGAAGCGTTCGCCTCCCGCGCTGAGGGAGCCGACGGCATATTTCATGGGCGCCTTGCCGCTCTTGTGGATGATGCTGAACTTCTTGGGGGTGTATTTGGAGAAGAAATTCTTCATGATCAGCCGGGCCTGGTTGCGGGTGCAGTTGTTGACGGCGCCCAGCATATCGAGTTCGAGGTTGTCGGCGAACCAGGCGGAGAGCTTTTCATAGTCTCCTCCCTGGATGTATTTTCCGATCGGCGTAAAGACGTCCTGGCTGCCATCCTGGGCGGAGGACGGCCCCGCGGTCAGGAACAAGAAACACAAGGCTGCGAACCAGAGTACTTTTTTCATCCTTCAATGTGTTTTTGACGACCAGCGATATATTCAAAAATCGAGCCAATGAAAGTCAAAGTGCTTTTTTCCGGAAAGACGACGGATCCGTGGATCCGGCAGGGCATCGACGTGTATGTCGACCGGATCCGGCATTACGTCCCGTTCGAGCTGGTCGAACTGCGCGATGAGACCCAGATTCTCAAATCGTTGCGCAGCACCGACCATCTGGTGTTGCTCGATGAGCGCGGCGCGTTCTTCAGTTCGGTCGATTGGGCACGGAATTTGGAGCAGAAGGCCGCGCATCTCCCCAAGGATCTGGTCTTTGCGATCGGCGGTCCCTACGGCTTTCCGCAGGATGTCCTGGCCCGGGCCGATGAGCGCCTTTCGCTTTCACCGATGACTTTCTCCCACCAGCTGGTGCGGGTGGTCTTTTTGGAACAGTTGTATCGGGCCTTCACCATCATCCGGGGCGAACATTATCATCACGAATGAGCGCGTTGACACGGTTTTGGAGACGGAGCGGACGCATCCTGGTACGCTATGGTTGCCAGGTGGTCTTTCTTGTGGCCATCCTGATCCTGGGCCTTTCCTATATCCGCCCCGACTACGGAGCGCGGCTTCGCCGTCAGAAGAACCGGGTGGAGCGCGCCCTGCACAAGCGGGAGCAGATCGCCGAGCGTTATACCTATCTGGCCTTGCAGGCCGCCGACCAGGACTGGATCGACTTCGATGACCTGCCCGATGACATCGTGCTGTACTGCTACCAGTCCGATACGATGAAGAGCTGGACCCACCAGTTCCCGATCAGCAACGACGAAGTGGATGTGTATCCGTACTCGTACCGGCTGCAGTATATGAGCAACCGCAACCTCTATGCGACGCCGCTGGCCTACATCGGGCTCCACGAAAAGTATGTGAACCTGGGCTCCGCGTGGTACGTGGTGACCACCCATTTCTCCGAAGACCACACGTTCAAGGTGGTGACGGGCATCCTCGTCAAGACCGAATATCCGGGCAGTACGATCCCGAACGTTGTCAACCGGCACCTGCGGATGAGCGACGGCTACACGACCGTGGCCATCAACGATGACGACAGGGCCATCGTCTACGGCATCGAAAACGAACCTTTGTTCTCGGTAGTTCCCCTCTTGCCGCCGACGCCCGGCCACGGCAACATGCCGCTCCGCTGGATCGCTTTCGCGCTGATGGTCGCCGCCGCATTCATCTACCATTCCCGGTATCATACCTGGCGCACTTTCTGGCTCATCCTGGGCGTTCTCGCCGTCGTGCGGTTCCTGGCGCATTACTATGTCGGCAAGGGCTATGCGACGGGCGAACTCTTCTCGCCGGTGCTCTATGCCGACACGACGATCTTCAATTCGCTGGGCAGCCTGCTGCTCAACAACGTGGTCGTGGCGCTGGCCTTCTACTCCCTGTTCGTGATGCGTTATCGCATCCATAAGCGCATGGAGTCGTTCTCGCCGGGGCGCAGGGGATTCGGCATCGCCCTGCTGATCCTGGCCGGCCTGGGTCTGGCGGGTTACATCCATTTCGTGCTGCGGTCGCTGCTGCTGAATTCCGGGATCACGCTGGAGCCTTACCGCCTGGCCGATTTCAATCTCTACGGCGTGCTGGTGTACCTGTCGTTCGCGATGCTCTTCCTTGCCCTGATCTACCAGATCTACCTGGTGGTGATGATCGTGCGGCGCGACGCCCGCATCAATCTCTTCTCCTGGACTTTCCTGTCGATCTATATCCTGATCATCGCCTTGTACTGCGAAGTCTCGATCAACCGGTACGGCCTGGTCAAGGAATACGAGAGCAACCGGGTCAACACCAGCAAGCTGAACATCGAGCGCGACCTTTCGCTCGAGATGTTCCTGCGCGAGGTGGAGCCGCAGATCCAGAACGACCCTTTCCTGTCGGTCCTGACTTCCGTCAATGCCTCGGATCTGATCCGGAACCGGCTCATGGAGCGCTATCTCTACAGTGACGTGGTCCACAATTACAACATTACCCTGACCATCTGTACGCCCAACAACCTGATCACGCTGGGGCAGGGCACGGATCCGATGGGCTGTTTCCCCTTCTACGAGAATATGATCAAGGAATACGGCGTCGCGCTGGCGAACGGTTCCAACATCTACTACCTGCATAACTACAACGGCCTGTCTTCGTACCTGGGGATGTTCACCTATTTCGACCCCTCGACCTCGGCGGTCTCCCGCCTGTTCCTGGAACTCGAGTCGAAATTCAAGAACGACGTGCTGCTTAACCCGTTCGATGCGATCACGTCCCGCACGGGTACGGCCACCGTGCTGCCGCGTTTCTATTCGTATGCCCGCTATTCAGACGATCGGCTGGTCGCCTACGGCGGTAACTATGACTATCCCGTCAACCCGCCTGTCGGTTATGCGCCCGGCTATCAGATGGTCAACAAGGGCGGCTATATCCATTTCGTCAACCGGCTTTCCGACGAAGACATCGTGGTAATGTCGCGTCCCAAGCGCCCGCTGCTGCCGCGTCTGATTTCGTTCTCTTACCTGGGTCTGTTCTTCGGATTGTTCCTGCTGGTGTTCACCCGCCGCTGGCGGAAAGACAAGCTGTTCAACCTGCCGAAGCATTCGCTCAAGCGGAAGATAACGCTGTTGATCATCATCTCCATGGTCTTGGCCCTCAGTACGATCGGTATCGGCAGCGTGGTTTATGTCATGCGGCTTAACAACGGGAATGCCCGGGAGGCGATGGACGGCGTGATGGCGGCCGCCCAGACGTCGCTGTCCGAGCCCTGCAAATATGCTCTGCGGTACAATGAACTCAACACGCCCGAATTGTACGCGGCGATGGACGAGTTCGCCCGCATCACGCGCAGCGACCTGAACCTCTACAACGTCCACGGCGAACTGATCCGCTCCACCAAGCCCGAACTCTTCGACCAGTTCCTGGTCGGCAAACGGATGAACAACCGGGCGTTCCGCCAGATCGTCAAGGAGCGGCAGCTCCGCTTCGTCGATATGGAGAACATCGCCGGCATTCGTTTCTACGACATCTACGAACCCGTGTTCAACGGCGACGGTACGATGGTGGCCATCGCAAGCGTACCCCATTTCATCCGGAGTCGTGACGTGGCCGATGCGACGGCTTCGACCATTTCGGCCGTCATCAACATCTATCTGCTGTTGCTGATCGCGGCCATCGCGCTGGGCGCCATCATCTCCAACTCGATCTCCCGCCCGCTGGTGGAGATCCGCGACCGCATCGAGTCGCTGGCCCTGACCGGCAACCGCCGCATCCGCTACCGCAACACGAAAGACGAGCTGGGCGTGCTGATTAGCGCCTACAACAAGATGGTGGAAGACCTGGAAGAGAGTACCCGGCAGCTTGCGCAGAACGAGCGTGAGCAGGCCTGGAAGGAAATGGCCCGGCAGATCGCCCACGAAATCAAGAACCCGCTCACGCCGATGAAGCTCAGCATCCAGTATCTGATGAAGATGAAGGAGGCCGGCGTTCCGGGCTGGGAAGAAAAGCTGGAGAGCGTCAGCAAGTCGCTGCTGGAGCAGATCGACACGCTGTCGCAGACGGCCACCGAATTCTCCTCCTTCGCCCGTTTCTTCAGCGAGGAGATCACGCGGGTCGATCTGGATGAACTGATCGCCGAACAGAAGGAATTCTTCGACAACCGCGAAGACGTGCAGATCGAATACTGCCGCGAAGGGGCCGGCGAAGCCGCCGTGGACGCCCGTCGCAGCCAGCTGGGCCGCGTGTTCGTCAACCTCATCACCAACGCCATCCAGGCCATCGACAGCGCTGGCCAGGCGGGCGGCCGGGTCCGGATTTTCCTGTCTCCGGCCCAGGAAGGCAAAGCCTGGCAGATCGACGTGGAAGACAACGGCCCAGGTGTGAGCGAGGAAGACCTGTCGAAACTCTTCAAGCCGAATTTCACGACCAAGAAAACCGGCACCGGCCTCGGGCTGGCTATCTGCCGCAGCATCATCGAGCAAAGCCAGGGCACGATCGCCTATAGTCGTTCCGACCTGGGCGGCGCCCGCTTCACCATCGTGCTGCCGGCCGCTTACTCGCGGGCCTGATTATTTATATTCGATTTCTTCGATCCAGCCGCTCCACTGATTGAAGTAGAGGTTTCCGCCGGCCCATTCCACTTCGCCGCGCTGGAAGTCCACCGTTTCGCTGCGGATGAACTGCTTGGGCGGATAGAAACGGCCCGAGTAGTCGCTGTTGCAGATCAGGCGGTAGGCGTCGAGGCCTTTGGTAAAGAAAGTGTATTCCTCTTCGATGTCCTTCACGCCGTCGCGGCCGCGGCCGAACGACACGTCGGTCGGCACCCAGCCGATTCCCTCATAATAGATCTCGCTCCAGTCGTGCATGTTGACGGCACCGGGATGCAGCATCCAGCCGCTCTGCCAGCGGGCGGGGATGCCGGCCGCACGGCAAAGGGTCACGAGCAGCAGGCCCACCTGGCCGCAGTCGCCGTGCTTGTTCTCCAGTACATACATCGGGATGTTCTCGAGGGTGGAGTATTCGCGGGCGCTGGCCCAGGGAAAGTTGTCGACGATCCAGCCGTAGATGCTCTTCGCCTTCAGGTACGGGTTCTCGATGCCGGCCGTCAGCGAGTCGGCCAGGGCCTTGATGCGGTCGGTGAAGACGATGTGGGTCTTGCGTTCGGCCGTATAGGTCTTGTAGAGTTCCGAATCCTTGTCGTAAGGCTTGCAGTCTTCCGGTGAGAAGTCATACCACTCGTTGAACCCGGTGAAGGAGAAGGTGTAGCTGAAGACGGTCGGCTGACCGGCTTCGGCCTTCTTTTCCATATAGATGCTCTTGTGCTCCATCTTGTCGGGCGCGATGATGTAGTCGTCTTCGGAGGCGGCGATCAGCTTGACGTCGGTCATGCTGTTCTGGTCTTCCCGCGGGTAGGGCATCCAGGCGCGGACAGTCTCGCCGGCCGGCACCGCGTCGGGCTTGACGGTGAGTTCGTAGCGGATGGTGAATTTGACGGGCATCACCAGGTTCTCGCCCGTCTGGCGGACCGTGGCGATGACCGCGCGGTTGTAGTCGTCGAGATAGACGTCTTCCACGTCGCGGGTAACGCCGTTGACGGCTTCAAAGACCTTGCGGGCTTCAGGGTCGATGCGGAACAGGTTGCGTCCGGCATTGCGGAAATAGCGCTTCTGGCCGTCGATGACGCGGCCTTCCAGCGCTTTCGAAGCCTCCCACGCCGATACCTGCGCTTCCGTCAGTTCGGGATAGTAGGGCTGCAGATAATTCACGATCCAGGCGCTGTCGCGCGAAAAATCGAGGGCGATGCGGGCGTCGCGCTCCGCATCCGTGATGTCGAGGGTGGGGTCGCCGGAAACAGAATGTCCACACGCGCAGAGTGCGAGTGTGGACATCAGGGCGAGAAATGCCTTTCTCATGGTGGTCGGACTTATTTCACACGTTCGCCATAGGACCGGTCGGTGGTGTTGACACGGATCTTGTCGCCCTGGTTGATGAACAGGGGAACCATGATGATGGCGCCGGTTTCGAGGGTGGCTTCCTTCAGGGCGTTGGTCGAGGCGGTATTGCCCTTGACGGCGGGCTCGGTGTAGGTGACCTCCAGTTCGACGTAAGTGGGAAGCTCGCAGGTAAGGCAGCGTTCCTCTTCACCGTCTACGTGGAAGACCATCTGGACGATCTGGCCTTCTTTCATCAGGTCGGCGTTCTCCACGATGTCTTTCTCCAGTTTGATCTGGTCGAAGGTCTCGTTGTTCATGAAGTTGAAGCCGTCCTCTTCCGCATAGAGGTACTGATACTCGCGATGTTCGACGGTGATGACGTCGATTTTTTCACCGGCGTTCCAGGTTTTCTCCAGGATGCGGCCGTTCTCGAGGTTGCGGAGTTTGGATTTGACGAAAGCGGGGCCTTTGCCCGGTTTGACGTGCTGGAACCATACGATCGAGCAGGGTTTTCCTTCGAAATCGAGGTAGAGTCCGTTCTTGAAATCAGCGGTAGTTGCCATAAGTGTATCGTTGTTTGATTATTAGTCGTTTTGCGTTGCAGCCTGCAAATATATAAAAATTTCTTCTAACTGCCACTGCGGCGTGGAAGTAGCGCCGCAGATGCCCACCTTGTCGCCGTCGCGGAACCAGGCCAGATCGGTCTGGTCGGCCGTTTCGAGCCGATAGGTCCGGGGGTTGACGCTGCGGCAAAGTTCGTAGAGCACCTTCCCGTTGGAACTCTCCCGGCCGCTGACGAAGAGGATTACGTCGTGCTCCCGCGCGAAGGCCACGAGCGACTTGTGGCGCTGGACCACCTGGCGGCAGATGGTATCATAAACTTCGGCGCCGGGGCATTGGGAGCGGATGAATTCCGCCAGCCGCTGGAAGTCGCCGGGGTCGCGGGTCGTCTGGGAGAACAGGGCTACGGGGCGCGAGAAATCGAGCGCCCGGGCTTCTTCCACATCACCCACGACGATCGCTTCGCCATCGGTCTGGCCCACCAGACCGTTCACCTCGGCGTGGCCTTTCCGGCCGAAGATCACCACCTGTCCGCCGGTCGGACGGAGGCGGAGCCAGGTCTCGTGGACGCGTTGCTGGAGCTTGAGGACCACGGGGCAGGTGCAGTCGATCACCTGCAGATCGTTGGCGCGGGCCAGCGCATAGGTCTCGGGCGGCTCGCCGTGGGCCCGGATGAGCACCACGTCGTGGCGCAACTGCGCCATCTCGTCGAGGGAGACGATCTCGAGCCCTTTCCCCTGGAGCCGTTCCAGCTCCGCGGTATTGTGGACAATGGCGCCCAGCGAGCAGAGGCGCCGGTTGAATTTCAAGTAGTTTTCGGCCTGCTCGACGGCGCGGATCACGCCGGGGCAGAATCCGGAGCGGGGATCGATTTCCAGGGTGAGTCTCATAGGACCCTCAGGTTGAACCGCTCCTGCAGGATGCCGTCGAGCCAGACCATCTGCTCTTCCACGGTCATATGGCTGTTGTCGAGGACGATGGCGTCCTCGGCCTGGCGCAGCGGATTCATGGCCCGGTGGGAATCGATGTAGTCGCGCTCCTGGACATTCTTGAGGATCTCGTCGAAATCGGGATGCTGCCCGGCTTCTTCCATCTGCTTGACGCGGCGCTGGGCGCGGATCTCGGCATCGGCGGTCATAAAGATCTTCAGGTCGGCGTTCGGGAAAACGGCGGTCCCGATGTCGCGGCCGTCCATCACACAGCCGCCGGCACCCAGCCGGTGCAGCTGCTCGTCCACGAAATTGCGCACGAAGGGCAGCGTGGCGATGGCGCTGACGTTGCGCGCCACTTCCAGTTCGCGGATTTTGGCGGAGACGTCTTCTCCGTCGAGGAACACCCGCATGGAACCGTCTTCCTTCGGCAGGACGGAGATGTCGATCTTGCCCAGCAGGATATCTTCCTGGAGCGCTTTTTCGAGGATGGCTCCGTTCCATTCGATCTGGCCGTTGCGGAGGGCGTAAAGCGTGACGGTCCGGTACAGGGCGCCGCTGTCGAGATACAGGATGCCCAGGCGACGGGCGATTTCCACGGCGAAAGTGCCTTTGCCCGTGGAGGAATAGCCGTCGATGGCGATGATGAGTTTGGTCATAGCTTGGGAATGAGTTCCTACAAAAATAAGAATTTATGGCTATCTTTGCAATTCATACCGTAAAATAGTATTTGCCATGAAGGTCCTGATCATCGACGACGAACGGAGTATCCGCAATACGCTCAAGGAAATCCTCGAGTTCGAAGGCCACGAGGTCGTGACGGCCGAAGACGGGAAGCAAGGCGTCGACAAAGCCCTCGCCGACAGCTTCGACGCCATCTTCTGCGACATCAAGATGCCCGTGATGGACGGCAACGAGGTGCTCGACACCCTCGTGCAGGCCGGCTGCGAATCGTCGATCATCATGATTTCCGGTCACGGCGACATCGACACCGCGGTCAAATGCATCAAGAAAGGGGCCTACGACTTTATCCAGAAGCCGCTCGACCTGAACCGCATCCTGATCACCCTGAAAAATGCCACCGACAAGACCACGCTGGTCAAGGAAACGGTCAGCCTCAAGAAAAAGATCCAGAGCAAATACGAAATCGTGGGCAACTCTCCCGCCATTGCGCACATCAAGGAAATCGTCGACCGCGTGGCCGCCACCGATGCCCGCGTCCTGATCATGGGCGCCAACGGCACCGGCAAGGAGCTGGTGGCCCGCCGGCTGCACGACAAGAGCCAGCGCGCATCCGCACCCTTCATCGAAGTCAACTGCGCCGCCATCCCGAGCGAACTCATCGAGAGCGAGCTCTTCGGCCACGAGAAAGGCGCCTTCACATCGGCCATCAAGCAGCACAAAGGCAAATTCGAGCAGGCGGAAGGCGGTACGCTCTTCCTCGACGAGATCGGCGACATGAGCCTCGCCGCCCAGGCCAAGGTGCTCCGCGTCCTGCAGGAGAAGAAACTCTCCCGCGTGGGCAGCGACAAAGACATCACGGTCGATGTGCGCGTCGTAGCCGCCACCAACAAGAACCTGACGGAAGAAATCGCGAAAGGCACCTTCCGCGAAGACCTCTACCACCGCCTGAGCGTCATCGTGCTCCACGTCCCCGCCTTGCGGGAGCGGCTGGAAGACATTCCGGTGCTGATGAACTATTTCATCGACCAGATCTGCAAGGAAAGCGGCATGGCCCGCAAGAAAGTGACGCCCGAAGCCATCGCCGAACTCCAGAAACTCCCCTGGACCGGCAACATCCGCGAACTGCGCAACGTCGCCGAACGCCTGATGATCCTCTGCGGCCCCGAAATCACCGCCGCCGACGTCGTGGCCTACGCCACCCCTTCCATCTAAAACAATGACACTATGAATCTGGTAGCTATCGTAGGACGCCCGAATGTGGGCAAATCGACTTTGTTCAACCGGCTGGTGGGCAACCGCCAGGCCATTGTCGACGAAACGGCGGGCGTGACCCGCGACCGCCATTACGGCAAGTGCGAATGGTGCGGCCACGAGTTCTCGGTGGTCGACACGGGCGGTTTCACGTCGAACAGCGAAGACGTCTTCGAAGGGGAGATCCGCAAGCAGGTGCTGATCGCCATCGAGGAGTGCGACCTCGTGCTCTTTATGGTCGAGGCAGCCACCGGTATCACCGACTTCGACGAGGAGATCGCCGACATCCTCCGGCGCTGCAAGAAGCCCGTCATCCTGACCGTCAACAAGGTGGACACCGGCGACAAGATGTACGACAGCTATCAGTTCTACGGCCTGGGCCTCGGCGACCCGATGTCCATCTCCGCCGCCACCGGCAGCGGCACCGGCGACCTGCTCGACCTGGTCGTGGAGCGCCTCCCGAAGGAGACCCGCGACGTGGAAGATCCCTATGAAGGGCTGCCCCGCTTCACCATCGTCGGCAAGCCGAACGTCGGCAAATCGTCGCTGACCAACGCCCTGCTGGGCGAAGAGCGCAACATCGTCACCCCCGTGGCCGGCACCACCCGCGACGCCATCGCCTCGCACTACAACAAGTTCGGCCACGAATTCATGATCGTCGACACCGCCGGCCTGCGCAAGAAGGCCAAGGTCAACGAAGACCTCGAATTCTACAGCGTGCTTCGTTCCATCCGCGCCATCGAGAACTCCGACGTCTGCATCCTGATGATCGACGCCACCAGCGGCATCGAAGCGCAGGACATGGCCATCTTCAACCTGATCATCCGCAACAAGAAAGGCTGCGTCATCGTGGTCAACAAATGGGACCTCGTGCCCAACAAGACGTCCAATACGATGAAGGAATACAAGGCCGCCATCGAAAAGCGGATTGCGCCCACCAGCGACATTCCGATTGTTTTCACCTCGGCCACGAACAAGCAACGCATCATGGACGTACTGGAGGCTGCCGAACACGTGTTCGCCAACTACTCCCGCCGCATCCCCACCTCGCAGCTCAACGAGGTGATGCTGCCCGAAATCGAGAACTATCCGCCGCCGGCCTGGAAGGGCAAGTACATCAAGATCAAGTACATCACCCAGCTCCCCACGCCTTCGCCGAGCTTCGCGTTCTTCTGCAACCTGCCGCAGTACATCCGCGATCCTTACAAGCGTTTCCTGGAAAACAAGCTCCGCAGCCACTTCGACTATACGGGCTGCATCCTGCAGGTCTTTGTGCGGCAGAAATAAAAAAGGTTGGCCGCCGGCCAACCTTTTTAGTCGAGATACTCCAGGTGTCCGGGGTGCTTGCCCTGGACGCCTTTTTCTTTATAGAACTGCTGGATGGCGCGGAGGTCGGCCATCGCGTCGTCGGTGCATTCGTAGCGCGGGCCGTGGCCGATCTCTTTCTTCCCCCAGTCGAAGAAGCCCAGATAGACGGGCATATTGGCTGCCTTGGCGAAGGTGTGGAAGCCGGTTTTCCAGCGTTTCACGGGTTTGCGGGTGCCTTCCGGCGCGATGCACAGGTGGAAGGTCTCGCTTTCAGCCACAGCGTCGATCACCTGCTTGGTGATGCGGACGGGGTTCTTGCGGTCGACCGGAATGGCGCCGATGGCGCGCAGGAACGGCCCCAGCGGCCAGAAGAAGAATTCCTGCTTGATCATTACCCGCGGATGGCCGCCGATCGAGCGGTCGTAGAGCCAGGCCACGATGAAATCGTGGATGGAAGTGTGCGGCACGCCCAGGATGATGTGCTTGGGCTCCGGCGGAAGGTCGGGGTCCACGATGGTGAATTTGTAGAGCCGGGTCAGGATCCAGCGGGCGGTAGCGGGTTTCATTACTGCGCCTCCTCGGTATTGTCGATGTCGCTGCGGAGGTTCGTCCGGATGAACTTCTGGCGGACGGGCGTGTTGTCGCCCATATAGAACTGGATGATGTCGGCGATCTTGTCTTCGCTGGTCAGGTGCACCATCTCCAGGCGGATATCCTCGCCGATGAAGCCCTTGAACTCGTCGGGCGAAATCTCGCCGAGGCCTTTGAAGCGCGTGATTTCGGCGCTGCGGCCCATTTTCTTGAGGGCGGTTTCCTTTTCGGCGGAACTGTAGCAATACACGTTGCTCTTCTTGTCGCGCACGCGGAAGAGGGGGGTCTGCAGGATATACAGGTGCCCGGCGCGGACCACGTCGGGGTAGAATTTCAGGAAGAAGGTAAGCATCAGCAGGCGGATGTGCATACCGTCGACATCGGCATCGGTCGCGATGACGATGTTGTTGTAACGGAGGCCTTCCGGCCCGTCTTCGATGCCCAGGGCCGACTGAAGCAGGGCGAGCTCCACGTTCTTTTCGGCGTAGAGGTCTTTCTTGGAGGCCTTGGCGCAGTTGAACGGCTTGCCCATCAGGCTGAACACGGCCTGGGTGTTGGCGTCGCGGCTCTTGGTGATGCTGCCGGAGGCGGAGTCACCCTCGGTGATGAACAGGGTGCTCTGTTCGGCGAGCGGGTTGCGGTCGCCGTAGTGGATGCGGCAGTCGCGCAGTTTCTTGTTGTGGACCGCGGCTTTCTTGAGGCGCGCCTTGGTCTTCTTGCTGATGGAGGAGATGGCGTTGCGCTCTTTTTCCGAATCCTGGATCTTGGCCAGGATGATGTCGGCCACGTCGAGGTTCTTATGCAGATAGTTGTCCAGGTCGGTGGAGAGGAAGTCCAGCATTGTCTTCGAGAGCGTCGGGCCGTGCGTGCCTTCCTGCTTGTTCTGCCACATATATTTCGAGCCGAGCTGCACCTTGGTCTGGCCTTCGAACTCGGGCTCCTGGATGCGGACGCTCACGGCACCGATGATGGACTGCCGGATGTCCACGGGATTGAAATCTTTCTTGTAGAAATCCTTGAGCACCTTGGCGATGGCTTCCTTGAAGGCCGCCAGGTGCGTGCCGCCCAGCGTGGTGTTCTGGCCGTTGACGAAGGAGTAGATGTTTTCGCCGTAGCCGCTGCCGTGGGTGAAGGCCACCTCGATGTCCTGCGTCTTCAGGTGGATCGGGGGATAGAGGGGCTCTTCGTCGATGGTCTCGTTGAGCAGGTCGAGCAGGCCGTTCTCCGACTTGTACTCCTGGCCGTTGAAGGTGAGTTTCAGGCCGACGTTGAGGTACGCATAGTTGCGCAGCATCGTGTCGATGTACTCGGTGTTGTACTCATACGGCTCGAAGAGGGTGTCGTCGGGGATGAAGGTGACGAGCGTGCCGTTTTTCTCCGTCGTGGGTTTCGGGGTGAAGTCGGGCGTGACGAGAATGCCTTTTTCGTATTCGAGGGCGAGCGTTTCGCCGTTCCGGAAAGACTGGACGGTAAACCGGGAGGAAAGGGCGTTGGCGGCCTTCAGGCCGACGCCGTTCATACCTACCGATTTCTGGAAGGTCTTGTTGTCGAACTTGGCGCCGGTGTGGAGCTTGCTCACCGCGGCGTCGAGCAGGTTCTGCGTCTTGTCTTTCTCGCTGAATCCGAAGGGGATGCCGCGGCCGTAGTCGCGGATGGAGATCATCTTGTCCTCGATCTTGATCTGGATGAGCTTGCCGTAGCCCATCGCGAATTCGTCGATGGAGTTGTCGATGATTTCCTTCATCAGCACGTACATGCCGTCGTTGGGCGCGGTACCGTCGCCCAGGCGGCCGATGTACATACCCGGACGCAGCCGGATGTGTTCCAGGTCTTCCAGGTGGACGATGCTCTCGTCGCCGTAGTCGTGGTCAGGAATATTCAGGGTCTCGTCGTCTTTCATATCCTGCAAATATAAGAAAAAAAATCAGGGGAGACGTAATCGCCTCCCCTGAAAATCATGGGTTGGTGCCTGTTACTTGTTGATGTTCGGATCGATCAGGTCGTTGGCATCGATCTCATCCTGCGGGATGGCGAACTTCCAGCGTTCGTCACCGGCAGGAACCTGCATCACCGAAGCGACGGCCGGCACGTGGTTGGCACCGGTACGGTCGAGAGCCCTGTTGAGACGCTTCAGGTCGAGGAAGCGGTGACCTTCGCCCCAGAGCTCGATACGACGGTAGGTGTAGATCTCCTCGAGGAGGTCGGCACCGGTCTTCGTGCTCTTGGTGTAGCCACCGTCACGGGTC